>CAWHFD010000008.1:0-567844 GCA_963828355.1 uncultured Verrucomicrobiae bacterium | reverse complement strand
CTAATCTCACACAGGACCATCTCGATTTTCACAGGACGATGGAAAACTACTTTGAAGCGAAGGCGAAACTTTTCACTGGACTGGCCGGCCAAAAACAAAAGAACAAACCCGTTGCGATTGTGAACATCGACGATCGTTACGGCCAGCATTTGCTCCGCAGAATCGACAAAACCGTGGCGGTCGTCACTTATGGGGTGGGACTGCGCGCGGATTTCCGCGCCTCAAATTATCGCGCGGAATTCACCGGAACATCCTATCAGCTCGACGCACACGGCAAGAGTTACCTCGTTCGTGTTCCATTGATTGGCCGGTTCAACGTCACAAACTCAATGGCGGCGCTTGCTGCTGCCGACGCGTTAGGAATCAACTTGCGAAACGCGGTGCTGAGTCTGGCAAAAGCGCCGCAAGTGCCCGGACGGCTGGAACTGGTGCCCGCGAAGCGACAATTTCAAGTGTTCGTCGATTACGCTCACACGCCCGACGCGCTTGGAAACGTGCTAAAAACTCTGCGGGAACTCCAGCCGAATCGATTGATTGCGGTTTTTGGTTGCGGCGGCGATCGCGACCGTCAAAAGCGCCCGTTGATGGCGGAGATGGTGGATCGCCTGGCCGATTACTCCATTATAACGTCTGATAATCCGCGCAAGGAAGACCCCGGGGCCATAATCGAGGAGGTCGAAAAAGGCTTTCGCTCGAATCGGTACGAGAAAATTGTCGACCGCACGGAAGCGATCAACCGCGCCGTTGCGCTTGCCCGTCCGCGGGACATTGTGCTGGTGGCCGGCAAAGGGCACGAAAACTATCAGGAGTTCGCAGATTACACGATCCCGTTCGACGACATCCAGGTCTCGCGACGCGCGATCGAAGATCATCCCGTGGAGCTTTAGCAATGAGTCCGCTCCCGCTTTCTAAAATCGCACAGTTCGCCGGGGCATCGGTTTCATCCGGTGACGAGACTGTCATGATCGACAAAATCGGCACCGATTCCCGAACGATAAGAGCTGGGGAATTATTCGTCGCGTTGCGAGGCGAAAATTTTGATGGACACGACTTCGTCCAATCCGCTGCAAAATCCGGTGCGACTGGCGCCCTCGTTGATCAGAACTGGAACGGGAATGTTCCGGAAAATCTTGCGCTCATTCGGGCGACCGACACGTTGCACGCATACCAGCAAATTGCTGCCAATTACCGTCGGTCCCTCGCGCTAAAAGTAGTCGCGATCACTGGAAGTAACGGGAAGACGAGCACCAAGGATTTCACCGCGTCAGTTGTGGCGCGAAAATTTCGCGTCACCAAGACGGAAGGCAATTTCAACAATCACGTCGGTTTGCCGCGCACAATTCTGGAAGCGACTCCCGGGGATGAAGTGGCTGTTTGGGAAATTGGCATGAATCACCCTGGCGAAATCGCGGCACTCTCAAAGATCGCTGCACCCGACACGGCGATCATCACTAACATCGGCGTGGCGCATATCGAGTTCATGGGCTCCCGCGACGCAATCGCCAGGGAAAAGGGCGCGCTGGCCGAAGCGGTGGGGCCGCAAGGGACCGTAATTCTGAATGCCGACGATCCGTTGAGTAAAGGAATCGCCGCGCGTACACCAGCAAAAGTGGTCTTTGCCGGAACGACAGCTGGCAGCGTCCGCGCGATTGAAATTCGCCAGAGCGCAAACGGCTCCGAGTTCACAATCCTCGAGGGCGCGCATCGTTGCCGGGCGCAGCTTCCCGTTGCCGGTTTGCACATGGTTCAGAATGCATTGCTTGCCGTGGCCGCCGGCCGGGTATTTGGATTATCAATCGAAGAATGCGCCTCCGGGCTGGCTGCGGCGCCTCTGACGAAAGCGCGTTTGCAGATCAAGCAAATCGGCGGCGTGAATTTTCTCGACGACAGCTACAACGCCAATCCCGATTCGATGAAAGCGGCGCTACGGACTTTGGTCGAGCTCGATACTGAAGGGAAACGCATCGCGGTCCTGGGTGAAATGCGGGAACTGGGCGCCGAATCGGAGCGCGGTCACCGCGAGGTGGGGGCAACCGCCGCCAGCCTCGCCGTGGATCAACTGATCACCATCGGCGACGCCGCCGAAGCTATCGCGGAAGGCGCGCGCGCTGCGGGCTTGAGCAACGTTTCCCTTGTGCCCTCGACCCGCGAAGCCGCTAACTTGTTAGGCGAAATTGCCGCGCCGGGTGATCTCGTTCTGATCAAAGGCAGTCGCGCCGCAAAGACGGAGGAAGTAATCGAGCAATTCCGGAGCAGGCATTCGGAATTCGTGAACTCGCCATGATGTACTACCTCCATCACCTGAGCGGGCACTTTATCGGATTCAACGTTTTTCTTTACGTCACTTTCCGAGCAATCGCGGCGGCGGTTACCTCTTTCTTAACGACTCTGCTCTTTGGAAACTTCATCATCGCAAAGTTGTGTGCATTGAAGCTGGGACAGCCTATTCGCGGAGTAGACGAAGTTCACCGGTTAGCCGAGCTGCACGGAGTAAAGCAGGGCACGCCCACCATGGGTGGCGTGCTGGTTATCGGCGCCGTATTCGTGTCGAGTATCCTCTGGGCGCGTCTCGACAACAAGTTTGTCTGGCTAACGCTGTTCAGCATGGTTTATCTGGGCGGGCTCGGGTTCGCCGATGATTATCTCAAGGTAACCAAGAAGAAATCCGAAGGGATTCACGGTCGGGTTAAACTCCTTTTCCAAATTATCCTCGCGGCAATTATCACCGCTCTGTTTCTCACCGATCCCTTGTTGGAAGTGCAGGCGCGCGCGCTCTACGTGCCTTTTGTGAAGGCGCCAGTGATTGCCAACATGAGCTGGTTCACCTTCTTCTTTTTTGCACTGGTGATCGTCGGCACATCGAACGCCGTGAATCTCACCGATGGGCTGGATGGTTTGGCGAGCGGGTGCACCATTACCGTGGCGTTTGCATACGCGTTGCTTTGTTACGCGGCGGGCAATTTCCGCGTCGCCGAATATTTGCAGGTGCCGTTTTATCCGTTTGCGGGGGAACTGACAGTTGTCTGCTCGGCGCTGATAGGCGCGGGTCTGGGCTTTCTATGGTTCAACTGCTATCCGGCTAAAGTTTTCATGGGCGACACTGGATCGCTGGCTATCGGCGGCATGCTCGGTGTTGTGGCGATCTGCTGTAAACAGGAGCTGCTACTGGTCGTAGTCGGTGGCGTTTTCGTAATCGAGGCCGTCTCGGTGATTTTGCAGGTGCTAAGCTTTAAACTCACCGGTAAGCGGTTTTTCGTGATGTCACCGCTTCATCATCATTTCGAACTGACCGGCTGGAAGGAAACGACTGTGATTGTTCGTTTCTGGATCCTTTCGATCATCTTCGCCCTGCTCGGACTGGCAACATTGAAACTGCGATGAAAAACGGCCGCTACAAAAATCAGCATGTTGCCGTTCTGGGGGCCGGCCTTAGCGGGAGCGCCGCGGCGCTGCTGCTCGTATCGGAGGGAGCACAGGTAACAGCGCTCGACAGCGGCGACGAGAAAAACCTGCTGAAATCCACCATGGACAATCTGCGGGCACACGGTGTCCGCGTAATTTGCGGGGCCGCGGCTGAAAAAGACTCATCTGAATACCGGTGGGCCGTTGTAAGTCCAGGCATTGATCCAGCTTCTCCATTAGCGCGCAATTTTTCCTCGCGCGAAATCGAAATGATCAGTGAACTCGAGCTAGGCTGGCGGTCCTGCGAAATGCCGGTGATCGCCGTGACAGGCACGAACGGCAAAACCACGACGACAGAACTGCTGGCTCAAATGCTGAATGCCTGCGGGCAAACAACTATCGCTTGCGGCAATATTGGTAAACCGCTTTCCGAGGTGGCGCGGGAACGGCAGCCGGTCGATGTGCTTACGGTTGAAGTGAGCTCGTTTCAACTCGAAGAGATCCGCACATTTCGTCCATCGATCAGCCTCTGGCTCAACTTCGCTCCGGACCATCTCGACCGTTATCGTTCGGTGACGGAATATCGCGCGGCCAAGCTGCGCATTTTCGAAAATCAAACCGAGCAGGACATTGCAGTGGTAAACGCCGCGGAAGTTTTGCCGAGAATTCGACCACGCCGGATCACTTTCAGCGCCTATTCCGATCGAGCAGATTTCCGCGTTTCTAACGGCGCGATCACTTATGAGCATCAGTCCGTCCTGCGTTTGTCCGAGACGAAGCTGCGGGGGCTGCATAACATCGAGAACCTGATGGCCACGCTCGCTGTCGGCGTCGCCCGCGAATTGTCGTTCGCGCAGATGGTGCCGGCGCTTCGCGATTATGAGCAGCGCCCGCATCGGTGCGAATTTGTGCGCGAAATCCACGGCATCGAATACATCAATGATTCGAAGGCGACAAACCTGGATGCCGTTGAGAAGGCACTGGCCACCCAAACCAAGCCTGTGGTGCTGATCGCCGGCGGCAAAGACAAAGGATTCAATTTCGATCCGTTGCGCTATTTGGTGAAAGACAAAGTCAAATCGGCCGTCCTGATCGGCGAAATGGCCGAGAGCATCGAGCGCTCCTGGAACGGGGCAGCCAAATGTGAGATCGCAATTTCGCTCGCCGACGCGGTCGAACGCGCACGCGCCCTCGCCAGGCCGGGTGACGTTGTGCTGTTTTCTCCGGGCACATCGTCCTTCGACATGTTTAAAAGCTACGCCGATCGCGGCGACCAATTCCGCGCGCTGGTGCAAACACTGCCGCAATGAAAGCGATGAAAATCTCGCGCCTTTTCAAACCAAAGAAATTCCGGGCCGCCACGGCGCGCCGGGCATCGGCTGCATCTGCGGGAATGGACTTCGACGGCATTCCTGAGCCCAACATGAAGTTGTCCCGGGCATTGCTGGTTGTTTTGCTTTTGCATGTCGTTGCGGTGTCGGGAATCGTTGCGTTCAACGCAATCAAAACACGGGAAAGTCCATTCGTGCCGGCGAACCAGACGCAAGGTGAAAACACGCCGGCCGACACTGCAGGCACAGCAAATCACGCGGCTACTGACACCGCCCGGGTGGCTGCAGCCGAAAAGGAAAACACGCAGCGTACCGACGTGAAACCTTCGCATTCGCCTTCGAAGCAGGAACACGCGACCTCACCTGTTTCGTCGGGAAAAACTTACATTGTGAAAAAGGGCGACAATCCCGTCACGATCGCAAAGAAACTGAAAATCCCGTACGACGATCTGATGGCGCTGAACCACATTGAAGACCCGCGCAAATTGAAGATCGGGCAAAAGCTATTGATTCCGGAAAAAACGAATTCGAGAAATGCCGGCGCAAAAGCCAGCAACCACAAGAAGAAAAGTAAATGAACCCGTTGGCAATGAAAGCGATGCGAAGGCGCATCGCAGTCCCGAAACGCATAGCGCAAAATAGGTCTTCGCGCGTGTTTCGTTTTGGGAAAGAGTTTGGAGTAGGGAGACGTCCTCGGGTCACTTTTGATCGCCTAGTCCGTTCGCTTACCGCAGCGACAATTCTCAGCAACCGGCGCAATCAAACGCGATCATGGCCAGACCGTGCGACGCATCCATTAACTTATGCATCGTAAGAGCGCCTATATCTTGTTTTTGGCAGTGCTGGGATTGCTCGTCATCGGTATCGTGATGCTTTTCAGCACGAGCGCATACGCACGCGACAGCCATGGCGACGTTTATTTTTTCATCAAACGCCAGGCCATTTGGATTGGGTTTGGACTCATCGCCTGCATTGTTGCGGCGCTGGTGAACTACCAGTTCTGGCAGAAGACCTGGTGGGTTTGGTTTGCGCTGGCGCTGACTGCTCTGACGCTTTGTTACATTCCACACATTGGAATGCGCATCAATGGATCGCGTCGGTGGGTCGGCTTCGGTCCCATCACCTTTCAGCCATCGGAGCTCGCCAAAATAGCGATAGTCTTTTTTCTTGCTGCCTGGTTTGCGCGACGTGAAGAACGGGACGGCAACCTGTTATCGGGATTCATTGTTCCGCTCGCGATCGTCAGTTTGCCGGCTGCGCTGGTGCTGGGTGAAGTCGATCTTGGGACGACGGCTTTGATTGGAACAACGGCGTTTGTCGTCATGTTTGTTGCCGGCGCGAATCTGCTATGGCTTGGCGGGCTGGCATTCGCGGGCTTTGGCGGCCTGCTCGTGGTTGCGACGCAAATCTCCGAGCGCATGGGGCGGCTCTCCGCTTTTCTTCATCCGCAAAACTACAAGGACAACGCCGGCTTGCAGCAGATGCAGGCGCTAATCGCCTGGGGCAGCGGCGGAATGGATGGCCTCGGGCTGGGCAACGGCCGACAGAAAATGCTTTATCTGCCATACGCACACACTGATTTTATCTTTCCCATCATTGGCGAAGAACTTGGTCTGCGGTTCAGTCTGCTGGTGGTCTTCTTCTTTATCGTAATCATTGTTTGCGCCATCATGATTGCGCTGCACGCTCGCGATCGTTTCGGACTGCTGCTCGGATGCGGGATTGTTTCGCTCCTTGCCCTGCAGGCGGCGGTGAACATCGGCGTGACCACTTCGCTTTTGCCTAACAAAGGGTTGCCGCTGCCGTTTATCAGCTACGGAGGCTCGAATTTGGCGGCATGTCTGTTTGGAATCGGTCTGTTGTTGAACATTTATCGCCAGGGCATTCTTGACCCGCCACCCGTGAAACGCACCACAATGCACGCCAGAGTGACGCCACGCCTCTGATGAAGTCGTAACTCGCCTCAGCCCAATATGAATGCTGTAATCGCATGTGGAGGAACCGGCGGACACCTTTTCCCCGGCATTGCCGTGGCTGAAGTGCTGCAAAACCGCGGACACGAGGTGATGCTGTTGGTTTCCGAAAAGGACATCGACGCGTTGGCGCTTTCCGGCCGCACGAATTTCCGAGTCGAAAAATTACCGACAGTGGGGCTGCCTTCGCTATTTTCGCCGGCGTTTTTTGGTTTCACTCGCCGATTCTTAGAAAGCTTGTCACTTTGCCGGTCGCTGTATGGAAAATTTAAACCTCAGGCGGTGCTTGGCATGGGCGGGTTCACTTCCACCGCCCCAGTATTGGCCGGGAGGATCCGCGGCATAGCAACTTTCATTCACGAATCAAACGCCGTCCCGGGAAAAGCCAACCGCTGGACGGCGCGTATGGTGAATGCGGTTATGCTAGGGTTCAAGGAATGCGCGCCGTTCTTTCCGAAAACTCGCACTGAAATCACGGGCACACCGGTTCGCACCGGCCTGGTGCGTTTGGATCGCGCAGATGTACGGCGGAAACTCGGATTACAAGGGGAGCTCCCCACGCTGCTCGTTATGGGTGGCAGCCAGGGCGCCAGCGGAATTAATCAGGCGCTGATCAAAGCGCTGCCATTCTTAAAAGGCGTCCCGCTGCAAGTGATTCACCTCTCCGGCACGCGTGATGAACGCCTCGTTGCAGATAACTATCGTCGCGAAAATGTCCCTGCTTACATCGGTGCCTTTCATCATCGGATGGAAGAGGTTTACAGCGCAGCGGATATTGTTGTTGCGAGAGCTGGCGCGGCCAGCCTGGCTGAGTTCGCCGCCTTTTCATTGCCAGGCATCCTGATTCCGTTTCCCTATGCCACAGACGATCATCAGACGCGCAACGCAGAAATCTATGCTCACACTGACGCGGCAATTCTTCTCAAGCAGTCGGAGATTTCCGGCGAATTGCTCGCGCGCAAAATCCGCGAACTAATTCAAAGCCCGCAACGCCTCCAACAAATGGCGGCGAATTGCGCGCGGCTCGCGCCGAAAGATGCAGCTGGTCGCGTGGCGAACACGATGGAAAAATATGCCACTCATGAAACTCGCGTCTGAAACAAATGCCGCGTCCGCCGGGTCTACGCGCAAAGAATTTCGCGGTTGCGAGCCGCTCCCCAATCTGGCGAGATTTTTGACCTGCGAACACCATCGGATTCATCTCGTCGGTGTGGCGGGAAGCGGCATGAGCGGTCTCGCAGGGCTTCTCATTGATCTCGGCCACGTTGTCAGCGGCTCGGACAAGACCACAACCACAGAGACGGATCGACTGCAACGGCTCGGGCTGCGGTTTTGTGGCCAGCATCGGCCGGAGCACGCGGAGGCCGCGGAGTTTATTGTTTTTTCCTCCGCGATCAGGGAGAACAACCCCATTCTCCTCGCCGCTCGTGATTCCGGAAAGCCGTTGTTCCGCCGGGCGGAAGCCGTCGCCGCAATTATGCAGGCCAAGCGCGGCGTTGTGATCGCCGGAATGCACGGTAAAACGACCACGTCCGCAATGACGGCACACGTGCTTCGCGGAGGCGGAATGCATCCTTCCCATTACGTCGGGGCGGAAATTCCGATCCTTGGGACCAACGCGCATTGGGATCCACGCGGAGAATATTTCGTCGTCGAAGGTGACGAAAGCGACGGCACGTTGCGCTGCTTTCATCCCGAACACGCCCTGATTCTAAATATCGAGGAAGAGCACCTTGATTTTTATGCCGATCTCGCCGCGATCGAGAAAGTGTTTGCCCAACTAATCGATCAAACCAGTGGAACCGTTCTCTACAACATCGACGATGCGAACGCCGCGCGATTGTGCTCAAAACACAAATGCGCCGTTTCGTACGGATTTTCCGAGCGGGCACATTACCGTGGAGTCGATGTCGAGCTGCGGAATTTTGGCTCATCGTTTTCAGTTTATCGCCGCGCCGAGAAACTAGGGCAAGCGACTCTAAACGTCCCCGGAGAACACAATGTGCATAACGCGCTCGGTGTGATCGCGCTTGCCTCCGAGCTTTCGATTCCGTTCGACAAGGTCACGGCATCGCTTCAGAAATTCGAACATGCGCGCCGCCGCTTCGAAATCAAATACGCCAGCGACCGATTCTTGCTCGTGGATGATTACGGGCATCACCCGACTGAAATCCGGGCCACAATTAGCACGGGAAAATCGATTGGCCGGCGACGGCTTGTAACGATGTTTCAGCCGCATCGTTTCTCGCGAACCAAGGCACTATGTCGCGAATTCGGCGGCGCTTTCGACGATGCCAACCGGGTCGTCATTACGGACGTCTATCCTGCGAGCGAAACGCCGATTCCCGGAATCAGCGGCCAGACGATTGCCGATGAAATCACGCGGCGCGGACATCGCGGTGTAAGTTATCAACCGCGTCTGGAACGGGTGCATCGGGACGTGGGAAACATGCTCCAGTCCGGCGATCTGGTTCTGAGTTTGGGCGCGGGCAACATTCATGAACAGTTGGAGATTCTTGCCGCCGACCTCGTCATAGCGGAGAAACTTAAAGGCATCGTGGGCCAAGAGGGCGAAGTCCGCCTGTACGAGCCGCTGTCGAAACATACGACGCTGCGCGTCGGGGGGCCGGCGCAATTCTGGGTCGAGCCACGCAGCGAAGAGGCTTTTGCGGAGCTGATTCGGTTTTGCCGGGATGAACATCTGCCGCTGTTCGCGATCGGGCGCGGATCGAATCTGCTCGTTCGCGATGGCGGCATTCGCGGCGTGGTCGTTCATCCGCGCGGCGGCGTTTTCGACAAGATCGAGCGTGATGGATGCGAAATTGCAGCAGGCGCAGCGGTCAAATTGAGGCAGGTTGCGTACGCCGCGCGTGCAGCGGGCCTCGGCGGGCTAGAATGGATGGAGGGAATCCCGGGTGCGGTCGGCGGCGCGTTGCGCATGAATGCCGGCGCGATGGGCGCGCAAACATTTGAGAACGTCACGCGTGTTCGTTATCTGGACGCTGAAGGAAATTCGCATGTGAAAAATCGTGATGAGCTGGAAGTTTTTTACCGGCGCTTTCCTTTGCTCGAAACAAATTTTGCGATTTCGGCGACCTTCCGCGGGCACCCCGCCGAGCGCGCGGAGATCGACAGCTGTTTGCGAGAATCGCAGGAGAAACGGCGCACTACGCAGCCAATCGCCAAAAGCGCTGGGTGCATTTTCAAAAATCCCGCGAGTATACCAGCGGGTAAATTGGTCGATGAATTGGGGCTGAAAAACTCGCGGGTCGGAAATGCACGCGTGTCCCAAGTTCACGGCAATTTCATCGTGAACGATGGCGACGCAACGGCGACGGAAGTACTTCAGTTGATTGACAACATCAAGAACGTCGCGCGCAAAAACCGTGGCGTCGAATTGGAGACGGAAGTGGAAATCGTCGGAGAACCTGAATGATTAGAGGCCGGGAATTACCAAGGAAAATAGCAGTGCTCATGGGGGGCCCTGGGTCGGAGCGCGAGGTTTCGCTTGCGACCGGACAAGGAGTATCGAAAGCGCTTCGCTCACTGGGGGCGGAAGTGGTCGAAATCGACGTGCGAAATGAAGACTTTCAGCTGCCGAGTGATGTCGATCTGGCGTTCAATACCATCCACGGAACGTTTGGCGAAGATGGGCAGCTTCAGAGAATCCTGGACCGCCGCGGCATCGCTTATACGGGCGATGGCGCCGCCGGAAGTGAGATCGCCTTCGACAAGATTCGCACAAAACAAAAATTTCAGGAACACGGCATAACGACGCCGGCATGGGAAGTCATCGGCCCGGGACAGCGGCCCACAATTCCGTTACCGATCGTCGTGAAGGCGCCACGACAAGGCTCAACGGTGGGCGTAATCATTGTAAAGAACGAAAACGAAATCGATTCCGCAATCGATGAAGTGGCAAAATTTGGTCACGAATTATTGATAGAAAAATTTGTGTCCGGCCGCGAGTTAACGATAGGTGTTCTCGGTGATCAGGCTTTGCCCATTCTCGAAATAATTCCCAAGGGCGGCTTTTACGATTTCAACAGCAAGTATCCGTTTCTCAATCCGCAGGCTGGTGGCGGAGCGGAGCATGTCTGTCCCGCAAACATCGACGCGGAGAAAACAAAGGCGATCCAGACACTAGCGCTTCGTGCGTTTCGAGCGGCCGGCCTGCAGGTGTATGCGCGTGTGGACGCGATTTTGTCGGCGGCCGGACAGCCGTTCATTTTGGAGATCAACACCATTCCCGGGATGACGGAGGCCAGCCTGCTACCCGAGGCCGCAGCTGCAGCGAGTATCGGCTACGCCGATCTTTGCGCGCAGATCATTGCGCTTTCGCGCGCCAGAACGAAAGGCACGAGATGAGTTTTAGCGAAAGACCTTCCCGAGCGCGCAATCGGCGACTGTCCAACGTGCGGCAGCGGCGGCAACAACATTTATTGGATGTGAAAGTTCGCTCCCGCAGAGCGACTCAACACCGAATTCGCAATGCCATGGGCGTGCTTTGGAAAATGGTTGCCATCGCAGCGTTGTTCGCAGGCGTTTACCTCGGCGGGCGTGAAGCTGCAAGACGCCTTTTCTTTGAGAATCCAGATTATCGAGTCAAAACAATTGAATTGCAGACCGACGGCACCCTTCAGCGCGAGGAGGTGTTAAAAGCAGCCGAGCTGCATGAAGGCACAAACATTTTCAGTGTTAACCTGGCGCGAGTCCACGATCGCATCCAGCAGCTTCCCCAAGCCGACGAGGTTGAGGTCGTACGCAAATTACCCAGAGAAATCGACATTCGCATCGTGGAACGAAGACCGATTGCCTGGATTACGAGCGCGACGGAAATCACCGATCCATTTGCATCCGATGCTGCATTTCTGGTCGGTCGACGGGGGGTTTTGATGAAGCAAAAGAAGTTGCTGCCCGAATATCTCGGCCTGCCGCTGATACTGGGATGCACGAGCGAATCGCTCGAACCTGGGAAGGTGGTCGAATCACCCGAAGCAAAAACAGCGCTCGACTTGCTGCGTCTTACCGAGCGCAGCTTTTTACAAACACGATTTCAGATTCGCGAAATCGACATTTCCAAAAGTTATTGTGTCGTGGTGACAGACAAAAATCGCAGCCGCGTCATGTTTGGGTTGAACGATCTCGAGGAACAATTGCGGCGGCTGCAAGTATTTCTTGATTATTGCGATAACACCAGGCAGGAGCTGGAAACTTTGAACCTGGTAGCGCAACGAAACATTCCAGTGACATTTACCAGTCCGGCGGCGGCCGTGATCAACGACACAATTGAGCCCGCCGTGGAGCCGCGGATCATGAAAGCGATCCCGGTGCATGCGCCCGAAGTGCGCGTCCATCAAGAGTCCGGCGCAAAACCTGGAGCGTCAGCGCCCAAATCACGCGGCGTTTCGACGTCTTTTCCCAGGGCAACTCGCAACCAGCAAAAGAAAAGCGAGTAAGAATGGCGAATAATGATTTAATGGTTGGTCTCGAGATTGGCACATCCAAGATCTGTGTTGTCGTTGGGGAGAGCCGGCCCGACGGCACGCTCAAAATCCTTGGCGTGGGCCAGGCCCCGTCGCGCGGCGTGCGCAAGGGGGAGATCGTCGATTTTGAAACGGCGATGAAATGCGTGCACGAAGCAGTTGTCGACGCAGAACAGAAGAGCGACGTCATGATCAAGAGCGTTTACATCGCTATCGCCGGATCACATCTGCAGAGCTTTAACAACCGCGGGTGCGTCATGCTGCCTGAGGACCGCGATGAAATTGATGAGCAGGACGTGGACGACGTAAGGATTAATGCCCGCGAGGTGAGCATCCCAGCGCAAAACGCCTTCCTGCATTCCATCATTCAGCATTATCATGTCGAGGGACAGCAGGGCGTGCTGAATCCTGTTGGGATGCTCGGGCAAAAATTGGAAGCCGATTTTCACATCATTCACGGCGTGCGCACACGTATTCAAAACGCCATTCGGTGCGTGAAAGAGCTGCCGCTGGACGTGGAGGACGTGGTCTTTAGCGGCCTTGCTTCTGCACAGGTCGTGCTCACCCAGAACGAGAAAGACCTGGGCGCGCTCGTGATCGATATGGGCGGCGGAACGACTGACTACGTGTTGTACTCCGAGGGCGCAGTGAGACAAAGCGGTTCCCTGGCCGTAGGTGGCGACCACATCACCAACGATATCTCCATGGGCTTGCGCATCCCAATGGCGCGCGCGGAGAAATTAAAGGTCGAAGAGGGCAGTTGCATCCTCGGAAATTGCCGCCCTGGCGAAATGATTTTGCTCAAGGACGATTCCGGCTTCGCTGGAAAAGAGATCGAGGGCGAAACGCTGAACACTGTCATTCACCTGCGCCTTCGAGAAGCTTTTGAGTTGCTCAAACGCAGACTCGACCAAGAATCGTATCTCGGTTATCTGGGTGCCGGCATTTTCATTACCGGCGGCTGCAGCCTTTTAAACGGGATCGATCATCTCGCGGCGGAAATTTTCGAAATTCCGGCGAACGTGACTCACGCGCAGACGGCCTGGGGCGTAACGTCTGCGGTCGAGAATCCTCAGTTCTCAACGGCGATTGGATTGGTCAAGTTCGCGCAAATCATGTGTGCTGACCGGCCCTCCCGAAGGTTTGGGGATAGGCTCCGAAAGCTTTTTAGCGGAAAACGATGAAGGGCAATGCCGGCTGCAGTGACAATTGAAACTTAAAGGTTAGAGCTCCGCTGGATGTGGGAATTTGGAGGTTGGTGATTAAAGCATGATTCAACTTAACAAGAACTACAGTTTCCCAGAACGTTTGGCAGATTTTATCCCGATCAAGGTCGTGAGCGTTGGCGGCGCTGGTTTAAACGCGCTCGATCGCATCGTGCTTGATGGTTTGGAAAGAGCCGACGTCGTCGCGATCAATACTGATGTGCAGTCGCTGACAAGTTCGGTTGCGACACGCAAGGTCCAGCTCGGCCGCAAAGTGTCACGCGGTTTGGGTGCAGGCGGCGACCCGGAAATCGGTTACCAGGCAGCGTTGGAATCGGCGGATGAAATTCGCGAAGCGCTGGCCGATTCGCGGGTGATTTTCATTTGTGCAGGGCTTGGTGGCGGCACGGGTTCGGGTGCGGCGCCATACGTTGCACAAGCAGCTCGTGAAACCGGCGCGTTGGTCATTCCCTTTGTGACTCTTCCATTCACGTTCGAGGGTAAACGCCGAAATACTCAGGCCCAAGAGGCGCTGGCGCGGCTGAGCGAGTTTGCGCACGCAGTGGTCTGTTTCGACAACGATCGAATGGGTGACTTAGCCGCGCCGCAGGCGGGAATTCACCAGGCGTTCGCAATGGCCGATATTACCATCAGCCAAAGCGTGCGATCGATTGTGAACCTGATCCAGCGGCCGGGACTTATCCGTATCGGCTTCGATGATTTGCTTTCGGCTCTAAGCGCCCGCAACAGCCGTTGCCTGTTTGGCTACGGCGAATCCGATTCCGATAATCGCGCGCACGATGCGCTCACACAGGCGCTCAAGAATCCGTTGATGGACCGTGGACGAATGCTGGCAGACTCAACACACGTGCTTGTACAGGTAGCCGGCGGTTTGGGCATGACACTGTCGGAAGTCGAAATCCTGATGCAGGAACTGGGGCGCCACGTTAGCGATCAGACGCAGATTCTCTTTGGCGCCGTCGTAGACGGTCGCTTGGGAGACCGGTTGAGCGTGACCATCATCAGTTCGGTCTGCGCAGAAGAGGAAGCAATTTTGCTACAGACACCTCTGGTACCAAGCAGTGCGACCGCACCCTCACCAATTCTGGAGCAGTACCAGCCCCCAGTACCCGAGCCGGAAATCCAAGCAGAACAACCGGCGATCGAGCCTGCGCCGGTCGCCGAAATGATTCCGTTCGAAGAGCCAATGGCGGCTGACCTGGTGCCAGTCGAAACATTCATCTCCAACGAAGCGCCCGTTATCCCGACTCGCAACGGAGAGCCGGAGCGCACCACGATTGAGCCGCCGATTTCATCGAAAGAAGAAAAAGCGTCCACCGGAAAAGCACCAGCGTCGGCCAAGCAGGAAGTCCTGCAATTTGAGCCCGTCACACGTGGTCGCTTTGAAAAAAGCGAGCCGACAATTATCGAGGGCGAAGACCTCGACGTCCCGACCTATCTGCGGAAAAACATCAAGATTAAGTGACGTTTCGCCGGTTAAATGAGGTAAATCGCTAAGCGTTGCAGAGTTCTCGATGCAACGGTGCAACAAATCGCGCGGACTTCGCCTACTTCTTCATTAACTCCAACACGGCTGTCGTCATTGCCACAATCCCTGTGCGAATGGTTGGCTCGGGCACCGGCGCGAACTTGCTGGAATGCAGACTGGGCAGCGGTGTTCCCGTCTTTTTGCTCTCTACAATTTTTTCCGGCGCGACCGCGCCGACGTGAAAATCAACCGCAGGAATGGAATGGTCCGGCAAGCTGTATTCGGAAAAGTCTTCGCCCCCCATGGTCGGATCCACCATCTCCACATTTTCCTGACCTAACGACTTTTTCCATACAGCGACGAGGCGTTTCGTGAGTTCTGGATTATTGTACGTTGCTGGCGTGAATTCGTCCTTCAAAAGAGTTACTATGGGCGCACGATCGGACGGGACGCCGCCGGCCGCGGCGATCCCTTTTGCGATCCGATCGATTGCAGCCAGCACGTGCTCTCGCACTTCAGGCTTGTAGGTGCGCACCGTCAACTGCATTTTCACTTCGTCCGGAATGATGTTGTGCTTCGTGCCGCCGTGAATCGAGCCGACGGTGATGACGATCGGATTAAGCGGATTGTTTTCGCGGCTCGCAATGGTTTGCCAGGCATTAATCATCTCCGCCGCAAGCACGATAGGGTCCTTGGTAACATAGGGGTACGCGCCATGCCCGCCTACGCCGCGCACGGTCACATCCACTGAATCGACATTTGCATACGTGTAACCCTCCGTGACCCCGATGTGGCCGGTCTGCATATCGGCTTTGTCGTGAAATCCGAGGGCGAAATCCGGTTTCCCGAATTTTTGGTAGAGACCCGCATTGAGCAGTGCGCGCGCGCCAGTGCCTAATTCCTCCGCCGGTTGAGCGACAAAGATGATCGTGCCGTGCCATTGATCTTTTAATTTCGCCAGCGCACGGGCAACACCAATAAACATTGATATATGCGCGTCATGCCCGCAGGCATGCATGACGCGGACCTCTTTACCTTCTTCGTTCTTTGCGACGACTTTGCTGGCGTACGGCAGGCCGGTTTCCTCTCCAACGGGCAGGGCGTCCATGTCTGTGCGCACCAGGACCTTCGGACCGTCGCCATTTTTCATGACTCCGATCACGCCATAACTTTTTAACTTTGGATTATCGTACTTGCCGAAATCCTCGGTGACTTCGCAACCGGCCGCACGCAATTCCTTTGCGATTATTGCGCCGGTGCGCTGCTCCTGCGTGGATAGTTCGGGATGACTGTGAATATCTTTATAAATCGTGAGGAGCGACGGCAGCTCCGCATCGGCAAGCGATTGCGGCGTAGCCTGCGCAAACCCTGAAACTGCGAACAGCAACCACAAGCATACCGCCGGCAGCAAAACAATTTGCATGTCGGATGATGAACGCAATGCGGCTGTAGGGCAACCGCTCCGGCTGCCGCTAAGAGGCAGGCGATGCGCCTGCCCTGCAATTTGTCATTCAGAGCGAAGTCGAGGAACCTCTCATTAATGGAATCTGAGAAAAACACGCTGCTCTTTGGCGCAGACCAGATGCCACGGATTGTGGCCGTTGAGTTGGGCGAAACCGGCACCGTACGCGTGCATCGCCGCGAAATAGATGGATCGACAGTTACCGAGGTCGAGCCGTTCCGCCCATTTGTTTGGGCCGATTCGGATGTGGTCGATCTTGGCATCGAGACGGAAAAACTCCGGGGCGATCTGAAGTATGGCTGGCTTATTACCGTCGACAGCTGGAAGGAATTGATTGCGCTCCGCAACGGACTCAAAAGCGCCGGCCGCGATTTCTTCGCCTTCACCGATCCGGTTCAGCATTATCTCACCGCGACAGGACGCACGTTGTTTAAAGATCTGGCGTTCGAAGCGCTCAAGCGAATACAGATCGAAGTCCTTTCCGTAGTCCCGACGACTCGGGATGACCACGAAAACGACGACCACATCACGAGTATTGCGCTTTCCGACAACACCGGCTGGGAAGAATTGATTGTGGTCGATCCGAACAACCTCGAGGAGTCGGAACGCGCCGCGCTGAAACGCCTGATGACCCTGATCAAAGAACGCGATCCGGACGTGATCGAAGGCCACGATTTGTTTCGCGTGCATCTGCCGCTGCTCGTTGGCCGCGCGAAGAAGCTGAAAACGAAACTCGATTGGGGACGCAGCAGCGGTTTTCTCAGATCGCGTCCGTCACGGCTGCAAATTGCGGAGAAGACCATCGATTACCCGAAGTTCACCATCGATGGCCGCCATTTCGTCGACACATTTTTGCTGGCGCAATTCTACGACGTTGGGATGCGTTCTCTCGCGGGTTTCGAACGCTCCGATGTGGCCCGGCATTTCGACCTGTGCGAGAGCGACCAGATTTCAGGGCTTACGGGAAAGGAATTGCAACGCGCGTACCTGACCGATCCGGAAATGTTCCGGCGACGCGCGCTATGCGGTGTTCGGGAAACTCGCGCGCTATCCGATCTGCTGAGCCCGAGCTACTTCATTCAGGCGCAAATCTTTCCTTACAATTACCAGGACGTGATCGTTCGCGGCAATGCTACGCGGATCAACGCCCTGTTCCTGCGCGAATATTTCCGGCAACGCCATTCCATTCCCGGGTTGCCGATGCCGCGCGCGTTCGAAGGCGGTTACACCGACATCTTCTTCACCGGTGTGGCCCGCAACGTCTGTCACTGCGACATCGCCTCGCTTTATCCGTCTATCATGTTGCAGTTCGATTGCTTTCCCGCTACGGACGAACTGCAAATCTTTCGGCATCTGCTTACCGATCTCCGAAGCTTCCGTCTCGAAGCCAAAGCAAAAATGCGCGCGGAACAGGACCCGGCCAGGCAACATCATCTTCAGGCGCTGCAAAACACTTTCAAAATATTGCTCAACAGTTTCTACGGTTACCTTGGATTCGCGCAGGGACATTTCGCCGACTTCGATGCCGCCGCGCGTGTGACGCAGATCGGGCGCGATCTGCTGAAGAAAATGATCGACTGGCTTAACGCGCATCGCGCGCAGGTGATTGAGGTGGATACCGACGGAATTTATTTCATACCACGCGTCGACGCGACGCCTCGTCGCGCGGGCAATGGCGAAGAAACGCGGGGCGGCGCCGCGACGACAATTGACGAACTGCAACGCGGTCTGGCTGCGGAATTGCCAGCTGGGATTGACGTTGAGATCGACGAGCAGTTCGACGCCATGCTAAGTTATAAGGCAAAGAACTACGCGCTCCTTACGAAGGACGGCGATGTAATCATCAAAGGCGGCGCACTCAAGTCGCGTGGACTGGAAAAATTCCAGCGCGTTTTTCTCGAGCAAATGATCAAGCTCATTATGCAGGGAAAACTGGAAGCGATTGTCGATCTCCGGAGCGAATTCGAACGAAAAATTCGAAACCGCGAATGGAACATCGACATGCTCATGAAGACCGACACGCTCCAGGATTCACTCGACAAATATCGGGCCAAGATCGCCGGCTCCGCGCGTAATCGCGCTGCCGCCTACGAGCTGGCTCTAGCCAGTGGCCGCAATTACAAACCGGGCGACCAGATTAGCTACTACATCAAAGCAACGCCGAAGAAGGTTCCGGCCTACGAAGCCGCCAAACCAGCAGGCGAATTCGATCCCGAAAACCGCGACGAGAATGTGGATTACTACGTAACCAAACTTGACGACCTCACGAAGAAATTTAGCGGACTCACTGCCGTCGGCTCGACTGCGGAACAAGACCTTCTGACGCTCTAAGCTCAGTAGTGGTAGCGCAGTTGTGCGATTCAGAGGTCGCCTTTCACGACACGATATGCGATGCGGTGCTCGGGATTGATTCGACGAGACCATTAGGCCTGCAGCACATATTTGAGCGGTTCGGGCTTTCCAATACCGCGATATGGATCCTGCATGATTTCTTTCGAATCGGCCAACCCGAAGATTCAAGGCTTCGATGGCGCAACGATGTCGTTTGTCGAATATCTCTACGAATTGGCGAAATAGAATCGCTGTCCTGTAGTGGCAGTCGCGCCGGCTGCGACTCACTTTCAGCTTTGCAGGCGACACGCCTGCCGCTACAGCAATTTCGCGTCGAGGTTGATCTGCGTACCGGCGAGAGCAACGGAGACCGGGCAGGTCTTTTTCGTCAGCTCAGCTTGCTCACGAAATGTTTTGTCGTCGATTCCTGGAACATCGGCTTCGGTTTTCAGATTGATCGTCGTGATTTTTGGACCGCCGCCAACCATTTCGAGTTTCACGGTCGCGGTCGTGCTGATGCGTTTGGCGGGATGGCCTGCCTTTTCGAGGTTCGCCGAAAGTGCCATCGAATAACAGCCGGCCTCGGCGGCACCGATGAGTTCCTCCGGATTTGTTCCCTTTCCTTCTTCAAAGCGGGATGAGAAAGAATAAGGCCCATCGAATGCGCCGCTGCCGAGTTTCATCGTTCCCCTGCCCTCTTTGAGCGTGCCTTCCCATACCGCCGATCCAGTTCGTGTTGCCATTGTTTTGTCTCCTTTTGGTTTTAGTCCTTACGACTCGCGCCGGACGCGGACGAGCGCAATCGCGTTTTCGACCTTCCCCAGGACTGTCATCTTGAGCGGAGCGAAAAATCTCCGGCTGTTGCCCCTTTCGAGATCGCCACAATGAGATGATCAAAGATTTCACGCCGCTCCCGGCGTGGCGCCAAGCGATAAACTTTGGTCGCCCTTTGGGTCGGCGAGCAGCGCGCTGTCTGCGACCCAGCCACACGCTAAGCGCGAGCCAAACGGCGATGACAGGAACAGTGACAAAACTAATTCCGCGGAAGCCGAGTCCGAGCGCGGTGAGTCCGCGGTAGGACCATGCGCCAACCTGGTCGCCTACGCGGTAAACAAAAGTGTCGATCACACTTTTGGCTTTGTATTTGTCCTCGCGTCGCAAAACCGTGAACAACACTTCGCGGGCCGGACGCATGAACGCGAACTTCGTCGCTCGCCGCAGCACTTGAAACACTGCCAAAATGGCGAGCAATGGCGAGATGCCGATCACTGCAAACCCGATCAGACTCAGGGTCGGCATGATGATCAATGTGGGCGTGAGGCCCAGCCACTTTAGAAGTTTGCCTGTGAGAAAAAGTTGGCCAAGCAGCGTGAGCGTGTTGGTGGCGCGATCGATGTTCGCAAAAAAGCGGTTCGCGCCGCGCGGTCGGGAACCCGTGACCGGCGAGATCCGACTGCTGGAAATAAGCCCAGGTTGACGTGGTCGAGTAAAGAACGATGAAAACCAAAAGGCCAAACAGATAAGGCGACCGAAAAATGTGCGTAATGCCAGACATAAATTCCGCCGATGGCGGCCTCTTCGGTCCGCCTCTGTATTGCAGGGGCGACGTTGTCGTCCCGGGAAAGCTGACAGCATCCCCTGCAGTGCGGAAATCAGCGGGAAAAACCGCACGCACCGGGCCGCCATTTCAAACATCGTCGCCGAAACTAAGAATAAATTTGCGGCACCCGATTTGTTTGACCAATGAGGCCTGTCAGCTTCCGCCGACGATAGCGCCAAACGAGCCGCCGATACTAATGAAGCCGAAGAGCCTTTTCCCTTGTTCACTACTGAAAAGATCCGTCATGAACGCCCAGAAAACAGTGACGATGAAAAGGTTGAGTCACACTGAGCCACACGAAGAATGTCCGACCGAGCCACACTTGATCCTTCGCAGTGAGTACGTGCATGAGCACGGATAAAAAATGAGCAGGTTGAAGATGAAAAAACGGTAGGCGATTGGGATGAATTGCCGACGCGACATGCGCGCGACGATTGCCGAGAAGAGCGCATTGGCGACGAGCATCGCTAGCAATGTGGCGGTGAACATCCACGGCAGATTCTCCACGCCGCTGGAAGCGCCGATCTCATCGCGAACTGGGACGGATCACATAGTAACCGCCGAGCACCATGAAATTGAACAGAAACGCTAACCAGAGCGCATGAATCTCCTCTGGCTTTGCGTCAACGATTTTGGTGAAGAGTTTTTTCATCCTGTAGCCGCGGCCCTGTGGGCCGCGAGCAGGCGTCGCACAACGACACGGCTACGTCTTCTTTTTCCACGCCGCCAGCACCTCTGCTTCGCGCTGTGGCGAGAGACCGGCTTTTGGATGCGATTGTCGATCCTGAGGAAGCGACTTAAACCAGGCGAGCGTGTCGCGGGCCGTCATGTTGAGGGGTCGAAACGTCAGGCCCTTGCTCAACGCGCGACTGATGTTCGTACGCGCAACCGCGTCATCTTTCCCGGTCCACACCGGCATATCCGACCAGGGCTGCACTTTTTGCTCGGTCAAAAATTCTTCGCTCACCCATGTGAACTTCGCGTCCGAATTCAACGCATTCTTAATTCCGTCGAGCATGCCGCCAATGCCGAGCGATTTGGCCGGTCCGGTTGCATTATAAATTCCCGTCTCGCGGTTCTCGACCATTCGAATGGTCCACTCAGCAAGATCACGCCCATCAATAAACTGCACGGGATCGTCCGGTGTTCCCGACGCCAGCACGTCGCCGCCGCGATCGATCCGCACAGGCCAATACGTAAAGCGGTCGCTCTCGTCGCGAGGGCCCACAATCAACCCCGGCCGAATCACCAATGTTTTTCCGGGAAACCATTTCTCGGCTTCGCGTTCCGAGAGCGCCTTAAGCGGCCCGTAGGTTTTGAAGCCGGATGCACGTACCGCTTCAATCGTCTCCTTGTAGGGATCTTCGCCTTCGTATTTTTCTGTCGACGCGTTTTCATCAGGGCCCGTTTTGACATCGCCATAAACCGAAATCGTCGAGATGAACACGTAGCGATCAACGTTTCCTTTGAGCGTTTGCGCCGCGCTGCGTACCCAAGCCGGAAGCGTCGTTGGATTGTCGACGACCACATCCCATTGCCGATTCTTAAGCGCGTCGAGATTACCGTTGCGATCGCCGACAAGTTGCTCCACTTCCTTGGGCAATTCGCCGGGGTGCGTCTTGCCGCGGTTGAACGTTGTGACCTTGTGTCCACGACTCAATGCATATTGTACCTGATATGGCCCGGTGAATCCGGTGCCGCCGAGAATCAGAATGCGCATCGGTGCCGGTGTCTTCTCCGCGAATAAAGATGTCGTTGCGGCGCGCCAAGCGAGCGCACTCGTGGCGGAAATTTTGATGAAACGGCGGCGATTCATACAGGCATATAGCGGTTGTAATGCATCTGCGCCAGATGCTTTGGCATTTGATGAATACAGCCGGCGGGAGCTGAGCGATACGCGGAAGAGAAACCTGGATGACTGCGCTGGTGCGAACGAAACCAACGCCCTAAAATCTAAATATGACGAGACGGGAAGCCGCAAAAATGATCGGCGGCACGGCGGCGACTTTAATTTTGCCGGTCAACGCCCAGGAGAAAAACGAATCATCAACGATGCTGACGCGCACCATTCCGTCCTCTGGCGAGAAACTTCCCGTGATCGGCCTCGGAACCTGGCGGGCGTTCGACGTCGATCTTACCGCGGATATCCGGAGGCAATTGGAAGACGTTCTGTCGCTCTTTGTGAAACTCGGTGGCCATGTCATTGATTCGTCGCCAATGTACGGACGCGCGGAGGAAGTGATCGGGGATGTCACCTCCTCGCTGGGGATTCGCGAGAAGCTCTTTCTCGCCACGAAAGTTTGGACGCGCGGCAAAGAAAACGGAATCAAATCCATGGAACAATCCATGGCGCTTTTGCGCACGAACCGGATCGATCTGATGCAGGTGCACAATCTCGTGGATGTGAACACACAGCTCGCAACGCTGCGGGAATGGAAACAGCAGGGACGCATTCGCTACACCGGAATCACGCACTACGAGTCCGGAGCTTTGAGCGAAATCGAAAAACTAGTACGGAGCGAAAAGTTTGATTTTCTACAGATCAATTATTCGCTGATGGAACCGGAAGCTGAGGAGCATGTTCTGTCTCTGGCGCAGGAGCACGGGGTCGCGGTGATCGCGAATCGACCCTTCGGAGCTGGCGATCTTTTTAGCAAAGTGCGTTCGAAACCCCTGCCCGATTGGGCCGCGGAATTCGATTGTCGGTCGTGGGCGCAATTTTTCCTGAAATGGATTGTCGCAAATCCGGCAGTCACCTGCGCCATCCCGGCGACGGATAAACCGGGTCATCTCGCAGATAATATGCGGGGCGGAATTGGCCGATTGCCCGATGCAAAAATGCGCCGGCGGATGATGGAATTCGTGTCGTCGCTATAAACCCGAGGCCCATTTGCAGATTGGGCGTAAGTCAAATGAAAAATTTCCTGTTTTTTGCAAAAAATCTGTTGCGAGCGTGGCCGATATGCCTGATAGGACGCGCTCTTTATGCGAAAACTTCTCACCCTCATGTTCGCCGTGATCGGATTCATGGCCTATTACCCAACTCCCGCCTCGGCGCTGGTGTTTTCGGCACCAAAGCCCGAGTTCAGTTACACTGATGCATCTGGCAAAAAGCAGTCCGTCGAAGTCGTAGACAAGTATTATCCCAAAAAGATTGTGAAGCCGTTTGCAAAGGTTGATTCGCAAATCGATCCAAAGTTGCGCCGGGCGGCTACCATTGCCGAAGAACGCGCCCACGCCCACTCGCTTTCCAAGTGCTGGCGGTTCGTTAAGGAAGCGCTTGTTGCTGCGGGCGTAGTGAAATCGCGGCCGCAAACGACTCTGGCAAAACAAGCCGGCCAGGAGCTGGTGAACAATTACGGTTTCAAAAAACTGCCCGTTTCAAATCCGTACGAAGCGCCTGTGGGATCCGTGTTGGTCTATGGCGCCAGGCGCGCAGCCGGTCACGTAGAGATCCGGACCCAGGACGGCTTCGTAAGCGATTTTCGCTCGAAGACGCCATCACGCCGGCCATTGATCGGTGTTTTCGCCAAGAGTTAGGCGGCGTCTGATATAAAGCGGCGCGGCAGCGTCGTACTCCAAGACGCGAGCGCGAATCGGGGCGCGAAAATTACGGCCACGGTTGGGACTGCGGCGGTGCTCCGCCCCAAATGCGTCCGGTTGAGCGCTTGCACTCGGCCAAGCTGCTGTCATTCGTTACAGTCTTTCAATGTCGTATACGAACACTATCCGCATCGCCATGTGGTCTGGCCCCCGAAATATCTCGACCGCCATGATGCGTTCTTGGGGCAATCGGGATGATACCACCGTGATAGACGAAGCGTTTTATGCCTTTTATTTACAGACGACCGGTGTCCAGCACCCCGGTGCGGACGAAGTGATCACGACCGGCGAAACCGATTGGCGGAAAATCGTCGCGCATCTCACAGGACCGGTCCCGGGCGGCAAGCGGGTGTTTTTTCAGAAACAGATGACACACCATTTGTTGTCCCAGGTAGATCGCCAATGGCTTGGCGCAGTAACAAACTGTTTTCTAATTCGCGATCCACGCGAGGTAATCAGTTCCTACATTAAAAAACGCGAAGATCCTGCGCTGGAAGACCTCGGGTTCGTGCAGCAGGCGGAGATTTTCGATCTAATCCGCACCCGGACGAATGCGGTCCCGCCCGTCATCGACGCAAAAGACGTGCTGCAAGATCCCGAGCAGACGCTGCGACTGCTCTGTGAAGCGGTCGGCGTCGAATTTAGCGCGTCCATGCTTTTCTGGCCGGCCGGGTTGCGCGATACCGATGGTATCTGGGCAAAGCATTGGTATGGCGAGGTAGCAAAAACGACTTCGTTTCAACCATATCGTGCAACTCACAGCGAAATCCCAGCGCGATTCCGTGAGACTTACGAGCACTGCCGCGAGTGTTATGAACAGCTTTATCGATACCGGCTGCATTGAAGATATCGCACAAAGAACGCAACGGGCGTAACGCCGTTGAAATGAAAGTTTTTCGTTGTGTCCGTAGTGGACGTTGTGTGAGGTAATTGAAATGCTGCAAACATTCGACGAACGAAACCGCGATCTGATCGTGAACATCAATGGAGCGTTGGTGCATCGCGACAAGGCCGGCATCAGCCCCTTCGATTCGGCAGTGCAGGGCGGTGACGCGGTGTGGGAAGGGTTGCGACTGTACGACGGCCGGATCTTCAAGCTTAACGAACATCTCAACCGCCTAGAGCGTTCGGCTCGTGCACTTTCTTTCGCCGAAATCCCGCCGCGGGAAAAAATCATCGAGGAAATAAAACGCACGCTCGCTGCGAACAAAATGCGGGACGGCGTACATATTCGGCTCACTCTCACACGTGGCGTGAAGGTCACCTCCGGCATGGACCCGCGGCTGAATCAAGCCGGCCCGACGCTGATTGTGTTAGCCGAACACAAAGCGCCGGTTTACGCAAAGACAGGATTGAGCCTGATCACGAGCAAGTTCCGGCGCCCGCCGCCGGACGTTCTCGATGCGCGAATTCACCACGCAAACCTGCTGAATTCGATTTTGGCAAAAATCGAAGCGAACAATGCCGGCGCAGATGACGCGCTTATGCTTGATACGCGCGGTTTTGTTGCCGAAACGAATGCGACGCACGTGTTCATCGTCCGCAATGGCGAGCTAGCAACGAGTCGTGTCGTGGCATGTCCAGAAGGAATCACCCGCGCGACCGTAATCGAGATCTGTGCTGCCGAGAAAATTCGTTGCGTCGAGACCGACTTATCGGTTCTGAATGTCTACGGCGCGCACGAAATGTTCTGCACAGGCACAATGGGCGAGTTGGCTGGGGTTACAAAGATCGATGATTGCCAGATCGGGGATGGTAAAATCGGTCCGATGACAAAACGCCTCAGCGAGCTTTACGCACACCGAACCGAGACTGAAGGCGTCCAGGTGCGGAACCTGTAAGAGCTCAGTCGGTTTCTTTCATAGTTGTTGGGCCGGCTTGATAAGGCCCAGCAGGATCGCGACAGGAATGGAAGTGTAGCCAATGAAGAGAAGCCACGCGAAGATTCGGCCACCCAACTCGAGACGCGGCGTCAGTTTCTTGTCGCTGAATCCGAGCGACTGAAAAAAACTCGATGATCCATGGCTTAAATGAAGCGCAAGCAAAAACAGGCCGAGCACGTAAAAGGCGGATACATAATAATTTTGAAATCCGTAAACCATCATCGAGTAGACGTCGTAGTGCCCCAGAGGATCCATCTTGAGCAGCGCAAAACGAGGGTCGGTCACTCGCGCTGTAAAATGCGCCAGGTGATAAACGATAAACGCAAGCACGATCAGCCCGCTGATCACCATGTGACGTGAGGCGAAGTCTGCCTTGACGTAGTGCCGATCAACGTAGCGTTTCGGTCGCGCACGGCGATTTTCAATGGCCAATTGAATGGTCACGTAGATGTGAATGATGACCGTCCCAAGCAGGAACACGCGGATTGCCCAAAGCAACGGCCCGAGGTCACGGAGGTGTTGTGAGTAACCATTAATCCACTCTGGACCCAGAAAGATCTGCAAATTACCGAGCAAATGTCCGATAACGAAAACGATCAGGATAACGCCAGTGACCGCGACGATCATTTTCTTTCCAACGGACGAACGATAGAAAGCGGCGAAAATATTCACGACAAATTTGGCGAACGGCGAGGCACGCCGCACGCCTCCAGATTATGAGCGCCACTCGGAGCGTCAAGGCCGCAGCCGTTAGCAAATCCTTGAAGTTATGAAGTGCCCGCTGCGGCACGGTGGAGTAGTGTTTCACTTCGGTTTACCTAAAGGATATAATTCCAGTCTCATGCCCAATAGCGAAGAGCCTCAGACGGTTTTCCAGGAAATACTTGGGTTCCAAGAGGAGTGTCCAACACGCGCCAGCGAGCCCGTTGCCATAGCTGGAGACCGAGGTGGCTTTTGGTCGCAGTTTATCCACCACGAATGGGCGGCAGCGGCGCTCTATCTGCTTTTAGATGTTGTGAGTTGGGTTGCTATTTACCGAGTCGTCGGCTGGTTTCGGTATGACGCGTTTTATGCGACACCGTTTCAATTTTTCATCATTAACCTTATTCAGCTCGGCGTGATCGTAGCGGCGCTCTATTTCGTAGGCGGTTACGATCGAACAGTCGAGAAGCTAACCTTGGGATATGCCGCGGAGCACATCCTTGCGATCACGGCAGCGGCCTTCTTCAGCGCGCTGCTGATTTATTCAGCAGCGACCTTCGATCAAACAATGAAACCGAGCAGGGGCGTGCTGCTTTTGAGCTTCGCAATTTTCCTGCCGCTGTCGCTGGCTTACCGCCGGTGGATTCGACAATACGTGGTTGCAAGCAGCGTCGGCCGCTCATTCCTGGTCATCGGCAGCGGCGAGGAGGCAGCGCGTTTTTACGAGGCCTACAAAAAGTCACACAGCGGGCAGCAGTTGGAATTCGTTGATGTGAATGAGAAGCACGCAGGCCAGCCGATCGCCGGTGAAGGATCGCCGATCATACAAGGAGATCTTGCGGCGAGATTAAACGATCTCGGCAAATGTTACAGCGGCATCATTCTCGCCGAGAGAGCGAACTTGCTGGACACGCAACTGCTGGAGCGCCTGGTGCGTGCGCAATTTCAGAAAACCCGGGTTTATACCTTGGAATCGTTTTACGAAACTTACTGGCGATATCTGCCACTGGGAATTGTCGATCCGTTCTGGCCTCTGCAAACCGGATTTCAATTGGCACGCACTTTGCCGTACCATTATCTGAAACGACTTTTCGATATCCTTGCCTCCGCAGCAGCGATTATGATTTGCGCTCCACTGTTCTTGCTAATCCCTCTGTTCATCTGGATCGAAGACGGCAGTCCGGTTTTTTTCCGACAGGAACGAGTCGGCCGTGACGGAAAACGTTTCGTTCTTTTCAAATTTCGCACAATGCGCGGTTGTGCGGCTCAGGAGGATCAGGACATTTACACGCGAGAAGGCGATCGTCGCATTACATCCGTGGGGCGCAGGCTGCGGAAACTTCGGTTCGATGAGCTACCGCAACTTTGGAACGCCCTCAAAGGGGACATCAGCCTGATAGGGCCGCGTCCGGAGTGGAGCAAGTGCGCGGAACGATACGAACGTACCATCCCCTTTTATCATTTTCGGCACCTGGTCAAACCGGGGATCACCGGATGGGCGCAGGTGAATTATCCCTACGGAGAGAGTGACGAGGATGCGGCTGAGAAGCTAAAATATGACCTTTACTATATCCGACATTATTCGCTGAAGCTGGATGCAATGATCGTGTTAAAGACCTTGTACACGATGCTCTTTGGCAAGGGACGCTAGAGGAAGCGACTCATCGGTGGTGATTAGTGATCGGTGGATAACATTGCTGAGTTCCCACATGTGATCTCTCGTATCTTCCGCGCTGCGTCGCGCTGGACCTTCTTTGCTGCGCTTGTCTATGCTCCCTGGGCATACGGAGCCACAACATCGACGAGCATCCGGACAACTAACTGGATATTGCTGGCAACGCTCGCGCTTTGGATTGCCGAGCTGATCACCAGTCGCCGAAGACCGGAGTGCCCACCTCTCCTGATCTGCTTAGCAGGGGCTTTGATTTGCGTCGCAACATGGATGGCGTTGAACGCCAAGTCCATCTACGACTCCGAATTTTCTTTTTTCGTGGCATTGCCGAATTTGGCGCCGTCTTTGGCGGGCTCCGAAGATTATGCGATTACCAGTGCTTGGATGATCCGAGGCGCCTTGCTGCTCGGGACTATTTTGTTCGTCTCGGACTTGTCCCAGAGTAGTCGATGGTTGCTGCGACTATGGTATGTAACTGGTCTGGTCGGTGGCTCGATAGCGTTGCTGGGTTTGCTCCAGAAAGCTACCGGCGCGCAGATGATTTTTTGGAAGCCACCGCCCCCGCCGGAGCTCGGGGTTACGACATTCTTCGCAGCGTATTTCTATCATGGTAACGCTGGTGCGTTTCTGAATCTGGTGTGGCCGTTGAGCGCCGGCCTTGTCATTCGGGCGTTTACGAGGACATCCAGCCCGGGCATGCGCGCGCTGTGGGTCACCATTTTCGTCCTGACTGTTGCCGGAGTGCTCGCGAACACCTCACGCATGGCGCAGTTCGTTGCGCTTCTGTTGATGGTGGCGATCGGCCTTCATTTTGGACCGGCGCTTCTGCGAAAGTTATCAGGAGGGCAGAAAAGCGTCGTCGTGGCTGGTGCGCTCGCCATTGCTTTGGCGCTAATCGCGCTCGCTCAGGCGACCCATTTGGAGCAACCACTTAACCGCTGGCAGTCATTGGGGGAACGAATTCCTACCGACGCGCGATGGCAGGCGTCACGCGTGGCGTTCGGTGCGCTGTCTGGCGCGGGTTTGTTGGGGTCGGGCCCAGGAACATTTCGAGTTGTGTTCCCAGCCTGCAACATCGGATCGGGTCATCCGGTTCCGGGGGCCTGGAGGTTCTTACACGAGGATTACCTGCAGACTGTGCTGGAATGGGGATGGCTGGGAAGCAGCCTTTGGGCGTTGCTCTTCTTCGGAGGAATAGCGGTCGGAATTCAGAGTTATAACAGATATGCCAGGAGAGACTGGATGCCGAGGAGACGCATGCTGCAGCCTCTGGCTATCGTAGCGCTCGCGGGGATCGCGCTGCATGCGCTGATCGATTTTCCATTTCAAATCGAATCGATCCAGCTGTATGTCGCAACCTATCTGGGCCTGTGTTGGGGCAGCAGCTTGTGGTACCAGCGGTCAGGATCGCGCCGGCATGGTTCAGAGGTCACCATCAGTACGGAGCACCGCTGAATCTAGGCTCCATTATCTTCGTAATCGGAGCCGTGCGTCCGACCATAACTGCGAGAATATGCTCCTTCTTCCGCGCCGTAACCGTGGGATGAGTAATGGTAATAGTAACCAACCCCACGGCTCCGTCGCAATCGATTTAAGACCAGACCTGCCGGGCGAATTCCTGATTTTGCCACCAAAGAAATTGCCCGGCGGACCGCCTGGCGCGGTGTTTTTGCGGCTCGAACGACAATGCACAGTGTTTGGACATGTGGCGTCATCAAAAGAGTATCGCTGACGGCCAGAATCGGAGCGCTGTCGATCACGACGCGATCAAAGAGCGTGGCAGCCTCAGTGATCAGTCGCCCGAAGAACGGGCCTGCGAGAATTTCAGCCGGGTTGGGCGAGCGCCGTCCACCCGCGAGGACAGAAAGCTGACCTCCTGTCGCCGTGAGGATATTCCCGGTGACTGCAATGTTCTCATCGACGAGCTGGATTTCACCGGCAGGAATCTGGCGCGCGGCTGAGGCCACGTCGGTTTCACCTAACAGGCAGTCTATGACTCCAGGGTGGCTCTCCTCATCGGAATTATTTTTGGCGCTGGGGAAACGGAAAATTTTGTGCATCGTTGGCCGGCGCAGATCCCCGTCGATGAGAAGCACGCGATAACCCTGCTGGGCCAGCGCAAGCGAATAATTGGCGCTGGTGAAACTTTTCCCTTCGTTAGGCACAGCGCTTGTAAAAAGCGACACTTTGCGCTCCGCTTCCGGTCCTAACAAGGCAAGCGCGGCCCGTAAATTGCGGAATGCTTCGGCCGCCGGACTTTCAGGAGTTTCAACGACCACCCGATAGTTTGAACTGCCAAACGCTTTTTTGCTTCGCCGTTTCAAACGGCTCACTGGCCCCTCGTCAGTAGTCTCAGGGACCGCGGCGAACACCGGCAACCCAATAGTATTTTCTGCCTGATCAACAGTCTTAATTGAACGGTCCAAGGCGTCCGCGCCAAGAACGAATGCCAGACCAACAGCCAGACCCCCCAGCAGGCCCAGAAAGATTGTCCTCGTAGGGCGCGGACTAACAGGTGACTGCGGAAGCGGCGAATGCTCAATCACGCTCACCGCGTTCGCCTTTACATCCTTGCTCAAGCTCGTCTCCTTAATTTGACGAAGAACGCTTTCGTAAAGCGCACGATCGGTTTCAGCTTGCCGCGCCAACTCCTGCCACCCGATAGCCGTCCGATTGAGGGCGACTGCGACGCCCTGTTGATCTTGCAACGCTTGTTGCAGGCTGACCTCTGTGGCCTTCGTCTGATCGATAGCGTTGCGCAGAATCGCCGGCTGCGCCAGCACAGCCTGGCGAAGCTTCTCTTTCGCGTCGGCAAGCGAAGCTTTGGCAGCAATCATTTTGGGATGTTTATCCTTGTATCGGAGGGCATAAGTCGTAAGCGCAGCTTCGATTTGCGTAACGGTGCGCCGCGCTTCGATCACCATTTGGGCAGTGGAGATACTCGGCACCGCAAGCAAGGCGTCAATGTTATCGCCGGATTGTTGGATTTGCTCGAGCTCGCCTTCGAGACGAATCCGGTCGGCCTTTGCTGCCGTTAATTTATTGTTCAGGTCTTGCAGCTTGTCTTCCACCAGACCGCCGCGCGGCGCGCCGCCCGCGCCCGACCCTTGTTGTGAACCTGTGGCAGCTGTGCCGCCGCCAAGCTGCAATGCGTCCGGATGCTTGGCCTTGTAATCGGCGACGGCAGCTTCGCTTCTTTGCAGGTTCCTTTTCAACCGCTCTTCTTCTTCGAGCAAATACCGCAACGCCTCCTCGCTGAGCGAGGCGCGCCGCTCGATTGAATTGCGGATGTACTCCCTTCCGACCGCTTCGGCGAGGCGTTGTGCCATTACCGGATCGGGATGCGTCACGTACAAATCGATCAGGCGCGTTCCGCGGCGGATCGCTGGTCTTACCATACCGACCATTGCCTGGCCCAATCCTTCTTCGAGCGGAGTGTAGGTTGTTACACCAGTTGTACTCTGGGGGTTCGCGCCGGGTTGCGGGGTTTCAGTGCGCTGCGCCGGAACGGATTTCTTATCGATCACAACGGTTTGGCCCAGGAGCGCGCGTCCACCGTCTGCCGCCAGACCCTCCGAGCGCACGACTCTGGAAAGCAGAGTTTGATTTGTCAGGTTTTGTTCAATGGTCCGCAACGCCTCCTGGCTCGCCAGAAACATCGAACGCATGCGCGTTGTGGAATCGTCGGTAGGAAGAAAACTTGGTTCCTGAAATTCTACTTCCAGCACGGTATGGCCCTGGTAGAGCTTCGGCGTCCGCGCCAGATAACCGAGCGCAACAAAAAGCCCGGCGAGAACGCAGATCGCCACGATCCAAATCCGTTCGACGATAGAATGCCAGAACCGACGGAAATCGAACCTTTGCAGTCCTTCAGCGTAGTGCCCGGCCAAATCAGGTAAAACGGGTTTCTCCGAGTTTGTGGAAACGGTCGTGCCGATCGAAGATTGCGCAGGATCAGTCACAGCGGAATATCGGCTGCAACCATACACCAAGAAGTGCGCCGGAAAAGGCGCACGGCACGAAAAGTTTGGCGTTAAAAAATACTTTCCCCAACGGTGATGGTATCGCCCGGCTCGACGCGAAAACCTCCGCCGCTACCCTTGTTGAATTTTTTGGCATTTACCTTGAAAATTTTGTCGCCGTTTGCGCTCTGTCGCCGGACCGTTATTCGTTCCGGCGCAGCGATACGCGTATATCCGCCTGCCAACGCGATCGCTTCCAGTAGATCGATGCCACCCGGACTGGACTCGGGCATTTCGTAACTGCCGGGCCGACCCACCTGTCCCAGGATTGAAAAGCGCCGCTTGGCGTAGCCAAGGAGCATCACATTTACTTTTGGGTTCACCAGATAATCACGACCGTACAACTCAGTAAGTCTCGAAGCCGCCTGCGTCAGGGTTAAGCCCGCTAAATGAACCGAGCCCAGCAATGGCACGCTCAAGTTGCCTTCGGGATTCAGTCTGCCGTTTGTGCGTAGATCGTCTTCGCCGAAAACCTCGACCCCGATGTAGTCGTTTGGACCTAACACGTATCCGGCCGGTGCACTCGCTCCGCCTCCAGGAGGAAACGCCGGCCGCGCAGCCGCCGATGTGTTCGGCGCTCCGATGGCCTGCGAAGGCCCGTTGCCTGGGGCGATTTGCCCCGGAAGAGAGCCTGCCAATAAGCACAGCGCGAGCGGAATTAACAACCAGCGCCAACGTTTCCCCGCTCGCAAACGACTGAAACCTTCGTTAGAACCTGACCGTCGCCCGAACGCCCACCTGATTATCATAGAAGCTGTCGGAACTCACATTGCTGCTGTCATCGCGGTGCAGGTAGTATACCCCAGCGCTCAGCCACCTGGTAATTAGCACGTCAAGGGACGGCTCGATAAACCAATAATCATCGTTCCGCGGCGCACTGACATTGTTGGCAGCCGCGAAATAATCCGAGTTTTCATAACCGAATCCCAAGCCGAAGTAAAGGCGCTGGAATAGACGCTGCTGAAAACGGGCCGCAAGGTATGTGTCCGCGAAATCTTGATTGGGAAGGAACCCGGAATTGTAAATTCGGCGACCGGCAGCCAGCGTGATGGTGGTGTCTTGGAACGGATTATAGACAATGCCCAATTCAAAGACGGGCGTAATATATGTACCCCGATCGCCATCAAACTGACGAAACTCGACACCCGCCGAAGCATACGTACCCAATTTGGCCGTTGCCTGATAATTGAGGCGGAGGTTCACCTGCTCGAAACTTTGGTTAGGCGTTGGGTTGTCCACCCAATTGTACCCTAAAGTGCCACCAATACCGACGGAGACCTTTGGCAACCAGTTGTAGTAAAGGTAAAGGCCGCCCGAAACAGTGTAGTCACTGATATTATTCGGGTAAAAGTAGATGGAGGAATCGAATTCGCCCTGTAAGAAAAGTTTTCCGGTCAAGTCATAGTCTGCCCGCAACCGCGTATTGAAGATGTTGACCCGAGTGGGGGCGCTCGCGTCAAGGTTTGCCCATAGCCCGGTCGTATCGATGATGCTGCTGAGGTTTGCCGATTCGAGTATTGCTATGTCTTCGTCCAGCCTCAACCGCAGCCGGCCAGTGCTATATCCTCCCTCCAGGTGAATCAGCTGGTTAAACCCGTCCTGGTTTGAGTGATCGACAAACAGAATAGCGCTCGGCATGTAATCCAGGCGGAGATAGCTTCTGCCGCGCCCCTCCACGTCGCCGACACCAACGGTGATCTCCGGCTCGATCGCGAAATAGTAATCGGAAACGCGATTTGTGTGACTGATAAAGATGTTGTCATCCCAAACACCACGCACCGTCAGCTGCAAACTATAATGAAAATGGCGCGGTTCGCCCGATGGCGAACCTTGATTTATCGCGACATCTTTGGTGCTGAATCCGCCGTAGGGCCCTCCTGCCGCCGGCGACGAAATGACGTTTGTCTGCGCTGTCGTGTAGTTGGTCGAAGAAGACCACGGGTCGGGCGACGACGGGAATGCTTCCTCCGAGGAAGGCAAGTCGGAGGCACCGGCTCCGCCGGGGTAGAAGGCAAAGGCTCCGGCGCGGACGGCATTGTCTCCACTTGCGCCGATGACGTCGGTTCCGTGGACGGAAGCGTCGGCTCCGACCAGGGTGGCAAGGCCACCTCTTCAACCGATTCCTGCGCTCCCGCAGCAAAAGCAAATGTGAAAAATATTGCCGCGACGACTACAAGCGTTCTGCCGGTAATCACGTGAATCATTTATTTGCGCCGGTTTCTAACGTCGAGCGGGCGGAACAGGGCGCGAAACAGCGAATGCACAGGGCATAACCAAGGCGCATGGCCGCGAGACTAGGCTGCCGCTGTAAAAGCGTCAATCAAAAAACCCTGCAAAATCGCGCCCTGTTTAACACGCTCCTTCGTCACCGGGAAATTTGCTTTGCAGTTGTTCGCGTAAGACGTTTCACAGCGATTCACCAGGGAACGATTCAACGACATGCCAGACGCAAAAAAAACGATCACGATCAACGAAATTTATCATTCCATTCAGGGTGAGAGCACCTGGGTGGGTTGCCCGTGCGTTTTTGTGCGTCTGACATTTTGCAATCTGCGCTGTAACTATTGCGACACCGAATACGCCTTTCACGAGGGAAACAAACGAACGCTGAACGAAATCGTGGATGCTGTGGCTGAGTTTCGTTGTCCATTGGTGGAGATTACGGGCGGGGAACCATTGCTCCAGATGAACGTGCTGCTGCTGATGTCGATGCTATGTGACTCAGCCTATACAGTTTTGCTCGAGACCAGTGGCGCTCTGGATATCTCGAAAGTCGATCCGCGCGTGCACCGGATCATGGATTTAAAGACACCGGGAAGTGGCGAGGAGGACAAGAATCGTTGGGCGAACATCTCCCATCTCACGTCACGCGATGAAGTGAAATTCGTGATGGGCTCGCGCGACGATTACGAGTGGGCGCGCGACAAGGTACAGCGCTATGATCTTTCCGGTCGCTGCCGCGCCGTGTTGTTCTCGCCCATCTTCGGTAGGATCGACCCACGGCAGATCGTGGAATGGATTTTAGCAGACAAATTAAACGTCCGCTTTCAGCTTCAGATGCACAAATTCATCTGGAGCCCGACTCAGCGCGGAGTTTGACAAGCCCGGTTCATTCCGAGCGACAGCCTGTTGCAAGCGATGATAGTCTTAGTCATATGCGCGCAAGCCTGACGAAGGATTTCACTTTCGAAGCGGCACAGACTTTACCCAACGCCCCGGAGGGTCACAAATGTCGCCGGGTGCACGGACACAGTTTTAAAGTCGAAGTGTCGGTCGAGGGAGACGTCGATCCAAAAACCGGCTGGGTTTACGACCATGCGAAGATCAGCGAGGCCATGAAACCACTTTTGAAAGTCCTCGACCACGCGTACCTCAACGACATTCAAGGCCTGGAGAATCCAACGATCGAGAACATGGCCGAATGGTTTTGGCAAAAACTGGCATCCCAATGCCCGGGCCTCTGCGAGATCGTCATGCACGAAACACCTACCGCGCGCTGCGTCTATCGCGGGGAATAAGCCGGCTAACCGTCGCCGTTTGGCGATCTACAACTCGATCGCGTACCGCTTCAATTTGTTGTAGAGCGTGGGACGCTGGATGCCGAGCAGTTCGGCTGCTTTTTTCTTGTTGCCGCGGCATTCGGCTAAGGCTTGGAGGATGGCGGTTCGCTCGAGATCGTCGAGAGTCTGCACGCCTTTACGCGGCAACCCGCTGAGTTCGGCTTGTTGCAGCGCGGCAGGCAACTGAATTTCTGCCGGCAACTCTTTAACTCCGATCACGCCCTGTCGCGCCAGCACCACGCCGTATTCGATCGCGTTTTGCAGTTCGCGAACATTTCCGGGCCAGGAATAATCGAGCAGCTTCTGAAAGGCATCCGGTGAAACATCCGGCTCCGGCCTTCCGAGTTGTTGAGAAAATTGCCCTACGAACTGCGCGATCAAAGGCGGAATGTCTTCTTTTCGTTTGCGGAGCGGAGGCACTTCAATTTGGAAAGTGTTTAGCCGGTAATATAAGTCGGACCGCAGCCGATTCTCGGCGAGCGCTTCGGGAATGGACTTGTTAGTCGCAGCGATCGCTCTGAAGTCCGCTTTCATGGTTTGCGTGCTGCCAAGAGGCCGATACTCGCGTTCCTGCAGCACGCGCAAAAACCGCGTCTGCAAATCAGCCGGCATATCGGATATTTCGTCCAGGAAGAGTGTGCCGCCGTCTGCCGCAGCGATCATTCCAGGAAAATCGTGCGCCGCACCGGTGAACGCCCCTTTGACATAACCAAAAAGTTCTCCCTCAATCATCGTTTGCGGGAACGCGGCGCAATTGAGCTTCACCATCGGCTGGCCAGCGCGGCGGCTGCGGGCGTGAATAGCGTTGGCGATCACTTCCTTCCCCACGCCGCTCTCGCCTGCGATGAGAACGTTGGCGTCCGACGGCGCCATCGCCTCAATTAGTTCGGCAATTTCCTGCATCGGTTTGCTGTTAAAGACTGGCCCAGGCCGCGACTCTGCGATCTCCAGGCGTTTTTCGAGTTGTTCTGTTTTTTCCCGCAGTTTTTCCGCCTCTTGGAGGAGGAACTGTTTCTCCAATGCTTTCTCCACGAGGCTAAGCAGCTCTTCGGAAGCGTACGGTTTGCTGATAAAATGGTAGGCGCCGCGTTTAATCGACTCGATGGCATTATGCAGAGAGTCGTGCGCAGTCAGAATAATCACCTGCGCGTCGGGCAACTCCGTCTTGATCCGATCGAGCATTTCCAAACCGTGGGCGTCGGGCAACTGCAGATCGAGGAGCACGAGCGATGGCGAATTTAACGTTAGTGCCTTGAGTCCCTGCGACGCTGTGGCCGCCGTATCCACCCTGTAACCATGGCGCTTCAGTAACGCTTCAAGCGTCATCAGCACGGGGCGCTCGTCATCGATGATCAGAACGCGATGGTTCTCTGTTTTCATCAAATTACGCTGCTGGTACTACGCACGGGCAGTGGGTTGCAGTCGCTTAAACCGTGACAATAACATGGGTATTCAAGCATGTTCGGAATGACCGCTCGAGAGGGGCAGTTCAACTCTCGAAACGAGCGCGGAAGCTTTCGGATCGTATTGAGCCCGCAGCTCGCCACCGTGCGCTTCGATAATGGCGCGGACGCGATTAAGCCCAAGACCATAATGACGTTGGCTGATGTTCCGGAGTGGTTCGCGGCCCCAATTCTGTGTGGTTGAATCAAAACCAGCTTTTGGTTCATGAAGACTGAACACTAACTGGTCGTTCTCAATCCCGGCGCTCGCCAGCAGCGGGCCGTTGCCACGATCGTGCCGAAAAGCATTGGCAAAAAGTTCCGTAAACACTTCCTGTAACATTTGGGGATCAACATTCAGCATCCCTTCAACCTTTATTTGCCACGTAATTTGGTCACTATCGTTTGGAAAATTGCGATCGATCTGCGCGCGCATGTCCGCCATCAAATCAGCCGACCGGTACGAAATCATATTCGGTGTAACGTCTTCGACCGCTTTGGAAAGCCGTTGCAAAGTCGAGTTCAGTCCAGAGACGACCTCACGCAAACGCTTGATCTCACTTTGCAATTCTTGATCTTGCGCGAGTTCACTGATGTAAGCCGACTGCAGCTCGATGGCGTTCAAATCATTGCGCAAATCGTGGCTCAGTTGCCGGACAAAACTGACCGTATCGCTCCACGGAAGATTCAATGAACCGGTTCGATTCTCGGAAGCGTTTCGCGCCATCGGCCAGGATTATGGTGATTGTCCGAGGGAAAAGCGATCATCCACTACTTCCTCGCCTGGAACGACCTTGATTCGTGGAGCGTTGCTCACCAGATGCCGCAACAAGTGGAACACATCTTCGGGATCGGCATCGATTGAGCGCGCGATTTCTTCGGCAGTCTTCCCTTCGGCGGAAAGCTCCTCCTGCACTTGTTTCTGGAGCTGCAACAGTTTGATTGCAGCCTTTTTACCTGCTTCTACGCCAGGCTGATCGTACGCGTTGATGTTAACAAGCGACCCGTAATAGCCAACGGCCCGCTCATAGAGCGCGATTAACAGGCCGACATTAAATGCGTTCACCTCGGGAATACTTATCGTGATTGACTGTCGTCCGTTCTCGTATAACGCGCTACGTGTGCCGCGCAGAAATCCCTGAAGATAATCGCCGCTTGTAGTGCCATCCTCGACTTCAAACCGCGCGCCGCGTCGATCGTTGCGCACTTCCACAAATGTCACAAAAAAATTCAACACCCCATCGCGCAGTTGCTGCACATAGGAATGCTGGTCGGTCGAGCCTTTGTTGCCGTAAACGGCAATCCCCTGATGCACAATTTCCCCGATAAGATTTTTTTCTTTTCCTAGCGATTCCATCACGAGCTGCTGGAGGTATTTGGTGAACAAACCCAGTCGATCCTTGTAGGGAAGAATCACCATGTCCTTTTCGCCCTTCCCATTGCCGGCGTAGTACCACATGAGAGCCAGAAGCATCGCGGCATTTTGCGTGGCGTCAGCTCTACGGGTACGTTCGTCCATAGCTGCGGCACCGGCGAGGAAAGCATCGATGTCAAATCCTTGCAGCGCCATGGGCAGGAGCCCTACCGCGCTCATCACGGACGTGCGTCCCCCAATCCAATCGGGCATCGGGAAGCGCGCCAGCCATCCATTTTTTTCCGCATGTTTGTCCAGCTCACTTCCAACGCCAGTAACGGCGACAGCGTGCCCGGCGAATTGAAGTCCTTTTGCCGCAAACTTCGCTTCGGCTTCAAGCATCCCGTTTCGTGTCTCCTTTGTCCCGCCAGATTTGGAAACGACCACGACGAGAGTTTGCGAAAGCCGATCGCCTATCCTGTCGAACACGCGATCGAAACCATCAGGATCGGTATTGTCGAAGAAAAAGATATCCATCGGGTCGTGCGGCGAGCCGAGCGCCTCTGCCACAAATTCCGGCCCGAGCGCCGAGCCGCCAATCCCAATGTGGAGAACGTGCTCGAAACGTTTTCCATTTTCAGCCGTGATTTTTCCCTTGTGAACGCCCTCGGCGAATTTCTTGATGCGCTGGATTGTGTCCTCGATTTCCGCCCGGATTTCCGGTGTCGGCGCAAACGCGGGATTCCTCAGCCAGTAATGACCAACCATTCGCTTTTCTGTAGAATTAGCGATTGCTCCCGTCTCCAATTCTCGCATCGCCGCGAACGCCTGTTCAATCCGCAGCTGCATTTTCTCGAACAAATCATCCGGAAATTTCATGCGGCTGATGTCGAGGGAAAAACCGAGCACACGGTATTCCACGAAATATCGTTGGAATCGCTGCCAGAGTGATGAGGACGCCATGAGAATACCGAAGTGAAATTCGATTGCGGCGTCAAGTCCCGCCAATAACTTCGTGTTCTTATCATGCCCGCGGACGCGAAGAAGAGAATGCCACATTTGTTTGCAGGCCCGATCGCGCTTTGCCTGGCCTCGATTGTCTTTTTCGCTGAAGTACGGGCTCTGATACATCTCGAACACACCACCATTGTCTCCACCGCTCCCGAGACATTTACGCTTAAAAACCAGGGACTGGCCTTTCAAAGCGCCGCTGCGCATGCGCGCGATGTATTGCCGATTTATGGCAGCTCGGAACTACGAATCCCCGCGGCTCCGGAGAGGGGAAACAATTTCTTTCGCACTGCGCCGACGGGTTTCCAACTTTCGCCTGTCGGCGGAGGAGGAGCGAACCCGCTGATCATGTTGCAAAGAATTGGCGCACTGGGCTCACACTTGCGCGATAAAAAGATTGCCATCTCGCTTTCGCCCGGCTGGTTTCTCACGGCCAGGCCCGGTTGGCAAGGATACAAAGGAAATTTTTCACCGATGGCGGCCAGCGAAATGGTGTTTGGTACCGCACTCGACTTCGGGTTGAAGCGGGAAATCGCATTGCGCATGCTGGAGTGCCCAAGCACACTTGAAAACAAACCACTGCTTGAGTTCGAATTGAACCGGTTGGCATCCGACTGCTGGCTTGATCGCATCGCTTTCTGCGCGCTCTGGCCGGCTGGCAAATTGCAGACGGGGGTAATGGAGTTGGAGGATCATTTGGCTGCGTTTAATCACATTCGGCGTCACACCCCGCCCGCTCCGCGATTGCATCCAGAAACGCTCGACTGGCCGCAACTCATCGCAAAAGCAAGTCGAGCCAGGCCTGCCAACATGGGCAAAGCACCAAAAGTTTCGCTCTTCGACAGACAAATCGCGTCTGGCTCTCGTGATGTGGGCTTCCGCAACGGCATCAACGCGGCCCCTGCCTGGATCGACTTGGAATTGCTGCTGCGCGCGCTGCGCGAAGTCCACGCGCGGCCACTAATTCTAAGCATGCCGATAGCCGGAAATTTCTACGACCACGCAGGCGTTTCGCGTGCAGCTCGCGAGGCTTATTACACAAAGCTACGCGCCCTCGCGCAGCGGTATCATTTTGTGTCAGCTGACTTTGAGGAGCACGACGAAGACCCGGCTTTTCTCATCCGTTACCAAAGTCATCTCACTGCAAAAGGCTGGGTGTACTATGATCGCGCGCTCGATGATTTCTTTCACGGGCGTTTGCCACGGAGCTGAAAGCTTTCATCGGCATTGTCCCATTTCATCTCTTCGTCCCAGTAATCATCTTCCATCCGTGGAACCACGCCGCGAGCCTGGCCCGTTGTTCTAACGAGAGTTGTTCGATGGCAATCTTGATCTCGGCCAAGCTCATACTGCGATTCCATCTACGCCAGCCGCGAGTCGCAATGCAACGGCAAGAGCGTCGATTGCAAGGTCTGACCTTTCTACTCTTCGCGAGCTATCGCGACGGCGTCGCGGCCGACGATGCTCCCGGGCCCGGAGACGCGGGGGTAGTCGGCTTTGCAAGTTTCCTCGAGATCGCTCCTTTTAAGGGAGACTTCCTTAGCACGTGCTCTTCCGTAGCCGTCAACTTCTTGGACGTCGCGGCAACACGCGGCGGCGGTGGCGGTTTGTCGTGTCGACGCGCAAGCTCTTCCCGGGCAAGCTGCAGAATCTGAGCAGCACCAGCCGCGTTTCCACGCGCGCTCTCACAATTGTACGCCTGCAGCAGGAGATAAAACGCGACGTCGTCCTGTCCTACCGTTTGGTATGTGTTATTGACGGCGTTTTTATAGCTCCCGCTTACCTCCCCGCCGGAAATCGCGCTGCCCAGGGCGTTCGCAGCTACTTTGGCCGAGCTTTCCTTGTCCGTACCGACGATGCCCGGTGGCGGCTCAATTTTGCATTGTTGTGAGGGACAACCCGCAAGTGTCGCCGCGATCACAACACCAACGCTTAGTGAAACTAGACTAGTGGTTTCATACGCTGCCTTCTGTTCGAGCCAACCCTTTCAAGGATCCGACGCGTTGTCGATTCTTTTCCGACCAAGAGCAGATCGACCTTTCCTCTCCGAATCAGGAGTTTAGGAATCAGGAACATCGGTTACCGCAGTTGTCGGATGAAGTTATTGTATTCTTCGTGGGTGCCGATCCAGAACCAGACAACAAGATCGCCGTGCTTTTGTGCAATTGCGCGATAGTGATCTCCGATTCGGGCCGACCAAACATTTCCGAAGAGCGGCTTGAAATGCATCGACGGATGAAAAGGATCACGAATCCAGAGCTGAAACTTCTCGCGTGCGAGACATTGGATGTGCGCTGGTAGTCGATTGAACTCGTGCCAGAAACGCCGATGCGTTCTGGACTTCACGGCATCTCGCGAACGCGTCCTGCTTTGATGTCGCCTTCCACCTCATGCAAAACGTCATCAAGGTTGCCGGTGGCGATGTCGCGTTTCATCTGCTCGTCCCATTCGTCGTCTTTCCAGCCGTGCAGCCACGCTGCGAGCTCGGCTCGTTGTTCAAACGAGAGTTGTTCGATAGCAGTCTTGATTTCAGCAAGGCTCACATGCCGATGTTACCATTGCTCGATTGGTCTTCCAAGTTTCGCAATCCAGTCTGAAAGTGTCGCCCTTGACCCCTTTTGCTCCTTCTTAAGCTTAAGGATTTCCCGGCCGCAATTGGTGGCTCGCGCGGGACCCTGCCGGAGTAACTAATGCTGGAACTCTTAAATCTTAATTCTTCCTTCTGACGTGAGACGACGATCTGCCCAAACTAAAGGATTTCCCCGCGGAGATCGGCGGTTCGCGTCAGACAATGCCTGAATAATTATACCGACCAGATGTCGGCCAGGACCCGCTTGAAATTTCCGACCAGGATTTTTTCTACCATCGCGCCTTTGTAGCCGCGCTTCAATAACGCATCTGTCACGAGCTCGAGTTTCCGTTCGGTGTTCAGGTCGGGGATATAAGCCGGCCGATCCTCGCCCGGCGCAGCGATCCCCGCGGCTTTCCGCTCCTCGGTCCTGCGTTTCATTTCGGCAAGTTCCTCTTCGCCGACGCGCAGAAAGGGAACGTCCGTCCCGATCCCCACATGATCTTCGCCGCAAACCTTAACCGCGTGGTCGAGATGCAGGAGAAAATCCCTGAGCATCGGCTGCTTCGACGGCTCGGTTAGAAATGGCAGCATGTAAATTCCGATCACGCCGCCCTTCTCCGCCAACGCTTTCAATTCGCGATCTTCCTTGTTCCGCGGATGCATGTAAACCGCGCGACATCCGGAGTGAGTGATCAACACCGGTTTCTTCGACGCCGCGATGCCGTCCGCCGTCGTCTTTGTGTTGGAATGACTGAGATCGAGCGCAACGCCGATCTCATTCATCCTGGCCACGGCGCTGCGGCCTAGATCGGTCAGACCGTCCACCTCGCCGTCGAGACAACCGCACCCCAGCAGCGATCGGTGATTGTAGGTAACCTGCATCACGCGCACCCCGAGACTGCGGAACAGCTCGATCCTGTCGATCTTGTCCTCGAGCATGTTCGGCGACTCGAACGAGTAAATAACGCCGAGCTTTCCTTCGTTTTTCGCGCGATCGAAATCGGCCGCGCGCTGCACTTTGAAAAACGCTTCCGGCTGCTTCTCCATCAATAGCTCCGCCTTCCTGATCGCGGCCACGCTCTCCTCGAAATTTCCCTGTGCGCCGCCAAGTGTGGCCTTCACCACGTTCACGCCGGAACCGACAATCCGCCTGGTCACGCCCACCGGATCATCAGTCGAAATCGGAAACCCGATCTCGCCCAGAACGTTCCCGTCGAATACAAACATCTTGCGATACAATTCCGCCGCGACGGGCGACACCGATGCCGGTGTTGCGGTAGCGGTCGGCTCGACCGACCACAGAGCATCCGGCTTGATCGCGGTCAACGTCATTGCCCCGCCCAAAGTTTTCGTAAATTGCCGACGACTAATCATCTCCCGACAAAATCTACCGCAATCCACTCGGCAATCGAGGCGACGCGAGAAGCTTGCCAAATTCGCTCCACCGTTTCTCGGGATCGGTTCCGCTTCGTTTCTCGATGTAACGGCGCACCATATCTTCGCCGAGATTGTAGTTGATTACGTAACTTCGGTAACGCTGGATGAATTTCACTCGCTTCTCGGCGCGAGCTGGTTCCATCACGGCATATTTTTGCAACCATCGCACCGCGGCGCTCTCGTCGATCTCACCGTTGATCAATCGTCGCGCGGCTTCGTTGCCGGCATAGCTGAGATCCTTCATCAAATCCTGCACGGCGTAATATTCGTCCGCGCGTGAGGCATCGATTCCTGCGGCGGGAAACAAAACTTCCTTCTCGAACTTCATTCGATCGGTTTTGGTCGGGAACACAACGTCCCGGCCGAAATTCGCCGTCCCTTCGGCGATCAGCGATTGCGGCGAGAACAGCGCGTAAACCGAAAATTCCACCCAGCCGCGATCGCGAACCAAGTTCTTTTCGAGCAGCGAATTGTACACGTGATGACCGGGATAACCTTCGTGCGCCGCGAGATCGACCGCGCGATCGATGAAGATGGGCAGATCGGTATTCACCTGAATCACGCTGTGAAAATTGCCTTTGTACCAATTGTAACCGCCCCACGGCTTATTTGTCACGTATTCGACGGTGAAACTCTCGTTAGGCGGAAGCGCAACGTGCGCCAGTGTCCGGGCGCGGCATTCCTTGATCGCGAGTTGAAACACGGTATCGAGTTTTTCCTTCGGAATCACAAACGGCTTCCGCCATTGCTCATAGCGTTGCCACAGCGGCCCGGTGCCGGGAATTTTCTTCTCAAGCTGCGCAATGATTTCGCCGAAGTGCGAATCCGGAAAAGTCGGAGCAACCGCGTCGTAAAGCGCGCGCGACTCATCGTCGAACTTTAATTTTTCGCCTTTCAATATCCGGACCCGCGCCGCCAGCGCGGAAATTTGTTTCTGCAAATATTCGCGCCGCAATTTGAGTATCTCATCGCCAGACGTTGCTGCGTCGGGAATTTTCGCCAGGGTCGCGACTCAGTTCGGCGGCCTCGGCGCCGATCGCATCCAACGACTTCTTTTCCTTCTCCGCCTGTGTCTTCCACTCCGGCGGCCCATAAAACGCATCGACATAATCGGGATCATGTTGTCCGAGCGCGAGCACGAGACGCACGTACCGCTCGGCGACGGCATTCATACCGTCTGCCGTCTGCGCGCCTGCGGTTGACGCTACCAGCCCACAAAAAACGAAGGATAACAATATCCGCATGTTTCTAGTCAGCTCTCATGAGCATCTCGATCGACTTCCCGCAGAATAGAATCAAAACGTCCGGCCTTAACGTCCTCCTCAATTTCTTGGTCCCACCTTTCCTGATCGAATTCCCAGAACCATTTCCGGAAAACGCCTGGATCCTCGCGCGACAGATTCTTCACTGCTTCTTTGATTTCCTCCATGTTCATGGTTTGCGACCTCTCGTTAACAGGAGCTTGAGCCAGCGCGGATCGCGTCCGCAACGATGAACAATGCCAGGCGCGGGCGGGGCGCTGTAGCGATACAACGACTGAAGGTTTTTCGGTATCCGCTGAGGCAGCGAGAAATTCGCCATCAGTCCGGTGGAAGCGGTCAAAACCGCGGGCATGCATCGAAAGCATTCATCGAGCAGGTGTGAGCTGGTTGCCGGAAAGGTCTGATTGAACGTCTGGATGCCGGCAGGCGTTGCGTACCTGAATGAGTAAATACTTTGGTCATCATCACCGCAAATGAACGTCGTCGCGCCGGCATTCACGATCCCACGAATGAAATCTAAATCTATCGGATTAAGATCTTGAAATTCATCGACGATTAGCTGGTCGATTCCGAGTAATGCGACAAGATTGATATTTCCTGCCTGCATATGTTGAACGCACTGACGAACGATCTCACCCGCTAACACGCATGAGTAGGTTTGCGTTGTGGGGCCGTGAAACGCCAGAAAGCTAGCGGACTCGCCTGCGGTAATCGGCGGGTTTGCAGGCAAATAATTGGCCGGATTGTACGCCCCTGTATTCCAGAAAGCCTCGTGAAATTCACGAATCTTTTCCCGTCGCGTCTTTGAGTTAATGTTAGCAACGCACCCGAATTCGCGGTCGAAAATATTTGTTAGTTCCCAGTCATCGAGGACTAAGGGGTCGACAGGATACTGTGCCAGTAAATTCGCACGACGTAGCGTTCGCAACGCTAGCGAGTGCAATGTACTGACATTTACGTCGACAACATCGTTCTGGCCGAGTCCCGTGCAATATGCATTGATTCTATTTTTGAGGTCCTTTGCAGAGGCGCGGGTAAAAGAAATTGCAAAAATTCGAGCAGGCACATGCCCTTGCTGTAGTAGCCAACAAACTCTTTGCTCGATGGAGCAGGATTTGCCGGTGCCGGGTCCGGCGACAAGCCGAACCTGTGCTGCGGGATCCTGGGCGGCGTTTTGTTGAGCCTGTTGTGCAGGACCTAGTGATCCAGGAGGAATGGGCATCGACAGACCGGAGGTTTACTCGGTATGGGTTGCTGCTTGTTTGGACTGCCGAAACTCTTGTGGCAAGACATTTTGGATTGCGTCCTTCAAATACTCGAGGAATTGACGGATGAGTTGTGACACATGTTCCCTGCTGACGCAAAACAGCCGGAGACTTTCGACTCCGACTGCTCGAATTCCCATTTGCGTTCGATGTGGGTGGGAGCAATCGACATATTGCAGTAATGGTTCTCGTTCGCGGATGACCCCATCGATATTTCAGGCTTCGTACATCTGATTCTCGTGCGCGGTATCTCGAACTGCAGACAGAAATGCCTGTCGCGTTCGTTTGTCGAAAGTCCACAGCTTCGCCCGATTCTTTTTCCCTTTGGCGAACTGCTTGAGGAGGAACTGTGGGATAAAGTGCTGCTTTTTAGTGCGGGTCACAATCAAAGCAAAACAGCCGGACCCTTTCGAGTCCGGCTGTTCGAATTCATATGTTGTTTCGGCTTAGTAATCCATGCCGCCCATGCCGCCCGGAGGCATTGGATCCGCCTTCGCATGGCTACGGCGCGAAAAGGGAGTTTTTTTCCTTTTCAGAAATCTCGGTAACCAATGCTTCGGTGGTGAGCAACTCCGAAAGCGTTCGCGAGCAGGCAGGCGGGCCATGGATGCCGGGTTCATTACTCAGCCATCCGCAAAACTAGTCGGGTGATTGAATCCAAGTTCAATAATTCGCCCGGTGTGACGACGCGCACAGTTTGATAGAAAGTTCTGATCGAAATGTCCGCGAGCAGTATTGACTGTGATGAGGTAAGCGGCAGCTGCTGCAAAAGCGCATTCCAGGAAACGATTGTCTGGTTCGTGCCGGATGATCCGGAGTTCGGTGATCGGATGACATAGCCGACAGCTCTCGACGATTTCGGCAAGGAAATCCGGATCGTCGCCGAGAACATCAGCATATTCCTCGAGGATTGCCGGGCTCGCCCAAGCTTCGATTAAGCCACGCCGTGCGAGTTCAAAGACAAGCGCCGATGCGTTGTTCTGGGCAGAAAAAGTGGCGAGCTTTAGGATGCAGGTATCAAGAACGACTCTCAAGATAAGGTTTGGCGCGACGCAGCGCACGCGCCCTGCGTTTGGCCTCCACGAACTCCACCGCCTTCGGTTCGCTCATCATCTTGCCACGATTCGCGCGATGAGCGCGAGTGAGCGCGGGCGAGAGCTTAAACCGCACGACTTTTCCTTTCACTACAGCGGTCGCATGCATGATGGACAGATTACCGTTAAACGCGCCGTCAAACAATCGGCAAAAACAAAACAGCCGAGCCCTTGCGAGCTCGGCTGTTTGTTAATTGTTGTTTCGGCTGTCGCTTAGTAATCCATGCCGCCCATGCCGCCCGGTGGCATTGGAGGAGTTTTTTCCTTTTCAGGAATCTCCGTGACCAATGCTTCGGTGGTGAGCAACAGGCCTGCGATGGACGCTGCGTTTTGCAGCGCGCTGCGCGTGACCTTGGTTGGATCGACGATACCCGCCTTCACCAGGTCGGTGTATTCGTCGTTGGCGACGTCGTAGCCTTCGTTGCCTTTGCGCTTCTTGATTTCCTCGACTACGAGCGCGCCTTCCTTGCCGGCGTTATCGGCGAGCTGACGCGTGGGCTCTTCAATGGCGCGACGCACAATCTGCACGCCGATCTTCTCGTCGCCTTCGAGGTCCTTCACGTTATCGAGCACTTTCTGCGCACGCAGGAATGCCACACCGCCGCCTGGGACGATGCCTTCCTCGACCGCCGCACGCGTGGCGTGCAACGCGTCTTCGACGCGAGCTTTCTTCTCTTTCATCTCCGTCTCGGTTGCAGCGCCGACGTTGACGACTGCAACGCCGCCCGCGAGTTTCGCCAGGCGCTCCTGCAGTTTCTCGCGATCGTAATCGCTGGTCGTCTCTTCAATTTGACGACGGATCTGGGCGACGCGGCCCTGGATATCGGCTTTTTTGCCTTCGCCTTCGACAATGGTGGTGTTCTCCTTGTCCACTGTGACGCGCTTGGCCCTGCCCATGTCGTCGAGCTTGATGTTCTCAAGCTTGATACCAAGGTCTTCGCTGATCAGTCTGCCGCCGGTCAGCACCGCGATGTCTTCCAGCATCGCCTTGCGACGATCGCCGAAGCCCGGAGCTTTGACGGCGCAGACTTGCAATGTGCCGCGCAATTTGTTCACGACCAGAGTCGCGAGCGCTTCACCTTCCACGTCCTCGGAAATAATGAGGAGCGGACGGCCGGCTTTCGCGACTTTCTCGAGCAACGGAAGCAGGTCCTTCAAGCTCGAGATTTTTTTCTCGTAAATGAGGATATACGCGTTTTCGAGAATGGCTTCCATCGCCTCCGCGTTGGTCACGAAGTAGGGCGACAGATAACCTTTGTCGAACTGCATGCCCTCGACCACTTCCAGCGTGGTCTCGATCGATTTCGCTTCTTCGACCGTGATCGTGCCGTCTTTGCCGACCTTGTCCATGGCGTCGGCGATGATCTCGCCGATCGTCTTGTCCCAGTTGGCTGAAACGGTCGCCACCTGTGCGATCTCTGTGCGATCGCTGACTTTCTTCGAGAGCTTCTTCAGCTCTTCGACGATTGCATCGACACCTTTCATGATGCCGCGCTGCAACGAAGTCGGGTTCGCGCCGGCAGTCACGTTGCGCAGACCTTCGCGGTAAATGGATTCCGCGAGAATCGTCGCCGTGGTTGTGCCATCGCCCGCCACGTCGGAGGTTTTCGAAGCGACTTCGCGCACGAGCTGAGCACCCATATTTTCATACGGATCTTCGAGCTCGATCTCTTTCGCGACCGTCACACCATCCTTGGTGATCGTGGGGCTGCCGAATTTCTTGTCAAGAATGACGTTGCGTCCGCTCGGGCCGAGTGTGGCCTTCACGGCTTTCGCCAGTTTCTCGATACCGCGCAACAACGTGTGCCGCGCATTTTCATCGAATTGTAATTGTTTAGCTGCCATAAGATTTGTTGATAACTGTTGGTTGATTGTTGATAGACGCCGGCTATCCAATGATGCCGAGGATGTCGTCCTCGCGCATGATCAGGTAATTTTCGTCGTCGATTTTGATTTCGGTGCCGCCGTATTTCGAGATCAGCACCTTGTCGCCCTTCTTCACGGTGAAATCGACTTTCTTTCCGTTGTCATCGATTTTGCCGGTGCCTAAAGCGACCACTTTCCCCTCTTGTGGTTTTTCCTTGGCGGTATCGGGGATGATGATCCCGCCTTTTTTTACTTCCTGCTCTTCAAGCGGCTGCACCAGCACCCGGTCTCCGAGAGGTCTTACATTAACTGCTGCCATAGGTTTCGTTTACTCCTTGGTTTGGTTTTTGGGTTACGCCTACGACCTCGAAACTTTCCGAGGCCTTCGGCAAATTGTTTTCAGCGAAACGCGCCGAGCATCGCTGCTTACTTTTTCTTGTTCTCATCCACGACTTCGAACTCCGCGTCGACGACGTCGCCTTCGCCCCGCTTAGCGGGCCCTGCGCTTTCTTCAGCGCCACCTCGTGGTTGCGCCTCAGGCCCGGGTTGCGGACCTGGTCGCGGACCGGCCTGCGCCGACGCCTGCTTGTAAAGCTCGGCGCTGATGTCCTGGAATTTGTTCTGCAGATCGTCGTAAGCGCGCTTGATCGCGTCGGTGTCGTTGCGATTGATCGCATCTCGCACCGCAGCAATGGCGTCTTCGACCTGCTTCTTCTTGTCGCCCGAGATCTTGTCGCCCAATTCCTTGAGCTGTTTCTCGGATTGGTAAGCCAGCATGTCGGCGTTGTTCTTGATCTCGATCGCTTCCTTCGCCTTCTTGTCCTCTTCGGCGTGCGCTTCGGCTTCCCTTTGCATCCGGTCGACTTCGTCCTTGTTCAGACCGCTGGAACCGGTGATCGAGATTTTTTGCTCTCTGCCGGTGCCGAGGTCCTTGGCGCTAACGTTGAGGATGCCGTTCGCATCGATGTCGAACGTGACCTCGATCTGCGGCACGCCGCGCGGAGCCGGCGGGATCCCATCGAGATGGAAAACACCCAGCTGTTTGTTATCGCGCGCCAACGGTCGCTCGCCTTGCAGCACCTTAATTTCCACACCGGGCTGGTTGTCGCTGTAAGTGGAAAAGATTTGCGACTTGCGAGTCGGAATGGTCGTGTTGCGCGGAATCATCGGTGTGGCTACGCTGCCGGCTGTCTCGATTGCCAGTGTCAATGGCGTCACGTCGAGCAAGAGCACGTCTTTGACTTCGCCCTTGAGCACGCCGCCCTGGATCCCCGCGCCGACGGCGACCACTTCATCCGGGTTTACGCCTTTGTGCGGTTCCTTGCCGATCAACTCTCGCGCCACCTGTTGCACTTTCGGCATGCGCGTCATGCCGCCTACGAGCACCAGCTCGTTGACGTCGCGTTCGGTCACCTGCGCATCCTTCAAGCACGCTTTGACCGGTGGAACAGTGCGCTGAACCAAATCATCAGTGAGCTGCTCGAGCTTTGCGCGAGTCAGTTTTTTCTGAATGTGCTTCGGCCCGCTCGCGTCCGCGGTGATAAACGGCAGGTTAATTTCGTATTCCTGGACGCTCGACAGGGCGATCTTCGCTTTTTCGGCTTCCTCCTTGATGCGCTGAATCGCGTCTGGCTGCTTGGTCAGATCAACGCCGGTGTCCTTTTTGAATTCCTGCACGACCCAATCCATGATGCGCGCATCCCAGTCATCACCACCCAAGTGGGTGTCACCATTCGTGGCTTTCACTTCAAACACGCCGTCGCCGATTTCGAGCACTGAAATGTCGAACGTGCCGCCGCCCAAATCGTACACGGCGATCTTCTCGTCCTTTTTCTTGTCCAGACCGTAAGCTAGCGATGCCGCGGTCGGCTCGTTAATGATGCGCAAAACTTCGAGGCCGGCGATTTTGCCTGCGTCCTTCGTGGCGTTGCGCTGCGAGTCATTGAAATACGCGGGCACGGTGATAACCGCCTGCGTGATTTTTTCGCCGAGTTTCGCTTCGGCATCGGCCCTGAGCTTCGACAGAATCATCGCCGAAATTTCCGGCGGAGAAAACGCCTTGAGCTGCCCGTTCACCTCCACCTGCACGTGCACGTCGCCGTTGGCCGCCTTCACGATCTTGTACGGGACGCGTTTCTGTTCCTCGAATACTTCGTCGAACTTGCGGCCCATGAACCGCTTGATCGAGAAAATCGTGTTCTGCGGATTGGTAATGGCCTGACGTTTGGCCGCCTGGCCCACCAATCGCTCGCCGCTTTTTGTAAATGCAACAACTGAAGGCGTCGTGCGCGCGCCTTCGCTATTTTCCAAAACTACCGGGTCGCCACCCTCCATCACGGCCATGCAGGAGTTGGTGGTGCCCAAATCAATACCTAAAACTTTTGCCATAAATTGAAAATTCCTTTCTGGTAAGGCCTCCCAAGGAGTGCAGAACTCGCTTTGAGAAACTAATCCACTTGGAAGATCAGCAAGGGTTGGACCAACCCGGAGCCGCATACGTAAGTCGCTGATCTCTAGAGATTAAGGATAATAGCGTCTTGGGCCAGCCACTCAGAGGCGAGACAATTCGGCTCCAATATACTTCAAGTATTGACCGCAATCGCGCCATCGCGGCACTATCGTCGCCCAAGCTCGGCGTTTGTCGGGGCGCGCATAATCAAGGAGGTTAAATTATAACCTCCGTCAAAGATCCGGCTGAAAATTGTGCGAAGTGCTTCGCGCCATATCGCATTCGAATCGTTCAAGCATTGCGCCGCTCGCAATCACTAAATCGTGATAACAAGAAATTCTGTTTCGCAAAGGCGCGCACCGCTATAAAATTTCGCGCGTGCGACAATATCACGATCTGCTCCGGCTCGTGCTTGAGAATGGTGTTGAGCGTACCGATCGCACAGGCACAGGAACCTTATCGGTGTTTGGTGCGCAGACACGATTTGATTTGCGCGACGACGGGCCGGGCTTCCCGTTGCTTACGACGAAAAAGTTGCACATCAAATCCATCATCTACGAGCTCCTCTGGTTTTTGCGCGGTGACACCAACGTTCGCTATTTAAACGAACATGGCGTGACCATTTGGGATAAGTGGGCCGATGAAAAAGGCGACCTCGGCCGCGTCTATGGTGCGCAATGGCGGGATTGGCGAGGCGGAAACGGCGTACGCGTCGATCAAATCGACAACCTGATTTCGCAAATCAAATCAAATCCACAGAGCCGACGCCTCATCGTAAGCGCATGGAACCCGGCTGAGCTCGATCGGATGGCGCTGCCGCCTTGCCACGTTCTGTTCCAATTTTACGCGCAGGATGGCGAACTAAGTTGCCAATTGTACCAGCGCAGCGCCGATCTTTTCCTCGGTGTGCCGTTCAATATCGCCTCGTACTCGCTCTTCACCATGATGCTGGCGCAAGTCGTCGATCTTACGCCGGGCGATTTCGTTCACACGTTTGGCGATCTGCACCTTTACAAAAACCATCTGGACCAGGCCCGCGAGCAACTCTCGCGCGAGTGCCGACCATTGCCCCGGATGAACTTGAACACTGCGGTCAAAAATATTCACGACTTCGAGTTCGAAGATTTTGAACTCGCCGGCTACGATCCGCACCCATCAATCAAAGCGCCGATCGCTGTGTAGTTCTGCGACTTTGGCTGGGACCACGCTTTAACGCAGTAGGAAAGTTGCCGTGGGGCTCACAACCGGCTCCGAATGCTTTTCGCGCTGGCCATCAACCGCAACCAAATCGTCCCTGACAAGTACTCCAATGCCGGAATCGGGCTGCTGAGCTATCTGGTCGCAACCGCGACCGGCAAAGGCTGGGAGGACCAGGTGAATTCCGAGATTCTTCAGCCGCTCGGCATGACCGATACGACGCTGCGGCCCACGCCTGAACAGCGGAAGCGTCTGGCGCAGGGACATAACCGCGCCGGCCGAGACGCGCCGCGCTGGCCGGTCTTCGCCTGGTACGCTGCCGGCGGACTGCGCTCGACGGCACACGACATGATCAGCTTTGGTGAGGCCAATCTCGGCCATGAGGAAATGAATGGTAAACGGGTTTCGGCTGAATTGATCGCGGCGATGCAGCTGGCGCAGAAGCCGATCTACACGATCCCGAACGGATCCAACAAGCAGGCGATGGCATGGGTGAACAATATGGGCGGAGGCAATCCGAATCTGCATCCCGTGATTGTGAAGAACGGAGGAACGGCAGGATTCGGGACGGTGATCGCGGTTAATCCAACAAAGGACGCGGCCGTCTTCATCGGCATGAACCAGGTCGGAGCTAACCCTGCCGAGAAAGGAATTGAGATCCTGCGGCACCTGCCATAGGGATGGTCAATTCGCCGCTTCACCCTTCGACGATTCAACGATTTAACGGGGGAGAATGGACATCCTTTGAATGTTCGGTGCCTTCGGTTGTCTATTGCTACCCAACAATGCCGATTTTGTCTCGTCGCCTTGCGCTTCGCGCCGAACTCTGCGAATGTTTTAAACCACTTTTTTACTAATGAGATCATCTTTGCGTCGATCACTGGCCCTTTGCACGATCCTTTTTACAGCCGCACTTGCGACTCCCCAGGCACCGGCAAGTTCGAGAGAAACCGTGGCGATGTCGGTTGGCCGGCTTCTGGAAGAAGGCCATTACACCCGGCAAAAGCTCAACGAAGAAGTTTCGAAGAAATTCCTGCAGACGTATCTGGAGATGCTCGATTTCAGCCATCTCTTTTTTACCCAGCAAGACGTTGACGAGCTCACTGCAAAGTACGGTAACTCGATGGCCGGGGACATTCTTTTGGGGACCCTTAAGCCCGGCTACGAAATTTACGCTCTGTACACGAAACGCGTTGATGACCGTGTGGCGAAAATAAAAGAGCTGTTGAAGCAGCCCATGGATTTCAAAAGCAACGCGACCGTCGAATTAAGCCGACAAAAATCGCCGTGGCCAAAAGACGAGGCTGAAGCCGACCAGCTCTGGCGCGGGCGCATTGCAAACGAGCTGCTCCAGGAACATCTGAGTGAGCATCCAATCGAACCCGCGCCGCAACTGGTCTCACGCCGCTATGACCGGCTGGACCGCAACGTCCACGAGCAGGACAAGGACGAGCAGATGAAACTTTATCTTGATGCGCTCGCTCAGGCCTACGACCCGCATTCGGAATATCTGAGCAAAGCGGACATGAAGAATTTCAGCATCAACATGGGCCTTTCGCTTGTGGGCATTGGCGCCATGCTTCGCTCGGAAGATGGTTACGCGAAAATTGAGAGTCTCGTGCCGGGTGGACCAGCGCAAACGGACGGAAGACTCAAGGTCGGCGACCGGATCAGTGCCGTGGCGCAGGGACCAGCGGATTATGTCGATGTTCGCGAGATGCGGCTAGATAAAGTCGTCGAAATGATCCGTGGCAAGAAAGGCACACGCGTTCGCTTGCTCGTGATTCCCTCCGACGCTACCGATCCGTCGCGCCGGAAGAATGTCGACCTGGTGCGCGATGAAATTAAACTGAAAGACCAGGAAGCCCGCGCTGATATCATCATCAGAAAAGACGAGAACGGCGAACCGATAAAGCTCGGTTGGCTCACGCTGCCTTCTTTCTACGCGGACATGGATAAGCACCAAAAGAGCACGACCCGCGACGTGCTGGCGTTGCTTAAACGGCTAAAGAAAGAGAACATTGCCGGGCTTGTTGTGGACCTCCGCAAAAACGGCGGCGGATCGTTAGAAGAAGCGCTCTCGCTCACAGGGTTGTTTTTGAAATCCGGTCCGATTGTTCAGACCAAGGATTATAACGGGACTACCAGGATCTCGTCCGATCCCGATTCAGGAATCGCTTATTCCGGGCCACTGGTCGTTCTGACCAGCCGACAAAGCGCGTCGGCGAGCGAAATTTTTGCCGCTGCGCTTCAGGATTATGGCCGGGCTGTGATCGTGGGCGACAAGAGTACATTCGGCAAAGGAACGGTGCAGACAATCCTCCCGATTAGCCGGTTTGCTTCGCTACTGGGCAGTCATTCCGATGAAGATGGGGCGTTAAAGTTAACGATCCAAAAATTTTATCGCGTGGCGGGTGGCTCTACGCAGCTCCACGGCGTGACGTCTGACATCGTCTTGCCCAGCTTAAGCGATCTTCCCGAGTTCGGTGAAAGCGCGCTGAAAAATGCGTTGCCATACGATGAAGTGGCCAAAGCGAAATACACTAAATGGTCGGACAGCCATTCTCTCTTTATTGACCAGCTTCGGCGACGGTCGGAAGAACGCGTGAAGAACGATCCCGAATTTCACTACGTCACGGAGGATATGGATCGCTTGCGTCATAAGATCGACGAAAACCGGATTTCGCTGAACGAAGGTGTTCGGAAAAAAGAGCTTGCGGACGATAAGCTGCGGAAGGAAACGCGTTCGAAAGAGCGCTTGGCGCGGAATCAGGAGGAGCCGCAAATCTATCGCGTGACGCTCGACACGGTCGATAAACCGAATCTGCAATTGATTATGTATCCTGGGAAACTGGCCGAAGCGAAAAAGAACGGGACCGTACCGAAAGCAGATTCGGACGCTGCTGCGGACGCAGATTCCGATCTAATTGACGGCGACGCTACCGGAGGCGGCGACAACAAGGATCCTCTGGTTGATGAGGAGCGCGACGAGGCGCTCAATATTTTGACCGACCTTGTCCAGCTTTCGAGCGGACCAAAGACGGCCAGCACGAACCACTAAGCGGGTGAGGCGGACAATGCTGTCTGCCGAAGCGCGAACGACGGGCAACTCCCGATGAACCTGCCCTTGGTTTTAAACTCCCGGGTCTAACTGCGCGAGAGACGGCCTTTGCCAAACAGGGGGCAATGCGCCGCGTTCAAAAGATACGTGCCGGACCAACACATATAATCCACAGCTCAACGTGCAAACCCCTAAGACATTTAGCGGCGGTATTTTTGAGACCAATTGCTACTTGTTCGAAGCGCCGGATGGCTGGATCTTGTTCGACGCACCTGAGGGTGCTTGCGACTGGGTGCGCTCGCTCGACATCCATCCCAAACTTTTGCTGCTGACACACGGCCACGTCGATCACGTTCAGGACGTCGCGAAGATTAAGCGCCACTTCGGCTGCCAAATCGGGTGTCACCCACTCACCGCTCCCATGATTTCTGATCGCGATTTTTTTCGCAGCTTCGGGTTCGCCCTCGAGATCGAGCCGACAGAACCGGATTTTTTCATCGAAGAAACAGCAAACCGAAATTTTCTCGGCGCCGATTTCGAAATTCTGGAAGTGCCCGGCCATTGCCCCGGCAGTCTCTGTTTCTTTTCGCGCAACGACCGGTTGCTCATCGGTGGCGATGTTCTTTTCGCCGGCAGCATCGGTCGCGGTGATTTACCCGGCGGCGACATCGATCTGCTCATCGACGGGATCAGGGAAAAATTGCTCCCGCTCGGCGACGATGTGACTGTGCTCTCGGGTCACGGCCCGCCGACTTTAATCGGGCCGGAACGCCTCACGAATCCATTTCTACAATAGGGAGAATCACCACGGAATTTCTTGGCGATCACGCAGGAATTTGCCGGTTAGTTCCTGCGGTGCTTCGCCAGCGAGCCATACGATCGTATCCGCGCCTTCCTCTACTGAGCGGCTCGCATTTTCGCCACCCATGTCTGTACGTACCCAGCCTGGACAGACCGAATTCACCGCAAATTTCGGCAACGCCGCGGCAAGCTGCACTGTCACGCCATTCAGCGCAGTCTTCGAAATGCAATAAGCCGGCGCCCAACCGTCAGCGCCGCCGGTCAATTGACCGCCACTGCTAGAGACATTGATCACGCGCGGCGCTTTACTTTTTCTCAAAAACGGCACAAACGCGCGCGTTACGCGCAATACACCAAGCGTATTTGTCTCCAGCGTCTTCCGTAAGAGGTCATCGCTCACTTTCAAAATTGCATCGTCTCCGTCGACAATGATCCCTGCGTTGTTCACAAGCACATCGAGATGATCCGCCACCTTCGATAACTCACGCGCAGCGGCAATGACGCTATCGGCGTCCGAAACATCTATTTCTAAAGAACTCGCCTTCCCGCCGTCCTTTACGATCTCATCGACCGCTTTGCGACCGGCCTTACGATTTCGCGCACCAACGAACACATGAAATGCTTTCCTTGCGAGTTGTCGCGCCACTTCGCGCCCGATGCCTTTATTCGCTCCAGTGACTAATGCCGTCTTCACACGTTATTGATCGAGCGTCTTTGCATCTTCGGTTTGCAAAAAATCCTTGAGCAATGGCTGCGGGTTTGACGGCAACTCTTCAACGTCGCGTAATTTTTTTGTGATTACCCGCGAGCGAACATCGACGTCTTCCATCTTGCGCGATGCCTGCTCGATCTTTTCCTTCACTGCCGACAACGCATCCCCGAATTTACCGAATTCAGATTTCACAACTGCGAGAAGGTTCCAGACTTCGCTGGAGCGCTTCTGGATCGCGAGCGTGCGAAAGCCCATCTGCAAACTGTTGAGCAACGCTGCGAGCGTTGTCGGTCCGACAAACGTCACGCGGCAATCACGCTGCACGTTTTGCACCAGACCGACACGCCGGATCGCCTCCGCATAAAGTCCTTCGCTTGGCAAAAACATCAGCGCGAAATCGGTCGTTTTCGGGGGATTGATGTATTTCTCGCAAATGTCTTTGGCGCAGCGCTTCAACTGCGTTTCCAAAGTTTTTGTTGCCGTCTCCACCGCTGCCGGATCGCCTTTTTCCTGCGCAACAGCGAGACGGTCGTAATGTTCCATCGGAAATTTTGCATCGACCGGCAACCAGACCGGCGCGCCGTTCTCGTCTCCGGGCAATTTGATCGCAAACTCCACGCGCTCGTCAGTATCATCGCGCATCTTCACGTTTTTCGCGAACTGCTCGGAGGCAAGCATTTCGTCCAGGAGAACGCCGAGCTGCCATTCACTCCAGCCACCGCGTGTTTTCACGTTTGTGAGCACACGCTGTAGTCCACCAACGTCACTCGCCAATTGCTGCATCGCGCCGAGACCCTGATGCACTTGTTCCAGACGCTCGCTAACAAGCTTAAAGGATTCGCCCAGCCGTCTTTCAAGTGTGCCCTGCAACTTTTCATCAACGGTGGCGCGCATCTTGTCGATTTGATTCGCGTTGTCGTCCTGTAATTGCTTCAGCCGCACATCGACAATCGATCTCACGCCTTCCAGAGACGTAGCCAACTCCTCACGCTGATTTTTCGCCGCTGCGCCTGCCTCCTCGCGATTGCGCGAAAATTCGTCGCGCAAGCTGCGATCAATCATCTCCAACTGCTTCACCAGCTCTGGTGCCGCCGAGCCACCCTTTCCACGCATTGTCAGCAGAACGACCAGGGCGGCGATTAATCCGCCGCCGATCAATCCGATCACGAGATAAAGCAGCGGACTCATGCTAGACAGCTAGAGATTCCGTGACTTCGCTCGGAATGACAAGAGGCGATGATGCGTCATTAATCAATGCCGCGCCGAATTCAAGCTATAGCCTTTCTCAGGCTGTCGCGGCGTGATGCGACCAAGACGGGGGAAACAGACCGCTCAAACTCTTGCACGGCCTCGTATCATGATCTCGCCACGTTGCAACAGACAGCCATGACCAACGAGCCATCAGGCGTAACAGTTCCCGCAGAATTGCGAGATGCCGCCGGCCAGATCGTTTCCAAAGGGGGAGCGCTCCTCTTCCCCAATAAAAGCGCCAAGTTCTATCCGCACGATGCAGCGCAAAAACCTGCAACAGCCTTGCCGGTTCAGCTTGGACAGCTTGCAGGTCATCGCCCCGATGAAGAAACCTGCACAGGCCGCTGCGAGCGCGTAGGGCAATGGATCTTCCGGCCCTGATGTTACCCGCGCTGTGTTGTTGAAAACGTTGGATCTCCAAATAGCAAAAAAATAGGTGCCGCAAATAATCAGCCAGACGTAATTCGAGCCGACCCACCTTTTCAAAGGAACCCTTACCTGAATTTTAATAACCCCCGACTGCCGTTCGATAAGTTTTCTCTGAGTTGCTTTCGGAAATGTCGTAAAGCGACCATAACCAGCTAACGGCGCCGCAAAGGACGATGAGAATCCAGGCGGCGGTGACGCCGTTGTCGGCCGAGGTGGCGGAGATGCCGGGCGCGGAGGAGGCGAAGATGGCGGACTAGGAGGCGGCGGCGGAGCGGCGGCACGGGGCGCATGTTCTCTGGCGTATTCTCGGTCGTAGTTAGCTCTTTTTATCGGGTCAGAAAGAACCTCGAAAGCCTCGTTGATGGCCTTGGTTCTTTCTTGGGCAACAGTTTGTTGCCGTTGCGATGATCCTGCGAATTTGTCCGGATGGAATGCTTTAACGCTGAAATTCCAGGCCTCTTTTATCTCACCCTGCGTTGCGTCGGGCCGAATGCCGAGAATTCTGTAATAGTCTCGCATGGGGGGAGCAAAGAGCCGATGGTTACCAGGAAAACCGCGGAGGTCAAGAATTACGAGCGTTAATTACACCCAGCCGTTCGGCTATTTCATTAAGATCAGGATGAAAGAACGACTGGAACTCAAACTCGCAGCCGAATTTCGTGGGACCGGGTCCGCATCCCGAAACAAAGAAACAACCTGCTCGGAAGTAAGGGGCATGTCCGCGATCCGATAAGGCAGCGTTATCTCGGACTCGTATTCATCAACCGTACGGAGGGAAATCTTACCGTTTTCCACGCTTCGTTTTGCGCGGAGACTTGTTACCTCACCATGAACGCTGTTGGTTAAAGTCAGGCGGGCAACCTCAACTTCACCGTTTGCCAAGTCTGGCAAGTCTTCGCCGCCACGGAATCGAGGATGCTGTTGCCCCAGCACGCCTTTAAGCACTGCGGAAATCTCATGCCCTTTCCACGGTTCTGGAACTGAGTCTACACCCTCATCCTGGATGGCACGAGAAACGAATTGACGGCGGTAATTGCCTTTAATGCGTCGGATCATTTCCTCCTCCGCTGTGACCGCAGGTTTGAAGTAGTCGATCATCTTTTCTCCTCAATGCAGAACTCTATTAGTTCTCCTTATTTCGAATCGTGTTATTTCCGCTTGGCCTTACTCGGAAAAATCCAGCCAAGCCAAAGCGCAGCGTCAGCGATTTCCACAACGAATTCCCAAAGCTGCGCGCGGTATCGAGAGAACTCGAATCCACGGCGGCGCTTCGCCCATTTGATGAGAGCCGCGGTGGCGTCGAGTGAGTCAACGAAGGCAGGGTCTGAGCCCAAATGCTGCCGGTAGAAATTTCGAGTGCGATCAAGTGCTTCTTCGCCTGCTTCATGAGACAATTGTTGGCAAACTTCCGATTCCGTTTCCAACATATTGTTCGCCCACAGCCGAGCGTCCCGTGTCCATTGCGCAAGCGTCAGATCGCTTCCGAAGAAATCTTCTTCGCTCTCAAACCCCTGTTTGATGCATTGCGCGTTCAGAAATCGCAGCACCTGCTTTTGTTCAACGCTTCCTTCGCGATATTTCAGTCGAGCGATCCGCAAGATCGGATGCGCCATTAATTCGAGGCGCGGGGTTGTCAAAGCTCGCTGAGGCGCTTCGCGAATCAGGCGAATGTGCAGCCGATCAGCGTCATTCCAATCGGTCGCAGCCGATTTGGCAATGGCCTGGTGAAACGAGGAGTATCCGTCAGTCTCGTGAGTCCCAACAGCCAAGTAGATCGCCGCCCAGAACCAGAGTTCCCCGGCTAATGCCACGTTCACGGGATTTTGCCACGTTGCGTCTTCTTCCCGACGCGGTGCATACAGATGGGTGAACGCGCTAACCAGATCGAAGTGAGCAATCGTGGCGGCTTTCACCTGGTAGGCGAAGTGCCGCAGCGCATTCACATGCACGTCTTCGGGAGGTTGAGTCATTAAACAGTCAATAGCCCAGATCGGGCTCCGATTGCGCTAAACTGAAGGTCGGATTCGAAAAGCAGCGCGTAGCATTCGTCCAAAGCTTTTCCGGCGCAGGGAAACCCTGCGAGCGATATTTCGCGCCAAAAATGGATCATTCGGTCGAGGTATGGGCGCAAACCTGTCCGTCCTGCTGTGCGCTCAACTCATTTTTGGCGAGCGCGACCAAAGCTTGTTGGACTGGATCGTGCACGCGTAAGTAAGGTGCCGGACTTTTACCAGCCAAAGTGTCGGCAAACTCCTTCGTCATGAATTGCCGTTCTTCAATTGTCGAAATGTCAGTTTTCATTCTGGATTTTTCTGAGTCTCGGTTTTTGATTTACAGCAGAATCAGTTGCCGAACAGGCTGTCGTAGTGCCGGAGCCCCGAATAGTGGTTTCTATACCCGCCGAATTCGGGGTATGCCGATCTGTACCCGGGCTGCCCCGTAAACGGATTGTAGTTTCCGATTGTCGACCAATTGTCGAGCCGGCTGCCGTTCGGATTGGTCGCGTAGTGGCTCGGCACGTACGTGCCGCTCCGCGTGATGTACCCTCGCGTGTAATGGTAGCCCTGAGCCTGCGCGCTCAGCGCCAGCATCAATATTACTGCTGCTGTTAGTGCATTCTTTATCATGGTTGTTTCCTTTCGTTTTGGTTCGGCGAAAGACTGCTCATGAGGCAGACAGCAGTTGATCGCGGCGCAGCCGCGCCTCGGCCAGATCCTTGGTTCCAAGTGATGCGCGTATGCGCTCCTTGGTGAACGGCGTGGGATGGTTCGTGTAATGCACGAACCAGGTGCCGTTATTGTTCCAGAGGTGATGATCCGGATTGTCCGGATTAAGCCGAATAGCTAATGAACGCGTCATGGTCGTTTGCCCCTGATTGTGCAAACGCCATCAAGGGAGAGATGATTCGCCGCGGCGTGTTCGCCCCGGCGCACATCTGCGGGAGCAACAGGCTCCCACGATCCACCTTGGTCTCTCCAACCAGGTTGGCAGACCGCGCCTCAGTGCGAGGCTCGATCACTCTTGATGTCGTTTGTTTATTCAAATTGTGTTCTTCCTAACTGCACGGATTCGATTAGCAAACGGATTTTGGCTGTATGACACAGATTCTTTTCTTCGGTAAAGCGATCCACATCCCTCGACCTCGCTCGGAATAACAAGACGAGCCATGCGCACGCCTACTTTTCAAACAACAGCTCGCCGGCGCGGTTCGTCGCTTTGACAACGGCTTTGATTAGCGTGACGCGGAGCTTGCCTTCTTCGAGTTCGAGGATGCCGTCGATCGTGCAGCCAGCTGGAGTAGTGACAGCATCCTTAAGAAGCGCGGGATGATCGCCTGTCTCCAACACAACGCTCGCCGCGCCTTTCATCGTTTGCGCCGCAAGAAGAGTGGCTACGTCGCGCGGCAAACCAACTTTCACGCCACCTTCAGCCAGCGATTCGAGAATGATGTATACAAATGCAGGGCCACTGGCGGAAAGACCTGTGACCGCGTCCATGTGCTTTTCATCAAGCACCATGGTGCGGCCAACGGCGTCGAACATGGTGCGAGTAATTTCGAGATGATCCGGGCTCGCGTGAGTCCCGCCACAGATTGTGGTCATGCCGCAGCCGACTGCGGACGGCGTGTTCGGCATGGCTCGAACCACCGCGATATTATCGTGCTTGCGGCCACTCGCCGCGGCGAGTTGCTGCTCGACGAAACCTGTCGGCACAGAAGCCGCAACGGACACGAGCAGCGACCTGGCGCCAAGTTCAGGAGCGATCTCCTGCAACACCTCTGCAACCGTTTTCGGTTTTACTGTGAGCAGAATGACATCAGCGCCCTTGACCGCTTTGCGGTTGTCGGTAGTCACCGCAATGTCCAGCTCTTTCGTGAGCGCAGCAGCCCTTTCCGCGTGTCTCACCGTCGCGGTCACGCGACTGGACTCAAAGAGCCCCTGCTTCAGATATGCGCGCAGCAGAATGCCACCAAGCTTGCCGGCTCCAAGGACCGCCAGTCTGCTCTCGGAAAGTTTTGATGCCATTCGAGAGAGTAGCACATGCGTCTCGCTTGCGATTCGAGAAACTCGCAAGCTACTTAAAACCGCAGCTTCACCCCGCCGTACGCCGCGCGGCCGAGCGCCGGGAAACCGAAGACTTCCGAGTAATGTTCGTTCGTGAGGTTATCGATCCGGCCGAACACCGACAGGTGCGGGGTTACTTGGTATTCGGCCGCGATGTTCACGAAGCTATAGTCTTCGATGTCGAAGTTTGGCCCGCCGAAGTTTATTTCCTCGCGCGCGTTTACCCACTTTGCTTCGACAACCGTTTGCAGCCTTTTCCACCAAAGATAAGACGCAGAAACGTAAAGTTCGTTGCGCGGCCGCCGCGGCAGACGCGCGCCTTCCGGTTGCGAAATATCGCTGTTGTCGGTCTTTTCGGCGTCCAGATAAGTGTAGCTCGCCATGAACACAAGATTAGGAATTGGTTGCGCGCGTAATGCGGCTTCCAATCCCCGCGTTGCGGCTGCTCCAAGGTTGAGCGTTTGAAAGAGGCCGTTGAACCCAATCACGTTCGACAAATCGTTGTGAAAGTACGTCAAATCGAGCGCAACGCTCCCGCGACTGCGGGACCAAAGCTCCTGCCGGACGCCGATGTCCCAGCCGAAATCTTTTTCCGGGTCCAAATTAGGGTTGTTACCGAAAATAATATCCTGACTACTCGGCGGACTGAACCCCGTCGCAACGCTCGAGTGCAGTGTTGTATTTGTCTTGTCGATCTTGTAGCTGCCTGCAACGCGATAAGTCCACACACCGCCGAACTCGTTGAAATCATCGAGCCGGCCGCCAGCGACAAAGATCAAATTCTCGATTGGTATCAGCGTTGCTTGCAAAAAGCCCGCGACCTCCTGTGTGTGGTCACTGATAAAAGTTGGTTGTGGCCCGAACGCTTGCAAAACAAACGGGCGCTGCTGGCCCGCGTTAACACGACTGTAGTAAAATCCCGATGTCAGGGTGAGCCATGAGGTTGGACGCAAATTGTTTTGATAATCGACTTGCGTCCTTTCAAAGAGAGCGCGGGTTGGTCCGACAAAGCCATCCTCGTTTGGATCGTTTATTTGTCGTTCATGATCATAACTGAAAATGAATTTGTGGTCCCACCAGTCGGTTGGCCTCCAATCAATGTGGGGGCCGATTAACCAACGCTCCGTTTGAAAATGATCAATGGGCTTGGGATCGAAGATCGTGTTGGGATTTCCGGATTCGCTCACGGAATAGGTGAACAAACTACCGATCCGCAACTGGTCGTTGGGCGACCAGCCAACGTTCGCAATCCCGGCAGAGTTGCGGTAATTATTGTTCGGACGCGCGTTTTCGGTATCGAGGCGGCTGGCGCCGATCGAATAATCGAACTCGTTGATTTTACCGTCGCTCTGGCCCCATTCGCGGAAAGTGTCGTACGACCCACCCTCGGCGGCGACCATGGCGCCAGGAGTCCCTGTGCCTTGTTTCGTGAAAATTTGAATTACTCCGGCGAGCGCACGCGGTCCGTAGAGTGTGCTTTGCGGCCCGCGCACAACCTCGATCCTGTCAATATCGTCCGTGGTAATGTCGGCGAAGTTCATTGCGCCGGATAAACCCTGATTAATCGGAATGCCGTCGAGCAGCACCTGCATGTCTTCACTTGGCAACCCGCGCATGAAAACGGAAGTTAACTGGCCGGCCGTTCCTGTCTGCACCACGGAAAGGCCCGGCACTTCGCGAAGCGCGTCGCTCACGCGCTGGATTTGTTTTTGCTCGATATCCTCCGACGAAATTACGCTCACAGTGGCGGGCGATTGATCGAGCGGAATCTCGAAACGCGTCGCCGAAACGACGATCGGCTCGGATTCCATTTCGCTCTGCGAAGGAGTCGGCGATGCTTCCTGGCCAAAGCAGATGCCCGGCCCAAAAGCGAGTGCCAACGGGAGAATGCGCACTCCCCAAATACGAACAAACCAAACTGGACGATTTTGCATAACAAGTTTCCTCCAACTCCGAGAGTCGGACTTGTTTGGCCGAGGCCGCATCGCCCAGCTCTCATTCTTCTTTTTGCGAAGAAGTTTTCCGGTTGTAGCCACGGCGCTGTGTCGCCGCGGTGTGAAACGCCCCGACACAGCGGGGCGGCTACAGCCGAATGAGGTGGACCGGACAAATATTCTGGCTCCTGGCTTATCCTTCTTTCCCGCCTTCACCCCCGAGATTTTTCGGGGATTGGCCCAATGGGAAGTCGTATCCAGTTACAGCAGCGCAACTGCTCCCGATTCTCACGGGATTTCTTGCGCCGATCCACTTTTCCAAGCTTGCAAAGAACTGGATCCAGCACTAGCGGCTTGCGTTTCGACGGTCAAGATTATTTAATCACCTGCCAAACGGCTGGCTCTGACACAGACGCCCCGCAACAGTTGACCGACAAAACATCATGACCCGATCCACTCCGAACTTCGTGATTACCGGCGGAGCTGGCTTCATTGGCTCCAATCTCACGCTGGCGTTGCAGGAAAAATTCCCCGATGCGCGTCTCACGATCATCGACGATTTCCGCTCCGGTGATTTCAAGAATCTTGCCGGTTACCCCGGTGATTTCGTGGCGGAAAATCTGGCGAACCTCGATTGGCGAGAAAAGTTCGGCGACCCGGCAACTACCGGGTTCGACGCGATTTTTCATCTCGCATCCATTACCGACACAACTGTGCACGATCAATTCGTCCAAGTGCATGACAACGTGGAAAGTTTCCGGCGACTTTTGAATTTCGCGCATCCCACGCAGACGCGAGTGATCTACGCTTCTTCTGCGGCAACCTACGGCCCGGCTACTGAAGCCAGCGTGGAATCAAACGGTGCGGCGCCGGCAAATGTTTACGCATTTTCCAAAGTGATCATGGACAACATCGCCAGGCGCGCCGCTGCCGAGTCGCCCGACTGGATCATCGTCGGGTTGCGTTATTTCAATGTTTATGGCCCGCGCGAAGCACACAAGGGTGTGCCCGCGAGCATGGTTTATCATCTGTCGCGCCAGATGAAGGCAGGCCAGCGGCCCCGTATTTTCAAGCATGGCGAGCAGAAACGCGATTTCGTTTACGTGAAGGACGTTGTGGAGGGCAGCATTCGCGCGCTCGATACACAAAAGAGCGGAATTTTTAACCTTGGCACAGGCCAGGCGCGGTCCTTTAACGAACTCGTGGATGTCCTGAACAAATGTTTAGGAACAAGTTTTCAGCCCGACTATATCGATAATCCGCACGCGCATTATCAAAGTTTCACGCAAGCCGATCTCACAAACGCGCGCAGCGCGCTCGGCTACGAGCCAAGGTTTCCATTGGAAGAAGGCGTACGCGATTACATGCAGTGGCTGTACGGAGGCTAGGCTTCCAGCGTGACTCGGATGACAGGCGTCTTGCCTGTCCGAACGGAAATCACGCAATTCTGAGGTAGACCCCGTAGCCGCCATTGACGAGAGATGCTGGCGGCGGCCAACGCGCTGTTTCGCGTTACAAAAATGTAAGGTTAAAATCCTTGACGTTGTTGGCCTTAGGTTGGGAATCTCATCTTCCTACACTCGTTTGAAATTCCACTAATTTAGCCTCCATCAAAATATGAAAACTCCACGTTGGTTTAGTCGAAATCATCTCCGCTCACAATTGCGGATCGCAACTGCAATCACATTAATGTCCGCGGCGGCTGCAATGGCCTTGGTCGCGGCGAAATCATCTGGCCCATTCTTATTGGGGAAATCAGGCAATAAAAATCAAGCCATCAACAAATTCAGACAGGATCGCGATCGAACTGGTGGCAACAGGCGGACCATGCCTGGTCCGGAAATAGACGGCGGACCAATCACCGCAGCTCAAGAACGTTATGCGAATCGCGCCTACCCGGCTAGCGACGTTCCGTTCAAACTAACGCGGGACGCGCAGAACGCGTGGGCAAGTGTAAAGTCACTGGCACCCTCAGCGGGCGCTTGGACCCTCATAGGTCCGAGCGGCGGGATTGATCCTGATATTACGACTTTCAGCGGGCGTCAGTACGTCACCTCCGGTCGCATCACGGCGTTGGCCATGACGCCGACTTGCACAACCAACGACTGCAAGCTTTGGGTTGGAGCCGCCGGTGGCGGTGTCTGGCGTACGAACAAGGCGCTGGTAGCCAACCCAAACTGGACATTCATCTCGGGCAGCTTCGCGACGAACGCGATTGGGACGCTGACTGCCGACACTGCGACCCACACGCTCTACGCGGGAACTGGCGAGCCAAACGCATCGGGTGATTCTGAAGCCGGTTTTGGCATTTACAAATCAACGGACAATGGCACCACGTGGACGCACTTGGCTGCGAACACGAGTGTGCCGCTGATGTCGACCTCGTGTGGGGACGCGCCTGCGTATACCGGTCCGGCTTTCGACGGGCGCGCCATTTCGTCGATCGTGGTTAGCGGAAACACCATGTACGTCGGTTCCGCGCGCGCCGTGCGCGGAGTAAGCTCCGTTTACGGCGGGACCGTCAGCCTCGCTCCCGGCCTTCCGCCAATCGGACTGTGGAAGTCTACTGACGGCGGTGCGAACTTCACGCTACTGAGCCCCGAGGGCGTCTGCTTGAACTCAACCCTAGAGGGCGATGCAGGGAGGATCCAATCGAGCTTTGGCTCGGCTCGTGGCGTTAACCACATCGAATTCGACCCAAATTACGCGACCAATACCACTCTCTACGCAGCCGCGTTTCCCAGGAATACCGTAAGCGGAGGAGGCATCTGGCGCTCGACCGATGATGGAGCTACTTTCACGCAGATTAAGACCGCGCTCGATCCCGCCAATATTAATGATCGGGCCGAGTTCGCGGTGACCACCTCCAGCGGGCTGACCAGGATGTATGTCGGCGATGGCAACACTGGATCACCGACTGCACACGTTTATCGCAGCGACGACGTCGCGACGGGCGTGCCGGTGTTTACAGATCTGACTGCAGCGGAGTCACCAGCTGGCCAAACTGATAACTACTGCTCGGGTCAGTGCTGGTACGACAATTTCGTCGTCACGCCCGCAGGTAACCCGGACATGGTATATATCGGCGGCTCGTTCGACTATGGGACGTACGGGTTCGCGACAAACGGTCGCGGCGTTCTCCGTTCGACCGATGCCGGTGCGTCGTTCAGCGACATGACATGGGATTCGACGACGACGACGACACCCCCGGGAAGCTGTTGCCAACCTAATCCAATTGCGCCGAATGGAATGCATCCTGACCAGCATGCATTCGTTGTAAGCCCAAGTGACCCGGGCCTCTTCTTCGACGGCTCCGACGGCGGTCTGGTGCGCTCGGACGGAGTGTTCGCGAACATCTCATCGCAGTGCGGCAACGTCCGCGGGCTCAGCGGAGATGACCTCGCGCTGTGCCAACAACTTTTGTCCCAAGTGCCGAAGCACCTCTTCAGCCTAAACAAGGGGCTCTCGACCATTCAATTCCAGAGTGTTTCGGTTGATCCAAACAATGCCAAACATTTGCAAGGTGGGAATCAGGACAATGGCACCTTCGAAACCTACAGCGCGTCGGTCGCTTGGAATCAGATCATTTACGGCGACGGTGGCCAGTCGGGTTTCAACCTCGGCAATTCCGCGCAGCGCTTCAACACCTTCTTCGCAAATTACACGGATGCGAACTTCCAGAATGGCGATCCGAGCAAGTGGGTCGTTATCTCGGGGCCGCTGTTTGCCGAGACTTCGGCATTCTACAAACCGATCATCGCCGATCCTGTCGTCGCCGGGACGATTTTCGTAGGTGAGCAGAGCGTGTGGCGGACGCAGGATTGGGGCGGAGACCAGGCGTATCTGGAGACGAACTGCCCTGAGTTCACCACCTCGGGTTCGGACCCGCTCTGCGGCGACTTCGTCATCATCGGAAACGGTGTTCCATCGACCAACCTGACATCGTCTTCATGGGGCGATCGCTCCGGCGGCACTGTTGCGGCAGTCGTCCGGAGTTCAACCGATTCCAGTACAATGTGGGCGGCGACGTCAACCGGCCGTGTATTCTTCTCGAGCAACGCCGATGCAGCGGCAGGCTCAGTCGTCTGGGAGCGCCTTGACTCCTCCTCAAGTGTCGATCCGAATCGATTTGTTAGCGGTATCACAATCGATCCGGCGAATCCAAGTCACGCCTGGATGGTATACTCAAGCTATAGCTCCCTGACCTCGGCGACGCCAGGCCACGTGTTCGATGTGACGCGCAGCGCGCCTTCGACGGCGACCTGGACGAGCCTCGACAACCCAGGTGGAACCCCGTTCCCGGACTTCCCAGCGACCGGCATCGCCCGTGATAGGAACGGCGACCTCTATGTCTCGAATGACTGGGGCGTTATGCTCCTCGCCAACGGCTCGGGTTCATGGGTAACCGCTGGCACGGGACTGCCCATGGTTGAGGTCGCAGGCCTCACAATCGTGCCCAGTGCGCGGGTTCTCTACGCCGCTACGCACGGACGCAGCGCTTGGAAACTGAAACTGCCGTAAAATTTGGGTTTAAGTTTCTTTGGGCGGGATAGTGAAAAGCTGTCCCGCCCATTTTTTTGCGTGGCACAGCGTTCGCCGCTTCGGGACGGATTGGCCGTGCTGATCAGCTCTGTGGCGCGATCAGGCGTCTCGCCTGGTTGTTGAAGCAACGCGGCTTCTACTCTAAATGAACGCGTAACGCGGTTAGGCATCTAATTGTTCAAGCGGTAAATTCCAATTGGGCTGCCGCCATGTATTCATTCCTTAAGTGTCTCATTGCCGTTTGCATCTTTTTGGTTGTCGCTGGCATGGCCACTGAGTTGCCCGGCTTCGTGGAAGGACATTTGAAGATCATTTCGGGGAAGGAGGTCGAGCTTGCCGATGGAAACGTTTCTGCGATCACGGCTGAAAACTATGCCCAATATCCGCTGATCATCTTGAGCCAGGGCGGAAAAAAAGAGATCGCGCGGGTTACTGCGGACGGAAATGGAAACTATCGCACCGCATTACCGCCGGGCGATTATGTTTTAGATGTGCAAGGACGCGCACGCGGTCATGTTCGCGCGAGACCACAACGATTTACGGTTGTTTCGAACCAGACTGTGCGGGTCGATATGGATGTCGACACGGGGCGTCCGCTAGATTTGGTTCTTGGATGCCGCCCTTTCAGGGCTGTTGTTCTGTGTAGAGGAATCTTTCAAAGCGGTTTGCGCATCCGGCCTAATGTTGTGCGACCGAACCTGCTTGAAAGAAGACAAAATTTGTGGGACGGCTCGGAGCGCGATTCCTACCCTATCTTATCCTTCCCAGAAAAATTTCGTCGGGCGATGAATTTCCGGCGGCAGGCTCTTGTGCACCGGGCAATTGAGCGCGGTTTGCTCCAACACCTTGCGATGCGGCGAATCAGGTGGAAGCGGGATATGGACCTCTGATGGCAAGCCGACTATCCGACGCGGCGCATCTTTCGACATCTCCTTTTGCACCGACACGGTCATGCCACGCAGATCCACTCCGAGGTCCTCCGCTTTAATTCCCATAGTCGTGCTGATGCACGTGGCTAGAGCCGTAGCGACGAGGTCGGTGGGCGAGAATGTTTCGCCTTTGCCCTTGTTGTCGCTCGGCGCGTCGGTGGAAATGTTTGATTGCGACGGGCCGTGCGTGGCGTCGCAATGTAAGTCGCCGGTGTATTTAACTGAGACTTCGACCATGCAAAACTATGTGACCGCTCCCAGGTTTTGTCACATCAGACCGAATCGCTCTTGCGGCCCACGCGAACCGTATGTTTTGCGGGGGAATCCTTGAGCTGTGCCATCGAGCGTGATTCGAATCTTACGTCTTGATAAGCGGCGGAGGAATGTCTTCGGTAGGTCCAACGTCGATGCCGCGGCGGAGTTTGCTGTGGCGCACACTGTAAAAGAAATAAATCACCAGCCCAATTCCCAGCCATACGACAAACCGAATCCACGTCATCACCGGCAGGCTCAACATCAGCGCGAGGCACATGAATACGCCGAGCAGCGGGAAAACCGGAACGAACGGCACGCGAAAGGGGCGTGGTCGTTCCGGGTTAACGCGACGCAGCACGTTCACACCGAGGCAAACTAGAATAAATGCGAAGAGCGTTCCGATATTGGTCAGGTCGGCAAGCTCGCCGATATTTGTCACCATCGCCACGGCGCCGACTACAACTCCCGTCCAAATCGTGGTGACGTGAGGTGTGCGAAAGCGCGGATGAATTTTAGCGAAATATGCCGGCAACAAACCGTCGCGCGCCATGGCCATGAAAATCCGCGGCTGCCCAAGCTGAAACACGAGCAGCACTGAAGTCGTGCCTGCAAGCGCACCCGCACTCACCAGCGCCTGCGCCCACGGTTTGCTCGCAAACGCTGTAGCAACTGCGGCCGCGTCGCCAGCATAGATCGTGTATTTTTTGATCCCGGTAAGCACGGCCGCCATCAGCACGTACAGCACCGTGCAGATGATCAGACTGACAATGATCCCAATCGGCATGTCACGCTGCGGATTGCGGGTTTCTTCAGCTGTGGTCGACACCGCATCGAAGCCGATAAAGGCAAAGAACACAATCGCAGCGCCGCTCATTAGACCGGCAAAGCCGTGCGGCATGAAAGGATGCCAGTGCGTCGGATTCACCATGAATGCGCCAAAAGCGATAACGAACACGACGACCGCTACTTTGATGATAACAATCGTAGTGTTCGTGCGCGCACTCTCACGAATTCCGTAAACCAAAATCGCGGTCACGGCGGCGACGATGAGGAGCGCAGGTAGGTTAAAGGCAATCGAGTGACCCGCGATGACTGGCAAGGCAGTAGACGAATAACCTTCCAAGGCCGCGCCTCCTTTCGCGACCAAGTCTGCAGCAGTCTGATGATCATTCACGAGCCATAGCGGAAACCTCAAATGAAACAGGCTGTCGCATAGTTGAACGAAATAACCCGACCAGCTTACGGCGACGGCCATGTTGCCAACGGCGTATTCCAGGATCAGGTCCCAACCAATGATCCACGCCACGATCTCGCCGAGTGTCGCGTACGAGTAAGTATAAGCAGATCCTGCGACGGGAATCATCGACGCGAGCTCGGCGTAACAAAACGCAGCGAACGCGCAAGCGACGCCGGCCACGATGAAGGACACGGCAATGGCAGGGCCTGCGCCCGCGCGACCAAGCACAACGCCTGTACCAGAGAACCAGGCTTGAATAAAATTGATGACTGGCGTTTCAAGACCCGAGGCAAATGTCTGGCCTGCCGCCGCGGTTCCGGTGAGCGAGAAAATTCCCGCGCCAATGACTGCTCCGATGCCGATGCAGGTCAGTGCGAGCGGCCCGAGTGTGCGTTTCATCTGTCGGTCCGGCGCCTCTGCTTCGGCGATGAGATGATCCGGGCTTTTCGTTTTGAAGAGTTGAAGTGCCACCGTGCGAGATCGTCTCATCAACCAGTTCGCGAGGTCAATCCAAAGCTTGCACAGACGCGAATCGAGCAGGCGCGCGTTGATGCTCATAGACGCCGACAAAATGTTTTTGTAAGCTCGCCGTCATATGGCCGATGAGCTGGCAAAAATTGTTCTCGGCGACACAGCAATTTCCGCTGTTGAGGGCGGAACTCCCGGCCGGCGATGGTTTCGCCGAAAGAAAGATCAAGATAAACCACTGACACACTGTGAGAATTGCGGCGCTGAATTGCAGGGCCATTGGTGCGCGCACTGCGGACAACCGGCAGTCGACTACCGCCGCTCTTTCCGGCACGTTATCGCCGATCTACTCGACGAGTTCCTGAATTGGGATTCGAAATTTTTCGCTACAATTGCGCTTCTCATCTTCAAACCGTGGCGGTTGACTAACGCGTTTCTAGCCGGCAAGCGAGTCCGCTATGCGAATCCACTTCGGCTTTATCTACTGGCAAGCATCCTGTTTTTCTTTGCGGTGAATTACGGAGCAAAAGGGATACACTTTGACGCGAGCAAAATCGGTCCAAAAGATCGAGCAGAGTTGGCAGCCGAACTAAAGAAGGAAGATTTGCCACCTGTAGCACGAGAAAAATTGGAGGCATTGTTACGGGATTCTTCGCCTTCCCCTGCTCCCGCGGCTCTCGCGAACGCACCCTCACCTGCACCGGCGACGCTTTCGCCTTCACCCGGAACGAATGCAGTTCCGCTTCAGGCGGAGCCGAGCGCGAATGAGCAAAAGAAGGAATATGGAAAAATAGGCGAGCGACCGTTCGTCGTTTTTGACGACGCCAAATCGACCACTCCTTTCGAGCGCTGGATCGAAGCTCACGCGAAAGAGAAGATGGGCGAAAAAGGAACGAAAATGGGGCTCTTTATCAGCACACTGTTCAGCAATTTGCCTTACATGATGCTCTGCTGCATTCCGCTCTTCGCACTTGTTTTGAAAATCCTGTACATCCGCCGTCACATCCTTTACATCGACCATTTGATTTACGCGCTGCACATTCACACCTTCGCTTACACCGGCATCATGCTGACCGTGCTCGCAACCATCGGGCTCAATCGTGTCACGCCGGGTCCAATCGCAGGCTGGATCATCGCGCTTCTCTGGATCGCGTTTGTGACGCAAATTCTTTTGTCCGTCCGCTATGTTTACCGACAGGGCTGGTTCTTCAGTATTTTCAAATTCTTCTTCGGCGGATTTGTGTATCTGATCGTCCTCGTATTCGCGCTCGCCGCGACCTTCTTTGCTACGCTTGCACTGCCATGAAGAAAATCATCAACACCGCCGAAAAAGCGAGCGACACATGGTCGTTGTCGATGTTGCCGACGATCTCAACGCCGAGGAGGCGGAGCGCGACACGGGCAAAGATGATTTTGTTTGGGGACCGTTTTGGCGGGGTGCCAATGATTTCCTCTGCATCATGCAAAAGGAAAACGAAAGCCAGCCGTCGATTTATCGAAGGTCGCTGCACGGCAAGAACCCGAAGCTGCTCGTGAAACACGCGCGAGCGCCGACCGCTAGCGCACCGTAAACTATTGTAGCCACCGGCCGTGGCCGGTCTCCCAGTTCATGTTTGCTTAAAACGCGGAGGCGGCCCACAGGGCCGTGGCTACATTCGCCGACTTTAGCTCAGAAGTTCGCGCGCTTTTGCCAGCGCCTCACCAATTTTGCTCGGGTCTTTGCCGGCGCCTTGGGCGCTCTCCGCGCGGCCGCCGCCTTTTCCGGCCACGATCGGTGCGATCTGCTGGACCAATTTGTTCGCCTGAAATTGCGAAGTGCGTTCCTTCGGAACCACAGCGATTAATGCAACGTTTCCGCCTTTTGCGCCCACGAGAAAAATTGAGCCGCTGAACGAGGGCTTCAGTGCGTCGGCGACAGCCTGGAGCAACTTCGCATCAGCATTCGCCACTTCGCCTACGCAGAAGCTTTTTCCGGCGTGCAATCGCGCCAGGTCGCTGGCGATTTGAGCAGCGCGGCTTCTCACTTCTGCCTCCGCAGCTTTGGTCGTTTTCTTTTCCCAATCGTGCACTTCGGCCTCGATCTTTTCGACATGCGCCGCGCGCGCGTCGATCTGTTGCAGCATTCCAGCGGTGTCACTTTCAGTCTCAAAATCAGGCAGCGCTGGAATGTCAGCCTTCTTGCGCGCGAAGCTTTCAAATTTTTGCTGTTGTCGTGCAGCTTCTTCGACCGCCCATGCGCGCGCCGCGTCACCTGCGACCGCTTCAATCCGGCGGGTCCCTGCCGCAATCGCTTCCTCTTTCACAATCCGGAATGGCCCGATTTCGCCCGTTGCTGTGACGTGCGTTCCGCCGCAAAGTTCCATCGAGTAACCATTAAGCGCATGCGGCGCTCCGCCAATCTGCAGCACGCGCACCATGTCGCCGTATTTCTCGCCGAAAAACTGAATGATGTCTTTCCGCTGTTTCGCTTCGCCGAACGGAATTTCAGTCCACGAAACCGGCGCATTCTCCGCGATTTTCTCATTCACCAATTTCTCTACGTTGCGCTTCTGTTCTTGCGTGAGCGGTGCGCTTGAAAAGTCGAACGTCAACTTGTCGGGTCCGACGTAGCTTCCCTTTTGTGAAGCATCACGCGAGACGACTTCGTGCAGTGCCCAGTGCAACAAGTGCGTCACGGTGTGATGACCCTGAATCAATTTCCGTCGATCCGCATCCACCGAGACCCGAACCGCCTCGCCAGGTTCCGGCGCACGACCTTCAAGCACTTGCGCGCGATGAACGAAGACATCGCCGCGTTTCTGGGTATCGATCACGCGAAGTTGACCAACTTCTGTCCGATCATGCCCGGGCACATGAAGCAGTCCGCGATCGCCAACTTGTCCGCCCATCTCGGCGTAAAGCGGCGTTTGATCGAGAACCACCGCCACTTCTTCAGATTTTTGCCCGGGTAAGACCGCTTCAACCACTGATTCAGTTTCCAAGAAATCGTGACCGAGAAACTTCGTAGGAGTCGCACCAAGTTCACCTTCAACTGCGATCGTTTCTTTTTTCTGGGCTTTGCGCGCGCGTTCGCGCTGTTCGTCCATCAACTTCTCAAAGCCAGCAACGTCAACGGTTAGCCCTCGTTCCCGTGCCACCAGTTCCGTTAAATCAATCGGAAAGCCATACGTGTCGTACAACTTAAACGTATCCTCCGCTGAGACCGCTGGCGTACCGCTAATGAATTCGCGCCATTCCCCAGCGCGAACTTGTGAAGCATCTAGATCCACAACTGGCTGCGGACCCTGACTCAGCCAGATCGTAAACTCTTCTAGATTCGGGTCGCTCGATCGACCGAAATATTCCTTCTTGACCTGATACCCTTGTTCTTTTGCTGCCGCAGAAATGCTGTTAAACAAAACTACGCCTTCGAATAGCTCAATTCCCCTATCGAGCGTCTTGTTAAACGATTCTTCCTCCCGCTTAATGCTTTCTTTAACGTGCTTTTGTTTCTCGCGCACTTCTGGAAAAACATCGCCCATGGTTTTCGCGACGGCGTCGACAAGCTTGAAGAAGAACGGTTCGTGAAATCCCAACCAGCGACCGTAACGCACCGCGCGCCGCAGAATTCTGCGCAAAACGTAACCGCGGCCTTCGTTCGACGGAATGATTCCGTCGGCAATTGCGAAACTTAGCGCCCGGATGTGATCGGCAATTACACGAAACGCGATGTCGATTTGGATTTGTTCTGGGGAGCGCACGCCGCTGGCGTGCTGGTCGCCGCGGCCCGCGGCGACTTTCTCGATCGGCGAACCGCCGATCGCCACAACCGGGTCGGGTGTGCTCCCATGCACATCCGGCAGCGTGCCCGCGTATTTTTTGCCGCTCAGTTTTTCCAGCTCATCGAAGATCGGGCGAAAGACGTTGGTCTGGTAATTCGAAATTGTTTTGGAAAAATCGGTGAGATTCTTGGTGCCTTGAATGATTGCGACAGCGCGCTCGAAACCCATTCCAGTATCGACGTGGCGTTGCGGCAAAGGCGTGAATGAGCCGTCCGGGTTCGCATTGAACTGGATGAACACCAAGTTCCAAATCTCAATGCAACGCGGATCATTCTTGTTCACGAGCGTGCCACGCGTATCGCCGCCTGGCGTAAGATCGATATGAACCTCCGAACATGGCCCGCACGGCCCGGTGTCGCCCATCATCCAGAAATTGTCTGCCTTACCGCTGCTGAGAATGTGAACCTTTGGATCCAGATCGGCTTCGCGAAACACATGGGCCCAATGATCGATTCGCTTCCTGATCGAACTTCGCTCGGCTCACCCGGGCCGGGCTGGTAAACCGTCGTATACAGCCGTTGCGGCGGAAATTTCCAGCGTTCGACCAGTAATTCCCACGCCCACTCGATTGCTTCTTTCTTGAAATAATCGCCAAAGCTCCAGTTGCCGAGCATCTCGAAAAATGTGTGGTGATACGTGTCGAGCCCGACGTCTTCGAGGTCGTTATGTTTCCCGCCCGCACGAATGCATTTTTGTGTGTCGGTCGCGCGCGGCGGTTTCCACGGAGGTTTCTGCTGGCCGAGAAAAATCGGCACGAACTGGTTCATGCCGGCATTGGTGAAAAGCAGATTCGGCGCGTCCGGCAGCAACGATGACGACGGCACAATGGTGTGCTTTTTCTCGCGAAAGAAATCGAGAAATGATTGCCGGATCTCAGTCGAAGTCATGACTTGGAATAAACACGAAGTTAAGGAAACCTGAAACCGCAGCTCAAGCCTGGTGCGCCCCTGTAGCGATTCGGCGCCAGCCAACATGCCCGTCGGTCCAACAGCCAGGATGGCTGTGCTACGACACTAGCTTTTCTCTTCGTCCAGCTTCGCTTTAACGGCCGACTCGATTTCGTCGTAAAGAGCTTTGTCGTTCTTCAAAACTTCTTTCGCGGCGTCGCGGCCCTGAGCAAGCTGCGTCCCCTTGTAATTTAGCCAGGAACCCCGTTTTTCGATAACCTGCTTTTCCAACGCTACGTCGAGAAGAGCGCCGGCTGACGAAATTCCCTCGTTATACATGATGTCGAACTCGGCCTCGGTAAACGGTGGCGCCACCTTGTTCTTTACCACTTTAATTCGCGTGCGGTTGCCGGTGACGACGCCGTCGGTCTGCTTGATTGCGCCGATCCTGCGGATATCGACGCGCATACTGGCATAGAACTTTAAAGCTTTTCCGCCGGGAGTCGTTTCAGGATTTCCAAACATCACCCCAATTTTTTCTCGGATTTGATTAGTGAAAATGCAACAGGTCCGTGCCTTCGAAATGAGCGAAGTGAGTTTACGCAGAGCCGCGCTCATCAAACGCGCCTGCGCACCGACGGTGGTGTCGCCGATCTCACCTTCGAGTTCCGCTCTGGTCACCAGCGCGGCCACCGAATCAAGGACGATGACGTCCAGGGCGTTGGACCGGACGAGCGTCTCGCAAATCCGCAGCGCTTCCTCGCCGGAGCTCGGCTGAGAGACGAGTAGATCGTCGAGGTTAACCCCAAGTCTTTTTGCGTAGGCAGGATCGAGCGCATGCTCGACGTCAATAAATGCTGCGAGTCCGCCGCGCTTTTGCGCCTGAGCAATAACCGTGAGCGCAAGCGTTGTCTTGCCAGACGATTCCGGGCCGAAAATCTCAACCACTCGTCCACGGGGGAATCCACCGACTCCGAGCGCACGGTCGATCAAAATGTTTCCAGTGGGAATGACGTCGATATCAACAATCCTCTCCCCGCCTAAACGCATGATCGCGCCTTCGCCGTAGTCCTTTGCAATCTGCTGGATCGCCAGATCGAGGTTTTTGTTTCGCGCGGCAGTCAGTCTGTCAACGGCTGCTTTCTCTTCAGTCTTTGTCGCCATATCAGGAACCTCTAACTAAGGCGCAGGCGACCATTCGCCAAGCAGAAAAGCGACCGGCTTCGACCCGGAGCTACGAAAAAGGCCGCGAGCTTAACGCTCGCGGCCTTAGGATTTCGACAATGCAGATCCCTACGAGACAGTGATCTTGCGCGGCTTGACGTGTTCTGCTTTGGGCAGAGTCAATATCGCAAGGCCCTGTTCGATTTTTGCGCTGATTTTGTTGGCGTCGATCGACGGATCGAGTTCGAACACACGCCGGAAATTTTCCGGGCGTGATTCGCCATGAATCAGCGTTCCTTCCACTGCTGGAAGCGAACGCCGTCCGGTAATTGTCAGATCATTGTTTTCGACCGAAATATCGAGGTCGTCCTTCTTAACGCCCGGCATCTCAATCTCGAGCGTATAGCCGTCGCCAATCTCTATGACGCTGGCCGGCGGAGTAGTAAACTGTTTCGCATGCGCGCGATCAGATTCGCGAGTTTCTCTGGTGAGAGTGTTCATGGTGAAATTTCCTTTCAGTTTTCTGGTTTAGCTGACCGGGATTTGTTTTGGTTTAGCTTCTTCAGCCTTGGGCAAAGTCACCTTGAGAATCCCATCCTGATAGGTGGCATTGACTTTACTTGCGTCCACGCGCGTGGGGAGTGCGATACTGCGGCGGAATGTGCCCACATAGCGCTCGGTGCGCTGGGCTTTCTCGCCATTGTTGCTCTCCCGTTTGCGCTCACCGCTGATGGTCAACGTCCCGTCATGCAAAGAAATGTCGATGTCTTCCTTGCGCATTCCGGGCAACTCAACCACTGCGATCAGATGGTCGCCACTTTCGTAAAGGTCGAGTGCAGGCGACCAACCGGTAAACAGTTGGCTGGTGCGTCCGAAACCAGACCAGAACGGCGTGTCAAAGAACGAGTTCATCTCGTCCCTCAGATTGCTCCAGCGATCCGACGCCAACCAGGGCGTTGCATCTGGAGTTTGATAACGAATTAGATCCATAGTTTTGAAATCTCCTTTCTTAGAATTGAGAATTGAATTCAACAACCTGGGGTAGCGTCCCGCGTGCCAGAAACGGTTCCCGGCAAGGCATGCCGATAAGCGCCGCGATTTCAACGACTTACCTCAAATCCGTTACAAAGCGATTGAAGATCATCATGGTCTAATCTGACACAACCGAAGCAAGGATACTTCGAACGTCGAGACAAAATTTCACTGCGCGGTATCCGGTTGATGTCCTGGCTTGACAGTTCAACAACCGAAGCGCTAACGATCGATCGATGAACTTCCCTGATGATGCACGTCGCGAACTCGATTCTTTTGTTATCAACATCGAGTTGACACTCGTTAGCATCATCCAGGGCGTGGCACTGTTTTTTCTGACGGACAACGCTCGCGCACTGCTGTCGATGCAGCATGCCCATGCGTTTCCCTACATTGCGGCTGGGTTGTGCGTGATCTTCATCTTTTGGTCACGCTCGGTGATTCACACGCTCACACTGATCCGCTGGCCACTTGAGTTCGGGCACAACTTTTTTTACATCGCCTGCGCCCTGGGGGAGGCAATTCTTTTCAGCCGCCTCGACAATCCTCTCGCATGGTTTCGACTAAGTGCCGGCTATGCAGCGATTGTTTGGCTGCTGTTCATTTACGACATGCGGCTGATTCGCGCGGGCATCGCCGAATCGCGCCACGATTCCGAGCGCACCCTTTACGCCCGCGCCAGGTCCGATCAGTTGCTCAATATTCGGGTACTTGTTCCGCTGCTCGTTTTATTTAATCTCGCCTGTGCAGTCGCCATTTGGCGCTGGCCTGATTTGTTCATCGCGCGCGGCGGTCATCTCTGGTTGATTAGTGTCCAAATTGTGTCGTTTATCGGATACCTGATTTATACCGGCCGTTATTTCAGCGCGATTGCCCCGCTCGTTCTGCGAAGCAGGCGATCAGCCTGACGCGGCAGGGATATTCCGCTTTACTATCTTGTGGCCGGCGGCTGGTTTCACCTCGGCAACTGGATCGGCCTGAAAACAGAAGCGCGCTTTACCGGGCGCGCTTGCAATTACGATCACGATCTCGGAAGTACTAGCCAACGGTGTCGTCTTCGCCAGCGCTTGCAATTGGTTCCATATGTGAAGGCCGGTCAAGTTTGCTGTCGAGATAAACGACCACGAAGGCGATGCCCAGCAACGGCCGGAGAATTTCTTCGAGAATGCCCAAAGCGAAAGCGGAAATGTCGAAGCCGCCGGCTTGCTGGATCTCAGTCATTCGTTGCAGCAGCGCCTGTGGATCTTGCGTGGTTGTCACTTCGTTGAAGTAATGCTGCAGCGTTGACCACTCCGGACCGAGCTTGATCGCCAGCACAAATGCACACCAAATCGACGCAACGAATGCCCCTCGCCACATTGGACGTTGAAACCATGGAAGATCCCGTCCGCTGCGCGCGAGATCCCGGCTTTGACGCAACGAATCAATGAATCCGTCGCTCTCGAGCACGGCAAACTGCTGCCAGAAAAGGACATTAACGAAAAAGCGCCCGAACATCCAGACTTGCAGCACGAGCAAAGCCAGCGCGACAAAAATCAACAGCAATGAAGACCCGCCAGCCACAACTGTAAGGGCTATTCCGAACCCAAATAGCGTGAGCGCGCCGAAAACGACAAACACGAAGATGCATAGCGCGGCGACGCGCGGCCAAAACCTGACCGCGTCATTGAGTACTGCGACCAGACCGGGCCGATGTCCTTGCGCAATTTCAGCCGTGAGGATTTGGATTCCAGCGATGTAAATCGGCCACATCACAATGGAGAGGATGAACATGACAAAGGCAAAACCCGCGGCGAGGACCGAACGGGCATCGACATTGGAGCCGTGTGGCGGTTGCACGAACGCAGTCGTTAACTGGCTACATATCGAGGGCAATAAGATCAGCAGGATGAGACCAAGAAATTGTAAAAAACCTTTTCGGTAAATCTGAAATGTCTTGGCTAAAACCCGAGTAAAGTTGGGGTGCGAGACTTGCAACGGTGGTTGTGTCAGTCGCTCGGTGCTCGCCGCGGCGCGCGCCTCTAAATCAAAGAGACCAGGAATTTCCGCTGCTGTTGTCCAAAGATCGACATCGGCGCGGCGGGCGTCATTCGCCGGGAGCAATCTACCTTCTGTTTTCCATTCGCGGAGAGTCTGGATGTCCGCTGGGCCGTATTCCCTGCCCTGCACACGCACGATCCATTCCTTGGTCATCCCTTGATCATCCAGCATCATGCATTCAGAATCCAGCATTAGCCTGCAATGAAACTGCTGCTTATCGATGGTCATTACTACGTCTACCGCTCATTTTTCGCTATTCCGAATCTATCGAATTCCCGAGGCGAACCGACCAATGCCATTTTCGGTTTCACGAAGACGCTGCGATTAATGGTGAAGCATTTGCAACCCGAGCTGGGCGCAGTGGTATGGGACGAGGGTCTGCCACAGAGGCGAGTAGAGCTGCAACCTGCTTATAAGGAAACGCGTAAAGAGATGCCCAAACCCATGATCCCGCAGCTTGAATTTATTCAAAAGCTTACACCTTTGCTGGGCTTCCGAAATATTTCCCTTCCGGATACCGAGGCCGATGACCTCATGGGCTGCTATGCCATTGCCGCCTGCAAACGGCCCGGAATGGAAGTCGTGCTCGCGACCAACGACAAAGATTTGTTTCAACTCGTTGGCCCTTGCGTGAAAGTCTATACGACAGCGAAAGCCGACCTGGCGTCGCCCAAGGACGCATTCGCTTTGCTCGGCGAAGACCATGTCACAGCGAAATGGGAGGTCACGCCGCCGCTCATCGCCGACGTGCTCGCGTTGACGGGCGATTCGGTCGACAACATCCCGGGAATTGGAATAGGCCGTAAAAGTGCCGCCGCGTTGATACGCGACTTCGGTGGTCTGCAACTGTTACTGAACAACATCGACAAGGTAAAAAACATGCGCACCCGGGAGAAACTAGCCAGCGCTCGCGAGCAGGCATTGCAAAACCGGAAAATGGTCGATTTGGACTGCGATATGGAATTGCCTGTGGCCATCGACGAGCTGCGAATCAAGCCCGATTATCCCACCCTGATAGCAGCCTTGGAAAAATGTGAGTTTAAATCGCTTCTGCAGGAGGTGCGCGACGAAGCAGCCCGCGTTGCGACCGTTGTGCAGGGAAATCTTTTGTAAAGCGAGGCCGACCTTCTGAGCTTCCGTTCTCGGACAAGCTCCGGGTACCGGAAATACGACCAGACACGAATTTTTGGTAAAAAAGTTCGAACACGCGCTTCCCTAGACTGTCGAATAAAACAGGTTAAGGCGATTCGGGCGGTTGCACGAGTTCCTTTGGAAGTTGTTTCTCCTTAGCGTGCGCTGCCCGAATCAATTTTTGTACGGATACCATCTGAGAAGCAGCGAGGACGCCGATTCCAACCGGGCCCGTTGCGATATTTCCGAGCGTAGCGAACACCGGATGCATGATAGACGGGCTCGCATTTCATAGGTATTATGAGGCCCGTCTCCTCCATGAAGCCTGACGATTCCGATCCAATCGCTGCTGCCTTGAAGGAAGACATCGGCACTGGCGACATCACGACTGAGTTTTTCGTGCCCGAAACGCTGCGCGCAACCGGACGGATCATTGCGCGTGAACCAGCGGTGGTTGCCGGCACCGGGACCGCCGCGGAGGTTTTTCGGAAGGTCGATTCTGCGACTGATATCCAGATCGTTCACCCGGATGGCGATGCCACGGTTGCTGGCGACGTAGTCGTCGAAGTTCGGGGCTTGGCCCGTTCGATTCTCAAATCAGAACGCGTTGCTCTGAATTTTCTGCAACGCCTCTGCGGTATCGCAACGCTCACCCGCCAATTTGTTGACGCCGTCGGCAATCATCCCGCGAAAATACTCGACACACGCAAAACGACCCCGGGGCTGCGCGCATTGGAAAAGGCAGCCGTAGTCGCCGGTGGCGGCGTGAATCACCGTTCCGGCTTGTACGACATGGTTCTCGTAAAGGACAACCATCTCGCCGCGCTTGGAGGTCTTTCCGGGTTCGCCGATCAAATTCGCCGGCTTCGCACGCAACGACCAGACATCCGAATCGAAGTGGAGGCAGACGATTTAGAGCAGGCGCGTGCTTTTGTCGAAGTCGACGGGATAGACGTCATCCTGCTGGACAACATGGCGCCCGCTCAAATTCGGGAAGCTCTGGCCTTGAGAAGGAACAACATCAAGTTCGAAGCGAGTGGCGGTATCACACTGAAAAACGTCAGGCGGATCGCAGCTACGGGCGTCGATTACATTTCAATCGGCGCACTAACCAACGCCGCCCGCGCCATCGATCTCGCACTGGAAATAACTCATGTCCACGGCTGAGAAGTTGGACCGACTAATCCCTGATCAGCTGAAAGCCGAACTTCCCAGGGCCATTATCGGCGGCGAGATCATCGTGCTCGAACGGACTGGCTCGACGAACGATGCCATCTTGCAGGTCGTGTCGAGGCATGGTCCGCCTTCCACAAAAGAGGGTTTCGTCGTTTTGGCCGAGCATCAAACCGCAGGACGCGGTCAGCCTGGCAACCGATGGGAATCAGCAGCGGGAAAAGGGCTTTGGTTTTCAATTCTGTTACGGCCCCACATTCAACTCCGCAATTCGGGGCGGCTCACGATTTGGGCCGTCGAAACAATTTCCAATGTTATTCGGACGGAATTTGGCCTCGAGCCGGTAATTAAATTGCCTAACGATCTGCAACTCTCCGGGCGCAAAGTAGCCGGCGTACTGGTGGAAATGCGCGCGCAAGAAAACGCGCCACACCTGGCCGTGGTCGGGATTGGAATCAACGTAAATCAATTCCGTGACAATTTTCCCGTTGAGCTCCAAGACAGGGCCATTTCACTCGCAATGGCATTAGGCCGGCAAGTTGATCGTCAGAAATTCGCCGTCGCAATTCTGCGAAATCTGGATCTGACGTATCGCGAAAACTTCTCGAGCGGACTTGCAGCTGTTAGGTCTTCGCCTGCTGCGACAACCACTCGCGATAAACCGAAGGCGAAATTTCGGAAGGCTTGATCTCGCTGCGCCCGCCCCAGAAGACGTTCGTGTAAGAAACCGGGATATCGCTCGCGCGCAGGTGCTCATCGATGGCAGCTTTGTGACCGAGGAGCAATCGTTTATCCGTGCCATGCGCCACAGCCATGATATTGACGTTTCTGAATTCCGGCCCGGCTTCGCGCCAGTAGCAGTGCGTTAAAATGTGATGACGGCCAACCTCAGCTCCGGCTTCGATTTCGCGGCCCGACGGCACTGCCCAATGAAACAGCGCGTTGAATCGTGTGACCCGCACACCGCCGGCCGATGGTTTGACGTGTTCCAAAAACGTTGAGAAACGCCCGACAATCTTTCGCGCACTTAAATCTTCGGCCACTCGAAAAAACTCGTCGAGCGATACCCCGGCTTCATTGGCGCGTGCGACCCATGGCGACGGCGTGATCTCCTCCGGCGCCAACTCGCGCTTCAGAGCAAGTAGAATATTCCATTCCTGCTCGCTTAACTCGGCGACCTGAACTGGAATCATTTTTGCCGGCTGATCCGCCTTGTCGCCCGGCTCAATCGCTTTCCGCCGAACGTGTCCCACGCCGAGAGTAAAAATTCCTTTCGCCGGCATCAAACGAAAACGCTCCGCGCCTACTTTTTTCGATAGAAGTTCGCAATGCGCGTGCAACGAAAATCCCTGAGGAACTTTCAGAGTCGTCCAGAGTTTGTAGTCCGACCCGGCGGTGACAGTGTCGGTGGAGCGGAGCACGACGTGGCCCGAGAACGGATCCCGTTGAAACATCCAATCAAACGTGGCGTCGATCTTGTCTTCCGGAACTTTCCACGCCACCAGCGCGCCCTTGGCCAAATTCGTCGCGAGCAAAGTTTGCCGGACGCGCCGGATCGTCTTTGCGCGCAACATCGCGGCGATGCGTGCCATCACAATCTCGACACCTACCCGGGAGTGATTCGCAATCTCTTCAAACGGCTCCCGAACAAATCCTTCGATCCTGTCTTCCGAGACGGCGAGAATTTTCGCGTTGATCGGATCGTTGTGCTCAACCGGCAGCATACCAATTAATCCGCCGCGCGGGCGAGCTTGTCCAACTGTACACGCGCTGCTTTTCAGATCGCGCAAATAAACACCGCCGCAAAGTGACAGCTAGTGCCGGCGAGTACAAATAGATGCCAGATGAAATGCGCATAGCGCTGTCGTTCATTCGCGAAAAATAAAGTGCCCGCCGTGTAAGCGATGCCACCAGCGATCAAACAAAGGAGCGCCGACAACGGAATTGCCAGCGCAAGTGGACGTATAAAGATGAGTCCGATCCAGCCCGTTCCGAGGTAGAGAGTCATCGCAAGTCTCCGATGACGCACCACGCCTCGTGTTGCTTTCATGATGACGCCAAAAAGCGCGAGTGCCCAGACGATCCCGAGCATCGCTACCCCGCCATCTCCACGTAACGGGCCCAGGGCAAATGGCGTGCACGTTCCCGCGATTAACAAGAAAATCGCCGAGTGATCTAGTACTTGGAGAAGGGATTTCGTATGTGTCCGCGGCCAGCAGTGATACAGCGTCGATGCCAGGTACACCAGCAACATCGTCGTGGTAAAGACGATCGTACCAATGAGAAAGGGGATGTTGCCATGGTGAATCGCTGCCAGAAGCAGAATCGGCGTGCCGATTATCGCACCCACCAGCCCGATCCCATGGCTGATCCCATTCGCCAGTTCCTCCCCGGCCGATTGTGTCCAGTTCGGCAAGGGCAGCGACTCGTCAATAACGTTCATCGCACGCAATCATGGAATGCAGGTTGAGCGGATTTGCCATCAAAAAATAGTGATATGCAGTATTGCACTGGTGTTAAACCTTGAGCACCTGCCGCGGCAACATTGCGTACGGCAGGTGGGACGTTGAACGTTTGCGTTGAAGTGATCAGAACGATTTTCTTTGACGCAGCCGGCACGCTTTTTTTTCTCACGAAGACCATAGGCGACCATTACGCTCTGGTCAGTCGTGAGATTGGTCTGAGACTGGATGCGAAGAAGCTCGAAAAGGCATTTCACACGGCTTGGAAAACGATGCCGCCACGACCTGCAATCAGTGGGCCGCGCGAAAATGATGACAAAGGTTGGTGGCGCCAGCTTGTTCGTCGCGTCCTCGACCAGGTCGCGCCTTCATTGAGTGCACTCGACCGCGACAATTTCTTCGAAGTCGCTTACGAACACTTCGCCGAGGCCGGTGTCTGGCAGCTCTATCCCGAAGTGCCTGAAGTGCTAGAGCTATTGCAACGCCATTTTCGACTCGCTGTGATTTCGAACTTTGACGGGCGATTGCGATTCATTCTTCAACATCTTGGAATCGCAAAATATTTTGCGCACGTTTTTGTCTCCAGCGAGCTCGGCGCGGACAAACCGGATACCGAAATCTATCGCCGCGCACTAAACGTAATGCACCTGAACGCAAACGAGGTCCTCCATGCCGGCGATGATTCGGAACGCGATTGGAAAGCGGCGACGGCGGCGGGCCTGTCAGTGTTTCAATTGGATCGGCCGCGAAATTCGCTTCGCGATTTGCTCACGACTCTGCGGCTGTAGGGCAAGCGCATCGCTAGCATACATTACGATTGGCAGGCGGAGCGCCTGCCCTACAATGTTGCGATTAGGTGCGATGTACTTTACAGAACGCTTCCCGCGCGGGTCGGTAGCTCAATCGGTAGAGCAGCCCCGAAAGCTTTCGGGGTTGGTTCTGAATTGAAAAAATCTTGCGGGCGTTACAAACTAAAGCTTTCCGGGTCGGTAGCTCAATCGGTAGAGCAGCGCCCTTTTAAGGCGTTGGTTCCGGGTTCGAGTCCCGGCCGACCCAGATTCTCTATGGCTTGGGTTTATATTTTGCGTGGTGGGCGGCGATATTACATCGGCGCGACGGATAACCTCGAGCGCCGCCTAGCGGAGCATAAACGAGGAAGTAATCACACCACGCGCCGCTTCGGCGCAGAAATCATGCTCATCGCGGCGAGCCAAGTACCATCGATGATCGAGGCGCGCGCTTTGGAACGTCGGCTCAAACGCAAAAACAATCCGCAACTGGCGATTTTCGCGTTGAATGAAATAGAGAAAACGGTGGAGTAAGAGCAGTCCCGAAAGCATTCGGGGTTGGTTCCGGGTTCGAGTCCCGGCCGACCCATCCTGCAACTGCTGCGGCCCAATTAAGATTGGCAGGCGCAGCGCCTACCCTACAATGGTCGTTACTCCAATTCACCACGGTAGGATAGTGATCTCGCACAAGCATAGATGCATCTTCGTTGAGGTGCCCAAGACTGGATCGACCAGCGTCCGGGCCATTCTCGGTAAGGCATGGAAGCCGCATCTGAATTTGTGGCAGATCAAAAAGCTGATGGAAACATCGTGGACACACTACGGCGGAAGAAAGAACCGGATCTTCGGCGCGCTGTATTTGCTGGTGCCGGAAGAGCGCCGGAAAAAAGCCGGGAACAAGCAATTCGAGACCTACTTTAAGTTCGGCTTTGTTCGCAATCCGTGGGACCGGGTTGTATCGCTGTATGAGCGCACAGAAGCGCTGCAGCTCAGAAACGAGATGAGCTTCGAACAATTTGTCGATTGGATCCAATACAGCAGCGCTACCTGCGTCCATTCCTCGCCGCACCGGTTTCAGCTGGATTGGTTCGTCGATCCCAATGGAAATCTGCTGGCCGATTTCATCGGGAAATTTGAGCGGCTCGATGAAGATTGGGCGTTTGTGGCGCAGAAGCTGGGTTTGGAGGAGAAGTTGCCACACCAGCGCGCAAACCCCCGGGCGCGTCATTACACTGATTACTATACTCCTCGGACAAGAGATATCATTGCAGCGAAGTTTAAAGTAGATATTGAGCGGTTTGGTTATGAGTTTGCGGGATAAAATAAATGCGATCGTGCTCACATGTGACCGCTATCGAGCGATCACGCGACATGTCATTCTCAAATACGACCAGCTATGGCCGGATCATCCTTTCGTGTTTCATGTTCCATACCAGGACCTTCGCGGAACCGACACTAACCGAATCAAGTATCACCCGGCGCCGGAAGACATTAAGGGCACAGTCCTCCATTTACTGGCAGATATTGACGATCAAGAGTGGATTTACTGGTGCGTGGACGACAAATACCCGATTGAATTTCCGACAGACAAGGTCGCCACCCTCATTTCTCACGCCATGCGTTCGCCGGGAATAGATGGCCTGTTATTCTGCAGATGCAGGGCGACGCTGAGCATGCCCAGATTCACGCTCCACCCTAAGAAGGTGAAAAATCTTTTCGGCGATGTTTACCTCGAAAGAAAAACCTGGTCGCAAATATGGATCCATCAGATTATGCGCGCCAAAGTTCTTCGATATCTGTTCAAGCATTTGCCTGATCACATTCCAAACGCAAAGGCAATGGATGACCTTAAGGATGATGTGCCCAAGTTGCCCGAGCACAGGTTGTTCGTGACGGAAAAAAACTACGCAGTCTTTGGCGAAAGCGCCCGGGGCGGCATGATCACGCAAAACTGCTACGAAAGTATCGTGGACTCGGGGATTGAGCTGCCTGAATGGTTTCAGCAACCAACCGGCGAATACGTGACACTCGGAAAACTGTGAACGAACGCATACATCCCAAACTGAAAATGTTTGCGCCTGGAAATCTTCTCGACCTTGAACGCACGGCTCACCCCAAGTTATTCGAAAACCAGAACTATGCCTGGGACGCGCTGAAACAGATCGCGAGTTATTTGCAATTTCGTCTTAAACCTGCCGTTTTAGGCGAGCTAGTTGGCAAGCCATTCATCAGCAATCGCGTATTCGTTGGCAAAGGAACGATCGTTGAACAGGGCGCGGTGTTGAAGGGCCCGGCGTGGATCGGGGAAAACTGCCAAATTCGCAGTGGTTGCTACGTGCGTGAAAACGTGATCGCCGGTAACGGCGTAGTCATGGGAAACTCCTGCGAATTCAAAAATTCCATCCTATTCGATGAAGTGCAGGTGCCGCATTTCAATTATGTGGGTGATTCGATCATTGGTTACCACGCCCATCTGGGTGCGGGCGTGATTCTCTCAAACGTAAAACTCGATCACCGTGAGATCGCCGTGAGCACTCCAGACGGCGGCATTCCAACGGGATTAAGAAAATTCGGCGCGATCGTCGGCGACCGGACGGAAATCGGCTGCAACGCGGTGATCAATCCCGGCTCGGTGATCGGCCGGGATTGCATGATTTACCCCGGCGTAAACTTCCGCGGTGTGTTGAAGCACGGCAGCATGGTCAAGCTGCTACAGAAACTACACGTGGTCGAGAAGCGGTAAACGATCGGGAGATCAACCGCGGATGGGGGGGGATTCGAACCCCCGGTGCCTTTCGGCACACACGCTTTCCAGGCGTGCACAATCAACCGCTCTGTCACCCATCCGAGCGCCGCACACTTTAACTGCAAATCCGCTGTACGGGAAGCTGACAGCTTCCCGGCTTTGATTTGCTGTAGCCGTCGCCCTGTAGGCGACGTGAGGATAGCGTCAACTACGTCAGGGCCACGCTTCCCACAGGGAAGCGGGTACAGATCGAAGCTTAGAGAGCGCAGTTTACAAATTCAGAGTTGCAAGCGCCGGAACAATTCGTCGAGCGGTAATTGGATGCCGATGTAAAATTCGCCGAAGTCCGCGTACTCAGCGCTGACGGGGTCGAACCGCATTTTGTAAACGATCGCTTTGATCTGGAACGTGTCGCGTGCGAAGAGCGTCACGCCCCACTCGGCGTCGTCGAGTCCTGTGGAACCAGTGATGAGCTGTTTGATTTTGCCGGCAAACTCGCGACCGACATTGGCGTGGCCCTTCATTAGCTTGCGACGTTCATCGTACGGCAGCGCGTACCAGTTGCGCTGTTCGCCACGGCGCTTGCTCATGTTATAGAAACAAATCACCGGCCAATCGGGCAGCGTAGGATAAACGCGCTCCTGCCGGTAATGTTTCATTCGCTCGCGAAATGTCGCCAGCGCTTCATCGAGCTTTCCCGGATCTTTGCGAACGCTCGGCTCAAGACTTTCAGTGTATTCCTCCTCGGTCGTGATGTACTCGCTTTCCTCGGTGAGCGACAAATAACTGTAAACTGGCGTGAGCACATCCGGACCTAACGAAAGGGAGAGCCGTTTCTCGATTCTGGCGGCATTGTGCAGATCCGGCGTGATCAACATGAAGCCAATGTCCGCCTTCGGCGTCACCATGCCGAGCGTGAGCAGTTGCGTCGAATCCATCGCGCGCACTTCCTGGACCAGAGATGACAGAATTGTTTTGGCAGCATTCTTTTCTTCGCGGCTGAGCAACTGCCATTGGCCCTGTTCGATCCGGTAAAACAGGTGCAAACAATGCCAGCCTTCCTCGGGAACCAGCGCAGGTACTCTTGTCAGTCATCACGCTAGTTTCCGACGGCAAATGTGGTGGTCAAGAAGGAGAGGCGATTAACCTCAATCGCGTCAGGCGGTTCGGGTGAACCGACCCGACCTAAGTCGTAGGTGTTTGCGCTTTCGGGAGATGCGCCATGCAATATTCTTCACCATCGCGCGCGACGCGGAAATCGAGGTTCGGATCGGATAACTCAGTGGCGGCACAGACGGCGCAGCGATGGAGCGTCTCAGTTGCGCTCCTCGATTGGGTCTCAAAACGTCTGCGCCGTGCCGAAACGTCCTGGCGGTGCCGCGCTTGATGAATGATTTCCGGCCCGAAGAAGATGAAATAGTTCGCGAACGCGGCAACGAGTGCAGCGCGATAAGAGTTCGGTCTCAGAACAAATCCGAGCAGCAAAAACACCGCGAAAACCCACGCCAGCCATTTGATTTTGACCGGCAAAATAAAAAGGATGTAGATGACTTCGTCGGGATAGAATCGCGCGAAAGCGAAGAATAACGACGCGATGAGCATGCCATTGGAAAAATTGCTGCCGAAAAAGAATGCCGCGACGGTCGTGCCAATCATCCCCACGGCGAAATAGAGGGTCAGTCGGAACGGCCCCCACGCGCGTTCGAGACCTTCGCCGATGAACCAAAGAAACCAGAGCGCCAGAATTACCCAAAGTGGACTGAATGTCTGTGGAAGGAAGATGTAAGTGACCAGTCGCCATACTTGCCCTCGAAGAATCAAAACGGGATCGAGCGTGAGAAACGATTCGAACCCGCGATTAAGATAAACCAACAGATAAACGAGGGCGGTGAAGCCGATCACGATGCGGATCAGGCCCGGAACACCAAGAAAACCAAACCGACGTTCGAGTTTGTCCAGCCAGCTCATTGCTGGCGCAAGCTAATGTCGCGCAGTTCGCGTGCAAGGTGGATCGCGTTGTCCCCAACGCGTTGATTGCATCGTTTTCAGAGAAGCCGATCCACCTTTGCGCATGATCACAGCGCCGCTTAGCTTGGCCCGTGAGCGAGGCCGCACATAAAAGGACGCCGCTTTACGACGCGCACATGCGTCTTGGCGCGAAGATGGTTCCATTCGCCGGCTGGCTAATGCCGGTGCAATACACCAGCATCGTCGAGGAACACCATGCAGTTCGGAACAATGTCGGCGTCTTCGACATTTCGCACATGGGCCAGTTCATCGTGGCTGCGACGCCCTCGTCGCAGAAAGTCGGCGGCGAGGGCGCCGCCGCCACCTGGTTGAATAGGATGTTGACCAACAACGTCGACAAGCTCGCCGTCGCCATGGGTCAGTACACATTCTTGCTTAATGACCGCGGCGGGATCATTGACGATTTGATTGTATATCGCTTTGACGAGCAAAAGTATTTGCTCGTCGTGAACGCGGCTCGCGCGGATGAAGATTTTGCATGGCTGCAAAATCACCTCAAGGAAAAGCTCTCTCTGAATCGCCCACGCGGGGACACCGCTGCTCTCTGCAACCTAACAAGTCGCAGCTCGGATTTTGGCGCAGTGGCCATTCAGGGTCCATGCACGGTCGAATTATTTCATGCGCTCTTCGGCAAAGAAATGGAGCCGCCAGGGCGAAATCGCATGCGCGATCTTGCATTTGAAGGAACAAATGTCTCCGTCGCGCGGACTGGTTACACCGGTGAAGACGGCATTGAAGTCTTCTTTCGCGCCACTGATGCGCTGAAGTTTTGGAATGTCGCGCTCGAAAAGGGAAAACCTTTTGGAATCAAACCCTGCGGCCTGGGCGCGCGGGACACACTCCGGCTCGAAATGTGTTACCCGCTAAACGGTTCCGATCTGTCTCCGGACCGAAATCCGATTGAGGCTGGTCTCGGCTTCTTTGTCGATTTAATGAAGCCAAACTTTATTGGCCGCGAACTTATGCTAACAATAAGAGAAGAAGGCGTCCTCGAAAAGCTCGTACCGTTTCGGATGAAAGAGAAGGGTCCGCCGCCGCGGCCGCATTACGCAGTCTTTCACAATGGCGAGCAGATTGGGGAAGTGACCAGCGGCACACTTTCTCCGAGCTTGAACTGGGGCATTGGAATGGCGTATGTGTCGTCCGCGCACGCGAAGATCGGCACGGAAATCGACATCGAAATTCGAGGTAAAAAGTTTCCCGCCACGATTGAAAAGAAACCTCTCTATAGAAAACCAGCATCATGATGATCCCAGACGATTTGCTCTACACCGAAAGCCACGAATGGATTAAACGCGAAGGCGACAACATCCGCGTCGGCATCACGGATCACGCACAATCGGAATTGACCGACGTCGTTTATGTCGAGTTGCCGAAAGTCGAGCGGCACGTGAACGCCAAAGAACCGATCGCGGTTGTGGAATCAGTGAAAGCGGCGAGTGATATCTACGCGCCGGTGAAAGGCACGGTTCTCGAGGCGAACAAGGCGCTCGAAGCCGATCCGGGCTTGATCAACCGGGAACCGTACGGGCAAGGGTGGTTATTCGTTCTCAAGATCGAGAATCCCGACGATCTCAAACAGTTGAAAGACGCGGCGGCGTACAAGCAGCGGATTGGATGATTTGAAGCCTCTGATTCCGAGACGTATTTGTCGGTGAGACGTTCGTTTCGGCGAACGCCGAAAACAGTTCGCGGCGGCGACCACCCGCCAATCGGTAAAATCCGCATTATCCGCGATTTAACTCTTCTTAACGGCGAAGCCGATATAGCCCCAGCGACCCCATTCGTAATGCGACGTTCGCTGCGGATCGTGGCGTCCGGTTTTTTTGTCATGCACATACGTGCTGGCGACGAATTCGGGAAACGCGGCGTTCATCTGCACGTCGTGTGACACTAGTAATCCGCCATCGCGCAGACGCGGCCAGAACTGGCGGAATTCCCAGAGCATGTGCCGATAGCTATGCGAGCTATCGTGCAAGAACATGTCGATAGATGCAGGGAGTTGATCCCGCTTGAGGAAGTCTTCAATTCTGCCCCGCATCGGAATGAATTGCTCTGAGGATCGCAATTCCTCGGGAATTAGCGCACCCTGCTCGCAATCTTCGCTCAATTCGATGCTGTAGAGCTTTGCTGTCTGTAGCTTTTCATCCAGGAGGCCTTTCAGGATAAAGGCCGAGGACATACCAAGAAACCCGCCGGACTCCACGACCACCACTGGCCGAAGCCAGCGCGTCAATGCGTAGAGCGTTGCGCAATCGAGCGCACCCATCACTCCCTCAGCGCCGTATGTATCACGGCGGCGGATCATTTCCGCCATAAAATCACTTTGTCGGACTTCCTGTGCGAAACGCGCCTCCGCATCCCACATCGAGTAAAATGACGTGGAGGATGACGAGATTCGAGCCGTTTGATTCGAGCGACAGCGCTGAGGGAATTGGAACACGCGCATCTTCCGTCAATCTGGAAAGGGGAACTTTCCCTTAGGTCTTTGACGGACGCGAATCTTTTTTCGCCTAAGCCTCGCTACGTCCGATGCTTCTTTGCATCCGGCGACGATCTTGCTTGTGAGTCGGCGGGCGCCGCCCCGCGGCGTCCCTACCCTTCTTCTTTCTTACTGGCTAAGCTGTGCTTAATTCTTTCGTTTTCCCCATGAGCAGTAAACCGAAACCGCGCGAGACGGTACTCAACTTTGAGGCCGCAATGGATCGGCTCGAGAAAATTGTCGAGCAGATGGAGTCCGGCAAATTGGCGCTCGAAGATCTGATCGTCCGTTACGAAGAAGGAATGAACCTGGTAAAAATCTGCCAGGAACGTCTCGCGAACGCGGAGCAAAAAATCGAAATCATTGCTCGCAATAGCGCCGGCAAAGCCGTAGTGAAAGACTTCGAGCCGACGCAGGGACCGACCACTGCTGAGGAACCAGCGGCAGAATCGGAACGCACCGATGACGAAATCAAACTCTTCTGAAAATCCACAAACTCCCAAGACGACAGACGCGTCGAAGCGTTTGCTCACTGGAGTCCGTTCGCCAGCCGACATCAAAGCGCTTCGTGAACAGGATCTGCCGCAGCTCGCCCAGGAAGTGCGAGATGAGCTGATCAAAGTTCTTTCCCAAACTGGCGGGCATCTCGGACCAAATCTCGGCGTTGTGGAGCTGACCATTGCGTTACACCGCGTTTTCGACACGCCGCGAGACCGCTTCGTCATGGACGTCAGCCACCAAGGCTACGTGCACAAAATGTTTACCGGGCGGCTGGATCGTTTTCACACGATGCGCCAATTCGAGGGGCTCAACGGTTTTCTTTTGCGCACCGAGAGTGAACATGATTGCTACGGAGCAGGTCATGCTGGAACAGCTCTTTCCGCAGCGCTCGGCATGGCTGTGGGACGTGACTTGCGCGGCGGTGACGAAAACGTCGTGGTAGTCGCGGGAGATGCGGCGTTTACCTGCGGAATCAGTTACGAAGCTCTCAATAACGTCAAGGCGCACACCAAACGGTTCATCGTCGTCCTCAATGACAATGAATGGTCGATCGCGAAAAATGTCGGCGCGATCGCGAATTACCTGAACACCATCGTGACCAGCCCGACGTTTGCGCACCTTCACGACAAAGCGCGGAATTTCGTGGAGACTATTGCCGGAAAATCCGTCGCGGAATTCGCACACAAAGTCGAGGAGAGTGTCAAAGGCTTGCTTGTGCCGAGTGTCATCTTCGAGGAGCTGGGCTTGCGCTATTACGGGCCGATCGATGGGCACGATATTCCGCTCCTGATCCGCACGTTTGAGTTTTTGAAAACGCAGGAAGAACCCGTTTTGCTGCACATACTCACCCAAAAGGGTAAGGGATACGCGCCGGCGCTGAAGCAACCCGACAAGTTTCATGGGCTCGGCAAATATAAGATCGAGAGTGGCGAGACCGCACCCGCGCCGACGCCGACGTACTCGGAAATTTTTGGCAAAACCCTGGCAAAATTCGCCGAGACAAATCAAAAGGTGGTCGCAATCACTGCGGCGATGCCGTCCGGCACCGGTCTTTCACACTTTGCCAAGGCGCATCCGGGCCGCTACTTCGACGTGGGCATAGCGGAAGAACACGCCACGCTTTTCGCTTGCGGCCTGGCGACACAAGGCATGCAGCCGTTCCTGGCCATTTACTCGACGTTCTTCCAGCGCGCGTACGACATGGCGATCCACGACATCGCCATCCAAAATCTGAATGTAAAACTGTGCATGGACCGCGCCGGGTTGAGCGGCGATGACGGCCCAACGCATCACGGATTGTTCGACATCGGTTATCTACGACACATCCCGAATTGGGTGCACATGCAGCCAAAGGACGAAGACGAATTCGTCGACATGCTCTGGACAATGGCGCACTATAACTCCGGTCCAATCGCCGTCCGCTACCCGCGCGGCTCAGGCACCGGCGCAAAAATCAAACCTGAACCGAAGCTTTTGGAGATCGGTAAGGCGGAGGTCGTGCAGCATGGACGCGACGTGGCGATCTTCGGCCTCGGAGCAATGTTCGAGATTGCCGAAGAAGCCGCGCGCAAGCTCGAAGAAAAAGGAATCTCCGTTGCGCTGATTAATCCGCGCTGGATAAAACCGATGGACACCGGCACGCTGGAATTTTTCGCCAGAAGTGTGGACGTGGTCTGCACGATCGAAGATCACGTTTTGCACAACGGTTTCGGCTGCGCGGTGATGGAACATCTGCACTCGCAGATGATCAACACGCCTGTGGTGCGGATTGGTTGGCCCGACCAATTCATCGAGCATGGCGCCGTCCCAATCCTACGAAAGAAGCACGGCATCACAGCCGATGCGCTCGTGGAAAAAGTGCTTCCGCTCCTTCGCAAGAAATCCAAGCTCACGCCATCCGTGGCCTGACATAAAGAGAAGGGCGCCTTCGTTTCCGAAAGCGCCCTTCATATTTCGATGGCGATAAGCCGAATTCTGTCGCGTGATTGCTCACGCTGATGATCATTCATCTCATCCGTCCCGCACGCGGGACGAATGCCCGGTCCCGCAGTCGCGGGACCGTAATGCGACGATACCCGAGGATTTTAACGGGCCGGCTGCCCTTCCTCTGTTTTGTCTTGCACCGCATGGGGTTTTTCGTGCCTCGCGAATTGCTCCGCGAGCGGTGAGCTCTTACCTCGCCTTTTCACCCTTGCCTGCGCTTTTCTCAAAGAACCGGCGGTGTCTTTTCTGTGACACTTTCCGTCAACGCACGTCCTGCCCTCGCGGGACGAACATTGCCCGCGTATTCTACGCGGCATGCTGCCGTATGGTGTTCGGACTTTCCTCCGGCAAGCCCGCCTTCGCGGAACTCACCAGCGATCATCTGCCATCGGAAAGTAATGTAACACAAACAGGAAAACAGGAAAACGGGAGCATGAACATCGCGAGTCGAGCCGAAGTTTCCCCACGCTGCGGAGTTCCTAAGCGGATCTCATCGGAATGGCGACGGCACAGCCACAAGGAATATAATGATCATCGCCAATGCGATGATCAGCTTCGCGACCATGGCACCAATGTTTCCGAGCAAACTTCCCCAGCCCGCCCGGCCGGCGTCGATCATTCGTTTGCCAGCGATGAATTCACCGGCAATGGCGCCGATAATCGGTCCGACAAACAAGCCGATGATTCCAAAAAAAAGACCAATGACTGCGCCGACGATTGCGCCGAACGCTCCCCACTTTGTCGCACCGAAATGTTTTGCGCCAAAATAGCTGCCAAAAAAATCAAACGCGTAAGACAGGAGGGTGAGCAACACGAGAACGACAATCGTTTTCCAGCCGATGCTTTTTTGTACGCCCAGCGTCAAGCGATGGACGATGGCCGCGGAAAGAATGATCGTTGTGCCGGGAAGAACGGGAACAACTGTGCCGATCAGCCCGACTGCGAAGAGGGCGAGCGCGAAAAACCACCAGAAGAGTTCCATCTCCGACGTTAAAGCGTTGCGTGTATTGTCATTCTGAGCGAAGCGAAGAATCTCTGGCTCTTTCTGTCAGCGACGCTGAGACGAAAAATCAGAGATGTTTCGCTTCGCTCAACATGACAGGAATGACAATAACTGCTTAAGGTCTTTAGCCACGCTACGCTTCAACGATGTCTTTGACCCGTTGCTTGCCGAATCTATACTGAATTTCCCAATCAAAATCACAACCAGAGAATTGTTTATGCCACTCACCGTTGGAACCAAAGCACCAGATTTCACCTTATCGACTAAAACTGGCGACGGGCCGAAGCAGATCAGGCTCAGCGAGAATTTCGGCAAGAGAAACACGTTGCTGCTTTTCTTCCCCATGGCGTTCACGGGTACATGCACCACGGAAATGTGCGAGGTCAGTGCGGGTCTGAACGCTTACACGAATTTGAACGCTGTCGTCTATGGAATCAGCGGCGACAATCCGTTTGCGCAAGAAGCGTGGGCGCAAAAGGAGAAAATCAGCGTTCCGCTTCTAAGCGATTACGAACACAAGGTCGCGAAGGATTATGGCGTGATGTATGACTCCTTTTTGCCGCAGATGAATCTTGGAATGAGCGGCGTGCCGAAACGCTCTGCATTTATCATCGATAAGAATGGTATGACTCAGTACGCCGAGAGCAATGACGACGCGCGGCAGTTGCCAAATTTCGAGAAGATCAAAGCGAAGCTGCAAGAACTGAAATGATGAGTGACGAATTTAAAACATTAAGAGAATTCGACGCCGGCCAGGGCAAGAAAGGTTGGCTGTATTCGCTGCCGGCGCTTGAAGAACATGGCATCGGCAAAATTTCGCGGTTGCCGGTGAGCCTCAGGATTGTCCTCGAATCGGTGCTGCGCAATTGCGATGGGAAAAAGGTCGGACGCAAAGACGTTGAAGCCCTTGCGAAATGGAACGCGAAATCACCTGCGAACGAGGAAATTCCATTCGTCGTAGCGCGCATTGTCTTGCAGGATTTTACCGGAGTTCCGCTGATTGTAGACCTCGCGGCGATGCGCAGCGCTGTGCAACGGCTCGGAAGCGACCCGAAGATTATCGAGCCGCTCGTGCCGGTCGATCTGGTTGTCGATCACTCTGTGCAAGTCGATTTCTTCGGTTCGCCGCGCGCGTTGGAACTCAATTTGGACATGGAGTTCAAGCGCAATCGCGAGCGTTACCAGTTTCTGAAGTGGGGACAGCAGGCTTTCAAGACTTTCCAGCTTATTCCGCCGGGAATCGGCATCGTGCATCAGGTGAATTTGGAATACCTCGCCAAAGGCGTCCTTTCCACTCAATCAACTATCAACAATCAACTATGGACTATCTACTTCCCCGATACGCTCGTCGGCACTGACTCGCACACGACCATGATTAACGGTCTCGGTGTAGTTGGCTGGGGCGTGGGGGGAATTGAGGCGGAAGCCGGAATGCTTGGACAGCCGGTTTACTTCCTGACGCCGGAGGTGGTGGGCGTACACATGACCGGACGATTGCGCGAAGGGGTAACTGCGACCGATCTCGTCCTGCACATCACGCAGTTGCTACGAGCGCAAAGAGTCGTCGGGAAATTTGTTGAGTTTTACGGTAAGGGCGCTGCATCGCTGCCGGTACCTGATCGCGCCACGATCGGCAACATGTCGCCCGAGTACGGCGCAACGATGGGTTTCTTTCCAGTTGACCAGGAGTCAGTGAATTATTTGCGCGCTACCGGGCGCACCGAGGACCAGTGTCTCGCGTTCGAAAATTATTTTCGCGCCCAAAAAATGTTCGGCATGCCGCTAAAGGGACAAATCAATTACAGCGTCGATATTGATTTGGATCTGGCAGACGTTCAGCCGAGCGTGGCCGGACCGAAGCGGCCGCAGGATCGGATCAATTTACCCGAGCTCGGCAAGACCTTTCGCGAGCTTCTTGAAAAACCAGTGCGCGATGGCGGCTACGGAAAAAAACATGTCGATCTTCGCGAGAAACATGTTGTGGAACTAAATGGCAGCGCGCCACGAAACGAGGACATGGTTTCGACCGATATCGAGAACCAGGGAATCAAGCCCGGTGACGAACGCAACAAGGTGGAGATGATCGCGAATCGCCCAACGCCGGATCCGGCCAGGGAAATTGTAGCAGAATCGACTGAAGTATTTAGACATGGTCGCGCACACATTGGCGACGGCAGCGTGCTGATCGCGGCAATCACCAGTTGTACAAACACCAGCAATCCCAGCGTGATGATCGCCGCGGGTTTGCTTGCAAAAAAAGCGGTCGAACGCGGCATGCACGTCGATCCCGCCGTAAAAACGTCGCTCGCTCCGGGATCACGTGTCGTGTCGGATTACCTAGAGAAAACCGGCCTGCAAACGTATCTCGATCAACTCGGATTCAATCTGGTAGGTTACGGTTGCACCACTTGCATCGGCAACTCGGGGCCGCTGCATCCAAACATCGAGAAGGCGATCCACAAATACGATCTGGTCGCAGCTTCGGTTCTTTCGGGAAATCGGAATTTTGAAGCCCGCGTGCATCAGCATATCAAAGCGAATTTCTTAATGTCGCCCCCGCTGGTTGTCGCCTTTGCCCTCGCCGGCCGAGTTCACATCGATCTTTCCCGCGACTCACTTGGCAAGGACAAGGACGGCAAAGAAACTTTCCTTCGCGATCTCTGGCCAACTCTTAGCGAGATCCAGAATACGATGCAGGGAGCGCTCACACCTGCAACGTTCCGCAAGTTTTATCGCGATTTTGCAAAGCAAAATCCGAAGTGGAACGAAATTCCATCGAGCACAGGAGACATTTACCAGTGGGACGAGAAGAGCGATTACATTCGGGAGCCGCCATTCTTCGAAAACTTTTCCATGGAGCCCGGTCACATCGCGGAAATCCGGAGAGCGCGAGCGCTTGGCATTTTCGGCGACACAGTAACGACCGATCACATTTCGCCTGCTGGAGCAATCAAGGAAGCGTCGCCCGGCTGGAGGGTATTTGATGTCGCGTGGCGTTCAGCCGCGAGATTTTAACAGCTACGGCAGCAGGCGAGGCAACGATCTGGTTATGACGCGCGGCACGTTCGCCAATGTGCGGATCAAAAATTTGATGGTACCGGGAACGGAAGGCGGCGTGACAAAATATTTCAGTGGCGGCGACGCCTCGTCGCCGAAAGAGGAAGGCGGCGAGCGCGCCGCATCCACGATGTCGATATTCGATGCGGCCATGAAATACGCGGAAACGAAGACTCCGTTGGTTATTCTGGCAGGTCACGAGGTACGGGACAGGATCATCCCGTGACTGGGCAGCAAAGGGAACGCGTTTGCTTGGCGTGAAAGCGGTGATCGCTGCAAGCTTTGAGCGAATTCACCGTTCGAACCTGGTTGGAATGGGCGTGTTGCCGTTGCAGTTTCTCGATGGCACCACCGCGCAATTACTCGGGCTTGACGGCTCGGAGATATTTTCGATCACCGAATTGTCTGATTCGATCAAACCCGGACAACAGGTAACGCTCGAAATCGAAAGCAAGAATCGAGAAAAACAATCATTGCCGGTGAAGCTTCGGATCGATACGCCGATCGAGATCGATTATTATCGGCACGGCGGAATTTTGCCGTTCGTGCTCAGACAGCTGTTATCAAAACCCTGAGACCGGCGTTCGCAGACCGCCCGCTACAGAATCTGGCGCCTTCCATTTCCGGCACGTGCGCGAGTCTTGTTAAATAGTCGCCAACAAAAAAAGCAAGGATATACATCCGGCGAACGCCGTCAAAAGCGCAATGACCAAACTACGAGCGACGCGCATCAGAAGCCTATACTTGGTCTAACCAAACTGATCGAACACTTTGATGCTCGATTCCAGGTCACTGCAATAGTTTTTCCAGGGGCGGACTGGGTTGCGTGCCGAGCGCAGTCGCCCGAGCGTAATGTTCTCTGGCAAGTTCCTTCGATGCAGGCTGGGTTGCGATGAGAACGACCGCCAGATTAAAGTGCGCGTCGGCGTAGTTGGGATTCTTCGAGATAGCCTGAAGAATCTCCTTCTCTGCTTCTTCCTGTCGCCCTTTTTGGCTGGCCGTAATACCCAGGTAATTGTGGGCGGTGGCGCTGTCCGGATTGATCTCAATGGCCCTCCTCAGCTCCAGAAGCGCGTCGTCAAACCGGGACTGCCGGTAATGAACAATGCCTAGTGTAGTGAGCACAAAATCGTCATCGGGCGCGAGGGCTAGGGCTTTCTTGAGCGTTGATTCCGCGGATCGAATCCTGCCAATGCGAAGGTAAACGACGCCAAGATTGGAAAGCGCATCGAGGTTGTTGTGATCTGTCGCCAGAATCTCCTGATATTGCTTTTCCGCCGCGCGATATTTCCCTTGCTCAGCATTTTTGTAGGCGGCGACTGCAATTTTCTGAACATCGTCGGCCACAACCTTCCGCGTTGTTGCTCCAGCTGTATCCGATTTCGCGGTGGTAACGGAACTCGTCGGCAATTGCTTTTCAAAAACAAAACTCGCTTTAAAAACGCCGGGTTTCTCATCTGAAATCGAGACCACCGGCTGTCGGAACAGAGCGAGTTCTTCACTGGTTAGTTTGGTCACGGGTTGCACGAGGAGTTCGATCTGTTTGTTCAACACGTCCGACCGCACGTTCAGTTGGTTCAGCTCCGTCAGGACCAGTTTTCTTGCGTCGTCGCGACGCGCTTCTTCCTGGCGTTCGCGCACAACAATATTTCGCAAAAGTTCGTTTTCCCTCGCGAGCTGAGCAGATTCGCTGCTGTTTCCGGCAGCCAGGCTGGCAGCCTGCAGATCGGTGTTTGCATGTTCCAGTTCAACATCCAGCTCGGCGGCTCGCGCGGCCAGGTATTGATTTCTGTTCCGGGTCTCGGTCAGTTGCTCTTGAAGCTCTGCCATCTGGTGCTCCGTCTCGGCCAATTGTTCCGCATTTTTCGGATCAGTCTCGTTGAGTTTCCTGACCTTTTCCTCCGAGATCGCGAGTTTCTGTTGCAGATCGTTTTTCTCGGCGATAAGCGACTGAAAACGTTGTTCTGTTTCCTTCGCCGATTTCAACTGGGAGAGCGCGTCATCGCGTTCACGTTCCAGCACGACGATATGATTGTTTGCCTCGGCGAATTTCCCCTGAGTATCGTCCCTCTGCTTTTCTGCTGTCAGCCGCGCTTGATCGGCTGCGGCGACCGCCTGTTTCAATTCAGTAATTTCCTTGCGCAACTGCTCCTGTTCGGTGTCACGGTTAACCTCCGACGCCTTCGACGCGTTGAGTGATTCCTGCATCTGCGTGAGTTGAGGACGCGCCTGACTTTCTGATTTTTTCGCTTTATCGAGCTCGTTCTGAGCACGCTGCAGCTTTGAATCTGTCTCCTTCAGGTGCCCATCGACTGTTTCCTTTTCGTTGCGTGCGGTCTGGAGACCCCCGCGTGTTTTATTCAGCGCCGCCTGAAGTTGGTTCACTTGGTCGCGCAATTTCTTTGTTGCATCTTTGATCGCGGTGTCGCGCGACATCTCGCTGGTGGTCTCAGTGACTTGGGGCGCCACAACTTCTGGGCCGGGCTCGGACCAGGCATTACTCTCAGGAGCTGCCGGCGCAATTTCTGGCAAAGGACTCGCGCTGGCGTTGAGTTGGGTTTGTGTTGTCATTCGCTCCTGAAGTCGCAGGATGCCTTCACTGATTTTCCGGCCACGGTAATCCACAACCGCCGGCTGCCAGTCAGGATGCGACTTCCGCAATTCCTCGATGAGGCTGCCAGCGAAGCGATATTTCGCTAAGGCAGTTTTGAATCGGTTTTGGTGCTCGAGCTTTTCACCCTGCTGTGCAGAGAGATAGGCCTTAAGAAAAATGTCGCTGGGGTCATCCTGTTGACCCCAAGCGGCGCCGGTAACGCTGAGCAAAAAGAAGAGGGTGAGCCCGGCTGCGCCGCTTCGCCTGAAGCGACCGAGCAACGTCATACCCAACCGGCTTAGGGGGGCTTTCCGGTCCACTGGTGCTGACAATTAGGGGAGCGGACGGGAAAAGTCGAGTCCTTTGTTTGCAAAGGGCGATTGGAATCTTAAAATCTGTTTCGCTAAATTGTGGTGGTCGTAGCTCAATGGTAGAGCCCCAGATTGTGGTTCTGGTTGTTGCGGGTTCGAGTCCCGTCGGCCACCCGTCGAATTTAGATTTTCGACTGCCGATTTTAGATTTGGTGAGCGAAGATCCCGAATCGGTATGCGCAATCCAAAATCTGAAATCGAAAATTTCGCAGTGCCTGTAGCTCAACCGGATAGAGCTTCTGACTTCGGATCAGAAGGTTGGGGGTTCGAATCCCTCCAGGCACGCATTTTTCTGAGTTTGACAGTGCACAATCGCCATAAGTCATGACAACAGACCGGAAAGCAAAGTTCATGCGCGCTGCATTGGCCGAAGCAAGAAAGGGCCTCGGCCGGACTAGTCCCAATCCCGCTGTGGGAGCCGTGCTGGTGATTGGTGATCGAATAGTAGCCAGAGGACATCATCAGGAAGCCGGCCTCGCTCATGCTGAGGTTGAATGTTTGCGAAATTTTGGCGCACAGGTGCCCCGCCACGCTACGCTGTATGTGACTTTGGAGCCGTGTTCGACGGAGGGCCGCACCGCTCCCTGCACGAATACGATAATCAGGGCTGGAGCGAAAAGGGTAGTGGTTGGCGCGCGGGACGTAAACCCGCGACACTCGGGCAAAGGCATCATCCAGTTGCGAAACGCTGGGATCACAGTTCAGGAGGGCGTCCTGGCCGACGAGTGCACTCAGCTCAACGAAGCGTTCAATAAATGGATTCTGACTGGACTCCCTTTTGTAATCGCAAAATGCGGCATGTCTCTCGACGGCCGATTGACGCGCCCGGATGGCGAGCCCCGATGGATCACCGGGCGCGATGCCCGGCACGACGCGCGTCGGCTGCGCGCGCGTGTGGACGCTGTGCTCGTTGGAGCGGAAACCGTCCGAGCCGACAACCCACGTTTAACCATTCGGGGCGTGCGCGCCGCGCGACAGCCATGGCGCGTTGTGCTGACCCGAACAGCCCGAATGCCGCGTCGCGGGCATTTGTTCTCCGACAGGTTTGCTGGCCGAACCTTGATCTATAAACGAAAATCTCTTGAAGCCGTACTCAAGGACCTCGGAAAACGCGGTATCACGAGCGTGTTGATCGAGGGTGGCGGCGAAGTGCTTGGTCAGGCGCTCGACGGTCGCCTCATTGACAAGCTGCAGATCTATTCGGGACCAATCTTAACCGGAGGACCGGTTATCGCATTCTCAGGGCAAGGCGCAGCAAAAACTGCGAATGGTTTGCGGCTGCGCGATGTTACGTATCGACGGATCGCGCAAAGTGTTTGCATCATGGGGTATCCAGAAGCTCTATCGCACAAATAAACGCGGAAATTTCCAAGCGGTCGTCCTGCTTAATGACTGTTAGGTGAAACATTAATGGTACCATGGGCATCATTACTATCGCCGTTAGCCTTAGGTGATCAGCGACCAGGCTGACTCGAAAATCCTTCGGGCCTGCTTGATGTCTTTTCGGGAACTCGCTAGTCAAAATTCGCGACGATCGAATAGACCCAGCGGCCTATTTCCCGGACTTCGACGAAGCCGCCGGTTTGGCCACGGGACTTTTGGCTGGCTGATCGATCTGGAACTCTTTTTTCAGCTGTTGAATTAGTGCCGGCAATTCTTTTTGCCTCTCCGCTTCGATTTGTTGCCGGAGTGCCTGTTCGACTTTCTGGCGTTCCTGGATGTAGCGGGATTCAAATCGAGCGCGCTCCTGTGGATTCAGCTCAAGACCAGAGTCGCGAACGGCGGTGTTGGCTTCGCGCATGATCATCTGGCGGCGCATATTCTCTCGTTGACGCATCAGGGCACGCTGTTGCGGAGTCATCTGCATCCAAAGCTCGGCGTTGCGTCGGAAATTTTGGCGGGCATCCGGTGGCATCGCAAGCCAGCGTTCCCGTACGCTCTGGGCTGACGGTGGCCCATGGGGCTGGGCCATTGGCAGTGGCCCGTGAGGTGCTGCCATTGGGGGCGGTCGGCCAGCCGGAGGGCGATGTTGTTGAGGCTGCGCCTGTGCGGTAGCGCAAGACAAGCCGAAAACCGATAAGCCGACGAATAATTTACAACGTTGGCTTTTCTTCCCACACGTTATTTTCATCCCAGACGATCAATTCATCCAGATCGGCCACGACGTCATAATCCTGTGGATCGATTTTAGCCACTATATCTGAATCACTCGAAGACGGCGTACGCGAACCTGGATGATGCACGACAAGAGCAAGGCCAATTACGACCGCCGCCAGAGCAGACGCTCCAATGAGCTTCCGCACACCAAACCAGTCCCACACGCGCTGGAAATGACTCGGTTCCTGGCGAATTCTTCTCAGGACATTCCGGGCGAAAAATGGCGAAAGTGTGGGCTCAGGAAGCCGGCCGAGAGCATCCCATAGCTCTTTGTCGTCTTGAGGGTCCATATTGTCCACGCGATTCAACCGCTTGCACGGCTCTAAGTTGCGCTCGAACGCGGCTCAAAATTATATTCCCGGCGCCTCAAGGAAACCTTCCAGCTGTCGAATCCGCGTCGGATGCCGCATTTTACGTAGCGCCTTCGCTTCGATCTGCCGAATGCGCTCCCGAGTGACTTGGAATTGTCGCCCTACTTCTTCCAACGTTCGGCTGTAGCCGTCCACGAGGCCAAATCGTTGCTCAAGGACTTGCCGCTCCCGGTCTGTGAGCGTTTCCAGCACATCCTTAATTTTCTCCTTCAGCAAAACGATGGCAGTCATGTCGCTGGGGTTTTCTGCCCCCCTGTCCTCAATAAAATCGCCAAAGTTGGTTTCTTCGCTCTCACCGACGGGGGATTGAAGCGAGATCGGTTGCTGCGCCATCTTCAGCACCGCCCGAACACGATCCACTGGCAAGAGCACTTCTTCAGCCACTTCCTCAGGCGTAGGTTCCCGCCCGTATTCCTGCACCAGCTGCTTTTGCACGCGCAGGAGTTTGTTAATCGTCTCGATCATGTGGACTGGAATTCGGATCGTGCGCGCCTGATCGGCGATCGAGCGCGTAATCGCTTGGCGAATCCACCATGTCGCGTAAGTCGAAAATTTGTATCCGCGCCGATACTCAAACTTCTCCACCGCCTTCATCAGTCCCATGTTTCCCTCCTGAATGAGGTCGAGAAACGACAAACCGCGATTGGTGTATTTCTTGGCGATAGATATAACGAGACGAAGGTTGGCCTCAACCATTTCGGTTTTGGCTTTGAACGCCTGACGCAGCCAATTTTTCAGCGTTCGATATTCCTTTGCGTAATCGGAAAGCGAAAACCACAGGCTCGTTTCCAACTCGCAGACTTTGTTCTGAAGCTGCAACCGACGTTTTTTACTCCGAGGATTTTTGGCGAGCTCGGTCTGAAGAAAAAGGGAGGTATGGTGCGCCTCATCGGCGAGATGGACAAACTCCTCGGTGACTCGCTGCTTCAGGTAGAAACGAGGGTAGATCCTTTGCAGGGTAGCCATTGCTCTTTGCAATGCTCCGCGCTTCTGGGACGCTCTCTTCGTAACGTCGCAACCCAGCTCGGCAAAGTGCCGTGTGATCCCGGCGCTTAATTGTTCCACCTGTTTGCACAAGCGCGGCAGGTTTTTCATGTATCTTTCTCGGCTCTCGATTTTCTTGTCGAGGATCACGCGGTCGAACCGTTCCCGGCTCTCCAGGAGTTTGCGAGCAAGATCGAGATGCCCGCGTGCAACAAAACCGAACCGAGTGAGGTACTTTTGCACCATCGCTTCAGCCTCTTCGATACGCTTTGAGATTTCGACTTCCTGATCGCGGGTCAGCAGCGGCACCTGCCCCATCTGCTTGAGATACATCCGCACCGGATCATCCAAGATATCAACTTTTGCTGCCGCTCTACCTTCTTCCTCCTCTTCTTCATCATCCACGTCCTTTTTGCCGTCCCTATAGCGATCCACCTCCGAGGCTTCGACGATATCGATCTCCAAACGACGTAGACGGGTGAGAATCAAATCCAGTTCGTCTGCGTCGGTAATCCCTTCGGGCAAGGCCTCGTTCAGATCGTCGAACGTGAGGTAGCCTTGTTCTTTTGCCAGCTTGATTAGTTCCCGAATGCGCGTTTGAATTTCAATCGACGAGTATAAACCAGATACTCCCAGGGCCGGCATAGACAACGGTCCGTTCTTGTTGAGCCGAAGTGATGAAGACCTCGCGCGCGCGCGCTTGAGCGCGCTGAGTCGCGGCTTTTTGTTGTGATTGCCGCGCCCATTTAGATGCCTTCTCGGCGCGCTGCGCCGATGGCTAGCTTTAAGCCGCCGTGCCGACGACTGGCTGCTGCTCCCCCTTCGTTTCGAATGCCTGGCCAAGTTTGTTCGGTTAAGGATTTGGACTAAGGCTTTCGGCCTGCCACGCAGCGGTTCGTGACACCTAAGTGTCGCCCCCGTCGACGGGCCGGGAAAATTCGTGGAGCTGTTCCTGCAGGTCAAGAATTTGTTTTTGTAAATTTAACTCCTCTCCGGCGCTCAAGCCCGGAACTTTGATCTGGCTTTTCGCCGTCTCCAGGCGGCGACGCACAACACCTTGGCAAATCCCGTGCCACCATTTCTCGATAACTGTTTCTGTCGCTGCGGGCATCTTTTGCAGCAGCCATGATGAAACAAGCCGTTCCTCCTCCGGGGAAAGTGTGGCCATGAACGCATTGAGCGATGCGGGATCGTCCGGTCGCAGCTCGTTTTCCAAAATGCGGACCAAAGTGTCCGCGTTCGGCAACTGTTCAAGAATCTCCCGCCACCTTTGCGCATGAAGAAAATTGCGCGCGGCTCCATCGCGCAACGCTAGGAGGCATAGCATCGCGATATCATGCGGGGGGGCAGCCGTCATCATCGCAGGTTCACGCATGTCTGCAGTCGCTTGGCTTCGCTGCTTCGGCAGCACGCTCTCAAAGTCCGATAGCGGAACGCCAATACGCGCGCTGATTTTATTTGCTAACTCCTGCTGCATCACGCGATCGCGTGCGTGACTGACTGTTTCCGCCATGTGGCGTACGAGCTGCATCTTTGCCGCCAAGGAGGTCAAATCGGTGGCAGTCGCTTCTCGCTCGATCCAATAGTCGATAAAGTTAGACGCGTCTGTTATCCGCTTCATGAAAGCTTCTTTACCTTCTTTGCGCACGAGAATGTCTGGATCCTCGCCTGGTGGCATCTCGACGATGCGCACAACTAAATCGTTCTGGAGAAAGGAATCGAGGGAGCGCTCAGCTGGGCCGCGACCTCTTGAAGCGGCAGGGTTGGGTCGTACGCCAAACTGCTGGACGAATGTGGTCAACGAACGGTCGCCCGCCTGGCGCCCGGCACGATCGGCATCGAAGCAAAGTACCACTTCGTTGACGAATCGTTTCAACGTTCGTGCTTGAGTCTCCGTGAACGCCGTCCCCTGTGGCGCAACGACGTTCGTGATCCCTGCCTCAAATAAGGTGATCAAATCAAGCTGGCCTTCGCACACAATCGCACAGTTCGCCTCGATCAATGCCCGCTTGGATTTGTGCAACCCAAAAAGGACGTTGCCCTTTCGGAAAAGCGGCGTCTCGGGTGAGTTCACATATTTCGCCGCGACTTCCTCGTTTTTCAGAAGGCGGCCGCTGAACGCGATCACTTCCCCGACGTCGTTGCAGATTGGAAACATGATGCGGTCGCGAAACCGATCATACGAGGTTTGAGGTTGCTCAGACTCGCTTTCGTCCTTGATCTTAATAAGGCCACTGGCAATGAGTTCGCGTGCGTCATAGCCTTGCGTCTTCGCCCAACTCCCAAATGCGTTCCATTCATCCGGCGCGTACCCAAGCTGCCAATGTTTTGCGATGTCCCCAGTGATTCCGCGGCGCTTCAAATACTTCCGCGCGGGTTCACCGATTTCCCTCTTTATCAGATTTTCGTGGAACCATTCCGCAGCTTCGGCATGTAACCTTAGTAATTTTCGGCGTGTCTCGTATTGTCGGTCTTCTTCTGCCGCGCCACGTGTTTGGACTATGGTGATGCCCGCGCGCGCAGCGAGCTTGCGCACGGCTTCTGGAAAATCGACGTGCTCGTATTCCATCACAAACCGGAAAACGCTGCCGCCGGCCCCGCAGCCGAAACAATGAAACGTCTGCCGGGTGGGGCTCACCGTGAACGAAGGTGTCTTCTCCTGATGAAATGGGCAGAGTGCCTTGAAGTTCGATCCAGCTCGTTTCAGTGGAAAATACGAACAGATCACTTCGACGATATCGTTCGCGGTAGCGATCTGCTCGATTGTTTCCGAAGGGATCGTGCCCATGCGTGCCTGATTTTATTTTTGCCTCGTTTGGCCTTGGAAGCGATGGCAAACTTATCCAGTGCTGCTGCGTTTCAAAGTGAGGAGCAATGATCGGTCAGTCGTCCCTAGCGATGTCGAGGGAGCCCGTCGCACGAGCTTAAGCTATCGCCAAGGGATTCTTCGGCTTGCCTTCGCTCGGCTCGGAATCACAGTGTGTGGCCTCACCGTATCGTTGCTCACCGTCATTACGGCCGATGCGCGGGAGACAATTCACAAAGGCGACGTCGTCGTGGTGCCCTTGCATGGTGAAGTTTCGCCCTCGCTCCTGGCCTTCTTGCGGCGTGCGGTAAAAACGGCTGAGAACAATCAGGCTTCCGCGATCATTTTCGACATGAACACGTACGGGGGTCGCCTCGACACAGCGACCGACATTGTCAATGCGCTGAATCAAATCAAAATTCCGACGTACATTTTCATCAACACAAACGCTGGATCGGCCGGCGCGCTGATCGCCATCTCCACGCAACACATTTACATGGCGCCGGTGAGCGCCATCGGGGCCGCTGCGCCAATCCTTTCAACGGGCGAAGATCTTCCCGCTACGGCAAGGGAAAAAACGATTTCGTATTGGTCTGCGCTTATCCGAGGCTCGGCCATTAAAAACGGTCACAATCCCGACTTGGCTGAGGCCTTCATGAATAAAGACAAGGAAGTGAAAATCGGCGATCGCGTCGTTCATCCAAAAGGGGCGATTCTCACTGTTAACGCCCAGGAGGCGACCGAAGAGGTTAACGGCAAACCGTTACTCGCGGAAAGGATTGTCGATTCGATTGCTGATCTGACCAAAAACGCTGGATTGAAAGGCGAGATTGTTACGATCGAGCCGACTGGGTTCGAGCAAATCGCCTTTTGGATCACTGCGCTTGCGCCGTTGCTGCTGCTGGGCGGAATTCTCGGCGCGTATGTGGAATTCAAGATCCCCGGAGCAACCTGGCCGGGCGTAATCTCTGCAATTTGTTTCGCGCTCTTTTTTCTCGGCCACTATCTCGCCGGGCTCGCCGGATGGGAGGTCATCGCCCTTTTCATTGTCGGATTGGTTTTGGTATTGATCGAGGTACTTTTCTTCGCGCACAGCACGATCGTTTTCGGGGTGCTCGGCATTTTGCTAATGATCGCCTCCTTGCTCTGGACAATGATCGATCGCTATCCGCGCCAACCGTTTCTTCCGACCGGCAAAATGCTTGCCATTCCACTGCTCAATATGTTCATCGCGATTATTGGATCGTGTATCGTGATCGCGCTTCTTGCGCGTTACTTGCCGCGAACGAGCTTGTATGGGCGATTCGCTCTAATTGATTCAAACCCGCCGGGCCCATCGCTCGCTGGCGCGCCGCGACAGTTCGCAACCGCACTCGCGCTTACGCCGGGAATGCAAGGCACAGCCGTCACGGTGTTGCGACCCAGCGGCAAAGCGCGTTTCGCCGATCATTTGGTCGACGTCGTCACCGAAGGAGAATTCATCGTACCGGAAACCCGGGTCACCATTATCGAAACTGACGGAATGCGTGTCGTGGTGAAAAGCGCAGCGCAAGTGTAAGCCATGTTGCTTATCCCCCTGCAACGACGCGGACAAATTCGATGCGGTCGCCTTCCGATAGAGTTCGGAGCTCCCATTCATGTCGATGCACCGCGACGCCGTTATGTTCCACCAAGATCGATCGTGGTGGCAGTTGATAAAGCTCGATCAGCTCCGCGATCGTTTTCGCTTGGTAAGTATCCGCTGTTTCGCCGTTGAGGGAAATCGTCATGCGCCGCACAGGGCTTGGTCCCAATCCTTCCAAACCGGTTCGATGCCGCACTGGCGCAGGACTGCGGCGACCTCGGCAGGCGAACGTTCGTCACTGATCTCAAACTGGCCAGCGGCGACTTCATCTTCGCCGTCCTGATATTCCGGAGCGATGATGCGACCGCGAACCGTGCGATGGAGATGTTCGCGTCCTTGTCGGGTGTAGCCGCCGGGCTCGGTATGACTGCCGGCGCTCATCATCGTCACTCCGAGCGAGCCAAGCGCATCGCGCAGCGGCGCGCACTCGCGCGTGCTGAGCACGATTCCAACCTGCGGGAATGTAATGCGCAATGCGCACACCAATTGCACAACTTCACGGTCACTCATCGCAAAAAGCGGACGGAATCCGCCTGCCGCCGGACGCAATCGCGGCACACTCACGGTAATTTGCGCACGCCAGCAGTGTTTGAATAAATGTTCCAAATGCGCTGCCAGCGCGATCGCTTCATCCTGCCAACGCGATAATCCTATCAGCGCGCCAATGCCGAGCCGGCGGAACCCGGCCGCGTATCCGCGCTCGGCACAATCAAGCCGATAATTAAAATCGCGTTTCGGCCCAGCGGTGTGCATTTCCTCATAGACACTGCGGTTATACGTTTCCTGATAAACGACCAGCCCTTCGGCACCGGCCCCAACGATAGTCACGTAATCCTCGGTATCCATCGGACCGACCTCGATTGAGATCGAAGAAAAATACGGTGCGAGTGCACGCACGCATTCCGTGAGATAATCGCTGCTCACATATTTGGGATGCTCGCCGGCAACCAGAAGGATCTGGCGAAATCCATGACTCGCCAGATGCTGCGCTTCGGCAACAACTTCATCGACATCAAGCGTGACGCGCAGGATCGGATTATCCCTGGAGAAACCGCAATACTGACAATTGTTGATGCATTCGTTCGAAAGGTATAACGGCGCGAACAAGCGCATCGTGCGCCCAAAGTTTTGCATTGTCAGCGCGCGCGAAGTCTGCGCGATCGCTTCAAGTTCACGATCGGATGTTGGAGCGATGAGATGCTCGAAGCGCAAGATCAGCTCCGATTTTCTCAAAGCAAGGCTGTCCAAGGTCTCCACGAACGACATCACGATAATTTCCTAGCGTATGCAACGTGCGCAAACGGCAATCGCGCCCACGCGACAAAAAAGCTGCGTTCGGTGCGTGCCGGACGCCGCATTCTGAAAGGTGTCTGGGGATGCTTAAAAAGCGAAATTCACACCGGTGCGGACCATGCCGAAATTGTTTTTCGGCCCATCCACAAAATTCCAGCTAAAATCACTGACCCAACCGATGTGCGGCGTAAAACGTATTTCAAGTCCGCCACCGACCTGACCGAGCGCCTCGGTTTGGGCTCCTGTAAAGCCTTCTGTCTGGACAACGTCAAAGCCTTCCCCAGATTCGACAACGCGCACATTCTTTGGCCGCTGACCACCGCCGAAAATGGCCCCACCGCCTCCGAAAATGTACGGCGAAAAGCGGCTGCAAGGAATTGGATAACGCAGTGTCAGGGTCCCCAACGCAGCACCAATCGTATTGGTGGCGCGGCCGGTGTTGCTTTCAAAAACCTGGTCGCTGAAATCGACGAACGTACTTTGGCGCGCTTGTCTGGCACTCGCCGCCCATCCTTCTATTCCGATACCGAAGTAACGCATGAAGAAGTATTTGATGTCTCCGCCACCGCCCCAGGCGTGATCGGCCTCAATGTAGCGGTCATCTCCCCAATTCGTGCCCGTGAAAATGTAGGTTCCCCACAGGCTCACATTGAACTCGTTGTTTGCGTACCACTCAGGGCAAGGCGGCGGAGCAACCTGCTTCATTTCCTTCTCTGAATAGCTGACACCAGCGAACGCCGCCGACGTGAATAATCCCACGGCTACCAGGGACAACACCAGCTTTCTCATCTATTTCTTACTTTTAGTTGAGTGCCTCCAAAGGGCGCGCGCCCCAATCGGTAAAGACTTCCGTGCGGCGCTTGGCTGCTCTGAGTGTGAGCCGCCTCACCCGGGATTGCAAGCTTTTTCAACTGCTACTGACCGGTTCAGGGCTTCAGTTCTGCGCCGGAATTGGCGTCGGTAATGACAAACTTCTCGTGATGAAATGTCGGGTCGCCCCGAAACATCAAACGTCCCGCGTAACGACGCTCGAGTTCTACGAGCAGTTCTTCGTCCTCCTCTTTCAAGCGCTTCAAAACATCGGGGTTCAAGATGACCCGAATGTCGTGAATAGAGTCCTGGTACCTGCGCATCACAGTATTGAGCGTTCTGTGCAATTCCACGCTTGTGGTCATGGTCGTTTTCACCACGCCTCGTCCGCAGCAGTAGGGACAATTTTCGTAAATGGTGTCACTGAGGCTTTCCTGTGCCCTCTGCCGCGTCATTTCCATCAGGCCGAGTTGCGAAATCGGAAGCACATGCGTTCTGGCTTTGTCGCGCTTGAGTCGTTCCTTCATTAACGCGTAAACAGACTGCTGATCCCTGCGGCCTTTCATGTCGATAAAATCGGCAATGATCAAGCCGCCGATGTTGCGCAATCGAAGCTGGCGCACGATCTCGTCGGCCGCTTCCAAATTGGTTTGCAGGATGGTCTTCTCGACGTCGCGCCCGCCTTTGTTGCGCCCGGTGTTCACATCGATCGCCACCAGCGCTTCAGTCTCGTCGATCACAATGTAGCCGCCGCATTTGAGCCAGACCTGCCGATGAAACGCGTCATCGATCTGCTTTTGCACACCATAAGTTTCGAAAATGGGCGTCGCCCCGTCGTAGTGGCGAACGCGGTTTCGCGCGCGCCGGGAAATTTGACCGACCATGTTGACCATTCGATCCGTTGCGGCGCGATCGTCGCAAACGATTTCGTTGATTTCTTCGGTCAGGAAATCGCGCACGGTGCGCTCGGCCAAATCCGGTTCCTCAAAGAGTCGACATGGCGCTGGGTTATCCCGAATCGCGCGCTCGACTTTGGCCCACTGGTCGAGAAGAACGCGCAGATCGCGCACAAAATACCTGGCGCGCTGACCTTCTCCGACTGTGCGGATAATGACGCCCACGCCTTCGGGAATCTCCAGTTGGCGCAGGATCTTGCGCAGCCGCTCGCGCTCTTTTGGCTCCTCGATTTTTCGCGAGATACCGCTGCGATCGCCGAAAGGCATCAGTACCAAATATCGACCGGCAAAACTCAGATTTGTCGTGACGCGTGGTCCCTTGGTACCGATTGGGCCTTTGGTAACCTGCACGATCACATCCGAACCGACCGGGTAAATGCTTGGGATGTCTTTAACAGTAATCCGTTTTCGAGGTCGCTTGTTCGTCCTCCTGTCGATTTCCTCGATTCCGCTGTCGAGCGCGGCGGGAATCGCGTCCCAAAAATGGAGGAACGCATTTTTTTCGAAGCCGATGTCCACAAACATCGCCTTCAAACCCATCTCAATGTTTTTGACTTTGCCCTTGTAGACGCCGCCTACAATGTTCCGCGAGCTCTTACGCTCTACACTGTATTCCTCGAGCCGGCCACCCTCGAGCAAAGCCACACGGGTCTCGAGTTTCTCCACGCTCAGGATGAGTTTGTTGCCGGTCTTGCGTGAAGGAAGACCCAAAATCTTTCTTACTTTGTCTATCATAAAACGAAAGAGGTTGTCCGATCAAAAACGGAACTGACCAAATGCACTGCGGTGATGATGATTCTGGTCGGATGTTCATTGGCTTGTCCCACGCCGGCCCTTAGACGGCGGTGGTGCAGGCGCAGGCGCTTGGCGCGGGTGTACTCCAAAGATCCGTTGGAAGAAATTACGTGCAGGTGGCGTCGTGGCAGGGATAGCGCGGGCGACAGCAGGGCTTTTCCGCCGCACTTTGCCCTGAGAATCTGCTTCCGGTTCGACATCAGGCGACGCATCTGAGTTTGCCATCTGCGCAGGAGCATTTTGCGAATCGCTGGCACCTTCTTCGTCGTCGCTGCCGAGGTTCCCTCCTGCATTGTGAAAACTCACTTCCTTGACTAGCTGGAAGGGATTGGGCTTGTGAGCGGGCGGCAGCCAGGTAACCTGCATATCGAACTTGCCCTCATCCATCGCGAGCGACCGCTCCAAAATTCTGTCGGCGATCGGAGCAGCGACGCTACCACCATGTCCTTCGCTGCCCTGCACCATCACCACAACAACGTATTTGGGGTGGTCAAATGGCGCGAAACAAGCAAACCAAGCACAATTATCCTTATGTCCTCGGACGGTGGCTTGCGCGGTGCCGGTTTTGCCCGCTACGACCCAATCTTTCAAACGCGCCCTGCCACCGGTGCCGCCGTCTTCGTTAACAACTTTCCAAAGGCCTCTGCGAACCAGCTCGATGTACTCAGGAGAGATTTCCTGGCGTAAATCCGAACGCACGCGAGGCGGTGCCGCTACCGGATTGCCCTGGTCATCCAACGCTGGGGAACCATCCTGCTTCAAGACTTTTTCGACCAGGCGGGGATAATAGCAGATACCGCCGTTTGCGATCGCAACATAGGCCATTGCCAATTGAAGCGGCGAGACCAGCGTATAACCCTGGCCAATCGAAACATTGGCCGTTTGAGCCTGCGACCATCTCTCCTGCGGATGGTGGATCTGCATCCACTCTGGCCCCGGCATGTTGCCCGTCTGTTCGCCCGTTAGTTGCAGGCCCGACTCCTCGCCCATACCCAACATCTTTCCAATGTGATCAATCGACTGAATACTGGCGGCGTTTCCGTACTGATAGAAGTAGGAGTCACAAGAAACCTTCATCGCATCAGCAAGTCCGATCGTGCCGTGCGTGGAATGCTTTTCGTTTATCCAGCATTGGAAGAAGTGGTCGCCGTAGCTGACACCGCCGCCGCAGCTGTAACGCGCGTTTGCGAGATTCTTCGTTCCCCGCAGACCGGCAAGAGACGTGATGAGCTTGAATGTCGAACCTGGCGGTAGGCAGCTGATCGCACGGTTGACCAATGGATCGCCCTCGTCTTTCTGCAGCGCCGTCCAATCTTTCGCCTTGATACTCGGGATGAAAGTGTTCGGGTCGAATGATGGCACAGAAACCATCGCGAGGACATTGCCATTATTTGGATCGACAACTACCGCGCCTGCCCGGGGTACGGCGCGCAGCGCTTCCTCTGTAATCGCCTGAATGCGCGCGTCGAGCGTCAGGAAGACATTCGCCCCTTGCTCCGGAGGATCTTCGCGCAAGACGCCATCAATGGTACCCTTTGCATTGCGCCGCAGATAGCGTACGCCAGGTTTCCCGCGCAGATACTCATCCATGATTTTTTCGACGTTCGATTTCCCTTCCAGGTCCCCCTGGTAAAATGTGAATTTCTTTGCATCCTCTTTATCGATGTCGTCCGGCATGCCAACATAACCGAGAAGGTGCGAGGCCAATGCGCCATAAACGTACGAACGCACCGGTTTAATGGCGAGTTCCACTCCCGGCAATCCGACATCATGTTCGGAAAATTTTGCCAGCGTTGGAAAATCGATGTCTTTCACGTAGGAAAATGGAACTTCCGTGTCGTTGCGATAGTGTTTCTGCAATCGGCCCGCATTGTAATCGCGCGCAAGGTCCAGGTCGTTGAGCCGGGGGACGACGCCCTTGTTGACGATCTTGATGACGTCCGGTTCCTTCACGTCTTTGGGCATTCCATTGATGGTCGCTCGATACTCGGTCGTCGGCGCTGAACCAAAACGCTCGCGGTAACCTCTGACCATTTCTGGCAGGTAGAAATCCACCTCGTAACTGGCCCGGTTTTGAACAAGAGTCACACCGTTGCGATCCTTGATCTCGCCGCGCACCGATGGGATGCGCACAGTGGCTTGAGAGCTGCCCCGGATCTGAGCCGTCCACGCCTGACCGTGCGCCACTTGTATCCACCAAAGCCGAAGACCAAGTGAGCCGATACCCAACAGCATGAACAGCCCAAGAAATTGGATCCGCAAACGAGAACCAAAGCGGCGTTTGCTCATTCGATCTGCCCCCTTTCCGGGCCGTATGAATAAGCCGTGATTTGCCCGAGCCATTGCAACCCCCAGAAGAAGATCGGCGCAATGGCCATGGCGAAGAGACCGGGACCGCCGATCCGCCACCAGATTTCAGGCGTAAAAATAAGCGAGCCGCGGCGAAACGTAATCATGAGATATTGCGCGAGAACTATTAACGAGGTGAAAACGCCACTCAGGATGCAATGCACTTCCCATCGTCCGCGGGCAAAAAGCGGTCGCAGGCCATGCATTATTCCTGCCAGCACACCGTAAAGCAGTATCGATGATCCAGCTGAGATTTCAACCTTGCCCCCGATCACCTGAACAGTGAGGGCATCCAGAAAAACCCCGGCGAAGAACGCCAAGGCGAGCATCAGGGGAAATGGCAATGCCATTGCGCCGTAGAAAACAATGACAGGCACAATGTAGACGTGCGCATTGTAGAGCCACGGCAGCGCCGGAATAAAAAGTTCGGTGATTTGCGCCACCAGAACCAATAGCAACAAACAAGCAAAAAAAATCATCTTCTGCCAGTCACAATAAACACGTCCTCAAGATGAGAAAGATCGACGGTGGGTGTAACCTGCGCCTGCCCATCCAGTTCACGGACGCGAAAACCTTTTACAACTCCAATGAGCAACCCTGAGGGGAAAACACCACCTACGCCTGAAGTATAAACTTTCTGCCCCGATTTCAGATCAGCCTGTTTCGACAAGAAATTCAGGTCCAACAGAGGCGCCATGCCAGCCGTGACACGCTCACCGGAAACGATTCCCTGCTCGCGGCTTCCCTCCACTGACGCTGCGACGCGGCAGTTTTCGTCGGAAATCAGCAAAACGACGGAGATTGTATCGCTCACGGTGGTCGTTTTTCCCACCAGACCCACATCGGTCACTACGGACATATCGGTTTCGATGGCGTCTCTCCGACCGCGATTTATCGTGACCGTTCGCCACCAACTGGAAGAATCGCGCGCGATTACTTCAGCTGCGACCAATTTAAATACCGAACGTTCCCGATAATTGAGGGCGTGGCGCAGACGATTCACTTCATGCTCAACATCGCGCAGCCCCTGGTTAGTCGAGCGCAGTTCTCGATTTTCCGTTTGTAACGCAGCGTTCTCGTGCTCCAACTGGTCAAGCGACTTTAATCCCGATCGCACCGAGGTAATCTGCTTTTTGATGCCGGAACCACCGGTCAAAAATGGCGCCAGCAGCCCATACACACCAGCCTTAAACTTCTGCGTCGTTTGCGGACCGAAGCTGAGAAAATATCCCAGGATAGCGCCGAAAATCAGCAACGCGATGATGTTCGTCCGGCTCATCGCGATTAGGGATTGTCCGTCATGGCGGATGAACTTTCTGAGGACTGCGAATTAAAAAGGATCGATTTCAGCCTAAAGAGACGAATCAATCCGCAATCCGAAATTGCCAATCCGAAATTGCTCCTAGCGCCACTGGCGATCTGCTGAGGCGACCTGGCGCAAAAACTTAAGTTCATTGAGGCATTTGCCTGTCCCCTCCGCTACTGCGCTGAGTGGATCTTCAGCTACGTGGACAGGCAATCCTGTTTCCTCGCTCAAAAGTTTGTCGAAGCCGCGTAGTAGAGCACCGCCGCCCGCCAGTACTAACCCGCGATCGACCAAATCGGCCGAAAGCTCTGGAGGGCATCGCTCCAAGGTGATGCGCACGGAGTCGACAATCGTCGAGATCGGTTCGAGTAAAGCTTCGCGCACTTCTTGAGAGGTAATCATGAGCGTCTTTGGCAAACCGGCCACCAGATCGCGCCCTTTGACTTCGACACTCGTTTCCTTTTCACTCGGATATGCCGAGCCGATTTTGATTTTAATTTCTTCAGCGGTGCGTTCGCCGACCATGAGATTGTAGGCGCGTTTCATGTATTGCACGATCGCCTCATCCAATTCATCGCCTGCTACACGCACGCTTCGGCTAAACACAATCCCGGAAAGCGAAATGATCGCAACCTCCGTCGTTCCACCTCCAATATCGATGATCATGTTCCCGGCGGGATCCTGCACTGGAAGTCCTACGCCGATGGCAGCCGCCATGGGCTCTTCAATCAAATAGACTTCGCGGGCGCCGGCATGCGTGGCTGATTCACGCACCGCGCGCTTTTCCACCTCAGTGATCCCAGAGGGCACGGCAATAACCACGCGCGGTCGCACCCGCACCCGTCGATTGTGCACCTTCGTGATGAAATGGCGCAACATGGCCTCAGTAACTTCGAAATCGGCAATCACGCCGTCCTTGAGCGGACGCACCGCGACAATGTTCGCTGGCGTGCGTCCCAGCATGCGCTTTGCTTCGTCACCGACAGCCAAAACGCGGTTCGTGCCAGCTTGCACCGCTACTACTGAGGGCTCACGCAAGACGATCCCCTGGTCCTTTACGTAAACAAGAGTATTCGCTGTGCCGAGATCAATCCCGATGTCGCTGGATAGCCAGCCGAAAAATCCGTTGAACATGAATTATTTATTAGCAGCACTGTCCAGCTCGAAAGAAACGCGTTCACGCGTCTAAGCCGGATCCATTGGACCCCTCCCGTGGCGCGATTCGGCCGACTGAAACGCGGTAACATGGGAAGGCGGAAGCCGCCGTCAAGATTTATGTTAGGGTGATAAAGTGTCGGAGTGCTAAAGTAATGCCACGATGCTTGCTATTGTCGATTACCCCGTCACTCCATGGGCAAAGTGATCGTTGCCCCATCTATTCTTGCCGCTGATTTCTCGCGGCTTGGCGAAGAGATCCGCCAAGTCGAAGCCGCAGGCGCCGATTGGATTCATTGCGACATCATGGACGGACATTTTGTCGATAACATCTCCTTCGGGCCCGACATTGTCGGGCGCGTACGCAAAGAAACAAGTCTGCCCCTCGATGTACATCTGATGATTGAACATGCCGATCATTATGTGACGCGATTCGTCAAAGCGGGCGCAAACTCAATTACCGTGCACGTGGAACCTGAAGCCAAACACGAAGTCGTCAAAACCTTGCAGCAGATTCGAGACGCTGGTTGCCGGGCCGGCCTCACGTTAAATCCCGAAACGCCATTCGCGTTGATCGAACCCTTCTTCAGTAATGTCGATATACTGCTGGTCATGACTGTGCATCCTGGGTTCGGCGGACAACCGTTCCGCCCTGATCAGATGGAAAAAGTCAGGCGCGCAGCGGCATGGAACTCGTCGCGCGAGCACAAGATTGACATCGAAGTGGACGGCGGCATTACTCCGACGACCGCCCGAGTCTCAGTGGAAAACGGAGCGAACGTCCTCGTCGCTGGCACGTCGATTTTTCACTCAAAAGATTACGCGAAAGCAATTCGTGAATTGCGCGGCAAATAAGATACGGGATTGTCGTCGTTACCGTACTTCGACCGTTTCGGCCGCTTCAACTGCAACCACTGGCTCGGCCTCTCCGGTTGTCTCAGCCATCACCTCATCCGTTTGCGTGACGCGCACTACTTCTTCGATCGTGGTTTTGCCTTGCACGACGCGTCGCCAGCCGTCTTGACGCAACGTCTCCATCCCTTCGGCAATGGCGCATTGCTTGAGCTGGCCACCATCCCGCTTTTGCATGATCAGCTTGCGCAGCGGCTCCGTAATCAGACAAATTTCGTAGATCGCCGAGCGACCTTGATACCCAGTATGCCGGCAATGATCACAACCTGCGCCCCGCTGGAATTGGGTGCCATGTTCCCTTACGGGAAAACCGATCTCGACCAGATATTCGCGAGGATAGTCAACGAGTTGCGTACATTCGGGACAAACCGTGCGTACCAGCCGTTGAGCAATGAAGGATTTCACCACCGAGGAGAGCAGAAACGGCTCCACGTCCATGTCGAGCAAACGCGTGATACCGCCTACGGCGTCGTTGGTGTGCAATGTGCTGAAGACAAGGTGACCAGTCATGGCTGCGCGGATGGAGATGTCCGCAGTTTCGATGTCGCGAATCTCACCAACCATCACCACATTCGGGTCCTGTCGCAGAATGTGGCGGAGGCCCTTGGCGAACGTCAGATCAATCTCCGGCTTCACGTCGATTTGTGAAACACCCGGAATCCGATATTCAACCGGTTCTTCGATAGTGATGATGCGCCGCTGTACGGAATTGATGCTGCTCAAAAAGCAATACAACGAGGTTGATTTACCGCAACCGGTCGGTCCTGTGAGTAGAATGATCCCGTTTGGCTGGGCCAGTAAATGACGAATGATTTCCTCTTGTTTTTCGCTCAGGTCGAGTCGGTCAAATCCAAACTGCTGCTCACCACGACTCAGCAAACGCAGACTGATTGATTCGCCGCAAACCGTTGGAATGGTCGAAACGCGTACGTCTATCTCCACATTGCCAGCGAGCAGATTCATTCGGCCATCCTGGGGAAGTCGGCGCTCGGCGATATCCATGTGTGACATCACCTTTAAACGTGAAATGATGGCCGATTGTAATACGCGCAATTGGGGTGGGACGGCAACCTCGTGCAGAATTCCGTCGATTCGGTACCGGATACGCAGATCGTTTTCCAGCGGTTCTACGTGAATATCAGTGGCGCGCTCCGCGATGGCTTCCCGAATGATCTGGTTAACGAATTTCACTACGGACGCCTCCGGGTCGTCAGCGTTGAGCTCAATTGCGGTGTCGGCGTCCTCGAGCACGTCCATGGAACCTCTCGTCTTCAGAATCTCGTCGAACGTTTCTGCCCCGACGCCATAGAGCGTTTTCATCGCACGCAGAAGCTGGGCCCGTGGCACAAGCACCCATTCGGCCGGTTTCTTCAATAGTTGCCCGGCAAGCTGGCGGCCGATGGAATTAAAAAGATCATACGTCGCCAGCACGACCGAGTTTTCCTTCGCCTCGATCGGCAAAATATGATGTTGAAATACGAAACGGCTCGGCAGGTTCGACAAAGTGGGGCGATCGATGTTTTTCGCGTCAATCGACACGACCGCCACTCGGAAGAAATTTCCGATTGCGGCGAGAAAGCGTTGTTCGTCCACCTTGCCGGAGTCGAGCATCTGGCTCACCCAGGAACCGCCATTGAGGTTCGTTGCCAACTGCGCTGCCTCTTCGGTCGAAGACACACCGCTTTCCAGCAGCAAATTGATCAGGGATTGACTCGGCGCCGCGTTCATTCAGAAAAACTCACGGCATGTGCAGCGCGCGCCGCACGGGCGTGGTAAGCGTACCGGTTACGCGCATTGAATAATTCTTTTGCAACTGCGCGATGGCGTACGAAACCTGCGGCGTAAACACGCCATCAACTGGGCCGCAATAATAACCCAATCGGCGCAACGCCGTTTGCATTGAACCCACATAAGCCGGTTGCGCGATGAGTTGTTCGGAAGCCTGGAAGTAGTAGCGCCATCGCCATTTGTAGCGTGGCGCAAAGTCTGTGGCGTTCACACCTTTCCCCTGGTGCAGCAGAGCCCATTCGTCTCTCTGCGCCAATGGATCGACTGAACGAACAAATTCGTAGTCCACAATATCGTACTCATCAGCTAGCGCGATGGTCGCACCCAGGCAAAGAGCTAATGAAAGAGCTATTCGGTTCATAGATAAAAGTAAGTTATTTCATATCTTTCGATTCAGGAATATCAGGCGGTGGCAGGGCTAACTGCTTTCCCTCCTGTGTTTTGGGACAATCAGGACACTCGTTCTGATCCAGGTCCGGGCCAAAATGGGTAGTGTTCTCCCACCTCTGACGCAGTCGGTAAGAGTCCAGCTTGGTCAGGGTCACCTGCGGGCACATTAGAATGATCAACTCCTGCCGCTGCTTACTGCTTGCAGTGCTACGGAACGCTGCGCCAATTAGCGGAATGTGCGAGAGATAAGGGAAGCCTTGGTACTGCTTCTGCTTCTGTTCTTGGATCAATCCACCCAGAATAATAGTCGATCCGTTGGCCGCGGAAACATTCGTGCGAATATACTTGGTGTCGATTGTTGGCACCGAATTGCCACTGATATTTACGTTTCCGTTCGGAACAAGGCTGTCGATCTTTTGCAAAATATCGAGCGACACTTCCTTCTCGGAATTAATGAGCGGGACGACCTCGAGCTGAAGCACTACCTTTTTGTACTCGATGCTCGCCGAAACAGCAGCTGTGTTATTTATAACCCCTCCAACGTTCGTATTTGAAAGGGTACTTACCGGCACGGGAACCTCCTGGCCTGAAGCGATGATGGCTTTCTTATTGTTGCTTGTGAAAACCGTCGGTCGCGACATGACTTTGAACCTATTCGTAGATTCTAGTAGATGCACTATGGTTGCGAAAGCGTTGCCCGCTGCCACGTAAATATTGGTGCCGTTGCCTACATTCTGAATGATCTGACTGAAATTGATCAGGTTCGAAGGATCGAGAATGTTGCCGGTGCCGGCGGCGGGCGAGACCGAGGGATTGGGGAGCGGAATTCCAGGGTTGTCCGACCCGTTAAATACCGTGTTGTTACGCGATGTGCCCACGAATCGCTTGTTGTATTTCGCGAAGTAATCGACGCCGAATTCCTCGTTATTGCCGAGCGTTAATTGGCCAATCACTGTGCTCAACGCGACTTGCGGCGCCGAGACGTCCATCTGGTCGAGAATCTTTTCCACTTTCACCACAACCTCGCGGTTTCCGAGGATGATGATGGAGTTGGCGCGCTGATCTGCGATAAGCTTGGAGTTTCCGACGGTGACGGCCTGCGGCGTAGTGTTTACGGGTTGCGTGGAGAGTTCCTCCGAAATATTCAATGTGCTACCGCTCGAGGTGCCCCCCAAGCCAGTGGTGTTGTTCTGGTTCGAGTAGGAATTTGTTCCTGCGCCTCCTCGTTGCTGTTGCTGTTGCTGTTGCGGACTGGCACCAGGGAGCCCGCCACCCGGAGCCCCGCCCGCACCCTCGGTGCCCGGCTCGGTCAGCGCCTGAACCAACACAGGCAAAACGTCCCCAGCAGAAACGTATTGCAAATAGCGGGTAACGGGCTTCGCAAATTCAACGTTTGCATCAAACTCGTGGATCAATTGCCGGATAAAAGGCATGTTGATCGGCCGCGTTACGACGTGAATGCGGTTCGTCCGGATGTCGGGAGTAACCTTAATTTTCCCGACGATGACTGATTCTTCGGAAAGAACACCGCCTCCTCCCTCGATCGACACTGGCTGCGGAACTCCCCCGGGCACCTTCACGCCGCGAATACCCGGTTGGCCGCCTTGCGCTTCAGATCCCTTTTCGAAAATCTCCTTCAGCATGTCGACGACTTTGCCGGCGTCCGCGCGCTCGAGTTTTATGAATTCACTCACCACTTCCGCCGGTGCTACATCGACCTGTTCGATCACACTGGCGAGCTGCCGGATGATGTCAGCGTTCTGTGTGACCAAAAGACTGGAGGATTTCGGTAGGGCCAGGATATTGATCGTGCCGGAGCTTCCCTGAAAATACGCCATCAAGACTTGCTGGAGTTCCTGCGGGTCGGCGTACTGCAACCGGAATAAAAAGCTGACAACGGGATTGCCCGCCGGAATGTCCGCCAGATCGGATATGATGGGAACGGGCGCCTTGCGCGGATTCTGGCCAGCCCCGACGACATCCACGATGTCGCGCCCGACCGGAACGAGTGAAATGCCATTGAGCGCCATGCTCAGCTCTATAATTTTGATGGCTTCTTCGCGTGATACGTCTTTGGCAATGAAAATGTTCACCTTGCCCTGCACGAAGTTATCCATCACCAGTTTCTTCCCAGTGAGCTGCTCATAGAGATGCAACACATCAACCACGTCGCTGTTGGGAAATTGAAGCCGGACAGTGGCTGGCGCGTTCGGTGGAGCGGCAGGGGGATCAGCCGGGGCCTGTGGATTGACTGCCTTAACCGCCGGCACCGTGGGCCGCTGCGATTCGCCCTGAGCCGAAGCCGCCATCGCGCTGGCAAGCACCAGTGTGGCAATACAAAAAAGCCGGTCCACAGTCTTAGTTTGCTGGATGGGCGACCGTAGTAGATTTATGAAACCCGTCAACGCATTTCCCTCAACTGGACGTATCCTTCACTGTGTGGGCCGGAGGCGGCAGGGACACCAAGTTTATAAGAGATCGCTACACTTGCAAACGATACTCACGCTTCCCACAAACGCAGGACTGGCCAGCGCGACTGTCATTAGTGCTTGCATCTTCATGGCGACCTTCGTTGGCGCCGCGACCCAAAGCCCTGAAAATGCAATCGCGGAGATTCAGTCCGTACTCCACGCACAACAGGACGCATGGAACGGCGGCGATATCGACGAATTTATGAACGGCTACGCGAAATCGGAATCGACCGTTTTTGTTTCCGGTGACGAAGTCAGGCGTGGTTGGGCGACAGTCCGCGATCGATACCGCAAAAAATATTCTGACCGCACAAAAATGGGCACCCTCCGCTTCTCCGATATTCAAGTCACTATGCTCTCGCCTGACGCGGCAGTTGTGCTTGGCGGATGGGACTTAAGGCGCGGGAAGGACGAGCCACATGGCCGCTTTACACTAATTTTCAAACACCTGCCGGAAGGCTGGCGCATCATTCACGATCATACCTCGGCGGCGCTGGCGCCGCAGTAACTCATGACCATTCGAGCGGACATCCTTGCCCGCGGACTGGAAGCCCGCATAACCGATAAGCCGCGATGTCCGCCTTATGCGCGCAATCGCGCCAGCAACTTCTCATGGATGTTATCGAATCCGCCATTACTGAAAACCACGACCACGTCTTTGCGTCGCAGCATCGGAATGATTCGATCCACAATGGCCTGCGCATTGGGCTCGTAAAAAGCAGGCCGCCCCGCATTCTTGATTGCCGCTACGACCCGCTCCGGTTTCAGCCGCTGATCTTCCGGGATTTGTTCGAGGTGGGCCACCTGTGAGATGAAAACGCCGTCGGCCATTTTCAGCGCTTCCGGAAGCTGCTGCTGAAACACCGCGCGCCGAGTCGTATTCGAGCGGGGCTCGAACACGGCCCATAGTCGCTGTCCGCGAAAGCGATGACGCAGCGCCTGCACTGTTTCAGCGATCGCTGTGGGATGATGACCGAAATCGTCAATCACTTTAACGCCACGAGCTTCGCCGCGAAGCTCCTGCCGGCGCGCAATGCCGGAAAAAGTCTTGAACGCACTGTCGATTTTTGCCGTCGGCACATCATAAAAACGGGCCGCTGTTGCTGCCATTGCGGCGTTATGGACGTTGAATTGGCCGACGAGTGGAATTTCGAAAACGTCGGCGCCCAGCTCGAATCGTGATCCACCGGACGAATACGCCACGCCCCGAATTCGTTGTGCGCAGTTCTTCGAGAAACCAACCTCGACCATCTGCGCAAGGCAGTCCTTGGCGACTTCGACGGCGTTGGGATCGTCGCCGTTGACCACAACCATGCCATTTTGAGGAACAATATTAAGCAAACGCTGAAAGCTGAGCTTGATCTCGTCGAGATTGTTGAAGATGTCCGCGTGATCGAACTCGATGTTGTTCACGATCACCAGCTCCGGAAGGTAGTGAACAAATTTGGAGCGCTTGTCGAAAAACGCAGTGTCGTACTCGTCACCCTCAATTACGAAATACTTGGAATCATTCAGCCGCGCGCCTTCGCCAAAGTTTTTGGGAATTCCGCCAATCAGGTAGCCTGGTTTCCGTCCCGCTTTCTGCATGATCCATGCAAGCAACGCTGTTGTGGTGGTTTTACCGTGCGTACCGGTGACCACCAGATTATGGCGACTCCGCAGGAAAAAATTCCTCAGGACTTCTGGCAGCGACAAATAAAGCAGTTTTCGGTTTAGCACGGCTTCCAGTTCCGGGTTCCCCCGCGTCATCGCGTTGCCGATCACGACGACCTCCGCATTTGTCGGGATGTTCCCCGCGCGATAGCCTTCCATCAGAGCAATTCCCTTCTCCCGGAGAAAGCTCGACATCGGCGGATAAACGTTCTCGTCCGATCCCGTTACCCTGAAGCCGCGCTCTTGCAGCGCAACCGCTACGGCGCCCATGGCCGTCCCGCAAATTCCCAGAAAATGAAAACTCCGGGGCTTTTCCTTCACGGCGCATTCTCTACGCAGCGCAGAGAAATTTGCCAGCTTGTTCTATGCCTCACACAAACTCCACAACCGGCACGAGTGACTGACGAAATCATTCGGTCGCCTTTTGTATCCGCTCTGTAAGAAAATTACTTCTTCTGAAACACCTCCACCGCGTCCCACGCTTCGTCGGGCGGAGCTTGTTCGTATTCGAGCGCGCGCTGCAGATACATTTTCGCTAACACATCGTCGGGATAAAATTCCAGGAAACGTGAGAGTAGGATTTTCGCGTCGGTGAAATCGCGTCCACGAAATTTCTCCAGCGCCTCTTCGTATGTTTCCAGCCACTTCAAAAACTCGGCATCCGTCTCTTCGCCTCGGGCAGCGACTAAAGTAAAAACGTCCACTGGTTTACTTTTGCCTTTCACCTGAACGCGAGCCACCGAGCGCAGATAAATTTCATCGCGAACCAGTTCAGCGGCCGACCCGCCAACCAGCATGTCCAGACCATAAGTTCGCGTCAGAGCTTCCAGTCTTGATGCCAGATTGACCGCATCGCCTATGACTGTTGGATCCATTCGGTCCTGGGAACCAATATTGCCAACGATCACTTCGCCGTGATTAACGCCAATGCCCATGCCCAAACCCATTCGGCCTTGCTCTCGCCAGTTTTTGTTAAGCTGACTCAGCTCTCGGCGCATTCCCAATGCTGCGCGTGCGCAACTTATCGCGTCCTGCGCCGTGCCGAGACTCCGTACGTTTCCCCACACCGCCATGATTGCGTCGCCGATAAATTTGTCGAGCGTTCCGCCGTTGCTGAAAATGACTGACGTCATACGTGAGAGATACTCGTTGAGCTGCGCGACCAGCACTTCTGGGTCGGCTTTCTCAGCCAGCGTCGTGAACCCAATTAAGTCCGAAAACAGGATTGTCACCGGCACGCGTACACCGCGAAGTGAGCTGTAGTAGCCGTCTGGGTTCTCCAGAATTTCTTTGACCAGATTTTTCGAGACATAGCGTTCCAGCGTGCGCCGGGTGCGTAATTTCTCCAACCGCTCGAGGAAGTATTCGAACCCGAGGGAAAATGATCCGCTAAGGACGAGCGCGGATAGCACCGGAATTGTGAGCAATAGCAACCCCGTGTTGTCGTAAAGCAATCGTGCCATTCCAAGATATGTAGCCGTTATCGCAGCGAGCGCGCCAAGAGACACCAACGGTTTGCGTACGAACCCGACCAATAGCCATGCGACCAAACCTGCCGCGCATACAAGCGTCAGGCCAACTTTCCGCGGGGTTGGCCGCAAGAACTCGTGCTCGAGCGCGGCAGCCATAGCTTGGAAATGAAGCGTGGGGCCTGGTGTATTGGGACTCATTGGCGTATCGACGAAGTCGTGCCACACCTGCGCAGACCCCCCGACCATGACGATCTTGTCCTTGAAAAACGCTCCATCACCGTAATTCGCGTGCCAGAGTTTGGGATCAAAGACCTCGTAGAGTGGGCGCGGCGCGAATGAATCCGGCGCCGTGAACCGAATCATATGGTTCTGAAAATCACGCGGCACGTCATTCGCGTGACCGGTCTTTTCGAGAGCGCGCGCAGAGAGAGACTCGTAAACTTCTCCACCTTGTGCCGGCAGTAAACCGGCCAGTTGCCGATCAGTCACCGTATACGTCGCAGCTCGAGTTATTCCGTCAATTGGATCCGGCCAGAAATTCACGTAGCCAACCCGATCATCCTCCAGTTGCGGCGGCGGAATCAGTCCGTCATTTGGCGTAATCATCTGCACGTTGTTTTCTCTGAAGTCGAAATTTGCGCCGACTACCACTTTGTCGCGGTAACGATCGAGCGCGGCGTGAAATGCCGGGTCGCCCTCGTTAGGCGGATTCAACATTAAATCAAACATGACAAGACGCGCGCCGGCTGCAAAGAGCTTATCGAGTAAAAGCGCCCAGACTTCGCGCGACCATGGGTACGGCCGCTCGGTCATGAGTTGAAGCGCGCGGTTGCCCGCAAGTTCTTCCGCGGTAAATGGCGGCAACTGCAACGTGCTTTGATCGATTCCGAGGAAAACGAAATCGCGCGGCGGCGTAGTCTTGCGCCCCTCGCGTCGAAGCAAATCCTCAAAGCTCTGTTCCCCGCGCCATGGCGCTGAAATAAACGGGGCACTCGGGAAAAAATGCCCAACAAAGATCAGGCCGGTCCAAAAGACACAAATCACCGTCAGCACCAACAACCGTGCGCGGCCAGACCAATGCATGCACGATTATACCAGAAGAGGGGCGAATAACAGAAGATTAGTGAAAAGTGAGCGGGCGCGCCCCGGAATTTTCGGCTTCGCCCGAAAATCAGAGTAGACGTGTGCAAGCGCTGCTATTTCGTCTCGCCCGATGTGGATGACGTTGGTACGCATATGCCGCGCTGGCTGCCTTCTTCGTCCTTGCGATTTAGCTTCGTAATTTGAAAACACGGTTGTTATTTTGCGGTCAGCATTTACCTTCCCGCTCGCGATCTCTCCGCCTGTCCCGCGTCTGTGGGATGAATCGGTGAGCGAGGTTGGAAAGATCGAAAACAGAATAACCGCTCGCTGAACGAGGAGTCCCGGAACATTCCGGGGCAAAACAAACATGGCAAGAGCTACAAATGCTCCGGCAAGCCGTGCGCGCCGGAAACGAATGCTGAAAAAGGCGAAGGGCTACCGAGGCCGCCGTTCAAAACTTTTTCGTTACGCCAAAGACGCTGTGATGAAGGCGCAGTACTGGGCGTATCGCGATCGGAAAACTCGAAAGCGCACATTTCGATATGTTTGGATTCAACGCCTCAACGCCGCTGCGCGCGCGAATGGCATGACTTACAGCCGATTGGCCGAAGGCCTGAAAGCTGCGGGTATCGCGCTGGACCGCAAAATTCTGTCCGATCTCGCGGTCACTGATGAAGCGACATTCAAGTCGATTGTCGATAAGGCGCGAGCCGCACTGGAGGAGAAAAACAAGAAGGCGGCGTGATTCCTTAAATCGTGAATCGATTTCCCAATGTGTCGATGTAACGTTCGCACGATTCACGAATCTGATGACTCACCCACTCAAACAACTGCGCGATGACGCGCTGCATGAAATTGAAGCTGCACACGACGAAAAGTCGCTTGAAGCAATCCGAGTAAAATATCTCGGCAAAAGCGGCAGCATCTCCGACTGGGGCGAGCGGATGAAGGCGCTCGCCAAAGATGAACGTCCGGTTGTCGGTAGGTTGCTCAACGAAGCGCGTAACGCCGTTACCGCGGCAATCGACCAACGCGGAGAGAAAGTCCGCGCCGAAAACGAATCTGACGCGCTCGCAACAATCGATATCTCCCTTCCAGGAACGCCGCACGAGATAGGTTCCCTGCATCCGCTTCACCAAATGCACGAGCGCGGAATACAGATTTTTCGACGAATGGGCTTCGCCCTTGCGGAAGGTCCCGATATCGAAACCGAGTGGTATTGCTTCGATGCTCTAAACACGCCGTCCGATCATCCTGCCCGCAACGAGCAGGACACGTTTTATTTATCCGACGGACGGCTCTTGCGAACGCATACGTCAACCGTGCAAATCCGTGCCATGGAATCCGCGCCCCCTCCGATCCGCGTGATTGCCTCAGGCGCAGCCTATCGGCGTGATGAACTCGACGCAACGCACAGTCCGCAGTTTCATCAAATTGAGGGCCTTTACGTTGATGAAAGCGTCAGCGTCGCTGATTTAAAAGGCGAGCTAGACTTCTTCTTGCGCGAACTTTTTGGTGCCGACACCGAAGTGCAATTTCGTCCCCATTATTTTCCTTTTACCGAGCCAAGTCTGGAGGTCTACGTGCGATCAAAAGCTCTGAAGAGCGGCGAACAATGGATCGAGGTGGCCGGTTGCGGGATGGTCCATCCGGCTGTTTTCGAAGCTGTCAACAAAGCCCGCGGGGATAACGCTTACGATCCGGAAAAGTGGACCGGCTATGCATTCGGGCTCGGCATGGATCGGCTGGCAATGATTCTCTTCGACATTCCTGATATTAGGCTGTTCGCGAATAACGATCTCCGATTTTTGAAACAGTTCGCGTGAAACCAGTTTGTCATTCCGGCCGAGGTGAAGGAATGACAGAGAAGTGAAATGAAATTTTCCGTTAATTGGCTGCGCGAATTTGTCGATCTTCCAAAAAATCCCGAAGAGATCGCCGACCTGCTGACTCGCGCCGGCATTGAAACCAAAAAAATTGAGACGCGAGGCGCGAACATCGAAAACGTCGTCGTTTCGCAAATTACTGCATCATCACGCCATCCGAATGCCGATCGGCTCACAGTTTGCGAAGTGGATGATGGCAGCGGCACGAAACGCCAGATCGTTTGCGGCGCAACGAACTACACAGTCGGCGACAAAGTTCCGCTTGCGCTCCCGGGCGCGAAGCTGCCTAATGGCGCCGAAATTCGGGAAAGCAAACTGCGCGGCGTCGAGTCCAAAGGCATGCTTTGCAGCCCGATCGAGCTGGGTCTCGGCGAAGATTCCTCTGGTCTGTTAATTTTATCGCCCGACGCAAAAGTCGGCGCGCCGATTGGTGATCTTGTTCCGGCGGATACGATTCTAGACGTCGAGATCACGCCGAACCGCGGCGATCTCCTGAGCCATTTCGGTCTTGCCCGCGAAATCGCAGCCCTTGTAGGGGGACCACTCCGGTTGCACCCGTCAGGGGAAACGCCTGCCCTACAAAGATCAGGTGTGACAATCACGGCGACACGCGAATGTCCATTTTTCTCGTTGCTCAAGATCGACGGCGTGAAGGTAGGTCCGAGCCCGCAATGGCTGCGCGCGAAGATCGAGGGCGTCGGCATTCGCTCCATCAGCAACGTCGTAGACATCTCGAACTTCGTGATGCTGGAGCTCGGCCAACCGACGCACGCGTTCGATGCCGACAAATTAAAGGGCGCCATCAATGTACGGCTCGCGCGCGAGGGCGAGAAATTTCTCGCCCTCGACGGAAAGACTTACTCTCTCAAGCCGGACAATTGTGTCGTCGCCGATCAGGAGCGTGCGGTTGGAATCGGCGGCTTGATGGGTGGCGAAGAAACCGGTGTGACCGATTCGACGAAGAACATTTTGCTCGAAGCCGCTTATTTTTTGCGGGCGAGTATCCGCCGGACGGCTCGGAATTTGAATCTGCAAAGCGACGCGAGTTATCGATTCGAACGCGGCGTGGATCCGGAGATGATTTTGCGAGCGTCACATCGCGCAGCCGAATTGATGCGCGAAATCGCTGGCGGAGCACCGGCAAAAGAAATTCATGTCTCTGGTGAACTTCCAGACAATCCAGCTGGTGTTTCACTGAGTTACGAAAAATGTGATCGCGTAATCGGCGTCGCAATTGAGCCGAAAACCGTCGATGAAATTCTCACGCGTTTCGGGCTGGAGAAAACCAGGACTACTAGCGATGGCGCAACCTGGAAAATTCCGAGTTATCGACGTGATTTACAACGCGACGTCGATTTGATAGAGGAAGTCCTTCGCGCGTACGAAATAGAGAAGATTCCGGGAAGAACTCGCGGCCGGTTCATGTCAACGAGCCAGGCTGACCGTTCACACGATCTCGAGACAATTTTTCTGCGGGAACGACTAGCAGCATGTGGCCTGTCAGAAGCCCGGACCTCAAAATTGATTTCAAGAAGCGCCCTGGCTGCTAGCGAAGCGCTCGAGCTGACCAATCCATTAACCGAGGATCATGTCGCGTTGCGGCCAACGTTGATCAGCGGTTTGCTCGAAGTCCTGAAGCGAAATGTTCGTGCGGGAGCTGAGAGTGTTTCCATTTTTGAAATCGGTCGCGTTTTCATTCCGCCTTCTGGAAGAGAAGAACGGCACCTTGGAGTTCTGCTCTGGGGAAGTGCTGGCGCGATGAATTGGCGATCACGGATAACACGCAGCCTCGACTTATTTGATCTGAAAGGGGTGCTCGACAGCGTTGTTTCAAATCTGTCGTTTCGACAAGGAAAATCCGTGGACTTCGCGCTAGCCGTTGACATCTACTCTGACAAGCTGTCGCTAGGATTCGGTGGCCAAGTTTCGGCGGACAAATCAAGCGAACTCGGTTCGGTATTCGTTGCCGAATTGAATCTTGATCGTCTGCCGACCGGCGGATCAGGAAGAAAATTTCGAGAACTCGATCGTCATCCATCGATCACTCGCGACATCGCGATGATCGTTCCCAGGAAATTGACGCACGCTGAGATTTTGCGCGCGATTCAAGAGCCCTCGGAACCGTTGCTTGAAACCGTGCAGTTGTTCGATCTGTTCGAGATCAGCGACGAAGCAGCTCCAACTGCTTCTGGAAAATCACTTGCATATAGATTGACATACCGCGCGAAAAACCGCACACTTACAAACGAGGAAGTAACTGCGGCGCACGCGAAGATTCGCGAGCGACTAAAGCGCGAGTTGGGAGTGACGCTGCGGGAATAGTTCTTTGAAAGCAGAGAGCCGTTCGTTGAGGGTTGGGATGAAAACCAGTGCTTTTCGCTCAACTCTCGACCGACGGCTCTTCGATTGGTCCCGGATGTTCTGTTTTCGGGATCGAACATTTACCCTGCGATGTTCGAGATTACAGGTGAGATTCCCGAACCGCTATTTGAGAAAGCAAGGAGGCTGGGTTCCGCAGAGTATGACAGGCCTTCATTGGAAGTCAGATGCTGCGGCAACGGTCATCCACCCGTTACTAAAAGGGAACGGGTGATCCGCCTAAACGGCATTGGCGGGGTAATTTTTGACAAAGGCCTGAATTGAACCGTCGATTCAGGCCTTTCTCTTTTTGCGGGCAACTAAACGTCCAGCGCTCACGATCGAAGATCTTAAATCAGAAGCATTTTCAGTTGAGCGTTGCGTGTTGAGCGTGGAGCATTGGACGTTTTGATCACATGAAAGCACTCCTGGCTCTCGAAGATGGTCGCTGCTTCGAAGGGGAATCCTTTGGCGCGACTGGCACCTGCGTCGGTGAGATTTGCTTTAACACCGCGATGACCGGTTATCAGGAAGTGCTGACCGATCCCTCGTATCGCGGACAGATCGTAGCGATGACCTACCCGTTGATCGGAAATTGCGGGACCAACGCGCTTGACCAGGAAAGCCGGTCGCCGCATGTGCGCGGGTTCGTGATCGAAGAATTGACCGAGGTGCCAAGCAACTGGCGGTCCGAAATGTCGCTCGACGAATATTTGCGGAAATGGAATGTCCCCGGCGCAAAAGGAATCGATACGCGCGCGCTTACGCGGCGCTTGCGCACTCGCGGCGCGATGAAAGCGTGTCTGACAACCGGGGAAACTTCGCCTGAAGAAGCAACGCAAAGGGCCATTGAAGGCAAAGGCGTGCTTGGGATGGATTACGTCCGCGAAGTTTCAACGGATAAAATTTATCGGTGGGATCCCGAGGACAAACTCAGCGCACCGTGGTCGATTCAAAAATCGCCGGACGGAGAAGGCAGCCGAGCGTTGCCACCGGCCCGTTTCCGCATTGCCGCGTATGACTACGGCATCAAGCAAAATATTCTGCGCCTGCTTCGGCAGAAAGGCTTCGCGGTGACCGTGGTGCCGGCCAGCACATCAGCCGAAGAAGTGCTCGCTCTCGATCCGGATGGAGTTTTCCTTTCCAACGGCCCGGGCGATCCCGCGGCGCTCGCTTACGCGCACAAGGCGGTGCGCGATTTAATGGACCAAAAACCAATCTTCGGGATTTGTCTCGGTCATCAAATTCTCGGATTCGCCTTTGGCGGATCGACATTCAAATTGAAATTCGGCCACCGCGGCGCCAACCAGCCGGTAAGAGATTTGCGCAGCGGCAAAGTGGCGATCACCGCACAAAACCACGGGTTCGCCGTCGATCCGGAGTCGCTCCCGTCCGATGTGGAAGTAACGCACATCAACTTGAACGACGGCACAGTCGAGGGAATGCGGCATAAGGAATTCCCAATCTTCAGTGTGCAATATCATCCCGAGGCTGCACCCGGCCCGCATGACGCTACGTACTTTTTCGACCAGTTCGCGGAACTCATTGAGAAGCACAACGAGTGATGAAAACCGAATGACGAACGACGAAGGAATGAGATGGCCCCTAATTTCGATGTATCCGCGTTCGAGTTGGGCATTCGTGATTTGTCTCATTTGTCATTAACTTGGCATTCGTCGTTCATGCTTCGTCATTCGTGTAGTCTGGATTGACTGACGCACTGAGCGGCCCACATTTACTCCATGTTCAATTCAACAAACAGCAGACCTACGGTCTTGAGGATTGCAGTTGTTGCGACGTTCATCGCGGCTTTGGCAGTCTCTCCCCTGGCGGTCGCACAGGAACACGAGCACGGCAGTGACACGACAGCGTCGAAAGAAGTGACCGGCGAAGTGGTCGATATGATGTGCTACGTCGATCACAACGCGGTTGGCGAAAAACATGGTCAATCCTGCGGGGCAAAGTGTGTCAAGAGTGGCGGACCAGTGGGGATCCTGAGCGATGGCAAGGCGTATCTGGTCGTGGGCGAACACAAGCCAATGAACGATCAACTCGCTGAGTACTGCGGCAAGACTATCACCTTGAAGGGCAAGCTCGCGGAGCGCGGCGGCATTGCCATGATCGAGAACGCTGAGATCGTAACGAAATAACGAGCGCGTCGCAGCTGGTCAGCCTCCGTGGGGTGCAGCGGAGTCGAAGGGCTCCGCCGAGCTGCTAGATCGCGTTGCGACGGGATTCCTCGACTTCGCTCGGAATGACAGTGAAATTATTTGTAGTACGGCCGCAGGGATGGCCGCAGTTTGCCGATTCGTAATGCCGTTTCAATTTGCGAATCAGAGACAGGGGCATCAACAAGTTTGCGGATCCCCCCCGATTCGAGCGCAGCAATTGGCAATCCCCTGCTAAACAGGATCCGATTTGCCGTGAACGCAGCTATTCGCGGGCCAGGTGTAAGAATGCCTTGCAAATTTAACGGATCCGCAGCGCTCAACGCAACTAATTCGCCGTTCACCGACATTTTTCGAATGGACCGCAATAGACCGATGGCCTCTGGCGTTGCGAACTGTTCTCCGCTGACGCCGCCAACGAAATAACCGCCGCGAATTTCGCCGCGCGCTTCCCATCGACGATAAATTCGTCCCAGCTCGTACCAAGTGAGCGGGAAACTCTCTCGTTCGAGCAATCGGCGAAAAACAATGCCGTAGCGGCGCAACAACACTCGAGCGAATTTTTCGATTGCGACCTCGCGAGGGCCAGTGCCGTTTGACGGTCCACTGGCGACTGAAAATTCGTCGCTCCTTCGCAACAACGACCAACGCCCTGCAAACTCGATGCTCGCGAGGTTGTTTCCGCGCCGGCGTTTTGCAAGATTTCGGCCAAAGGTTGGACGCTTATTCGATGGAACGAGAAGCGCACGCAATCCGTCGAAACTATCTGAAGTGACCAACCCGAGACCCGCAAGCTGCGACAAAGCTTCTTCAACTTGGGAAGGCAACAGGCCGCTGCGGCGGACTAACTCCGTGAAGAAAAGCGCGCCGCCGCTTTCCAGTGCGTCGAACACAGCCTGACAAGTGACCGAAAGCTCGAGCGCGGACTTCGCCTGGGCCGCGTTGAGCCAATCGTGGAGATTTTCCCGTTGATAAAGAGCGATTGGACTCGTCCGCAGCGGAGCCGATGCGCGTGCGTTTGGATTTTGTGGCCTGCTCAAACGTCCCCAGCCAACCCGGCCGGAAAAACAGAGGCGATCAAGCCATTCGGGATCGTAGCCGGCAACGCGCGCAGGAAGTACCGCCGATTCCCACGCGGCCAGTGGCAACTCGCACCCGTCTAGTTGTTCCAAGATCGATTGTAAACCTTCTGGACCTTCAACTCGATGTTCCCGGTCGGCTCGCTGCCACGCGAAGAGAAAACGATAAAAATCGTGAACCGAAACCGGCTGAATTTCCGCGCGCAAGCGGTCGATAGTGAGCCGATGAATTCGCGCCAGGAGCCGACGGTCGCACCATTCTTGCTCGTTTGACTGCGGGTGAAATTTCCCGCGCAAAACAAAGCCCTCCGCCTCAAGCGCGAGCAGCGCGGCGTCGATTTCAGAACGTTGCAAGACCAGTGTATCCACCAACTCTCCGACCGTAATTGGACCGCAAACTTCCATGCGGCCGCGAACCAACTCGCGAATCGCGTCGGCGCGTTCCCAGGTTTTTCTGAGCATAGACTCGGGCAAGATCAATTCCACTTTGGCTAGTGCCTCGGGAAAAATCGCCCGGAGCATCGGAATTCGTTCCGCGGCGATATAGAAGGTTTGAGTCGCGGCAGTCCCGCGACTGCGGGAGAGTGCGCCCACGCTCCGGCGCTTGTCGACAACTTCTTCGCCATTGGAAAACGGCGCAGCAGCGTCGCAGTACAAAACTTCGCGATCATTCGAACCCTGAGTCGTAACAAGCACATGCGTCGCCCGGTTTCCTGCCAGCAAGGTTGATATGAATTCGTCGGCGTTTTCGTCGCCCGCGCTTCTGGAAATTTCTCCTGACGTCATCAGGACGACCAGCATCAGCGCGTCATGCAGTTCATCTGCGTTCGTCGCTTCGGGCCATGCTTCTGTCTTAACCCTATCAATCGCGGCGGCGTCGAGAGCACCAAGGTCATCGCTGCTGTTCCTGTCCGATGCGCGTCGTGTATATACCGCCTGTGTGCGGCGTTCTTCCAACGGTGCATTGTCGAGAAAGGCGTACGGGCGCGCATTCAGGATTTCGCCTGCAAGCGGCGACGGTTCCGGCAAATCCCGGGCTATGCAGGAGATTTCGCCACGCTCGATCCTGCGCAGGACTTCTTCCAAGCCGGCGATGTCCATGGCTTCGGTGAGGCAATCGTCAATCGTCTGTTTCACCAGTGGATGATCGGGGATCTGGCGATTACCGACGATGTGCTCCAGGCACGCGAGCTGGTCCGGAAAAACTGCCGCCAGGAGATTTTCCGATTCCATGCGTTGCAGTGGCGCGGCTATTTTGGCTCCGCCACGAAAACGTGGGACAGCCAGCGAACGGGTCGCATTCCAGCGCCAGCGAATGGTGAACATCGGCGCGTCGAGCAAGGCTTGCACAAGCAGATCGCGAACTGATTTGGAATTCAGATAACGAAATACTTCCTCAAGCGGAAATGAATGTTGCGTGCCGAGCGAAATCACAATGGCGTCATCGGTCGCCGCGGCTTGCAGCTCGAAATTGAACGAACGGCAAAAGCGTTTTCGCAGCGCCAAACCCCATGCTCGATTAATCCGGCTGCCGAAAGGCGCGTGCAAAAGAAGCTGCATCCCGCCCGATTCATCGAAGAACCGTTCCATTACCAGAGTCTGCTGCGAAGGAATTACGCCTAACGAACGGCGAATATTCACGAAGTACGCTTCAATTTGCTCAGCAGCGTTCCGAGGCAAATGCAGTTCGTCAGCGACCCACTCGGCAACAAAGCTGGTGGAGACAGCACGCTGCGCCGTCGGATCGTCGCAGTGTGGCGACTCTGCCAAAGTCCGATCGATTTCCATCCGAAAATCGGACACCGCTCTGGATAATTCGGACGTCCGCGCTGGAGCTTCGCCCAACCAAAATGGAATGCCGGGCGGCTGACCTTTTGCGTCCTCGACGCGCACGACGCCTGAATTTACGCGCAGAATTCGCCATGATGCGTTGCCCAGTTGAAAGATGTCGCCGGCGAGACTTTCCACTGCAAAATCTTCGTTGACCGTGCCTACGAACGTTTCCGAGGGCTCAAGAATCACTCGGTAATCAGCGTTATCTGGAATTGCGCCGCCGGAGGTCAGCGCCACCAGTCGCGCCCCGCGTCGAGCTCGCAAGCGGTGATTGATCGTGTCGTGATGAATCAACGCAGAGCGACGGCCTCGCTTTGTGCTAAAACCTTCGGCGAGCATGCTCAAGACGCTGCCGAACTCTTCACAAGTGAGGTTTCGGTACGGCCACGCGGCACAGACGAGCTCGAAAAACTCGGTCTCATCCCAATCTTCCGTGGAAGCTGCTGCGACGACTTGTTGTGCCAGCACATCCAACGGTTTTTCGGGGATATTAAGTCGATCGAGTTCCCCGCGATTAACGCAACGCACCAGCGCCGCGCATTCGATCAGCTCGTCGCGGCTCAGCGGGAAAACGCAGCCTTTCGGCAAACCGCCGCGCTTGTGCTCGGCCCGACCGACGCGTTGGACCAAGGTCGCGATGGAGCGTGTACTGCCCAACTGACAAACGAGATCAACCGAACCGATATCGATGCCCAATTCCAGCGAAGCCGTGGCGACGAGCGCCTTCAATTGGCCGCGTTTCAATCGATCTTCCGCATCGAGACGCAGTTTTGCAGAAAGACTCCCGTGATGTGATGTGACTGCGTCGGCGCCAAGCAGTTCGCTTAGATGATGGGTCACTCGCTCGGCCATTCGGCGCGTGTTAACGAAAACCAAAGTGGTCTGGTGCCCCTGAATCACTTCGGCAAGCCGCTGATACACTTCCTCCCAAACTTCATTCGACATCACCGCTTCGAGCGGCGATTTCGGTATCTCGATCGCCAGATCGAGTTCGCGACGGTGGCCGATGTCAATGATCTCGCAATCTGGCTTGCCAGCCTCATCCACTGCGCGAGTGCCGACGAGAAAACGAGCTACTTCCTCGATCGGCTTCTGGGTCGCGGATAAACCAATTCGCTGCAGCGGCTGCTTCGTTAGCGCGGCCAGACGTTCGACGCTCAACGCAAGATGCGCGCCCCGCCGGTCGTCCACTACGGCGTGAATCTCGTCGAGGATGAGCGTGCGCGCCGTGCGCAACATGCCGCGGCCGGAGTCGGACGTGAGCAGCAGATACAGTGATTCCGGGGTGGTAACCAGAATGTGCGGCGGCCTTTTGATCAGCGCCTGTCGTTGCGCAGCAGTCGTGTCGCCGGTGCGCACTTCTGCGCGCACATCGATCTTGCGGCCGTTTGTTTCTCCCAGCAACTCCCGAATCCCGGAGAGCGGTTCCTGAAGATTTTTTCGAATATCATTGCTCAACGCCTTGAGTGGCGAGACGTAAACGACCTGCGTTTCATCGGGCAAATCATGTTCTGCGCCTCGCCGGAACAGTGCATCAAGCGAAGCGAGAAACGCCGCCAGCGTTTTGCCCGAACCCGTCGGCGCGGAAATCAATACATGCCGGCCGGACTGAATCGCTGGCCAGCCTCGAATTTGCGGTTCCGTTGGCGAGCCGAACGTCTGCTCCAACCAACGCGCGACTGCGGGATGAAATCGGAAAGACTGCATCTGAAAAGAGAGATAATTTATTAGCCGACAAGAATAAGAAAAGTGCGGTACGCCAAGGAGTGCCGGCTTCCGAGCCATCACACTGAAGTCGACGGCTGAGAAGCCGTTGTTCCCTGGCGCAATGCGATCACTTCGCGCAACATGCGGAGACTGTCGCGAAAAAAACTCACTTTGCTTCCTTCGGCGTGATTCCAGCGGACTGGAATCTCACGGACGCGCAAACCGGCGCGCTGCGCCAGATAAAGCAACTCTACATCAAAAGCGAAACCGTCGATATGAGCGGCTTCGATAATCGGGCGACAAACGTTAAGGCTGAATGCCTTGAAACCGCATTGCGTATCCCAAAACGGCAACCCCGTCGCGATTCGCACGAGCAAATTGAAGACGCGGCCAGCCTGTTCGCGCCGCCAAGGCTGACGAATGCCAATCAAACTTCGATCCAGGGCGCGAGAGCCAAACACGATGTCCGCTTCGCTACTGGCAATGGGTTCGATCAACCTGGATGTCTCCTCAAGCGGCGTGGAGAGATCGGCATCGGAAAAGAGGCCGATCGGTCTTTGCGCAGCAAGCAATCCTGAACGGACTGCCGCTCCTTTTCCGCGATTCGGAAAATTTTCCAGCAAACGCGCGGCGATCTGTGCAGTCTTTAATCTCTCACGCGCGATTGCTCCGGTTGCATCCGTCGATCCGTCGTTCACGACAATCAATTCGCTATCCGGCGCATTGGTAGCGAGGTAATCGAGCGTGAGGCGTAGCGTTTCGCCAATGCGACCTCCTTCATTAAAACACGGAATGACGATCGAAAACGGCAGCATGGGAGTCGTTAAAGCGTTGAAGTGTTGAAGTGGAAAAAATTGTCATTCTGAGCGAAGCGAAAAATCTCTGGGGTATTTTTCGGGCAAGATTAGGACGAAACCCAGGTCTTTCGTTTTGCTCAGCATGACAATGCCAGGTTTGCCCGCTTCCACGCTGTAACGCTTCAACGAATTACGACCTTCATCTGTAGATCTCGACCACAAAGTTTCCATTCGAATCGACGTAGCCGCGGTACATACCGTTTGTATTAAACGGCAAAGCAATACCGCCGTTTCTGTCTATCGCGATCAAACCGCCCGTGCCGCCGAGCTCTCTTACTGCGTCCAGAGCCCCTTGCGCCGCTTCCTGCAATGTCATGCCGCGATGTTTCATCAACGCCGAGACTTCATGGGCCGCCGCGACGCGAATAAAATATTCGCCGTCGCCGGTGCAGGACACCGCACAAGTTTGATTATTCGCGTAAGTGCCGGCGCCGATTAGCGGCGTGTCGCCGATTCGCCCCGGGAGCTTGTTTGTTGTCCCGCCGGTGGAAGTCGCCGCGGACAGGTTGCCGTCCTTATCCAAGGCGACGGCGCCGACCGTGCCGTGTCGATCTTGATCGGTGATCATGAAGATCTTGTCCGGACCGCTGGTGCGATGTTTTTCCGCAGCCTTAATCCTCTGAAGGGCATCCCAGCGTTCTTGGGTAAAAAAATATTTCTGGTCCACCAGTTCGATCCCATTTGCCTTTGCGAATGCTTCGGCACCCGCGCAATCGAGCATAACGTGTGGGGATTTCTCCATTACGAGCCGTGCCAGATCGATGGGATTTTTTATGTGCTTTACGCTGCCAATTGCACCGGCTTTGAGTGTTTTTCCATCCATGATGGACGCGTCCATTTCGTTTGTGCCGGCGCTAGTGAAAACAGAACCGCGCCCGGCATTGAAGTGCGGATCGTCCTCGAGAACGCGCACAGCCGCTTCCGTCGCAGCGAGGCTTGACCCGCCGCGCTTTAGAATTTCGTAACCAGCGGTCAGCGCCTGCTCAAGGCCTGCGCGATATTCGCGCTCCTTATCGGGCGTCATCTTACGGCGCTCAATCGTTCCGGCGCCGCCGTGAACCGCAAGCCCAATTTTCTTTGTTTCCATCTTTCTGTCGTCCTCGGAGCGTTTCTCTGCTGGGGGTGTAAGAGGCCGAACCGCCTCCTGGGCGAGCTCGGACGCCGCAGAATTAAAGAGCATCAAAGCAAAGAAGCAATTGGTCGCGCAAGCTGCCGCAATTCTCACCAGGCTAAATCTAGTGCGGTGTAATGCGAGATGTCGAAGGGTTTGATCGACGCGTCGAAGCGTTGGATCCGTCGAATCACCAGCAAGTTTGCACTTTTCCCTGGAGCGAAGTGAGGCAATGTCTGATCCATGGCTAACGCTGAAGCACGTCGCGCGATGTCGGGAACGCTGGAGGTCGTTGAAATCGAGCGCAGTTTTCTGCGCGAGGTTAGCAGCGTGTTCTGGTTCATCATGAACACGTTCCAGGAAACCATGGAACGCGTCCAGCAGGGGCGCGCACCATTCAAGGCCGCAAGCTTTTTCCGCCAGAGCGTACGCGCCGGTGTCGACTCGGTGCCACTGGTCGGCATGGTCTCGTTTTTCCTCGGGCTAACCATGGCGCTGTTGACCGGGTATCAGTTGCAACGCTTCGGAACGCAGCGGTTGATCCCGGGTTTGGTGTCCATTGCTTTTACACGCGAGCTTGGCCCCCTTATCACGGGGATAATGCTCGCGGCACGCATCGGCGCCGCGTTTACGGCGGAACTGGGCACAATGCAAGTCAACGAAGAAGTGGAAGCGATAGAGGCAATGGGCATCGGCCCGCTGCGATTTCTGGCGGCGCCCCGAATCCTCGCGCTCTTTCTACTGACGCCGTGTCTCTCCACGGTCGCGAACCTTGCCGCTGTGTTTGCAAGCAGCCTGATTTGTAAAGCGTTTTTCAGCATCTCGTTTCCGTATTTTCTCGATCTCGTAAAGGACTCGTTGCTCATCCGCGATATCATCACCGGCATATTGAAGAGCTTTTTGTTTGGACTGCTCATCGCCGCAATCGCCTGTTACCGGGGATTGACCGTGAAAGGCGGCGCCGCAGGAGTCGGCACCAATACTACGTCCAGTGTCGTAACGGCTATTACGACCGTCATTGGTTTCGACACGGTTTACAACGTCATTTACACGAACTTCTATCCGACGTGAGCACCTCGTCGGATATGGTTGAGCTGCGCGACGTGCACATGCAATTCGAGGGGAAGAACGTGCTCGAAGGCGTGTCACTTAACGTGCAGCCGCAGGAGCGATTGGTAATCATGGGTCAGAGCGGAAGTGGCAAAAGTACCATTTTGCGATTGATCCTTGGGATACTTCAACCGAATGCCGGCTCGATTTTTTTCAAACAGTTTGAGATTAACCGGCTTAACCGCAGAAAACTTCAACAGGTGCGGCAACACATGGGAATGGTTTATCAATACTCGGCCCTCCTAAGCTCGCTCACTGTTCGAGAGAACGTGGCGCTGCCACTCGAAGAGCTTACAGACAAATCGCGGGGCGAGATTGACAGAATCGTTGACGAAAAACTGGAGCTTGTAGGAATGCAAGATACAAAAGGCCTGCTGCCCGACGAACTTAGCGGCGGTATGCGCAAACGTGTGGGCCTCGCGCGCGGGCTCGTGCTCCAGCCCGAATTGATTCTTCTCGACGAGCCTTCGGCTGGACTCGACCCGGTCATTGCCTCAGTCGTTGACGAATTGATTATCAGCCTCACTGAAAAATCGAAGGTCACGTCCGTCATCGTCACGCACGAAATGGACAGCGCCTTTCGCATCGCCACGAGAATGGCTATGCTATACGAGGGAAAGATTATTGAAGAAGGCGAACCCGAAAGATTTAAACAATCCAAGAATGCGGTGGTTGCGCAGTTCTTAAGCGGCAGCACTGAAGGCCCCATTCTGGAAGGCACACCCGATGCAATTAGAAAAAAATGAAGTCCTAACCGGCCTGCTCGTGGTCGGCACCATCGGCGTTATCGCGTTCCTTCTCGTCTTGCTTGGCGTGCCGGGATTATTTCGGCCGTTGGTAACCTACAAGGTGTATTTCGATAATGCCGCCGGAATTAAACCGGGCGCGGTCGTGATGCTCGCAGGCCGCAAGATTGGTCAGGTTCAGAGGCTGTATTCTCCGCTCACGCCTGCCGAAGAAAAACAGGCCCAGGCAGCCGCCGCAGCTATCCACCGTCCGGAGCCCGGTGAGAGTCCCGCTCCAACTCCGCGGTTCGAAGCGCGGGTTGATGTGCAGGTGGACAAGAACGCCAGGATTTATCGGGACTCCAGGGTGCAGATGCTGCAGCTGGGTTTGTTAGGAGACATGGCGATCGATTTCACCCAGGGTACTCAAGAGTCCGGCCGCGCAAAAAACGAAGAGACGTTTGCGGGCGAGCGTACGCCCGATCTCGGCGAGGCCGCGGCCAAAATGCTGGAAGTCATCAAACCCGTTGCCACCGAAGCGACCAACACGATGAAAGACCTTCAGGAGACGGCGGATAACCTGAACCATCTCACCGACCAAAATTCCGAGCTGAATCTCGCTCTCAACCAGTTCAAGACGTTCGGCGAACATCTTTCCGATTTGACTGCGACCGGCAGCGCGCTCTCGCTGTCGCTCACCAACATCCAAAAAATCAGCACCAGTCTGACCGAGAACGACAACATCGAGGTGACACTGCGAAACCTGCGCACTTCATCAGAGAGATTGAAGCTTGTCCTGACGGATCTCGAGCCGGTCGGGGAGAACATCAAACAATTCAGCCAAACGGTGAAGACTCAGCCGTGGCGTCTCATCTGGCCCACTACCGTAAAATATCCCGAAACATCACCCAGCCCGGCAGTTGCTCGAGAAGCAACAATCACCGTGCGCAAAACCGCGAAAGCAAAGCCGCGTCCACGCGCTACTCCTACCACGCGTACGAGCAGCCGATAAACCTGCGGACGTAATACGATAGATGAAGTCCTTGCAAGGCTGCGACACAAGAGCGTACGCCCTAAAGGTTGTACGCCAGCTTATGCGTCGGCTCGTACAGTTGGATGTCATCAGCGCCCGGTACCCCCATCGTTATGATGCGGCCGTATTCGCGTGGCTCAATGGGACCTCTGAACTGCGCTCCTTTCGCCCGTAATTCAGCGACCGTGGCCTCGATGTTATCGCACATCAGGGTAATCAAGTGGTGACGTGGGGAATCGTAGCTTTGGCCTTGCCACTCGCCATGGGTCGGATGTACGCCCATCTCGCTCGGGCCGCTTTTGAAAATGAGCCAATCATGATCAAAATCCTCGGTAACGTACTTCCAGCCGAGCACGTCGCGCAGAAACGCCCGGGTTGCGCTCGCGTCGTCGGAGTAGATCAACGTGTGGATCGAGGTAATCATTTCCGTAATCTGGTTATGGAACCATACATCGCCAAGCGCCAAACCCACACCTACGGTAAGCGGCGCAGGCGTACAGGGGTTACGCGCTCGGCAATTAATGCTTCTCCTAAAACCCCACTGCCTGGTTTGAGCAGGGCGGCTAAACAAACACTAGAGCGACTGCCAAAAATTATTTCCGAGTAGCGCACTGGGAAGCGACAGTGAAGGGATCGTCGATAAAGGCTTTGAGGGCGCTCAGTAGGCGCTGGGTCAATTGCTCGGGAGTGCGGGCGATGAAGTCGGTGAAATAGTCGGCTTTTAAGCGCAGCCAGAGTCGTTCGATGGGATTGAAGTCGGGGCTGTAGGTGGGCAGATACTCCCGCTCGAAATGGTGCCACTTCAAGCGCTCCGCTTTATGCCAGCTGGCGTTATCGATGAAAAGGACTCGGCGTTTGCCCGACTCGGGAGGAATGGTCTCGGCCAATTGATCCAAAAAACACTGGAAGCAGTCGGTATTCATGGCGTCGAAGACCATGGCGAAGCTCTGGCCGGTGGCAGGGCAGACTGCGCCGACCACATTGGCCCGGATGTGATCGCCTAAGTAGGGCACGCGCGGGCGGCTGCCGCGTGCCGTCCAGCGCCGGCGCGGTCGCGGATCGCCTTCCACCCCGCACTTGTCGCCATACCACAGTTCCATTGTGGGATCCTGCCGCAGCTCCGCCAGGCGCTCGAGGAAAGCTTTGCGCTCAGCTTCATCCTGCCGCTCGGGCCAGCGCTGCGGGACGCGCAGGTTATAATCGAGCTGATGCAGATAACGAATGAGGGTGCGATAGCCCAGTTCCAGGCAGAGTTGCTCTTTTAACCAGCCGTGAAGCTTCACTCCGGTCCAGTGACCCTGGCCTGCTTTCCCCGGTTCTTCCAGCACTGGCACCAGCAGATCGCGCACCCGCTCCAGCTTCACTTTGCGCGGCCGGCCCGGACGCGGCTTGCTCGCCAGGGCATCGATCCCGCCTGAATTGAAGGCTAAAATCCAGAGCCTCACCATCCGCTCGCTTCGACCAAAAACCTGCGCCACCTCAGCCCGCGGCCACCCCCGGAGGAGCGCCCGCATCGCTGCCAAGCGCCGGTAGCTGCGCTTGTTGGGTGCAGCTTCCATCGCCACGAGCAACTCCCCATCACTCGCGTTCTCTCCGTTAGGCTCCAGGCAATCGCTGCGCAACAACCAGCTTCACACCACAACATGCCAAATAGTACAAGTACAAAAATGTGGTAGTCGGAAACTTTTTCTGGCAGATGCTCTAAACCCCTGGCATGTAGCTCTCAGCGCGCGCAGAATAGACAGCGCGAACAATTTCAGCGAAGCAAATCGACTATGGTCCGTAGCTCTTCGTGAATTTCTTTCGCGATTCAGACTCAGGCTCGCTCGATGCGATCGGCGGCGATTGCTCGGGAGCAACTGACTCCGGTTGCTCCGCCAGTTGTGAGACCGGAGCCTGGGTCGCTTCGGGTTGTGCGGCGCGTTGCGGCTGAACAGGGCCTGATGCTTCGACGTACGCCATCTGCAAATTCGAAAGAGTGTTGCGCAGAACCATCGCTTCTTCATTTGTCAGGTTGCCGCGCGTTTTCTCCTGAATCATCTCGAGTTGATCGATGAACATCCTGGCCAGGTCCAGGTTCACTTCGGGTTCGCCAGTTTTTGGATTTGGGATTTGGCCCAGGAACAGTGCGGCGTTTTGCGCGTGCATCATCACGAATTCAATGAACCGCTGGGTTAGCTCGCCGCTCTGAACGGTTTTTTGGACTTCAGCCATACGAAAAAGTGATGAGTGACGGGTACCGAGTGATGAGTCTTGGCAACTATACTACGGATTTCTCGTCACTCGTCACCTGTCACTCGTCACTTCTTTTCTGGCGGTCTCACCGTTGCCAAAACGTAGGGCTGATCGCGAAAGTATTTCGCGGCCACTTTTTTGATGTCTTCGAGCGTCACGGCGTTCACGTTGTGCTCGAGTTGCTTGTAATAATCGAAGCCCAACCCGTAAATCTCGTCCAAGGCGCAATGATAACCGAAAGCCTCGTTGCTTTGGTTGGCGATCTCCTGTTGGCCGATCAGTTTCTTTTTCGCGCGTTCTAATTCCACAGGGGTAAGACCTTCGGTGGCAAGCTTGTGAATTTCATCGAGGAAGGCGGCCTTCACCGGCTCGATTTTCTGGGGATCGGTGCCCAGATAGAATGCAAACAATCCCGGCACCAAGCCCTGCATTTCGCTCGCGCCGACGTAATAGGCCAGCCCCATTTGCTCGCGAATCCGAATGAAAAAACGTGAGCCAAGATCGCTGCTGGCTTCGTCGATTAGCTCCAGCGCGTAGCGATCAGGGCTGGAGAGGCTCGCGCCGCGGAAGCCGACCATGATAACGCCTTGCGCCTTGTCCTTAAAACTCTGAACGGTCTCCGATTTGCTCAACGGCGTCGACGGCTTCGAATCCGTCAAAGCCAGCGCGCCAGGCTTCATTTGGCCGAGCGTTTGCTCGACCAATTGTTTTACCTCGTCGGCTTTGACGTCGCCAAAAACGTAGAGCACGCAGTTTTTCGCCACGACATACCTGTCGCGAAACTCGAGTAAATCTTTTTGCGTTAGATTCCGGACAGCTTCAACTGAACCGTTCGAACGCAGCGCATACGGATGCTGCGGAAAAAGCGCCTGTCGCATAATGTTGCGCGCGACAGCGGTCAACTGTTCTTCCTCCTGCTGGATCGCAGCGATCTGGATTTGCTCCTCGCGCGCAATCGCCTTTTCCGGGAACGTGGCGTTTTGCAATACGTCAGAGAGCAAGTCCACGCCCAGTTTCAGATCTGGCTTCATGACATCGACCGACACACTAAAACTGTTGTTGCCAGCATCGGTTGAAATCGAACCCCCGACCGCTTCGATCTGGTTTGCGATTTGCTCGGCGGTGCGCGTCTTGGTTCCCTTCAAGAGCACCTTCGCCATCAATCGCGTGATGCCGTTGTCATGCGGGGTTTCAGCCAGCAGGCCGCCGCGAAAAACGACGCCCATCCCAACGAGCGGCAATCGATGATCTTCCCGCACGAGCAATCGCAATCCATTCGAGAGCTCAAATTTTTGAATCCCGCCGGCGGCAACTGGTTTCACAGGCTCAGCTTTTCCGTCAAGCGAGCCCTTCGGGTTTAAAGAGACAACGGTCAGGTTGTTGTCGGTCAGATAGGTTGTAGCAACGCGCTTGACGTCATCGAGGGTCACTTTCTGAATCGCATCCAGGTATTCGCGACTAAAATTCAGATCGCGCGTGAGCAACCAATTTGAACCGATATCCGAAGCCTGGCCGCGCATCGTAGTCAGCGCGCCGAGATGTTGACTGAGCGTGATCTTCTTCGCCTTTTCCAATTCGGCCGCGGTCACACCGGTTTGCTTCACCTCGTCAACAATTCGAAGCGCCAATTGCTCCGCGGCTGCGCGTTTCTTCGGTTCGAGCGTGGCATCAATGCCAAAAAGACCTGGATCCCCAGGCGTGTAGGAAAAGGCTGAGACGCTAAACGCGAGCCCAGCCTCTTCGCGCACACGTCGGTAAAGACGCGAACTGCGGCCGTCTCCGAGAATAGTCGAGAGCAAATCCAGCGCCGGAACGTCCGGACTCGTCACCTCGGGGATATGCCAGGCCATCGAAAGATGTGTCAACTCAGTCGAAAATTCCTGGTGCACTTCGCGCCGGCCAAGCTGCGGCGGTTCTGACGGAATGAATATTGGCTTGAGCGATTTCTCCGGGTACAGTTTGAACAATTCGGTCAACTGTTGTCGCACTTTCTGTGCGTCGACGTCGCCCACCACAACGAAGGTAAGATTGTTCGGGACGTATCGGGTTTTGTAATACTGCATCACCTGCTCTTGCGTGAGCTGATTGTAGATCTCGAGTTCGCCGATAACCGGCAATCGATAGGGATGCCGCTGATACGCGGTCGCGAAAAGAAGCAGTGCGGCCACTCGGTCGGGATCGTCCATGCCCATGGCGAATTCGCGCCGGATGACTTCCTGTTCCTTGTTGTATTCTTTGGGTGGCAGCTTGGAATTCATCATGGCGTCGGTCAGAACCTCAAGCGCGGTGCTGACGCCATCTTTTGGCACGTCGATCCAGAAGACCGTGCGATCGAAAGAGGTGTAGGCGTTGATGTACCCGCCGACATCCTGAATACTCTGCGCAATCTGATTGGCAGACCGTGTTTTTGTTCCCTTAAAGAGCATGTGCTCGAGAATGTGGGACAAGCCCGCGCCCAGGTGCTGATCTTCGTCGATGCTTCCCGTGGCGCACCACGCCTGCACACTCGCCACCGGCGCGCTGCGGTCTTCCTGCACAATCACGGTCAACCCGTTTGGCAAAATCCATTTTTGCGCCGTGCTCGGCGGAAACGCGATACCGAACGATGGTTCGGGCGGTGCAGCTTTTAAATTAAGCATGGGAAATAATAGAGCCGCGGCGAGAAAAATCGCTACTTGGATGCGATACATGAACTAAGGATGGAGTTTATAAGCATCGGTTTCAGTGATCCGTGAGGAGATAACTGATGACCGACAGCCAAGGTGAAATTTTCGTTCAATTCACCCGGCGGAATTCACTCGCGTGATGTGGCTGGCTTTGGCGCCGGCAATTGCGCCCTCGGTTTAGTACCGCCTGGTTTCGCCGGAGCGAACGGTCTTACAAATGCCTCTTCAAAATCGTAGACGTTCTTGAAGTCTTCTATCGAATCCTCCTCGGTCTTTCCGAACACCCCGGCACCGATCAGATTGAAAACCATGTTCCCGATATCTACGCATGAATGAATACCCCAGCTATCGAACACCGTCATGACCAGCGGGCCGAATTCCTTGAGCGCGTACTGTCGGACGCCATCCAGCAACTCCGGCCCGGTCACGTGACGCACGGTAACGCCTTTGACTTTCTTTTGTCGCTTGGTCGTAAAATCGAGCGCATCGCGCAAAAAGATGTAGCCATCCCGCTGATAGCGGGGGTCGTTGATCACAACCGAATCCAGGGCGTCGGCAAATCCAATTTTTTGCATCAGTAGGAAAACGCGCGTTCCAAACGCGCGGCCTAAGATAATCTGCAACGGAAAACGGGCAACTGGGGTCAAGATCGTAACATTGTCATGTTGAGCGAAGCGAAACGTCTCGGCTCATTTCTCGTGAGTAAAATCCGTCCAAAATTGATCCGAGACGTTTCGCTTCGCTCAGAATGACGTTATGAGATATGGATTCAATTTTCGAATTGATCCTCCAGCGCATCGACATAGATGGAGAGCGGATCGCTGCGCTTTCGAGGCGGCGGTTGCGATTGATCCGCCGCTTTCAGATAATCGGTGAAATTGCCGCTGCCGGTTTTCATTTGAGTCGCTTCGAACCAATTCATGTAATCATCAATCTCGCTCATCCTTGAGGCGAGTTGCTCGCGAGTGATCTCCACACGCGCCAGACGCCTTGCGATTCCTCGCCGTTTTCCACGAACGAGTAGCGCTGCAATTTCCTGGTATTCACGGGCGATTGGGCGCAAAACCGGATTGGCTCGAGGAACAAAGAACAACAAATCGCGCCTCAACTGATCGAGCGCCATCTTCTCTCTGGTGGAGGGTTTGCGGAGGGCGAGTTGGTCGAGGCGAACCAGGTTCACCGGTTTGTTCGGTTCCGAGACTTTTATCTGCAACAAGTCATCGAGACGCCGCTCGCTTTCAGCAAATGTAAGCAACCGAAACGCATGGACACTCTTCAACCGAGTCACCGCCAGTTGCCAAACTCCCTCCGCGTTATCATCGAGCAACGGAAATCGCGTCTTCAAATCGGCGAGAGGATCATTTGAAGAGTCGGATAGATGATCGATGTACTGCGCCAACCTGGCTGCGCCGTTTTTTCCATCGAGAAGCATTTGCACGAACGCAAACGAGTATGCGCGGTAAAGGGCGCGGCCCGTGGAATCAAGAACGCCGGGACGCTGGCGAAGGAATTTCTCCAGCGACAGTGGCTTGTCAGTATTGGCGAGTGCTTCGATCAGCGGGGCGCGTTCCCGCCCTGGCGAAAGCGCGAGCACACCATCAATTAACCAATCCGGAGGCTCAACGAGTACTGCGCCGGCAGAAATCTGTGGTTGGTTTCTATAAATCATTTCGAGCAAAATCGCACGGAGCAATTCCCGTTCGACGAGTGCAACGTCGACATTTTTTGAGATGGTCAAGTCGAGCTGCAACTTGATGCCAAACCCGGTCTGACTGAAACGCAGATCGGCTGGCGGAATTTCCGGAACATTCGCCTGTTTTGCCTGCAAGTTCACGATGACACGCGTTTTCCAGCCGTCGCGTTGGCGCAACAGTGCGAGAAGATTGGATTTCGTCTGCTCTGCCAGGCTGGATACTGCGCCGCGCGACTTTGCGTCGGCGCCATAAATCACGAATTCGCGTGACGGACTTATGCTGTGGTCTGGCTGCGCAGCGGAAACCAATAGCGAGCCAGCTACAGAGAACAGCACCACCGCGACGCGCGTGATCATTTTTATTCAACCATCATACCGGCAATGGGTGCGCCGCGACCAGCAGTAATTCCGTTCCTCACGACAAATCCGCGATCCCGTGCAGCCACAAGACAGAGGTACCATTGCGTCCAATGGTCCAACCTTCTAAGGACAGCCCCTGGCGGCACCTGAATACCTTTGGCAGCGCTTTGTGGGATCGAGATCAGAACAGGAGACAATATCATGAAAATCATGGCTTAATTTTTGCAAGCTGCCTCGCAGCAGGCACGTTGATCGCGTCGCCCGCGTTTCAGCGGCAGACGCTATTACAGCGGCTCACCACGCTACCGCGCTAACACTTATTACGGTCGCACCCGCTGCTACTATGGCAGTGGATCTTACCGTTTTATAGCTATTCCTCGGGTTGGCCGTATTCAAACTGGGGCTACATCGTGGGAATATTACTTGTAATCGTATTGGGTGGTTATCCGAACACTTATTTCAATAGCTATTATTCGTACTACACGCCAAGCTGCGGCTATAACGCATCATTGGTGGCAACTGTGCAGCGACGCCTCGACGAACTCGGGTACTACCATGGCGCGGTCGATGGAGTCGTCGGCCAACAAACCCGTGGGGCCATCGCGGCGTTTGAGGGCAGAAATGGCTTGATCGTAAACGGGAAACTCAGCCGATCGCTACTCGACACATTGAGGTCGGGTTAATCGAACCAACGGTCACGCTTTTCAATCGCTGACCGGCAGCGTCGCATGGCGAACCCTGAGCCGCCGGTTTAATTTAATTCTTTGCTACCGTAGAAATAAAAACGAGACTTTGCGCGTCGTGCGGTGTCTAATCATGTGGAAAATCCGACCAATTATGAATGATTCAAAACTTTTACTTCTCTTGAGTTGCCTTTTTGCGGCCATCCTGACTGCTCCAACTCTCACAGCTGCTCCACGCCGTGGCGGTGGGTTCAATGGGGGACGCCCTGGGTTCAGTGGGGTCCGCCCTGGCTTCAGTGGCGGTCAATTCGCTGGGCGCGGCGGGATGGCCAACTTTCATGGCAGCAACTGGCACTGGAACGGTCACCCTAATCACGTTCACAATAACGTTGTCTTCATCGGTGGCTTTGGCTTTCCATGGTGGTGGGGCTGGGGTCCAGCGTGGGGCTGGAGCGGCTATCCGTACGGGTACGGGTACGGGTACTACGGTTACGGCTACCCCTACGGTTACGGTTACCCCTATGGCTATGGCTATGAAAATGGGTATGGCAACTCGAATTACGGCGCCTATGGCAACGGTCATTACAGTAACGGCTACGGTCAGTATGGCAATTCCAGCCAATCCAGAGTCTCCGAACTACAGCGCCGGCTGCAACGAGCTGGTTATTACCATGGATCAATTGACGGAGTCTTGGGGCCACAAACGCGGAGCGCAATCCGGGCGTTCGAACGGAACCATGGAGACGTAAGTTAACTTGGATTCTTCCAGCCAAGGCTTTGGCTTGGAACTGTAATCCTCTTTCGGTTTATTGACCGGCGGCATTCGCAGGGCAAATGGGGGCGAACCGCCGGTCTCCTTATTTTTGCGAGGTGCGTGTGTAGAAGGTTGGTGGTATGATTGCGTACGATGTTGCGGCTGGGTTTGATTACCTTTGCCACCTGTTCGCTGCTCACAGCAGCAGCTTCCGGTCAAACAATTCCCCGCAAGCCTCTTCCGAAGGAACCTCTCGAACAATATGATAACCCGCCCGCCATCGCAGCGCCGGTGGTGCGGATCTCGCGTGCCTTAATCTCGCACTTCGGACCGTACACGAGCTATCAAGTCAACGTCGACGCGAACGGCAATAACAGGATCGGCGACGCTGCGAATGAGCCCTCCATTTGTGTCGATCCAATGGACGGAAACAAAATGAGCATCGCTTGGCGACAATTCGATACCGTGTCATCGAACTTTCGTCAGGCTGGATTCGCGTACTCGAGTAATGGCGGTAGCAATTGGATTTCACCTGGTGTTTTGCAACCCGGCATTTTCCGCAGCGATCCGGTGTTGAACTCCGATAGCACTGGTGGTTTTTTCTATCTCAGCCTTCTCCAGACTTTCTTTGACGATTTATGGCGATCGCTCACTGGCGGCGCGTCATGGGCAAGCATCGCACCGGCCGATGGCGGCGATAAAGAGTGGTTTACCATCGATAACACAAACAGCTCCGGGCACGGCTTCCACTATCAATCTTGGAGCACCGACGGAAACAACTACGGTGGCAGACAATTCACCCGGTCCACCAATGGCGGGTCGACATGGCTGGATCCGATTAATATCCCGAACTCACCTGCCTGGGGCACGTTGGACGTCGATTCCGATGGCAACGTTTTTATCGGCGGCGTGAACTTGAACACTGGCGGGATTTGGTGTGTTCGCTCCACGAATGCAAAGAACGGCGCTGTTGTTCCAACTTTCGACCGAATCGCTGCGGTGAATCTTGGCGGCGACATCGTTTTCAGCGAGCCGATCAATCCCGAAGGACTCGTTGGCCAGATTTTTCTCGTTGTCGATCGTTCTGGCACAAGCAGCAACAACAACATCTACATGCTCGCCAGCGTTCAGCCCTCAGGTTTTACGACTGGCAGCGACGTGATGTTCGTGCGGAGCACCGATGGCGGCAGCACATTCAGCGCGCCGCGCCGGATCAATGACGATCCAGTCAACCATGCTAAATGGCATTGGTTTGGCACGCTCTCGGTCGCGCCGAACGGGCGAATCGACATTGTCTGGTTCGACACACGCAACGCCGCGAATAACACGGACTCACAGCTTTTTTATTCCTACAGCATCGATGGCGGAAATACCTGGGCCCTGAATGTCGCCGTGAGTAATTCATTTAGTCCGTTTGTCGGTTATCCGAATCAGAACAAGATCGGTGATTACATCACTGTCGTTTCGAACAACGCCAGCGCGAATGTCGCGTATGCCGCCACATTCAACGGCGAAGAAGACATCTATTACGTCCGCATCCCGTCGCCAACATCTACGCCGGGTGTCCCTCCGATTGTCGCGACTAATCCGGCAACGAACGTGGCCAGTTTTTCAGCTACGCTCAATGGCACGGTCAATCCAAACGGACTGATTAGCGCTGTCCATTTCGAGTATGGAAGTAGCGCCAACTATGGCTTCAGCACGGCAACTCAGAATTACCAAGGCGGCACGACGCAGAACGTCACGGCGAACCTCAGCAGCTTGACTGCCGGTGCGACGTATCATTTTCGAATCGTAGCCAGCAATGCTGCTGGAACGAGCTACGGCGCCGACAGGAGTTTTACCACGCCAGCGGCCAGGGCTGTGGTGGCCGACTTTAATGGAGATAGCTTTCCGGACCTTGTGCTTCAGCAAACGAGCCTGCATGAAACCGTCGTAGCGTACCTTAACAACACCGTTGTCATTGACGCCGGCTTCGGCCCGACCCTTCCCGCTGGGTGGCATTTAGCAGGTGCGGCTGATTTTGATGGTGACGGAAATACCGATTATGCCTTGTTCATTCCCGCGACCGGAGAAACAGTGATCGCGTATTTGTCAGGCTGGAGGCCATTTGGCACGCCAACACCGCCTCCAACAGCAAGATCCAGCCCGACTCCAAGGTCTCGTCCGACGCCGCTGCCTCGCCCTACTTCCCCGCTGACGGTCATTGGCGCCGCTTACGGTCCGACGGTGCCTCTTGGCTGGGAGCTGGTGACGGCGAAAGACTTTAACGGCGACGCTTACCCGGACTATGTGCTTTACAACGCCAGTACGGGCGAAACGGTGATAGCCTATATGAACAACACAGTGGTCGTCGACGCTGTCTACGGCCCGACTCTTCCCCCTGGCTGGAACTTGATAGACGTTGCGGATTTCGATAGAGATGGTCATCCGGATTATGCGTTGTTTAATCCCGGCACTGGCCAAACGATAATCGCCTACATGTCAGGACCAACAGTGATTGGAGCTGCATTCGGACCGACGCTTCCCCTCACATGGCCGTTAGTGGCTACAGCCGATTTTGATGGAGACGGATATCCCGATTACGTGCTCTACAACCCTGGCAGTGGTCAAACGGCGATCGCGTACCTCACTAACACTATCGTGGTCAATGCTGCCTTAGGCCTGACCGTACCAGCTGGATGGAGCTTGGTCGTCGCACCCTGACACGAGTTTCCGGTGAGCGCACGCGCCCTCGCAATCGCGAACTTTTCCCGCTCTGAATTCTGTCACATCCATGAATTACTTTTCGCTGTAATTTCCCGACCGAATCCTATAATCGAAAAACCAACCTAAACAGGAAGACATTTATGCTAGGCGAGAAGATTGGCGAGATATCAGGAAAAATTACCATGCAGCGTGTGTTGCCGAATTTGGGTGGCGATCCAAAGATGGAAACCTCATTTCAGGCCAGTGGATCAATATTGGGCACAGCCATCAAGGATACGGGCACTTATTGCACTCTTGTCCGCCCCGACGGAACACAATACGGCGAAGGCCAGGGCGTGATGGTCACCAATGAGGGCGAGATGGCCACTTGGACAGGCCACGGCGTCGGCGTCATGAACAAAGATGGGACCGCCAGCTATCGCGGCGCCATCTATTTTCAAACCATGCCTGCACAATTGTCTCGCTTGAATAAGGTCGCTGTGCTTTTTGAATATACCGTCGACGCAGAGGGCAACACACACTCCGACTACTGGGAATGGAAGTAGTCCACAGCGATCACTGCGAATTTGGCGTTGGCGTGAAAATTTCTTCACTCCGGAGCGAGCTGCGCATCCGTCAACCGCACCGCAGATCCGTCTCGCTAAGATTGAAACTGTCCCTCACCGCCAAAAGCCCACGCGATCTACAATTTATGTCAACGCTTGGGAGGCTGGGTTGTTTCCTGCGGCGCACCTCGAATGACGCGCCCCACCCGCGGCAGCCGAAAGCACGAGATCGTTTATGCAGCGCTTCCGGCTTTTCGTGATTTTTCTTTGTCTTTTGTCGTCGTCTTAGGAGAAGCCGATCCATCTGCTTTTTCCGCCCCGTTTTTCTCCAGTGCTACGGCAAGGACCTCATCGACGTTTTCGACAGGAACGAATTTGAGTTTTTGTTTCGCTTCCTCAGGAACATCAGGGAGGTCTTTTTCATTGAGCTTGGGAATGATGACGGTGGAAATTCCGGCGCGCATCGCGGCAAGACTTTTTTCCTTCAATCCGCCGATCGGCAGAACGAGTCCGCGCAATGTGATTTCCCCAGTCATAGCTACATCGGGGCGAACGGGCCTGTTGCTAAAAAGCGACGCAAGCGCGGTAAACATCGCGATCCCGGCGGAGGGGCCATCTTTCGGCACTGCGCCGGCCGGCACGTGAACGTGGATGTCCATTTTTCGAAAATCTTCAGAATTTACGCCAAGCTGACCATCCCGGCTGCGAAGAAGACTGAGCGCGGCCTGGACAGATTCTTTCATCACGTTCCCGATCTGTCCCGTGAGCGTGATATTCCCTTTGCCTAGGTACCGCGTCGCTTCGATGTGCAATACCTCGCCACCCGCCGGCGTGTAAGCCAGGCCGGTGACTACACCGGGCTTGCTCGTCTTCAACCTGGTTTCGCGAACGTATTTGGCGGGGCCCAGCATCTCCGCCACAACCCCCGGCGTGACCATCACCTGCTCGGTCTTCCCGCGCGCCACCTGCGCCGCAACCCCGCGACAGATCGCACCGATCTGTCGTTCAAGCTCGCGCACACCTGCTTCGTGCGTGTAATCATTGATCACACGGCGAATCGTTTCCTCCTGGAATTCGCATTGCTCGGGCTTTAACCCGTTTTCTTCGAACTGCCGCTTGATCAGATACCGCTTCGCGATCTCGAGCTTCTCGCGTTCTGTATAACCAGGAATTGAGATCACTTCGATCCGGTCGCGCAACGGCTCCGGTATGCCTTCGATGTAATTGGCCGTGCCGATGAAAATGACCTGTGAAAGATCAAACGGCACGTCAAGGTAGCGATCAACAAACGCGTTGTTTTGTCGCGGATCTAACACTTCGAGCAACGCACTGGCAGGATCGCCTCGAAAATCCGCGCCGATCTTATCGATCTCGTCGAGCATAAACACGGGGTTGCGCGTCCCGCAACGGCGCAACTCCTGAATGATCCGCCCGGGCATCGATCCGATGTACGTGCGGCGATGACCGCGGATTTCCGCTTCGTCGCGCATCCCGCCGAGACTGATCCGGACAAACTTGCGTCCCAGCGCGTCGGCGATTGACTGACCAAGGCTTGTCTTGCCTACGCCGGGAGGCCCAAGGAAGCAAAGGATTGCGCCCGACCCCTGTGGATTCAATTTCCGAACGGCCAGATATTCGATCAGCCGTTTCTTAACCTTCTCCAGATCATAGTGGTCCCGATCCAAAATCTGCTGCGCCTGATCTAGATCAAGATTGTCCTTGCTTAACTTATTCCACGGAAGATCGGCGATTATCTCGATGTAACTTACGATGACTGAAAACTCCGGGCTTGCTGCAGGGATGAAATCGAGCCGCTTCAGTTCCCGCTCCGCCTGCTTCATCACTTCCTGCGGCGGATTAGCCTCTTCGAGACGCTTACGCAGTTGCTGCGCCTGTTCCTCATTGCCGCCCTCGGTCTCGCCGAGTTCATGCTGTATGGCCTTAAGTTGCGAACGCAGATAAGCGCGCCGTTGCGCATCGGAAAATTGGGAAGCGACATCTTTTTGAAGTCGTTGCTGGATCTGCGCAATCTCAAGCTGCGACGAGATGTGCTGCTGCACTGCGCGCACCCGTTTTTCAACATCAAGTTCCTCGAGCAGCGCCTCCTTCTGTGCGACATCGACGTTCAGGTTCGGCGCGAGAAAATCAGCGAGCTGCTCGGGATTCTCGATGTTCATAATCATCAAGCGCGCTTGTTCTGGCGCATCCGGTGTCAGCTCGAACAACCGAGCAGCCGAATCACGCAAATTTCGGAACGTGGCTTCCCATTCCTTACTCGGCTGCGGCAGGATCGACTTCGGTAAATCGACTTCGGCGCGCAGAAACGGATCGGTGGCGATGATTTTGCGAACCGAAAAACGGCGCAATCCCTGAACGATTACGAGCACATGATCCTCCGACTGCCTCAAGAGCTTGAGCACCAGTGCAGCCGTGCCGACGGAGTAGAGGTCTTGTGATGATGGCTCTTCCTTCGTCTCATCACGCTGGGTGACTAAGCCGATCACCTTCGTTCGCGGCAACGTGTCATCGAGCAGTTTAAGTGAAGCCGCGCGTTGGACGGTGAGTGGAATAACTGTTCCCGGAAAAACGACCAGCCCGCGCACCGGCAGAATCGACAGATCTTCCGGAATTCGCGGCGTGCGGCTTTCGTCCATGCCGAGGGCGATGCTACCCTGGGCTGTTGGCTGGGAATCCATGCCCGGTTGCAACGCGTCAAGGTTCTCTGTGCTCATGATTCTTTTCTTACCGGCAGCAAGATCCAGAGTAACCCATTACGCTGCTCGGCGTGTGCCTCGTCGATTTCCACGTCAACGGGGAACGTAATCTCGCGTTCAAACGGTCCGTAATCGATCTCCATCGCGAGTAATTGCTGGGCGCATCCCTCGTCGCCGGTCGGCTCCGGCAGCTCGCGCGTACCGCGAATCACCAGGCGGCGCGGCTCGACAGTCAGATCGATCAGCGAACGATCGACTCCTGCCAGATCAACACAGATGCGAATACACGCGTCGCATCGATACGCGTTGATGGCCGGTTGCCACGCCTGCGGAGCAAACCTGGAAAACTGCGAGCGCGACAATTCGTAGGTGATGTCATGCAACGCACCCTGAAGCCAGCGTAATTTGACGCTTTTGATCGGATCCATTCAGAAACCAACCTTCTACGTGTGCGCTTCGTTTTCAATTGTCATCAGTTAAACTCCTCAGTCGAATATACGCCCTGACCAGCGGCGCCGCGTGTCTCTCTTTCTGTAGCCGTCGCCCTGTGGGCGACGTTACGTGCAGCCAAGCTACATCTGCATTGCGCTTCCCACAGGGCGGCGGCTACAGTAGCGGATCCAGCCATTCACTGCGCGCTCCCTCGCCTTTCCGCTACTTTACCTTCCCCGGACCCCACAAGGCCCGGCCCGGTTCCGCGCCGGTGTGCTCTCCGTCTTTGATCACTTGCACGCCGTTCACAAAAACATGTTTCACGCCGGTTGCATATCGATGCGGTTTTTCAAAGGTGGCGTGATCTGTGATGGTCGCCGGATCGAACACCACCACGTCCGCGAACATTCCCTCCTTGAGAAATCCACGGTGATCGAGACCGAGATTGGTCGCCGGTAGCCCGCTCAACCGATGGATCGCGTCGCTCATCGAAAGAACTTTCTCGTCACGCACATATTTGCCGAGCACGCGCGCGAAGTTTCCGTAGGCACGCGGATGCGGATTGGATCGTGTGAAAGGCGCTTCCGGCGCCTGGGACGCTTCATCCGAGCCGAAGGAAATCCACGGCTTTCGCAATTCCTTCTTCACGTTCTCTTCGGACATCAAATAGTAAACCGTACCGATGCGTGACTCGTCCTCCGAAATCAGGTCCATGATTGTGTCGATCGGATCTTTCCCGCGCATCTTCGCCACTTCAGCGAGTGTCTTGCCCGTGAGTGGCTTCAGTTTCTCGGACTTGAATCCGACCAACAGAATCTTGTTCGGCGAACCGGCGTCGAGATAGAGATTTTCCCACTTGTCGCTGTCGACTTTTACTTCGGCTTTGATTTTCTCCCGCGTTGCCGGGTCGCGGAGCCGCTTGAATAACGCGGGATAACCGCCGTCCTCCGTCCAGGGCGGCAAACACGCGTCCAGTCCTGTGCCGGCGGCAGTGTAGGTGTACATGTCCGCGTGGATGTTTAATCCTTCCTTTTGCGCGCGTTCGATCCGCGCCAGCAGGTCGCCTTCTTTTGGCCAGTTCTTTTTGCCGGCAGCTTTGATGTGATAAACCTCAGCCGGGATGTTCGCTTCGCGCGCGATCCGCAGCAGTTCATCCAGCGCTTCGAACAACTGATTTCCTTCGCTGCGCATATGCGAGATGTATTTGCCTTGGTATTGTGCCGCGACCTTGCACAGCTCGATCAGCTCTTCGGTTTTCGCGTAGAACGCTGGCGGATAAATCAGCGAAGTGCCGATCCCAAGCGCGCCGGCTTCCATTTCTTTGCGCACCAGCTCGCGCATTTGCTCAAGCTGCTCCGGTGTCGGCTGTTTATCTTCAAATCCGATGACATATTCGCGGACTGTAGTAGCGCCGAGGAAAGAGGCGACATTGCACGAGACGCCACGTTGCTCGAGGTATTTCAAATATTCAGCAAGCGTATTCCATTTGATATCGTACTTGATGTCACCCTGGGTGCGTATCATTTGCTCCCGGACGCGGTCGTTTACCGGGCCCATCGATTCGCCTTCGCCCATGATCTCCGTCGTCACGCCTTGTCGGATCTCGCTTTGCGAGCGGCCATCCTGAATCAGCGACTCCGTTGACCACGAAAGCATGTTGATGAATCCAGGTGCGACAGCGAGTCCTTTGGCGTCGACAACCACATTTGCTTTCGCAGACTTGAAATCGCCAATACCCGCGATGCGATCGCCTCGAATCGCGATATCCGCCTGCCGCGGCTCGGCCCCGGTACCGTCGTAAACGGTTCCGCCGCGGATGATCACGTCAAAGTCCCCGGCGCTAGGCGATGGAGGCCGCTCTTGTGCGAACATGGTGAACACAAGTGTCAGGAACGCTCCGAGCCAAAAGAAATTTCGTTTCATTGAACGGCTGACAGTATCGAACGCTGATTTCGATGCAAAACGCGTTACTGAAGCGTCCGCTATCCTCGGCAGATCTCACGTCGCCTTCGACGGCCTTGAACTGCGCAGAGGCAACGCGCGTTTCGGTGTTCGGGATCTGCCCTTATCACAGCAGAAGTATTATCGGAGGTGCTCGTACGACTATTGTGGGTATCCATATTCGTACTTTTACTCAGCCAGTCGTGCGCTCCGGCGTTCGCTACAACGACGCCTAGGGTCCGCGCTACTATGCGGCACCGTTTCCGGCGACTGATACTAATTTGCGACGCGCGTTTGGCTAAGGCATCGGTGCGGTCCGCATTCAGGCAGCTGCGCCGATGCGTTCAATTTTTTTGTCTTGCGTTCGGGTAAAGCTTTGCATCAAATGAGCGCCCCAAATGCTTGTCACAGCGAAACGCGAAAAAAGTCGGCGCGCTGTAGCGGCGACCGTATCGCTGCTGTGCGTCGCGCTTTTTGCGCTGTTAGCTGGCGGATGCGCTGACGCGTACTACGCCAATATAAATGCGAATCGCACGCCTTTGGCGCGGTACAATACTTACTACGCGCCGGATTATTACCCATACTATCCGTGGGACGGCTATTACGGCGGCGCGTACTACTACGGCGAGTAAGCCGCGGTAATTTCAGCAAGGTCAGTGGTTGAATCGTAATGATTCGGCGTGCAAGAGGACTGCCCGCCCTACCGATACTCTTTGGTAGGGCGCGTCACTCCAGTGCGCGCCGGGCCGGAGTTCCCGCGAAGGTGACAGCTGCGTTACTTTTGCGGTGAAACGCGAGCCCTCAACGCGTTGTCTATTTTGACATGAACAAGGAAACTCCAAACTCGATGCGCTTTCGCGCTTCTCGTTTTTTCAGTGATCGGTATGCGTACAGGGCACAGCCTAATTACTTAGCTGAGTTGGTTGCCTTCGGCCTGATTGTGTCAATCGCCATCTGGCCAATTATTTTAGTAGCTAACGCGATGGCGGTTGCGCCCAGATAAACGTAAAAGGAAGCGATGGTCATGGTTCACCAAGTCCATACCTACGCAGATCTGCGAAAACAGATTCACGATGACTTGCGGATCCAACATCCCGAATGGGTCCAGCCAAATGGCGAGTCGCCAATGTGCGATTCATACGAGACGCGCCTGACGGAAACGCTGCAGAGCTGTAAATCAAAGCGAACGCAACAATTCTTCTGACTGCAGTCGGCGCCACCTGGAGCAACGACAGATCTGAGTAAATTTATGAAACGCTACACACTCCGAGCGGCAATTCACGACGCTAAAATCTTTTACCAATTACGTCGGGAATACCGCCGGACCATGAAAAACCGGCCCAAACATTCCCCCTTCGGCTGGCTGTCGAGATACCTGGCCGGCATGAGACACGTTACAGCCATTCCCTTACCGTAGCGGCACGATCATTTGGCAGGTTGAGAAGGAGCTGGGAGCACACCGTAGAAATACTCGCCGTCGTCGTCCTGCTGCGGTGAGTTCATAAACACTTTGGCGATGTCGCCGGCAGCAGGTCCGCTCGGGGCCTTGAACAGATACAAAGTAATGTGCACGTCATCGCCGCGTCCCTTAGCCAAAAATTTTAGCGGGAATGCATACGTGAAAGCCTCCCCTTCTCGAGCCTGACGGATCCGTTTGTCCGCCAGTTACGTTGCCAGCGAACCTGCCTGATTGATGGACGACCACGCTCACGCGGATTTCCGTTCGATCCGTCTCCTCCGGGAAATACCACCACTGTTTCAGTTCAATCACGTTGATAAGAGGTTTACGGTTCTCGATCAGCGTTCGGCATTCATTAGAGATGGCCAGACGGCGCAGTTTCCCGTAAGTTGCAACGCCTGTGACGAGCAGAATCACGGAAAAGACCATCGAGCCAAAGTGGATGCGCAACGGTCTGGCCTTGGGAAATAACAGAATGGCAATCGAACTTAAAGCGACGTAGATAGCGACGAACGTGATATAAGTCCCAAGGATAAGACCCCGAAAATCCAGTGTGATCCAGTCGCCGCCGCCTCCCAAGAGCGCCCGGTCCAGGAAATAGATTGGGATCGCGAGCAGCCCAAGAACTACGCAAATGATCAGATGTTTGCGCCAGACGGTTTTCACAAGTTTCCTGTTCTATCAAATTTCCCGGATGAATACACCTGTCGTTCAGGAATGGTCTGCCACTCGCCCCCGCTAGGCCGATGGTTGAGCTTGCGACTCGTTAGCCCGAAATGAACCGCATCCTTCCCGCCCTTCTCGTCATCGCTGTTTTCGGCTGTGCCGGTCTGGCCGCCAACCAAACCATCACCGATCCCGCTCACATCGAGGTTTATGTCACGCCGTACTACAATTCCAAAGGCCCGGCCATCGACGTCGGCCGGTTTAGCAGTGGTTTGGCCGGGAAAAACGAACTCGAATTTGTCGCGACGATCGCGAAAATGAAACAGTCGTGGGACACCCTTAATTTTCCTGAGACATACGTCGCCGCGATTCGCCTCTATGATTTGGGTTTTAGAAAGGAGTCGATTTACTGGTTTTATTCAGCCCAATATCGCGGACGTCTCCTTGCGACGCTGATCGATCGGGACAAGATGGGCAGCATGGGTGATCCTGGGTTCGAACTGCTCCACGCACAGAATGCTTTCCAACGGTTGGTCGGACCGTACATCAACGGATACGCGTTTGGTGACCTCGACCAATTGATTCCAATTATTGAGAGAGTTCAGAAAGAAGGCAACGTTGTGCCCGACCTGACAAAGATTTACCCTCGCGTGACGTTTAAGCCGAAGTCGGAATGGGACGTAGGAAATAAGGGACTGAACGACGGACTGACAAAGCTGCTGACAACCCTCAAGAACGAAAAGGCAAGTATCAGAAAGCAAAGGATCGAACGTGGGATGGAAGCCAAATTCTCGAAGCTGCCAAGCAAAGACCTGCCGAAAGGATCGGGGTCATAATTTCCGGATTAGTGACTCTGCTCAGTTTCCTTGAGCAGCTCGAGCAACTGATCTTTCCATAAGCTGGCAATCGTGTGGCTGCCGTGACCGCGAGTTCTATCGCTCATCGGAATCACGACCGCGCGGCCGTGCGGTACGCGCTTTATCTCGCGCTCGAGGATTCCCAGCTCAGGCGGGTTGATAAGGTCATCGGCGGAATTGATCGCGAGAAGCGGTGCGCGAATTTTGTCCAGGCCAGGGCCGGGATCGTAATCATGTGATGCTTCAACGGCGTAGAGCACGTCGTTCGTGTCGTCAGTTTTAACGATTTGCTCAACGAATTTGTCGAGAACTTCATCCGTTTTCGCGAGCGTGGGCGCTTCCTTTTGCCGTAGCACCGGATTGCTGCTCATGAACCAGAGCATTTGCGCCGCAGTGTGGAGGCTCGGCGGCTGGGTTTTATATTCGCCCCCGTTCCAAGCAGGATCATCGCGGATAGCGTCGATGATGATTCGCCGCCATGCCCGGTTGCGTCCGGAAATCTGGGTCGGCAAACTCGCCAGGGGCATAAGCGCATCCATAAAATCGGGGTGCAGTTCTCCCAAAAGCCAGGTGTGCATTCCACCCATCGAGGTTCCCATAACGAGACGGGCGTGATTCACTCCGAGTCCGTCGGTGAGTAAACGGTAGTCGGCCTCGACCATGTCGAGGTAACCGTAATGGGGGAATTTTGCGTGCATGCCGTCGCTCGGCTTACTCGATTTGCCGTGGCCGATCCCGTCTGGCAACACGATGAAGTATTTCGTGGCGTCCAAGGGCTGGTCTTTCCCAAACAACTCACCCGCGAATTCAGGGCGAATAAATTGCGCGCCGGTGCCTGTAGTCCCGTGCATGATGAGAACCGCATTGGTGGTTTTGCCCTGCGCATCTTTCTGCGGTGTCCCGAGCGTTCGATAATGGAGACGCAGCTCCGGCAGTATCTCGCCCGAAGCAAATTTGAAGTCGCGAACGGTGAAATCGGCTTCGGTCGGCGCGGGATAGTCGGCGCCTGACACAAGACTCGTGGCCGAGATGGATAACAGCAGTGCAAAAATTCGGAGAGTGGAGTTCATGTTAGGACTCATCTCTTAAGCGACGCTGTCATGTTGAGCGAAGCGAAACATCTCTGATTTTATCTGCGTGGAGAGCGGTTCAGAAACGATCCGAGGTTCTTCTCCCGCGACTGCGGGATCAGAATGACATTATAAGATCTCAAGTCAGGGATTCCGCTGCCGTTCGGCTTGGATTCGTTTAAGCAGCGTGGTGTGGGTTCGTTCGAGTTCGTTAGCGAATTTCACAGTTGCTTGCAGAGCTTCGGGATACATCTCAAACCGCTTTCGCAATTTCCTGGTGGCCGGATCGTAGAAGAACGAAATGTCCTGGTCGAGATTCGGCACGATCAGTTCGTCGCTTAATTTTTGATAACGCGCCATGCGGCTCAGGCCCCAGCGGATAACAGATTCGTCGTTGCGCAGAGCGGTAAGCGTCTCCAGGTCGAGTAGCTGAATACCGCCGGCCTGAAGCATCGTTGCGAAATCACCCGGGTTGTAGTCGGTCGTGAAAATAAACGGATGCAGGGGCGGCATCTGTCCGGCGTGGAGCGCGCGTTGAAATTCCGTTGCTTCTCGCTCTTGCTCCGCACGGCTAACCCTGTTGCTCTCGATTCCTTCGAGAAGCGTTCGCTCTATCGACGCCAGAATTCGATCGCGCTGTTCTGCATTCTGTTGGCGCTGCTGGAAATTATTCAGCCAGAACGCGGCGTAAACACCCACGAACACCAAAATCAATTCGGCAACCCAACCGGCTACGCGCGACAACCGCGAGCGTTTTTCAGTTGTTTGACTCATGATTCACGAGAAGAATTCAATCAATGAGACAATCGTGGTCAGTCAACAATTTGACCAATTTCGTGGCCAACTCGGTTCAAAATGCACATGCTGATGAAGCACCTTTTCTGCATTTGAGATTCGATCGCGTGTTTCCCGATGACTTTTACGTAGAAATGCTGGAGGCGATGCCGGTGGCAGACGACTACCGCGCCATGTCGGGCAAAAGTAAAATTGGCAGCAGCAGGTCCGACGGCAAACCGACTCGCTCCAAGATCGATCTTTTCCCGGAATACATCCGTCATTTGCAGCCAAAAAAGCGGGAAGTCTGGGAGGTAGCCGGCCATGCGTTGCGTTCTAAAGAGTTGGAGAAAGCCTTCGTGCAGCGACTCGCGCCAGGCTTGGAACGACGATTCGGCGAAAACTTCGCGAAGGTGCAAATGTATCCGGTGCCGATTCTCACTCGTGATATCCCGGGGTATCGCATTTTTAAACACACCGACAGCCTTTGGAAAGGCATCACGGTCCAGTTTTATCTGCCGTCGGATAATTCGACACCCCATGTCGGCACGATCTTTCACGAAGTGCTTTCAAATGGACGGAAGCCTAAAAAGGCGCAGATGCCGTTTTCGCCGAATACAGGCTACGCGTTTGCCGTGGCCGAAAACACATGGCATTCGGCCGACCCAGTGGGGGCCGAGGTGAAGACGCGCGACAGCATTCTGCTCACTTATTTCGTCGATGCCGGAGCGTGGAGATTTTTGCGCAATCGTGGCCGACGCGCAGCTAATTTTGCGCTAAATGAATTCCGCAATTTGCGGTCACACGCCTAGGCTTCATTTTGTATCGCTGAAAAATTGAAGCACTGCCTTGGCGAATTCGTCTGGTCGCTCAACCTGCGGCATGTGACCACAATTATCGATAATCCTGAATCGAGAATTCGCGATCTCTTGATGAAACCGTTCGCCGAAATTGAGCGGGATGAGTTTGTCGTCGCGACCCCATAGAACAAGTGTCGGTCGATTGATCGCCTGAAGTCTGTCATCGAGCACGTCATCTCCTCGGATCATCGCGTCGAGGAGTTGAGCAACAGTGTAGCTGTCGCCTGCAGTGACTCGCTCTTTAAAAGCAAGATCGACATCTTGGTAGAATCTTTTGTCATGGAACGTAAGCGGGCCGAGATAACGAATATCTTCGCGGCTGGCTAAGCGAAGCGCACGCAGCGCGCGAGGATCCATGGTTTTTGCCAACGCGGTGTAGCCGGCTGCGTCGGAAAGGACAAGGCGCTCGACACGCTCCGGTGTTTCAAAGCAAAATCCGCCGCTACCCACCCGCCGAGCGAATTACCAACCAACGATGCGCGCTTGATTTTCAATTCAGCCATAAATCCATCGAGAAAATCCACCAACGTGCCGACACAATAGTTCAGCAGTGGTTTGTCGGAATGCCCGAAACCGATCTCGTCAAAAGCGATAACGCGAAACCGGGCGGCCAGCGACGGGATTACGGAATCCCAAACTGCGGTATTGTCGGCCAAGCCGTGGATCAAAATCAGTGGAGCTCCGTTGCCCGCCTCGACGTAGTGAATCTTTATGCCGTCAACCGTGACAAACTTATCCGTCGTTGGTGGCGCTTTCTTTTGCTCCTCCGCTGGAGAGCGCGGCTGAAATAGCACAATTGCAAGCAAGCCGATAGATAAAGCGAACCGGAACGCCGACATTCCGCTCAACGAGGCAAGGGTTGCTCCATGTTTCCAAGGGCGTACGCAAGGACTGCAACAACCGCTGAATTCTCGGCCAATTCTTTCGGCACGATTTTGTCCAGCGTGTCAGCCGCTGTGTGGTGGTAATTGAAATAGAAACGGCTGTCCTGGATCGGACTGAAAGCCGGCACGCCGGCATTCTCGAGCGGCTCAATGTCGGCGCCGCAGTGTTCAACGAGATCCAGCATGCCGGCTCCTGATTGCTGCAAAATCGCCGCGACAGGTGCGAACATCTTTTTCACTTCCGGGATTCCCTTAATGTTGACGCCAATCGGGTGCCCGGCACCCTCGTCTGTCTCGATGGCTGCAAAGTGATTTGACGTCTCTTTTTCGTGGTCCTTTGCATACTGCTTTGATCCAGCCTCGCCATTCTCTTCGTTCATCCAGGCGATGACTCGAATCGTTCGCTTCGGTTTGAGGTGAAGTTTTTGGATTAGATTCGCCGTTTCCATCGAGATTGCGACACCGGCGCCATCATCGATCGCCCCAGTGCCGAGATCCCACGAGTCCAGATGACCAGAGACGATGATGACTTGTTCAGGATGTTCGCTGCCTTTGATGTCGGCGATTACATTCGCGCTTTCGACGTCCGGCAGAGTTTGCGGTGTCAAAATCAACTTCATTTTCACCGGTCCTTGCCGGACTAGATTGGCAATTAAATCTGCATCTTCGGCGGTCACGGCGCCTGCTGGAACTTTTGGCGCGTCACTTGCGTAGTCTGTTTCCCCGGTATGCGGCAGCCGATAATCGGCGCTGCCGACGGAGCGAATCACGCAAGCAATAGCGCCTTTTCTCGCAGCTGCGCTCGGGCCCCGACTGCGATAGACAACCGCTTCCCCGTAAGCTTCGAAGCTATGGCCTTGCGCAACCATTTGTTTGTCGAACGGGTAATTGAAGAGCACGATTTTGCCCGCGACTTTGTCTCGAGGCAGTGACTTCAATTCATCAAAATCTTTGACGACGATTATTTCGGCTTCAGTCCCCTGCGCAGGTGTCGGCACGCTTCCACCAAGGGCGCACAGAACAATCTTCTGCGTCGTGTTTGGCGCCTGCCCGGGAAATTGAACGAGCGTTGCTACCTCTTGACCGCGCACCCAGTGGGGCACCATCACTTTCTCAAGCTGCACGGTACAGCCGAGCGATTTCAACTCGCCTGCGACGTACTCAACTGCTTTTGCCGCCTGTGCCGATCCAGTTAGACGTGGCCCGATGTTATTCGCCAGATGCGCAACCTGCCGATAAGCGTAATCGCTGTCCAGAGCTGCCTTCTGCAACTGTCTCAGTTCCGTTAACGTCCGCGGCGAAAACACAACTGGAGTTGGCGATGGCGAGGATGTTGTAGCTGGCGCTGGTTGCGCCGAGACCGGTACCGCCCAAACAAACGATAACAAAAACGCAAGACGGATCGAAGAAAAACCGTTTCTCGATTCAGGCATCGCGAACTCTGTCAGAAATCCTTCGATCAATCGAGGGAAAAATCCAACCGGTGTCAGACCAGTCGTTGTAGGGCAGGCGCTCCGCCTGCCAGCCCTTATTCCGTCGGCAACCGGAGCGATTGCCCTACAAACCCAATCTCGTCGTGTAACTGCCTCGACCCTGCTATTTCTCTTTCGTAAACTCGATCTCCTCGCCGAAAAGCTCAGGATTGCGGGCGTTTTTTGTCAGGAGCGCAACTATGGTGGCTGAGTCCCGGGTTTCCTTTGGGACAATCTTGTCGTTAACGCTCCGCAATCTCAGGTTCTTGCCATCGTCCGACAATTTCCAAACGACGTAAGCATATTTGCGATCGCTCGAGTTGAGGTCCTGGACAGTCGCAAAAGGCGTTTCCGCGACGTCGGAGTGGTAAGCGCGAAAAAGATCGCCGTCGTAATAAACAACGTAGGTACTATCATCGAGTCGCCGGGCTCTCATGTTCTCCTTGCCATCCATTGAGACCCAGTTCCCGAGAAGTTGTTCCTGCACTTTGCGAGTGGGACTTTGCGTGATTGGAACTTCGTATTGGCACGCCGCGCAAGCCAGGATGCAAAGAAAAGCCGCAACGCCGAAGCCCGCTGGGCGATAAACTAAGTTCGATGAACTCATGAAGCCGTACTCGCTTTTTGGGATCGACCTTCGTCGAAATCGATCAAATCGGGAATCGTGAGAATATCGTCGCGATCTGCGATTCCCGCTTCCTTTTTTCGTTGTTCGAGCCGCGGCGTAATCGAATCGCGCCATCCGAGCTTCGATGCGAATCCGTCCCAAACAAAGAGATCGCCGTCGTTCAAGCGGCGGCCCTTCTCGAAACACCATTCCAGAATTTCTTCGTCCGTCCCGCCCTGCTTCACACGCTCAATCAGGTCGCGATGGTGCACGCGCAAAAAATTGCAGCATGTACCGTCCGCGGCTTTCAGCGCGCCGAAGTTTTCTTGATAATCTTCGTGGAGCTCGCCCCGCAGATGCAGCCGAATTTTGTCAAGCATGCGCGGGAAATACATCATGCCATTGGTCATTTCTTTGGGACTCTTTGGATAGGTAGCCATAACCAAATGAATCGCATCATCCCGTGGCGGCGCAATATTGGCGGCTTAGTTTGCGTGGCCAGCCGTCAAAGCCAGAATTCGATCTCTCTTCGCTCCGTAATCGAGCGAATGAAACCGCCGGATTTCATCGAGACGGCGCACTCCGTTGATTGTGTCGAGATATAACGTGTAGCTGGCCGCAAGCTTGCTCGTCTCGAGGTAACGGCCACGCAGGTTCGCGTCACGAAACGCCTCAGGACATTGCCGCGCGAAAAGGTGAAAGCGCAACCAGCGGCGGTCGGTCGCCGAGACGCGTTGCGTTTTCCGAAAAAACGCGACAAACAGTACAAGAACCAGATAAGTGTCCACCTGCGCCTGAAGCTCGAGGTTGCGCGCAAAATCTTCCGACGCGATCTCGCGCACTCCGCGTTTGAACTGGAGCGCGGCGTGCAACGCGTGATTCAATTCTTCTACAAACATGATCAGCGATCGGATATTGCGGTCCCCTAACCCGGTCCGCGGATCGTGTTCTTCGAGTTGTTCGATCAACCAGCGCGAATAATAAATGCCGACATAGAGCTGGTCGCCGGCGCGGCGCAAAAACGTCCGCGCGAGCTCGCTTAATTCCCGGGTCGATTTGCCTGCGAGCATGGATAATTGCGCGCAGCGCGTCCGATCGATTAGACACTCTTCCAGATTGATCCCGACCTGCGCGTACGTTCGTTCAAATAATCGCTGGATCTGGCTGAAGAGCGTCTCGTTCACAGCGAAATCGGGGGACGCGCATCTTCGTCCAGGTTGAGTAATTGATCGGAAAGCTGATTCAGCGCGAGCCGGACTTCGCGAAACCGATCAGCCAGCCCCTCGAACACATCATCGAGCTCGCAGCGGCGAGCCACCGCATGAGAGGAAACCAGTTGGTAGTTCGTCCGGCCGACATCCTCATAAAATTGAATGTCCGGTCCGCCACGGAGACTGCGCCGTTTTCCCGCGACTGCGGGGTGAAAAATTCCGCTGATAAAAAGCGAGTAATTACCAATGTGCGCCCGAAGCAGGAACGCCTGCTCCGGCGTGGCGCGGTTTAACGCGATCAACATGTCGGAAATGTATTGCTCGACGAGATGGTGACTTTCATCGCAGATCTGCAACTGGCTGGCGCGCGAAAAAGCTTCAAGCAATGAGGCGACGTAATCCGAAAGCTTGCGGTCGCCAATTCCACCCTGATGCAAGACATGGCGAGCGAGCACGTAAAAGTAGAACTGAGATGATATGCGCAGGTGGCCGCAATGATTCAAAATAGCGTCAACCAGCCCTGGATGATCGAGAATCGAATCGCGTGTCTCCACATCGCTCAACAGATCGACGAGAGAAACCTGGTCGGTTTGCGAACGCGCCAGCGTGCGCACGATGAAATCGAAATCGGCTGCGGTAAACCGCGCCCGACAATTCGCCCTGATCATCGGGATTTCATCATGCGCGATGCTCACGCCGATGGCAAGTAAGATTGCTAGCCCTCTGTGTATCGTCGGAACACGCTACAAACCGGAGATTGCACGGTCGATACGCGGCACATTCCTTATGGCAACAGGCTGATTTTTCCCGATGGCACTACTTCGGCGGCAGTTGACACCGGCCCCGCGGCCCTTATGCCAGCGATGGAAACGGGCGTGACCGATCACGTCTTGAGTTTGGAAGAAGTGGTGCCCTCATGATCCATCCCGCCCAGAACACTGCTGGCGCTGTGCAGACCAGTGCTGCGTAGAGAAGAGTTGTCTTCGGGGTGCAAAACCGATTGTGAGGATGCACTACTGATACTGCCGGGGCGAAAACGGATTCGCTCAGAGCCCTCGTCTGCCTTGAATCAGCTGAATAACGAGCACGATGACGGCAATCACGAGCAGAAGATGGATCAGACCCCCGCCAAAGTGGCCGATAAAGCCCAGAAGCCAGAGCACGACTAGTATTACAATTATAGTCCAGAGCATATAGATGTTTCGGTTAGGTTAAACTTTCGTCGGCCCATTTATCCAGGGTTTTATTCATTTGGCAAGATTTTTCAGACACTCAGCCGTGATTCGTTCGCTAGGCATTGATTTATCGCGAGCGATTGCGACCAGCGTGTGTGATCACCGGTTAGGTTACCAGCAACCTCGGCGGACCCACACTATCGCGACGCTGGATTTCCTCCATCACATCTTCGGCGATGACTTCGAGCAGGCGTTTTTCGCGTTCGGTCATTCGCCGTGGCTTGACGTCGAGGATGCAGAGCGAGCCAATCGGAAGGTTATTGCTGCGGAGCGGAACGCCGGCGTAAAAGCGCAGGCCGCGCTCTTTTAATAAGGGATTGTTTGCAAATCTTCGGTCGCGTGAAAGGTCTTCGACCACGAGTAATTCGTCGTTCGCGATCACATGACCGCACACTGAAAGCTCGCGCGAGATCTTGCGGGCGTCGGCCATTTCTTTGGGCAGCCCGACTTGCGATTTCAACCATTGGTGATCGCGATCGATGAACGTGATAAGGGCAATCGGAACCTCGAAAACGCGCGCCAGTTTTTTCGTGATGCGGTCGAAAGCTTCTTCACGCGTGCCATCTGTCAGATGCAGACGAGCCAGCTCTTCGAAACGGTTTTTCTCGTTGTCCGGGATCGCGCCGGGAATCATCCCATCGGCAAGCGAAACGGAAAACTTCGCGAGCTCCACCACTGCTTCGGCGAGGGACACCACCACTTCGTCCGCACCGGAAGACCGCAGCCGTTCTCCCGCGCCCGCCATGTTTTCGGTCGCGCCCCAAATTCCGACCAGGATCTTCACGTGTGGCAATTGAGCGCGAACTTTCGCGCTGAGATAGCGCGCATGGATCAGGGTGGAGGGTGCGACAACCGAGATGCAAATCACTTCGGGGTCCGACTTCGCCGCCATCTCGACGAGCTCGCCACTGCAGAGCGCCGCTGAGGCATTCTCGGCATCGAAACCTTGTTGTTGAAGCAGCTGCACGAGCATCGCCCCAGCGAGTTCATCACGGTAGGCCCGAGCTGGCACGCAAAGCACGCGGCATGTGGGACCGGAGAGAGGAAAAGGAGTGTGTTCGGCAACCTGCTTGTCCGCTTCCAACTGCGACTTCGATGGCGGGGCCGAGCCGAGATCTTCGATCAGATCGTAAATGTGACGATGAATCGCGGAACGATGTTCGGCGTCCAGCTCGTCGCGTTGCGCGTCCATTTCCGCGAGTGTGACCGTCGGGATCAGAACAGAATCGTAAAGAGAAGTGAGTGAATTTGCTTTCAGGTACGCTTCGGCGAGGTCGTTCGCTTCCTCCAAATCGAACGAGAGCAGCCGGTGATAACATTCCTCGTGCGGAGCGAGTGCTTGCTCTTCGCTGAGAAGGACGCTCAAGAATTGCAACTTCGGTACGTGCCGGCCCATCACGGCACCGCACACGGTCAGCGGGATTGCGAGGACGAGCCCGATTGGTCCCCAAAGCCACGTCCAGAAAACCGCCGCGATGATCAGCGCGATGGACGAGACGCCGGTGCGGGATCCGTAGAGCCACGGCTCGAGCGCGTTGAAGTTAATCAATTCGAGCACGATGAAAAGACCGAGCGTCAGAAACGGACTGAGCCAGCTCGTGGAAACTGCAAACGAAATCAGCACAGGAACCGCAGCCGCGATCCACACTCCGACGTACGGCACGAATCGCATGATCGCCGCGAATGCGCCCCAGAGCGCAGCGTTCGGCACGCCGATAAAGTAGAGTCCGATCGCAATGCATGAGCCAAAACTCACGTTCACCAGAAGCTGCATTGTGAGATAACGGGCGACGCGGCTTCCGGCGTCGTCCATCGCCCGCGTGGTCGCGCTGATCCGGCCTTGCCCGATCAAGCGGATCATTCGGCCGCGCAGGTCCTCGCGCTTCAACAGCATGAAGATGACGAGGACAAAGATGAGGCCGGCCGTCCCGAGCGGTCCAAGCAGTCCGGTCGCGGCGGTTTGCAAGATTCGCGGAAGACGGCTTTGCGATTCGACGATCCGAACCGGCATTGGTTGTTGAGCCGCAGGCACGTTGCGAGAGCGCGGCGCCGTGGTGGCTCTTGTTTCCGGTACCGGGCCGGTCGCATTCGCCGGCGGCTCCAACGAATCCGGCATTTGCTTTTGCAGCTCGGAAACGCTCTTCGAAAAGCGACCAAACGCGCCGCCGGTGGGAAGTCGGATCGCGTGCAATCTGTTGTCGATGTTCGTCTGGTAATCAGGAAGCTTCGCCGCGAGGTCCATCAGTTGACGCGTTAACAGCCAACCGGCTCCGCTGACGACGCTAAAGAGCATCGCCACGACGATCAGAACAGCCGCGATACGTCCGATCCAGCGTTCAATGCGGCCGACCAGCGGTGCGAGCAGGAAGGTCAGCATCGCGGCAAGCGCGAGCGGGATAAGTAGTTGGCGTCCGACGTAAAGAATCGTGACGACGAACGCCGTCAGCAGGATCGTCCAGATTCCTACGAGCGCGGCGGTAGAGGCATTCTTCATCACTCGCATGGCATTTTATCCTTCGTCTGCACCGCCGCGTCGGATTTGCCTGATTATTCCAAGTCGACGGGCTGGCGCAGCGTATAGTTCGATCGGGAACGTCGCGCCTGTTCCATGATCGCTCGGTAGATCGCCAACGGTTGTGTAGTGCGTCGGAAAAAAGCGCATCACCAACTAGCAGTTTGTCGCTGCGCAGCTCGGATTTTATCAGGCGACACACGGCGCAGATTTCGAACCAGCCTTAGTTTCGACAGCGTCCAGATGAGCCACTTGGTCGGGTCAAATTGCCATGGCTTCACTCCGTTACGGTAGTCGTGCTGAAACTCATGGTGATAGTTGTGATAGCCTTCGCCCATGGTGAAAAGGGCCAGGAAGAAAGAGTCGCGCGCACTGCACCTGGTTGAATACGGCTGTCGTCCGATCGTGTGACACGCGCTGTTAATCAGAAATGTGCAATGCTGCAGCACAACGATTCGCGCAACCCCCGCGATCAAGAAAGCACCGAGCGCTCCATTCCAACCATTCCACAGAAAGCCGAGGATGGCCGGGATGCCGAAACTGACCAGGACCGCGATCCACTGGACGTACCGATCTTGCCAGCAAACGAGCTTGTCTTTCTGCAGGTCGGCTACGTTGTCGTACGGCTGATCGCTATTCAGCTTGAAAATCAGCCAACCGATATGCGCGAAAAAGAAACCTTTCGAAATACAGTACGGATCATCGTCATGATCCACATGCTTATGATGACGCCGATGTTCGCTCGCCCACATCAAAACCGAATTTTCAAACGCGGCGGCGCCAAAAATCAGTGTGAAAAGCCGGATCGACCAGCTTGCCTGGAAGGTAATGTGAGAGAAAAGCCGATGATAACCTAACGAGATGCTAAATCCGCAAGCGGCAAGCATTGCAAAGAAGAGCACGACCTGAAACCAATCAAGCCCGAAAAACCAGAGATAGAGCGGGACAGCGGTCAATGTGAGAGCCACCGTGCCAATGAGAAAGGAACTGGTTAACCAATTGATGCGATCGAGTGGCAACCGGAAAAACAGGCGCTCCGGCCCCACGTTCGCTTTATCGGGAAACGTGAAGTTCCCTCCGTTGGCGATAAAGGAGCTGTCGTTCATGGCGTCTGCTCCCCTTTGTTCCAGCGGCTCAGCGTGCCGATTTGATTGGCAGCGGTCTTGCGTCCCAGCGCATCCCACGTGCGGAAACCCGTCCTGCCGGCTTTCAGCGCGCGGACAGCCGCTTCATTCGTCCCAAATAATCCGAGTGCCCAACGAGCACTGCCGACGACGAGCTCGAGATAACAGCCGAGCGGAGTTTGGCGAAAGACAAATTCGCCGACAGACGTTCGTAACGTGGAGATCGTTTTATTGGGATTTGCGATCGGTCGGTGATGATGGTGGCGATAATTTCTTTTCGCGGGTCTGTGTTGCACCGCGAACAGGGCGCCATTTTGTGTGATAGTTGATTCCATAATCTGAGGTTTACGCCCGTTTGACGTCATCGGTCGAGACTCGCTGTCATTGAGATATTTGTTTTAAGCAGGCGGGAGATGGGACAGTTTGTTTTGGCCGCGATCGCCGCATCCATGAAACCCGCTTGAGAGGCGTCCGGAACGTTCGCATGGACGTCGAGCTGAATATGCGTGACCGTCCAGCCCGCGGCTAAATCTTCCAGCGTTGCGGTTGCGGTGGTTTCAATGCGCTGCGGGTGGAAGCCGCTAAGACCAAGCTCATTGGAGAGGGCCATGGAAAAACACCCGCCTAACGAAGCCGCGATGAGTTCGTCCGGATTGGTGCCCCGGCCTTCCGCGAATCGCGTCCGAAAAGAATATTGCGTTTTAGAAAGAACGCCGCTTTCGGTGGTTAAAGTCCCTGCGCCCTCGTGAAGGTTTCCTTTCCAAAGAGCTGAAGCATTTCGGTTCATAAATGGCAAAGCAAATCGTTACCCCTCCGCTCGTCGTCTCCCCAATATCTTCTTGGTAGCGCGTCATACTTTTTAAGTATGGCCCGTCTGATCTGCGGCCACGCGATCTGTCATAATTCGCAATTCTTTCTTTGCATTAACGCGCCGAGCCGATTTACGATAAGTCTCTTACCCCGATGGAACTTCGTCATCTGCGCTACTTCGTCGGCGTTGCGGAAGCGCTGAGTTTCACAAAAGCCGCCGAAAAGCTGCACACCGCGCAGCCTTCACTGTCGCGGCAGGTTAAGGATCTGGAAGAAGAGCTTGGCGTCCGGCTTCTCAATCGGACAAAGCAACTGGTCACGCTGACAGACGAAGGCCGCTCATTTCTCGCCGATGCCAAACGCCTTCTTGCTCTGGCAGCCGAAACGGTCGAGTCCGTCCGGCGATCACACAGCGGCGAGGTTCGTGCGCTCAATATCGGGTACGTCAGCAATCTCTTTTACGATTTGCTGCCGAGGACTCTCGCTTCGTTCCATCAATTGTTTCCCACTGTTTCGGTTAACCTCTTCGACATGTCGTGCGGTGAACAATTTCGCGCGCTTGAAGATGGCAAGCTCGATCTGGGTTTCGTTGGATTACACGAGCCAATTGCTCGGCGCGGATTGGAATTCCGGACCATTGCGTCCTACAAAACCGTCGCCGCCTTGCCCAAAGACAATCCGCTGGCGGGCAAAACGACGGTCGCGCTGAAAGCTCTTGCACCCATGTTTTTCATCGGAATGTCAGAAGCGAGCTATCCCTACTACCACGAGTGGCTAACCAAGACCTGTCATCGCGTCGGCTTTACGCCGAAGGTTTTGCAGGATGTCGATCTTGAACGAACGATGATCCACGCCATCTCCGCCGGTTTGGGTGTCGCCCTCGTCCCCGAGCAGCTAAAAAAACTCCCGCACAAAAATGTCGTGTTTCGCCCCGTCATGCCGGCCGTGTCCACCGAAGCTTGTGTCGCGTGGAAAGGCGAAAATCCGTCGGCTCCTTTGAAAGCCTACGTGGAAATCGTCGAGAATGTTGGCCGGAGCATCCGTTGATCAACCGAATGGCCGCCGGTGAAGTCGCCGGGCGTTTGCTTTTAGTCGGGCCTCCTCCTCAGCGTGCGCAAGATCAGGGTCGAGCTTGACAATAAGCGGTTAGCGCGACGCACCAACACGGCTTTAACTCAATCCAGAAAGGTAAAATAAATGAATACATTGAATAAAGTAGCAACATGGAATCCGCTTGGAGAAATGGACGAAGCGGAAAATCGCTTAAATCGATTCTTCTTGGGCGGCTTTCCCAACAGAATGGGCAGTGGCGAGATCTTCAGCCTGGCGGTCGCAGATTGGTCACCGGAGGTTGACATCAGTGAGGATGATCAAGGGTATCTCCTTCAAGCTGACCTGCCTGAAATGAAAAAGGATGACGTTAGGGTAACAGTCGAAGACGGCATCCTTAGCGTTTCCGGAGAACGCAAAAGTCAGAAGGAAGATCAGAAAAAGAAATTCCATCGCATCGAGCGATCCTTTGGCACTTTCCGACGCACCTTCACGCTGCCCGAAGATGCCGATAGCACGAAAGTAACGGCGGAGTTCCACGACGGAGTGCTAAAAGTGCACCTCCCGACAACGACGACACAAAAATCAAAAGCTACGCAAATTAAAGTGGCGTAATGCTCCAACACTGACGGTGAGCGTGCGGAAGGGTCCGCGCGTTTGCCCCACCAGTGTAACGCGGCGTCGACTCTCGTTAAACCGACGTCGGCCCTCTAACCTATGGAACAGACAAACTCTAACCACCGCAGGCGCGCGAATTTCGAAGCCCGCACAGTCAAGGACATCATCGAGCCTGCGAAGAGCATTTCGAGCAAGGTTTCTGTAAAGGCGGCTTTAGACGAAATGCAGGCGCGGGCAATCGATTCGTTACCTGTAATCGATCAACTCGGCGAATTATTGGGTACTCTGTCGAAGAACAAAATGAACCGGAACGTGGGTGGTTTGGGACACGATCCCAAGACAGAACCGGTAGAAGCACACATCGAAAAAAACAGTGCCTATTGCTTCGAAGATCAGACGATTGCGGAGGCGGAGCAAATGATGCTCAACGCAAAGGTCGGCGAAGTTCCTGTCGTAACCCGCGAAAAATTGCTGGTAGGAACGATAAATATTGAAGCGATTGCACAGTCGGGAAATCGGGGTCGCATCTAACATTCAAGATTTGCGGACGCGACAAACCCAGCCTCGAAGACAGCATCAATCTCTCCGATTCCGACATCATCACCGCCGAAATTGATTCAGAAACTCACCCTCCGGGCTTCCCGTCCATGTCGCATGTTCCGACATCTCCATTGTCGAAGACCTGCAATGTGCCCGAACTTCGTGTTTGTTTCCGTCGCCTGAATCCTATCTAATCCAAAGCGATGGAACCAGGTGAAGCCCTCGCGACCGCCGCTCAAATCGCAGTATCGCTGGCCGGATTTGCTGGAGTGGTGGTGGCGTTTCGCAGCAGCTCGCTGCGCGAGTGGTCGCTCCTGGATAAGTATCGCTTGTGGCTTTTACTGGGCAGCGCCCTGGTCCCCTTCGTCTCTTGTTTGTTCGGCATGCTCTTGCTGACAATCAAAGCGACGCCGTTTCCCATCTGGCGCTGCTGCAGTGGGTTTTCGCTCCTGTTAATTTGCATTTTTGGTTTTTTGACCCGGCGACGCCAATCAGAACTAGAGCCGGGGGTAATCAAGGAGATGGGTGTCTACCGTTATCTCTTTTATGCGATCGCCATCCTGGGGATGGTAGTTGGCCTGTTGCAGGCTTACAATGCTCTAGCCTTGGGCGTTTTCTGGCTCTTTTATGCTGCCATCGTGTTCCAACTGGCCATCGGCACCTTGCAATTTGCCCGAATGATTCTTCTGCCGCCGCACACGAACAAGGCTTAGATTCGCCGGTAAACGGAAATACGGTCAGATCTAACATTTGACATATTGCTTCGCGGACGTTGAAGCGTTGAAGGGTTGCACCGAAAATTCCAAGCCGTCCTCGCTTAATTGAAATTCGCTCGTTGCCCACACTCACTCTCTGCGTCCTAGATGCAGTCCGGCAGCTGCCAGATCGCTTGTCCCATTAGCTCCATTCGAGACGAGGCGTGTGCAAGAAACGGTCCAATCTTGGCAAGATGTTGCGCGCGCGAGCACGTTAAGAGAGCGATCTTCGTAGCACTATGAAAGAACTAATTAACGTAATCGTCCAGAAAACTGGAATCAGAGGAAAACGCGCAGAAGGCTGTGCAAGTGATGCTTGGTTTCTTGAAAACCAAATTGCCGGCACCATTAGCGGGGCAGTTGGATTCATTCCTTACTGCGGGAACCAGCAGCCACGTGAAGGCGGTAGCGGTCGGCGCCAAAGCCTAAGTTAAATCGGGGAAATACCTGACCCGATCCACACAGCGTGGATCGGGTCAGGTAGGGGAATTGAGGGACGACCTTAGATAATGATCTCGAAAATTATTAGCCGCGCAGCATGTCTGAGAGAACTCGCTTCCAATCCCAAATCCTTCTCCAACTGTCCAGACTTGCACGGTGGTGTTCCGGACTTGCCCCAAGATAAAATCTGTATGAAACCCGCTTTGGGTAAAAGAAAGGGTGTCCCGCCGGCAATTGCGGTGGCGCCGGTCGCAGACCACGGTGAGTCTGGTAACTTGTTCTTTAAGGCCTGAGCGGAACAAACTTAACTCTCTTACTCCTCCTATAAAACCAGGGAGAGAGAATAATAGCAGCTAAAAGGACTAACTGAATTATCAAGGTGGATGCTTCGCCGGTCATTTACTTCGAGTAGGCTACGATAGCCGAGCCTCCTAAGTAGGTGATCCCCAAACAGAATAAGAGTAACTTAACTAGCTTTAAACCATATTCCATAACTCTTTAGCTTCCAGTTACTGCCGGTTCCAGTGCGCGATAAGGAAGAACGATCGGTCTGTTGGATCCCCTTCGCGTCAAAGTGTCGAGCATTTCCGTGAGGCACGTCTCGTACGAATCACACATGGGGGATTCGCCATTTGGCTTGACCCATTCAGGATGTTGGATCCGCAGATCGTCGTGAATCTGTTGCTGGAGTTCGGTGTACGTGTGGATTGGATGAGACATGGCAATCGGCCTCGGTAAAAGTTTAAGATCGGCGCGGGAGGTATCCGACGAAGTGCTCGGCGCGAATGGCGTACCGGCACGGGTGCCGTAAGCGCTCGCCACGGCCAGGTGAGGGTACTCCAAAGCGCGGCGCGCATGTGGTTGCGTTGTGCACGACGCCAGGCCAACTGGCTTATTTTGTAGCGCTGGCGTTGCAGCAACACGGCCAGCAGTCCGCTTTGTGTAAGGGTCGGGGTTAATTTTCTCATGACGCAATCTTTCTATTTTGCCTTGTCCGAAGGACCTCTGTAATTTACATCGTCGGTGAGTACGGTCTGGGCGTATTTTCCGAAAGACTCACCGTTTCTTGTCCTGCGAATCCCAGAGTCGGAAAGGGAGCCAACGAATCTTTGACGCCCGCTCTCTGCTTTATTCCGTGAAATACTTCGCGGCGAGGGATTGCGCGCCAGGGCCTAATACGCTAACCGCTGCTTTGCTACCCAGCAGTCGTCGCAACAAAGTTTTCGCTTCATTTTTCTCCTGCTCCGACACATCGGCTTGATTGATCGCGGTGATCACCTTCTCCAGTGCGTCCGTAATCATCTGCTGATGCTGAGTGCTCGTTGCAATCGGCGCCTGTTCCCGCCGAGGAACGCTGGTTCGCCGGCGTTCATCCATTGAGATCTGGATCGGCGACGCGACACCACCTTCGAGTACTTCGACTCCGAAGTCGTTTATCTTGGCAAAGCCGGACAGCTGGCCCATCCCGCTTTTATCCTCAAGCGGGATCCAGTCAATGAGACCATACTCTGAAAGCTGGGCCACAGCGCGCAGCCAGTCGCGGCGACTTATACCTCCTGGCGGCGGGACCGCCTGCTCACCTTGGCCGAACGGAATGGAACCTTCGCTTCGATGTTCATAGAGAAGCTGCAGCAGGCATCCTCTGACGACAGAATCCTTCATAGACTTTGCCAATATGCTCTGCATCCCGCGCACCAACAACTCACCTCAAGGGGTGCAAGTCTGTACTTGGAAATGCAGTTCGCGCCTAAATTTCGAAAGCGTTGAATAGCCGTTCTGATCGGAAATTACGATCGGCTCTGGAATACTCCAATTCCGGTGAAGTCGCCGCGCGTTCGCCTTCGACGGGGCCTGCTCGCTCAACGTACACAAGATTAGGGTCGACTCTGACAATAAGCGGTTAGCGCGATGTACCAACACGGCTTTAACTCAATCCAGAAAGGTAAAATAAAATGAATACATTGAATAAAGTAATAACATGGAATCCGCTTAGAGAGATGGAACAAGCGACACAAAATCGCTTCAATCCTTTCTTCCTGGGCGGCTTTCCGAATAGAATGGGCAGTGGCGAGATCCACAGCCTGGCAGTCGCAGATTGGTCGCCGGAGGTTGATATCAGCGAAGATGATCGCGGGTATCTGCTCAAAGCTGACCTGCCTGAAATGAAGAAGGATGACGTTAGGGTAACTGTCGAAGACGGCATCCTTTGCGTTTCCGGAGAACGCAAAAGCGAGAAGGAAGATCAGAAGAAGAAATTCCATCGCATCGAGCGATCCTTTGGTACTTTCCGACGCAGCTTCACGCTGCCCGAAGATGCCGACAGGTACGAAAGTCACGGCGGAGTTCCACGACGGAGTGCTGAAAGTGCACCTCCCGACAACGCCGATAGCAAGATCAAAAGCTATCGAAGTTAAAGTGAAATAACGCACTAACACTGATGGCGAGCGTGCGGAAGGTTCCGCGCGTTCGCTCTAGTGTAAACGTTGCGCCGCACCGCGCACACTTTGAGACTTTACCGAACGATTGACATGTCTGACGAAATGCACTCTTACATTCGACTCCAGCAACAGATCCACGACGGCCTTGCGCGTCCAGCATCCCGACTGGGTCGAGCCGAACGGCAATTCCCCCAGCTGTGACTCGTATGAGTCACGCCTCACTGAACTGCTCGGCCTTTCTCCCCGGACGAACAGCGAGGTGTTGGTGCCGGCTGAGTGTGTTGATTAGAGTTTGATCTTTATCTTAACGCTCTTCAGGCTCCCCTGAAGGTTCCGAAGCATTTCATGGGTGCGATTTGTAGCCTCATCAATTCCACGTCGAAACTCTGTCGTGTCGATGAGCGTTTCGCAAAAGGGACATTTCCGACTCTCAGCCTTGAGCCATTTGACAGTCTCGTTGATCTGCTTGCCACATTTAGAGCATGTCATTTCCAGCGGTAAATTGTCGAAAAACATGGGTCTTGTTCACAGAATGAACAAAACTCCTTTATTTGGCAAGTCCGCGATCGCCTATTTGTAGTGCTTTTGGGTTTTGGGTGCCGGTTGAGTTATACCGAGCGACGCAGCTTCGGAAGGGCTTCGCGAAATTGCGTGGGAGAGCGACCGACGATTCGCTTAAACGCGCGATTGAAGTTCGTCATGGATTGAAAGCCGCATGCGAAGGCAGCTTCGCTAATTCGCGAGTTGGGATTGAGCAAAAGCGTCTTCGATTTCTCCACTCGAACTCTCGAGAGGTAATCGGTGAAATTCATCCCGGTCGCTTTCTTGAACATCTTGCAAAAGTAATGCCTGCTGATGTTAGCCACTTGGGCGATCCGCCCGAGCGACAGCGGCTCCGCTTGATGGGCCTCGATAAATTGTCGCGCTCGCGTCATATTTGTGGACTGATCGTTGTCGCGCCGTACGACCAGTTGATTCGACAAGATCGAAAGGTGTTGCGCAAAAATACTCAGTAGCCGCAACATCGCGCGGTACCGGACAGGCGATAAAACGCACGAGCGAAAATAAGCCCGCTCAAGTTGCTTCCAATCCGCATTGTAACCCCAAGCGCGAAGCTGCCGAGTAATGCTCGCGAAGTGTTTCTTTGTCGGATTCTTAAGCAGTACTTCGCCTGTCTCCAGAAAACCTAGAATGTGGTCACCTACATACACCGGCACTGCGCTTTCGGAGAGTCCCGCAAACCAGGTGACGGTGCGCGTCGTCGATGAGGGTTCCTGGGATGCGTCCGTTTGGGCCCTTAGACATGCGGCGCGAGCCTTGTTGAAACGAGCCAGAATCGCGGCAAACGAAACGTGATCGGTTTTGCCATGGTGTGCAGGCGACCATGAATCGTGTCCTCGAATATTAAGCGGCAAACCCGTGGCTTCGCTGAAAGCCCGTTCGTAATCTTTGAAAATCTGAGAACGCGACAGATGTAGCATCACTTCCTGATCAGAGGATCGGGCTGTCGCGGCCCGTCCACGGGCATTGCGGATCAGGCCGCTTCGTTTTGAGCGTCTCATTGGCGTCAATTATTTTTCGACACCGGGTTATCAACGGGGATTGCAGCTTCGACAGTCGCAGCGCTGTCTCCTCTAGCGAGACTCTTGCGCTCTGTTAAAGTACCCGCAGTCATTTCAGGGCGCTCGCAATCTGAGCTACGTTAGCAGCCCGCGGCACGCCGCATGCGATTAGGGCTTTGGTCGTGTCCTCTACACTTAGGAGGTACTTGCGCACGATAGGATGAATTGCATATGCGACTTCAGCATCTCGCATTATTTCGCGGAATTGGATTAGGTGCATGTGCCGTCAATCTTGGTAGCAGAATGTCTTCAACGCGCCTTGCGCCGGACCGGTTGTGGCGTCTTCCTTCCGATCATCACGAGGTAACTGTTGAAGTTGCCCTGGATTTCCCCCTTCGTTTTCCCAACGTCGCTCTGCGGCAGAATCGCTTTCTTCCTTTTGTGAACTTGCGAAAGTCAGGGAATCCATGATGGCAATCAATGAAGCGGCTCAGCGACCGTTGTCCTGATGAAGTCGTGATACGACGAATAAGTCGCCAAAGGTCAGCTGCCGCCGAACATCCGGCCCCTGCTTACGGGCCGCAGCGCGAAACTTCTTGAAAAGTGCCGCACGACGTTTTGAAGTTTTATGTTGCGCGTAGTAGAGCGCGCAGTTCTGAGTCAATGTTGGTTCCATGTTAATTCTCCGTTTGTTTGCGCTGGCGGCGGATTGGATTGACGCCAGCGCTGATGTCTCTGAGCAATTCGTATCTAGGCGCGCGATATAAGCATCCAGAGACGCCACGAAAGTTATCCCTGAGACGGCAGCGTCACCCGATAAGTTCTCGAGCAATTTTTTAAGCTCATCTTTATGAGCAGCGATAAGATTCATGATGCGGTTTTGTGTGCAGAGAGAAGGGGCCGCACACCTGCGCGATCGATTGACGCTGCGATTGTTACGGAGCTAGCATACGGCTGCAACTGCCGATCAACTAATGGTAATTACTGCCACAGTTCGCCACACCATATTCCGCGGTACGGTGGGAATTCCCCCTGATCATCAGGACTTTGAATGTGCGATGCACGCGCCTGTGGCAAGTGAGATTCCGCTAGCCGCTTAAAGTAAAGGTGCCTGTGGCGTCTTCCGTTTAAGCTGCAGCTGATACTCCGAATTTATTCGCGAAGACGCAGTCGCCGCTACAGCTTTTTGTCTTTTCTCAGCTCGAGCGATAGGTCCCTCAACTGTCGAGGATCGACTTCCGCCGGTGAATTCGTCATCAAATCCATACCACGATTGTTTTTCGGGAACGCCATCACGTCGCGGATACTCTGTTCGCCGCAGATCAGCATCACCAGGCGATCAAAACCGAGCGCGATGCCACCGTGCGGCGGCGCACCGAGCCGGAAGGCGCGCAGCAAATGACCAAACTGCGATTCTCGAGCTTCTGGGCTGATCCCGAGCGCCTCGAACATTTTGTCCTGCAACTCCGACTCATGGATTCGCATGCTGCCGCCGCCGATTTCTACCCCGTTCAAAACAACATCGTAGGCTTCGGCACGGATTTCGCTGAGCTGTAGACGCGGCGCCTCGCCGCGTTCACCCGCTCCGAGGAAACGCGACGAAGGCGTCGCGTTCACCAGCAACGGCATGTCATCCGCCTTCGGTCGCGTGAATGGATGATGCATCGCGTTCCATTTGTTTTCCTCGGCGCTCCATTCGAAGAGCGGAAAATCTGTGACCCAGAGGAAATCCAAGATTTCGCCAGCAGGCATGACCTCTTGCATTTCCGCGATGCGCAGGCGTAATCGCCCCAGGACCTCGCAGGCAACTTCCCATTTGTCAGCGGCGAAAAAGATGCAGTCCCCCTCTTCGATGTTCAGCTTCGATTGCAACGCAGTCTTCTCGGCATCACTGAAAAACTTCACGATCGGTGATTTCCATTCGCCGTTTTCAACTTTGATGAAAGCGAGACCCTTCGCGCCGTGCAGCTTTGCAATTTCCGTCAGCTCATCGGCCTGGCCAATGGTTATTCCAGCAAAACCCTTCGCATTGATCCCTTTTACAACGCGACCGGCATCGAGTGCACCGCGAAAGACTTTGAAACTGCTATTCCGAAAAATTTCACCAAGATCGACGAGCTCCATTGCGAACCGGCGATCAGGTTTATCGCTACCGTAGCGATCGAGCGCTTCGCGATACGTGAGCCGATCGAATGGAGTTTTGATTTCGATATCGCGTGCCGCTTTGAAAATCGCCGCGAGCATTCCTTCGGTCAGGGCGAAAATATCGTCGAGCGTAACGAATGACGCTTCGACATCGATTTGAGTAAACTCCGGTTGCCGGTCGGCGCGCAAATCTTCGTCCCGGAAACATTTTGCAATCTGAAAATATTTTTCCACGCCCGCGACCATGAGCAATTGTTTGTATTGCTGCGGCGCCTGCGGCAGCGCATAAAATTTTCCTACCATGATCCGGCTCGGCACCAGAAAGTCACGTGCCCCTTCCGGCGTGCTTTTGGACAGAATCGGTGTTTCAACTTCCACGAATCCCTGGCTATCGAGGTAATCTCGCGTGGCCTTTGCCGCCCGGTGGCGAATCCGCAGGTTTCGGGAGAGCCGTGACCGTCGCAGATCCAAATAGCGGTGCGTCATCCGCAAATCTTCATTCTGCGGCTCGGCATCGATCGGGAAGGGCAATGCATCGGCCCGATTCAAAATGCGCAGCTCGCTCGGAATGATTTCAATGTCGCCGGTGGCGAGGTTTGGATTTTCGGTGCCGGGCAGCCGCGCCGCGACGCGACCTGAAACTTGAATGACGTCTTCGCCATGCAACGTGTGCGCTTGCTTTGTAAGCTCGGCGCTTTCCTCGGGGCGAAAGACAACCTGAGTCAGTCCCTCACGATTGCGCAGATCAATGAAGATCACGCCACCGTGGTCGCGAGTGACATTTACCCAGCCGGCGAGTGTGACCTCTCTGCCGATGTCCTTTTTGCGAAGTGAATTGCAATCGTGCGTTCGATACATGCGATGCGCTGAAAGTACCGCGTCATTCTGGGCGAAGCGAACAATCTCGCAAGCGATTAGCTTCCGAGGAGCGCAGGCTGCCAGCCTGTTCTTTTCGGCAGCCTGCCGAAAAGTCTTTTGGGCATGCCACGCCGGAGTGTTTTGCGCGCGGCTTCGTGTGGTCGGCAAGCTGCCGACCACGGCAGGCTGGCAGCCTGCGCTCCCCGGATTTGCGTGAATTAGCGCACTATGAATTCCACGCCTGAGAGAAGATCGTCGCTTGAAATCAGTTTCTGCTCGCCGCTTGCCAAGTCCTTCATTGCAACCTGCGGCCACTCATCTCCATAAAGAAGCGCAACACGCGCACCCAGCTCTTCGGCGGCTTGGAACTGGCGGGCGACTTTCATTGGCGTAAGCGGGTAATCGACCCGGTAGCCGCGGTCGCGCAGTTGCTGGACCTGTGCGACCGCGTCGGCCCTGTGTTGTTCCTTTGCGATGACGATGTAGATGTCGATCCTGCGCTCGCTGGCGATTAGTTTCTCCATCGCCTCGCTTGCGCGTGGGATCTCGTCGATTAGCTCGCCGAGAACGACGTCGCCCATTGCGAAACCAAGCGCAGGCAAAGAAAGCGCGCCGTCGCTCAGTTGCGAAATGAGATTGTCGTAGCGCCCGCCGCCGGCGATGGCGCGAAACTTCCCGGCTCGATCGAAAGCCTCGAAAACGATGCCGGTGTAATAGGCAAGCCCACGAACGATTCCCACGTCAATCGAGACGAAATCGGTGAGAGCGCGAGCGCGCAGTCCCTCAACGAGTTGCCCCAGCTTGGCGCTCTGGCCGCCGCTTTTCAGCATCGCGAATACGGGATCGGCAAGTTCCCCAAGTTTTTCTGCAGTCTTCTCCCGCTGCTCGCGCGCGGATTTATCAATCGCTTGAAGTAAATCATCCCAGCGTCCGGCCGGCACATTGTTGTCGCGGAAGAAATCAGTCCAAAATTCGCGGTCGCTGATCCTGACGACGAAATCTTTTTCAGTAAGCCCAAACGCACGCAGTACATCGATGCAAAGGGCGACCAGTTCGATGTCCGCGGCGAGATCCTTCTCTCCGATGATGTCGCAATTAAGCTGAAAATGTTCGCGCAACCGGCCGCGTTGTTGCTTCTCGTACCGGAAAAATTGGCCAATCGAAAACCATTTGAGTGGCTTCTTGAATTCGCGTTCATGCACCGCCACAACCCGGGCAAGCGTGGGCGTGAGCTCGGGACGCAGCGCGACTTCGCGTTCACCCTTGTCTGTGAAGTTGAAAAGCTGTTCGACGATTTCCGCACCGCTCTTCTTCTTGTATAGCTCGGTCGCTTCAAGAGGCGGACCCTCCCATTCCGCAAGGCCATAGCGTCGCGCGACCTCGCGCCAACGCCCAAAGACGTAATTGCGCCTGGCGCAGTCGTCGGGCAGGAAATCACGGAAACCAGGTAAACTTTGCATAAACATCACCGCGCAAACGCCTCGATTACTTGCTGCGGACACAACCACGCGCGACGGAATTTACGATATCAGAGCAAACCTTAAGTAAATCCGGCAAAGGACCGAGGACATCTGCACAGTAGAACATCGATTTCATGAAAGCAGAGAGGTAAATATGAAACAAACCAGATTAATAAAAATATTGGCGGCGGTTTTGGCTGGCGCGGCATCGCTCGGAATAGCGGTCGCTCAAACTACAACCACTACAACGACATCGGACCCGGTAACCGGCACCACGACAACCCAGCAGACGACCACCAGCAGTGCGGGCAACATCGTCACCTATACGCCTGACTCGGATTACTTCATGTTCCGAACAGCGTCGGGTGCCGCGCCCGTCCGTTATTACTACACGAAAGACACGACTGTGGTCGATCCCTCGGGTCATGTGGTAAGTTGGTCGGCAGTCCGCCCGGACATGCCAGCGACTGTTTACTATTCAACAGTTGGCGACCGTGTGGTGGTGCGCAAAGTAGCATTAGCTCAGCCTGCCGCTGTGATTAAACACGAGGAGACAACTACCACGACGACAACGAGGCCGTGAGCCGGAACCGTGGTCCTCAAAAGCACCCGCACGAAATCTCGTGGGCGCTTTTTTTAACGCAAGGGACCTCGTGCACTATCGAGGCCGGCGCTCGCGCGATTCGCGGTGTATCAGTGGTAAGTTACGATCCCGCGGACAAGTGGGTAGGCGTCCTTAGCAGCAAGGGTTTTCGGCTCGACACTTACCGGCTCTAGTGTATCGCCGTTGACTTTTAGAGTTCCCGTGCCCGTGCTCAAGGCGCTGCAGCCCGTAGTTGAACCTCTGGCAGCGCCTCCTACGAAATGCACAGAATCAAAAGCGCCAGGTCCCTGATGCCGAAACCGCGAGCAAAATCGCTGTCGTAGCCCGGCTGTAAGCAACATTTTCCGCCGACGCGCTTCTCGCATAGATTCACGGCCGGATGGTTGCGTCGACCAAAGACAGGCCGGATTTACAAAAAAGGGTGCACGAAGTTCCGCACAAGCCCGGTGTGTACCTAATGCGCGACCGATTCAACCGCGTGATTTACGTCGGTAAAGCGCGCGACCTGCGTAAACGGGTGAGCTCGTACTTTACGCCGTCCAAAATGGCGCAGGCGGATTTGAAAACGCGTGCCATGCTGGATGCTACATGGGATTTTGAAACGCACACGGTCCGGAGCGAAGCGGAATCGGTTTTGCTTGAGGGCAAGTTGATCAAGGAATATCGACCGCGCTACAACATCTCGTTTCGCGACGACAAGCGGTTCCTCGTAGTCAGGGTCAATCTTTCCGAAGAATGGCCGCGCTTTCGGCTGGCCCGATTCAAAAAGGATGACAACAGCCGCTATTTCGGCCCATACGCGCACGCGGGTGCGCTCCGGCAGACACTCAATTTCATGCGCAAGAAATTCGGCGTGCTCACGTTCGGTCGGGGCGCTCCAACAGAGCGGGAACTGAAATCCTCGACGTATCAGGTGCCGGTGCGCCTAAGCGAAATCAGCGCCGAAGGATACCGGGAGCGTGTCGCGCAGGCGTGTGAGTTTTTGGAAGGCAAATCGCGGGAGATGATCGCCGCTCTCGACGAACAAATGAGCAACGCTGCGGAGAAGATGGACTTCGAGAAGGCTGCCGAATTGCGCGACATGATCGCGGACTTGCGCAATACAACCAAGCCGACACGACGATTCACCCGCGGCAGTTTGCCCAGCACGATTGATCCAATCTCGGATGTGCGTGAGCTAGCGGATGCGCTGTATTTACCCAATACCCCGCGCGTCATGGAGTGTTTCGATATCTCCAATATTTCGGCGACGCACGTGGTCGCTTCCATGGTGTGTTTCCGGGACGGGGTGCCGGATAAGGACAATTACCGTCGGTATCGGATCCGCACCGTTGAAGGACAGGATGATTTTGCGAGCATGGCCGAAGTGGTGCGACGCAGGTATTCCCGAATCCTGCTTGAAGCGCGAGCCGCAAATTCCGACGCGGCAGAATATTCGCAAGAAAACGCGGTAGATGCCGTGGCGCGTTGCAGGGAAACCGCCTCGGTTGCCGAACCGGGGATTGGCAAGCGGAACGCTTGCCCCACAATTCCCGCTCGGAATGCCGTAAGTTTTGTCGCAGTCCGATTACCAGATCTGATAATTGTCGACGGCGGGAAGGGACAACTCTCGGCGGCGTGCCGTGAATTGCAGCGATTAGGCTTGCACGATCTCCCCATTATCGGCCTGGCGAAAGAACGCGAAGAAATTTATCGACCCGGCCGGGCGTTACCGTTGCGACTTCCAATGGAATCCCCTGCCCTGCGTTTACTCCAGCGCATCCGCGATGAGGCACACCGGTTCGCCAATGCATATCATCAATTGCTCATGAAGAAGCGAGTCGAAGAAAGCATTCTCGACGATTGCCCGGGCGTGAGCCAGAACCGGAAGAACCTGTTGCTGCGGCGGTTTGGCTCGGTTAATCGCCTGCGCAGGGCGGACGTGGAGGCGATCGCCGCTACCGAAGGCATTGGCCGAAGATTGGCCGAAGAAGTGCATCGGTTTCTACGGCAGCATTGATTTGTCCGGAGTGTCGCCGAAATTCGCTGTCATTCCGAGCGAAGCGAAGCGGAGTCGAGGAATCCCACGGAATAACCCGAGGGGCAGTATCATGAGATCCCTCGACTTCGCTCGGGATGACAGACCTAACTAGAATGACTCTCACTCGAATTTGCCAAAATCTGTGGGCTGGGGTCTTGCTGTTTACGCTGTTGCCGACGGCGCATGCGCAAACGCTGATGCCGACGCCCGCACCGAGTGCAAGTGCTTCGCAGGAGGAAGAAACAATCATCCCCACTTTCGAGACGCAAAAGCTGGCGCGCACTTACATTCTCGACATTCCCGCGCCACGGGGGCAGATCACCGACCGCAATGGTGCGCCGCTGGCGCAAAACAGGCTCAGTTACAATCTGGTCATCAATTTCCCAACGCCCTTGAACTTTTCAGACGCGCAGGCGCTCAGGTTCACGAAGGAAAAAATGGATCAGGCCGCGAAATTGATCGGACGCAGGTTTCGGATTTCTGACGAGGCGATCCTTCGGCATTACCGTAACCGCGGAATCATGCCGTTTGAGATTGCACAAAATCTCACGCCGCAGGAGTACGAAGGCATCAAAGATAATTTGCCAGCCGGTATGATGGTGCGGCCTATGTACGTCCGGATTTACCCGAATGGAAAGGTCGCTGGTCAGATTATTGGTTACACCGGCAAAACGGGCCGAAATCCCGATGGCATTGTCGACAATCACGAAACCATCTGGCCCGAAACCGAGGGACGCGAAGGCCTCGAGCAAACATTCAACGAGATGCTCACCGGCAAGCACGGCGAATATAAACTCACGTTCGACAAGGACGGCCGGAAAACATCAGAGAAACTGATCACGCCGCCGGAGCCCGGATACAACGTGGTCACCACTCTTGATTTGCACCTTCAGGACCTTGCGGAGAAGGCGCTGGCAGCAAAAGCAAAGCGTGGCGCGATGGTGGTAATCGACCCAAACAGCGGCGACGTTCTGGCGCTGGCATCCTGGCCGACGTACGACCCAAACGTGTTTGTCCCGTCCATCTCAGCTGATCAACTCAAAGCTTTGCAGTCGGATCCGGACATCCCGCTTTTGCCGCGCGCGTATCGTTCGTCGTATCCCCCGGGATCGACATTCAAGGTCGCGGTGGGCATTGCGGCGCTGGAAAGCCATGCCGTCTATCCAGCAGACCAATACGAATGCGTCCCGGCAATTCAGATTGGCAACGTCACGTTTCATAACTGGAAAAAAAGCAATCGCGGCGCCCTGAATTTCGTCCAGGCGCTCACGGAATCCTGCGACACATGGTTTTATCAGGTTGGGATCAAAACCGGCTCGGGACCGATCATCGATTGGGCTTTGAAGCTGGGCTTTGGCGCGAAATGCGGCATTCCATTGCGGGGCGAAGCTGAAGGCCGTATCCCGAACGACGAATACATGAAGGCCACGCACGGCCGCAAAATCCTCAACGGCGACATCGCGAACATGTCGATCGGTCAGGGCGATGTCCAGGTGACGCCGTTGCAGATGGCGCAGGCAATGGGCATCGTCGCCAATGGCGGAACGTTCTATCAAACACGATTGGTCGAACAGGTGCAGACGTTCGATAACCAAATCGTCACCGCCTATCAGGTCCGCGCCAAACGAAACCTCGACCTCTCGCCGGAGACGCTGGATGAATTGCACACTGGGATGGTGAATGTCGTGAATGGCGCAGGCGGGACGGCGCATCAGGCCAGCCTCGATAACATCGAAGTCGCCGGCAAAACCGGTACCGCGCAATGGGGACCAAAGCATAAAGAACGCACGGCAGCGTGGTTCTCTGGATTTTTGCCTGCGGATCAACCGCGATACGCATTCGCGGCTGTTTACGAGGGTGAGGTCGGCAGCAAAGTACACGGCGGTTCCGCTGCTGCGCCAATGATCGCCGACGTGTTCAAGGACGTTTATAAAGGCCAAATGATCGCCGGCCATTCCCAGCGGCGCGCTCAGGAGCAACCCGGAAATCCGCCGCGCTGAACCAGTCGAGGAAGACGACGAATCAGATTAGAGACACCAATTACACCAATAGGCACGAATCTCAGAAGCTTGATTCAATTCGCCTGTGTCAATTCGTGTGAATTCGTGAAATTCGTGTCTATGCCGCCGCGGTTTCCTTCGGCAGCTCCATGGTCCCCTTGAACTTCGGCGGTTCTTCTTCGATTCCGAAGTGGTCGGAATAAAGTTCCTCGATCTTCACCATGTCGTCGGGCGTGAGAGGCGGTGTGTCCGGCGCCTTGGCGAATTCAACGAGCTGTTCTTCGTTGTAAATATTCGGCAAAGTTGAAGCGACGCGATCGTCCAGCCAGCAACCATTGCAACGCTGCCTGGCCCAACGTGCGCTCGGAATTTTCAAGGAACCGCAATTGTTCGATCTTCTTGATCCCGTTCAGCAGCCAACTGCGTGGCCGATGACTGCGATGATCTGTCGGCGGAAATTTGGTCTCGGCCGTGTAATTGCCTTCCAACATTCCCGACGAATGCGTCACGCGAATAAGAAACATTGTGTCTTTGCCGGCGTTGGTCGCGGCGTCGTGAAAGGCACGTCCCGGATGTTGCTCGAGCATGTTGTAAATGTGCTGCACGCTTGTGAGATCACGCTCGCGAATGCAATTCAGTCCCTCGTATAACCAACCAATCGCTGGCCCGAGCGCAATGCCGTAGTACCGGATTTTTCCTTCGCTCTTTAATTCCTCCAGCGTCTTCCAGAGCGCGTCATCGTAAGCCTGTTCCATTCGGATATTGTGCAGTTGTAGCAGATCGATCCGGTCCGTCTTCAATCGCTTCAGTGCCGCATCCGTCGCGCGTATGATCGCGTCTGGCGAAAAATCCTGCGGAATTTCGCGCTGACCGCGTCCGCGTGCCTCACCGTAGTGGACAAAATCGTAACCGACCTTTGTCGCAATCACGATCTCATCGCGCTGGTTCGGAAACGCTTTCGCAATCAATTCTTCGCTTAATCCATTCCCGTAAGTGTCGGCCGCGTCGAACAACGTGATGCCGAGGTCGTACGCCTTATGCATCAGCCCGATAGCTTCGCCCTCGGTAAAATTTCCCCACCAACCGGTGGAAATCGTCCACAAACCGAAACCAACCTCGCTGACCGTCAGCTCAGTATTTTTGTAAGTGCGAGACTTCATGGGGCACGGAAAATTTCGTCCACGCTAAATTCCAATCCTGCGAAGAAGACGGACGTAAACTTGTCTCCCGGCTGGTGCGATCGCGTCGGTTTTTCGGAATCATGTTGCAAAACGTAAACGTCAATCCGTTTCGCCTTGGGGTAAATCAGCCATAACTCTTCCACGCCGCAACGGGCGTACACTTCGCGTTTGGCATTTATGTCATAGCGCGCAGTGTGCGGCGATAGAATCTCCACCACCAAGTCCGGCGGACCGTGGACGCCGTCTTCCTTCAAGATTGACTTGCGCGCGTTGCGGACGAAAAGCATGTCCGGCTGGAATACATTTGTATCGGTCAGGTAAACGTCTGTCAGCGCAACATACATTCGGCCGATCGGATGATCTGCAAGATAGGATGCGATAATCTCGATCATGTTCGATACGACTGTTTGATGAAACAGATTCGGTGCCGGGGCCATGTTAACGAGTTCTCCTTCGATAAGTTGATACCGCCAGTCATCCGGCGCCAACTGCCGGTAATCCTCAGCCGTGAATGGACGAGTCTGTGAGGCGATCATTGGTGAGTATCTTAAACGCGCGACCTCTTAGTCTCAATCCCTCAAATTTCGCTGTTGATGTTTCCTGTTTCGATCACCGCGAAAGAACACCGAGCTTACAATAGTCAAACGAAGAACAGCCGCCACGCTGCCAAAGCGTGGCGGCTAGTTCTGAATCAGTTACGTTGTGCGGCGTTTAGTTTTAACGGACCGGCTGGAAGTAGTGCTTCGTGAGGTAATGGGCGACCTTCTTGCCTAGCCTGGCTCCCTGCTCGTCAGCAGTGCGGAAGTGGATGCCAGCCCACACTCGGGCGTCGATGACCTCTTCGAGCGCGTCCGAGAATCGGTCGAAGTTCCGCGTAGTACAGGATTTGTTGCTGAACGCGCTGAAAGCGATCCTGTTGGTACCGAAGAAGTTCTTGAGCGTATATACGAACGCACCAGTTGCGGAGGCGTGACCCGAGGGGTGGTCAGGGAAGGGTGGCGTAACGAGCAGCGGCGGGTTGCAGACCGGTGTTGATGGGTCGAACAGTGGCAGCCACGTCGGATCGGCCTCGGTGGCCGGGTTACCGTCGGTGTCGGCCTCGCGGATCGCCGTGATCGGACGCCAGAACCAGTAGTAGTACTTGTCGTTCCAACAGCCGATTAGGGCGTCAGCCGCAGCCAGGTTCTCCATGGCAAACAGGCGAGCGCTGTCGACAATATTCAAGTTTTGGTTGGCGGCCAGCGTGCAAAAGATCCGGTTCCAGAGCGCCATCGCTTGGTCCTGCCAGAAGATCGCAGCATCGGTCTGGTCCGGTGTGCGGGTCGTGCTTGTGAGTGAGCCGATCTCCTTGACCTCATTGAAGTCCTCCGCGTATTCGGCACTGGTGAGCGCATTGGGCCCGTCGGTGCGGAGCATCTCTGCGCTCGGGACGATGAATGGCCGCACATTCCCGACCCACGCCGCGGGATCGGTCGCGAAGTTCGGCGGCGTCGGCACCCAGATGCCCGGCGGCGCCGGGGACGGGTACGGCGTCGGCGTTGGTCCGAAGCGTCCGTCGTTCATGCGGGCGGTGAGCATTGCGCTCGCTGTCGCCTCGCCGATAGCGATCCCGGCAGCCTTCGATCCGGGTGGGTTGTCGGGAAGAGCTGCTATGTACGCGTCGTATATCGGTTGCAGTGTACTGGCCTGATCCGGGAAGAGGCCTACGAGCACGCCGAAGGCCGCGGACGCCGTGGCGGCTTCTTTCGAGTCCGTTGGATTTGAGGGAGGCTGTACAAGGTACGGCTGGTAGCCACGGTCGATCGCGTTGACCGCGTCATAGACCGCGCCATGCACCATCGCGAAGTGCAGTACCGACACCGGCGGCGGCTGCGCCGCAGTCACGACGATCGAGTTTGACGCGATCAGGTTCCAATCAGTCACGGCGTCCGCGCGCGCGACCGCAGGTGATAGGAGCGCGACGAGTGCCAGTGTCATGATAAGTGGCAGAATTTGTATTTTTTTGAACTGAGTTAGCAGATTCATTGTTGTTCTTTTCTTTTTGGGTTTGTTATTTGCCTTTCATTGCCACAAACGAAAAAGACCGATCAAAGTGATCATCTGAATTGAGATTTTTTCGGGAGACGCTTTTGAGACACGAATTTCGCCAATTGGCACCAATTCACTTCAAGGTTGTGCTGGTTCTGCGAAATTCGTGAGAATTCGTGCAATTCGTGTCTGTCCTTCGGAGAGGCTCCCGCGTGCAGAAACATTTTGGAGCAATGGCGTACAAGGCGGTGTTATGAATACCCTGTGGGTCTTCGGAGAAATGAGGGCAGCTACAAAACTGATTGCGTGACGCACTGTGTGATCGGATGCTTTGCTTATGGATGCTGTGCTGCCGTTGGATCAAATGACGGTAGAGGAAAAGCTGAGAGCGATGGAGGCTATTTGGCGATCGCTCTCGAAGCTCGAAGATCAAGTGGCTGTGCCTGATTGGCATAAGCAAGTTCTCGACGAGCGGCAACCCCGAAAGCTTTCGGGGCTGGAGAGGCCACTTTCGTTTCCTTGGAGGAAATGAAGGAGCGCGTTCGAAAGCGAACTGAATGACCCGCCTTCGCCGAGGCTACGGCGAGGCAGGAGGTTCAAGGTGGATTGGGCTTCTCCCGAAGACGATCACAAATAATTCGGCAAAGGCGCAAAAATCAGGCGGCCAAAGCCGCATATGCTGCCAACGCGTTGAGGACAACGCGTTCCACCCCGCGAAGACGGCAGGAGTTCATCGAATCGTTTACAAGAACTATCATCGCGCACTGGCGACGCGGTTTCCTTTTGCGCTGTACTACTCCGTCTCAGAGCAAACAGCGTTTATACGCGCTATCGTGGATTGCCGCCGCGATCCAACATGGATCAGAGAACATCTGCGATAAGTTGCCAGCTCGCCTCCGCTTATCTCCACATATGCGCTCTCATTCACGGCATAACCAAAGCCGACCTCGCTCACGGTCAGGTCAGTATTTTTGTAAGTCCGGAAACGCATGAAACGTAAAAGATTAAACACTCCAGTTAAGCGACGCCAATTATTTCCTCGCGTGAAGTGGATCCCAGTCCAGGCTGCGGCTGACGCCCTAATCGGCTGTTGGAATGACAAGTAATACTACTGGCTCCCGGAGATACTTCAGCGAGCCGGTTTCGGCGAGCTCCTTGATTTTCAGCGCGATGCTCTTTCCAATCCCGGGAATTTTCGCCACCGCTTCTGCGTCCTGAAAGCTGGATACGTTTGCGCCGAACGTATCGATCGCACGCGCTGCGTTGGTATAGGCGCGGATCTTAAACGGATTTTCGTCCTTGAGCTCGAGCAGCGTTGCGATTTTCTCCAGAACACTGGCGATCTCTTCCTTCGTCATCACCTAAACGGTTAGCGCAGATTGCGCTGCCGTCGATGCCGCCGTCGCGACTTCGTTTCTGATTGGTCAAGCCTTCCTAACAGAGATTGCGAAGCCGACCGATGTTTACTACGCCTGGTGCGCACTAACGATTGCTCACTGTCCGAGCAAGCTCCACCCAGCCGGTACAGTCGGGCCTAAGGCAGCATTGACCACGATAGTGTTAGTGAGGTATGCGATCGCCGTTTGACCACTGCCAGGGTTGTAGAGCACGTAATCCGGATATCCGTCTCCATCAAAATCGGCTGTAGCCACTAACGGCCATGTGATGGGAAGCGTCGGTCCGAATGCAGCTCCAATCACTGTTGGTCCTGACATGTAGGCGATTATCGTTTGGCCAGTGCCGGGATTAAACAACGCATAATCCGGATGACCATCTCTATCGAAATCCGCAACGTCTATCAAGTTCCAGCCAGGTGGAAGAGTCGGGCCGTAGACAGCGCCGATGACCACTGTGTTGTTCATATAGGCTATCGCCGTTTCGCCCGTACTGGCGTTGTAAAGCACATAGTCCGGGTAAGCGTCGCCGTTAAAGTCTTTCGCCGTCACCAACTCCCAGCCAAGAGGCACCGTCGGACCGTAAGCAGCGTTAATGACCGTCAGGCCTGACATATACGCGATCACCGTTTCTCCGGTCGCGGGAATGAACAAGGCATAATCGGTATGCCCGTCACCATCAAAATCAGCCGCACCTGCTAAACGCCACCCAGCGGGAAGGGTCGGTCCGAAGCCAGCGTCAATGACAACGGTGTTGTTAAGGTACGCTACGACGGTTTCATGCAGGCTCGTTTGCTGAAGCACAAGGTCCGGAAAGCCATCTCCATTAAAGTCGGCCACCACAGCCCTGGCCGCTGGCGTGGTAAAACTCCTGTCGGTGCCGTAGCTCGTTCCAGCAGCATTGCTGGCTACGATTCGGAAATGATACGTCGCACCGGCAGTCAAGCTGCTGAGGTTCGCCGTGACGTTCTGCGTCGTGCCGCCTTGGTAATTCTGAGTTGCCGTGCTCGAGCCGTAGTTCGTCGCTACTTCCATACTCGAAATGGACAGCGCTAATCAGTCCGTTTGGATTGACCGTGCCATTGAGCGTAGCTGAAAAACTGGCCACGTTCGTTGCCGGATTAGTCGCGACAATCGGAGGGACACCCGGTGTAGGCGTAGGCGACGGTGTAGGCGTAGATGTGGGCTGGAAAGCCATAGCTGTATGAGCATAGTTATCGGCGACAAAGGTGGTTCGCACCCCGCTCGGAGTAAACTTAAGAATATCGAAGGGGAGGAGGAACTGAGTTGAGACAAACAGATTGTCCGCGCTGTCAATAGCCAGACCGCTCGGAATTACTGGATCTTGATCGTTTTCCGAGGCGACAGTACTTCGCAGCCCTGCGGGAGTAAACTTATAAACGGCGGCGTCGTAGAGAACGTCGTATCCGTAGCCTTGATCTGCCACAAACAGATTACCCTGGCTGTCAAAGGCCAGAGCAAATGGAGAATTCAAACCGGAGGCAAAGGTGGTTCGCACTCCAGCCGGAGTAAATTTATAGACCGTTCCTAGGTTTTCATTGTTGACGAAACTGAACCCTGCAGTCACGAACAGATTGCCTGCCCTGTCAAACGCCAGACCGTTTGCACCCAACTGCACAGTGGCAAAGGTGGTTCGGACTCCAGTTGGAGTAAACTTATAGATGGTGGTTTCATCCGCCGTTACAAACAGATTGCCCTGGCTGTCAAAGGCCAGAGCAAATGGAAAATTCAAACCGGAGGCAAAGGTGGTTCGCACTCCAGCCGGAGTAAATTTATAGACGGCGCCGGTCCCCGTATATGTCCCCGTATCTGCGACAAACAGGTTACCCACTCTGTCAAAGGCTAGACCCAAAGGATTATTCAAACCGGAGGCAAACGTGCTTTGCACTCCGTCTGGAGTGAACTCATCGATACTGAGGTAGTCCGTGGCAAACAGATTCTGCGCCGACGCGCTAGAACAGATCAGACTGATTACTGCTAAACACAGTGCCCCGCTTATTAAATGACGTGTGAGGCCAAAGCCACATCTCGATTTCGTTTCCGTTTGTTTGTTTTTCACAGCTCTGCTTTCTAATTGAGGGATTTTGCGTTTCACTGGTCTTATACCGGAAACGACGAGAGACGCCGTCTCCTCGGCTAATGTCTCGTTCATGTTTTTTCCTGATTCTGTAGTTTGCCTTTCATCGCCATAAACGAAAAAGAGCGATCAAAGTGATCATCTGAATTGAGATTTTTTTCGGAAAAGTTTCCGGGCGTGCGGAAGGCTTCTGCAGGTGATAGGCTTTAAAGAGGAGCTTATGGATGAGTAGCGGTGAGGAATATCTGGTGCACAATTGAATACAAGACGAATAATGAATCTGCTTTACTTTTTGGCCGATTGCCTTACTTTGTTCCATGACCACAACAATCTCGTCACGCGGCCAAACAGTGATTCCTGCTGAGATTCGCGCTCGCCATCACCTTACTGAGCAATCGCGTCTCGCCTGGATCGACGACGGTCAGACAATCCGTGTTGTACCTTTAGCTGCTGGAGCAAACAAATACGGGCGCGGCATTGCTAAAGATTTAGATTTAGCTCGCGCGCTACGCGCTGATCGCGCAGAGGAACGCCGACGTGAACGAAGCCGACGTCGTTCTTGATACTTCTGCTATTCTCAGCGTGATTCAGGACGAACCTGGCGCTGACTTCGTCGAAGCAAGACTTGAGGAAGGGGCTTCAGGCAAAATCGTAATTGCGGTGAGTTTCGTTAGCCTTACCGAAATTCTTTACAAGACGATTCAGCTTGCTGACAAGAGGCGCGCGGATGAGCTGGTTGCAGTCATTAAATCGTGGCCAGTCCAGTTTGTGCATTCGGATGAGGCGCTCTGTATCGCTGCAGGCGAGATTAAAGCGCGTTTCTTGGTTTCATTCGCCGATGCCTTTGTCGGCGCGACTGCACAGCGATTTGGTGCGCTCCTGATTCACAAAGATCCTGAGTTCGAATCGCTCAAATCGGTAATTGAATTGAAAGCGCTCCCTTACAAGGCGCGTGGTTGATTGTCATTTGTGAGCGCTCTCCTGACACAATTTATCGGCGAAACAATGGCGAGCGACGCTCAATATGCAGTTTATGCAGTTGCTGAAACTTGAATGTTTGGAATGCAGCAGAAATCAAATGCGCGCTTCTCATTGCCATAAACGAAAAAGAGCGATCAAAGTGATCACCTGAATTGAGATTTTTTCGGAGACGCCGCGTACGCGCGCCCGGTTTAGATGTAGTTGATTGTTTTTCCATGGGTTTTTTCCCTTGTGGCTTTTTGTTGAGGCTGGATTGTTGTTGGCACGTTTATGAGCCGGAGGCGTACTTAGAGCATCTGCCAAAAAAAGTTTCCGACTACCACATTTTGTACTTGTACTATTTGGCATGTTGTGGTGTGAAGCTGGTTGTTGCGCAGCGATTGCCTGGAGCCTAACGGAGAGAACGCGAGTGATGGGGAGTTGCTCGTGGCGATGGAAGCTGCACCCAACAAGCGCAGCTACCGGCGCTTGGCAGCGATGCGGGCGCTCCTCCGGGGGTGGCCGCGGGCTGAGGTGGCGCAGGTTTTTGGTCGAAGCGAGCGGATGGTGAGGCTCCGGATTTTAGCCTTCAATTCAGGCGGGATCGATGCCCTGGCGAGCAAGCCGCGTCCGGGCCGGCCGCGCAAAGTGAAGCTGGAGCGGGTGCGCGATCTGCTGGTGCCAGTGCTGGAAGAACCGGGGAAAGCAGGCCAGGGTCACTGGACCGGAGTGAAGCTTCACGGCTGGTTAAAAGAGCAACTCTGCCTGGAACTGGGCTATCGCACCCTCATTCGTTATCTGCATCAGCTCGATTATAACCTGCGCGTCCCGCAGCGCTGGCCCGAGCGGCAGGATGAAGCTGAGCGCAAAGCTTTCCTCGAGCGCCTGGCGGAGCTGCGGCAGGATCCCACAATCGAACTGTGGTATGGCGACAAGTGCGGGGTGGAAGGCGATCCGCGACCGCGCCGGCGCTGGACGGCACGCGGCAGCCGCCCGCGCGTGCCCTACTTAGGCGATCACATCCGGGCCAATGTGGTCGGCGCAGTCTGCCCTGCCACCGGCCAGAGCTTCGCCATGGTCTTCGACGCCATGAATACCGACTGCTTCCAGTGTTTTTTGGATCAATTGGCCGAGACCATTCCTCCCGAGTCGGGCAAACGCCGAGTCCTTTTCATCGATAACGCCAGCTGGCATAAAGCGGAGTGCTTGAAGTGGCACCATTTCGAGCGGGAGTATCTGCCCACCTACAGCCCCGACTTCAATCCCATCGAACGACTCTGGCTGCGCTTAAAAGCCGACTATTTCACCGACTTCATCGCCCGCACTCCCGAGCAATTGACCCAGCGCCTACTGAGCGCCCTCAAAGCCTTTATCGACGATCCCTTCACTGTCGCTTCCCAGTGCGCTACTCGGAAATAATTTTTGGCAGTCGCTCTAGTAACCGAACTAAAACTCCGGCTCGACCACCTGCGACCTTGAGAGCAGGAGCCCGGCCTGCGACGACTGCCTCTGCGGAGTCACGCCCGGCGTCGACTGATCCGCGGCACTGCGGACGACTCGGGCGATGATCCCGTGCTCGATGCCGCTGCTGGGATCCAGGTAACGGCCAACGATTATTCCCTGCACATTAATCCCGTTAAGGGAAGTGAAGGTTGAACCGGGGTAATCGTAGGTGATGTATCTGTTCGGTGGAATAAAGAGCAAGCCATGGGTTAATCCGCCGCTGTCGCTGTATCTGCCTACCATCCAGTTGCTGTCATTGTTTCCAAAGATGAGTGTCCCGGTCGATCCCGCGGGATCGATCGGAGCATAGATCGTCCCATCGCTATCCCGGAAATAGCCGTGGGAGACGAATGAGCTGTCGTCAAAAAAGCCGCACACTTGGTTCGAAGAGTTAATTTGGTGGGCCTGACTGTCGGTCGCTCGCGGCACCGTGAACTCGGTAATGACTCCGCCAACGCTCAAAAATGCCGACTGCACCCCGCTACCGGGAAAATCCGCTCCGCAAAAGTCGCCGGCATTGTTTAGTCCCAGCAAGAGCGTGTCACTCGAGCCAGGAACATCAAAGTTATGAAACATCCTGCCCATCAGGAAATACCCGTGATCGTTTCCATCGACGTAATAACCGCAGACTACTCGTGAATTATTGATGCCCCAGGCTTCGGTGATGCCATCGGTATCGTTGGGATCGACGAGCGGGGGGCTGAAGTTCCCGTTTCTGAACCGGATAAATCCGCGGTGCACCAGGCTCAAATCGACGTAGTAACCAACGATGTCGCCCAAGTCGTTGATTTTCTCTGGTCTGGTCGAGTTTCCGCTGCCCGGGCAATCGAAAGTGGTGATTAACTGGACACTGAATGCCGCGGGCGTTTCTGCGAATACTCCCAGAACCGGAAGTGCTAGGAGGGCTATCAAACAACAGACAATGCTATTTTTTATTTTCATGATTCCATGAAGTTGTGATTTTTGTTTTCTTCTTGGTTTCGTAGTTCGCCTTTCATTGCCACAAACGAAAAAGATCGATCAAAGTGATCATCCGAATTGAGATTTTTTTTGAAGACGCTTGCGCGTGCAGAAACTTGTTAGGGTGATAGGATAAAACCGGTTATGGATACGCCTTCGGTCTCTCAGAGAGCGTGACCGAGCTGCTGGTGCGATGGAGTCAGGAGGACGATGCCACCCTCGCGGAATTAACGCCGCCAACCAGTGACTATTGCGAAATGCCGTTTGAAACGATTTTCAATCGGCCTAACAATACACAAGCTCAGCTACGGGTACGGGTGCGAGAAAATCAACATCGAATGCAAAAAGCCGCAGGATTCATGAAACCCTGCGGCTCTTATTGGTGATATCCCAGGCCGCGTAGGCTCACTCTACGACTACGTGATCAACCACACGCGAATCGCCCATGTTTGTGTAATAAACACGCACGCGAGTGCCGGGTTTGATCGCGGTTTGGATGACTTCGCCCGCCTTGTTCACAACGCGACCGGGCCCGTTGAGAACATAACTGCCCGGAGCATTGGAACGGTCCTCGCGAACAACGAGAGTTTTGCCCGGCTGGTAATTGGCCGCCGACCCTTCCTCAGTTGTCGTTTTGATGAGCGTTCCGGTCACCGTTATTGGTTCCGTGGTGGTTGTCCCTTGCCTTGCATCCTTCGAACTTGTCTGCGCAAATCCCAGCGGGGCAAGGAGGGCGCAGCAGGCGAGGATAACAATTGTTTTCTTCATTATATGCCTCCGTTTGATGTTGATGATTGCTTTCCTTTCATTGCCATAAACGAAAACGGGCGCTCAAAGTGATCATCTGAATTGAGATTTTTTTCGAAAACCCTTTTTGAGACACGAATTTCACCAATTGGCACCAATTAATTTCCAAGGTCGTGCTGGTGCTACGAAATTCGTCAGAACTCGTGCAATTCGTGTCTATCTTTCGGAGACGCTTTCGGCGTGCAAAAGCTCTTCGAAGCAATGGCGTACAAGCCGGTGTTATGAATACCCTGTGGGTCTTCGGAGAAATCACGGCGGCTACAAAACCGATTGCGCGACGCACTGTGTGATCGGATGATTTGTTTATGGATGCTGTGCTGCCGCTGGATCAGATGACAGTCGAGGAAAAGCTCAGAGCGATGGAAGCAATTTGGCGATCGCTTTCAACGCGCGAAGAGCAAGTGCCAGTGCCCGATTGGCACAAACAAGTTCTAGATGAGCGGCAACGGCAGATCGACGCTGGGGAGGCGCGTTTCGTTTCGTTGGAGGAAATGAAAGAGCGCGTTCGAAAGCGAACTGAATGACCCGCCTTCGCCGAGGCTACGGCGAGGCAGGAGGTTCAAGGTGGATCGGCTTCTCCCGAAGACGATCACAAATAATTCGCCAAAGGCGCAAAAATCAGGCGGCCAAAGCCGCATATGCTCCAACGCGTTGCGGACAACGCGTTCCACCCCGCGAAGACGGCAGGAGTTCATCGAATCGTTTACAAGAACTATCATCGCGTGCTGGCTACGCGGTCCTTTTGCATTGTATTATTCGGTTTCCGGACAAACAGCGTTTGTACGCGCGATCGTTGATTGCCGCCGCGACCCAACGTGGATCTCAGAACATCTGCGGTGAGCATGCTCATCTGAAACGGGATTTCTTGGGGATGCTTTCGGCGTGCAGAGCCTTTTCAAGCTTGGTAGGCTATGAAAGCCGGTCATGGATACGCCCTCGGCTTCTCAGCAAAAAGTGACGGAACTCCTCACGCGATGGAGCGACGGGGACGTTGCTGCCCTCGCGGAACTAACTCCGCTGGTTTATGAGGAACTTCGACGCATCGCTCATCATTTTATGGAGGGACAGCGTGCCGAGCACACACTGCAAACGACGGCGCTGGTCAACGAGGCTTATCTGCGCCTGGCGGATCAAACCAATCCGAGCTGGCAGAACCGCGCCCACTTCTTCGCCGTAGCCGCCCGAGCGATGCGCCAAATCCTGGTTAGCTACGCCAGGACCCAGCAAGCCCAAAAGCGTGGCGGCGGTGCGCTCAAGGTAGAATTGGACGAAGCAGCGATTGTCTCACCGGAGGAATCGAAGGAAATCGTTGATCTGCACGAGGCATTGGAAAGACTGGCCGCGCTCGACTCCAGGAAAGCTCAAGTCGTCGAGCTCAAATATTTTGGCGGGCTCAACTACGACGAGATGGCGGAAGTTCTCAAGATTTCGCGGGTAACGGTCAGGCGTGACTGGGAATTTGCCAAGGTATGGCTGTACACGGAATTGCGCAGCGGTACCTGACAGACACGAATTACACGAATTTACACTAAATCTCACAGACACCGAATTTGAACTCGCTCGTTACCCTGCTCACTCGCCGCTACCCTCGCGGCTTTGCCTTCTATCTCGCTGACGCCATCAGCTCGGTTCACTAATTCGCACGAATGGATGAGCTGCTTTACAAGGAAGATGCGTTTCAACTTGTGGGCTTTTGTATGCAAGTTCATCGCGAGTTGGGAAAGGGCCACGACGAAGTCATCTACAAGGATGCGCTCGTCGTTGAACTAAGTCGCGCTGCGATTCCGTTTTTGCGCGAGAAAAATTACGAGATTACCTACAAAGGAGTCATTCTGCCTCACTATTATTACGCGGACTTCATTGTCTGGGACAAGATTCTCTTTGAAGCCAAAGCCGTCGAAAAACTGACAGACTCGCACGTCAAACAAGTACTGAATTATCTCGCCGCCTCGAAGCTTCGGCTTGGTTTGTTGGTCAATTTCGGTGGCGACTCGCTAGAATGGAAAAGAGTCGTTCTATGAGGCACGAGACATGAGACACGAATTTCACGAATTTGCACTAATTGCTCCGACGGCTGAGTCACACTGTCTTAACATTCGTGATAATTAGTGTAATTCGTGTCCAGCTTGGTGACGATTCGTGTAATTCGTGTCTATGACACCAGCGCGCTTTCAAACGATTGAGCAAATCTATCGTGCAGCGCTGGATCAAGAGCCCGGCCAGATTAGCGCATTCCTGGACAAGGCCTGCGGAGGCGACGAGCTTTTGCGTCGGAAAGTCGAAGCGCTCCTCGCTTCGCGTCAACGAGCAGACAGCTTCATTGAAACTTCGGCCGTTGGTCTCGCGACGAGGATTATTCAAAATGGAGAAGCCGATTCGCTCGTCGGCCAGACGATCGGTCACTACAAAATTTCTGAAGCGATAGGCACCGGTGGGATGGGTGAAGTGTATCTGGCTACCGATATTACAGCCGGCCGCAAGGCGGCGCTCAAACTCCTGCCCGCGCGCTTCACTGGGGATGCGGAGCGGTTGAAGCGCTTTCAACAGGAAGCGCACGCGGTAGTCGCGCTGAATCATCCAAATATCCTGACGGTTTACGAGATCGGCGAGGATCACTCAACTTATTACATAGCCAGTGAACTGATCGAAGGCGAGACGCTGCGTCAGCGTCTGACGCGCGGTCGAATCCAGGTCGGTGAAGCTGTTGATGTCGCCATCCAAGTAGCGAGTGCGCTCGCCGCCGCTCATCACGCGGGAATTATCCATCGCGACATCAAGCCGGAAAACATCATGCTTCGACCGGACGGATACGTGAAAGTGCTCGACTTTGGGATTGCAAAGCTCGCGGAGCAGGAACTGCCGGCGACGATGCCGAGAGATGAAGCGCTGTCGCTAGTTGAGACCAATCTCGGATCGATACTGGGAACCGTTCGTTACATGTCGCCGGAACAGGCGCGCGGCGGGCAGGTTGATAAGACCACCGATATCTGGAGTCTCGGCGTAGTCCTTTACGAAATGGTAACCGGTCATGCGCCATTCATCGGCGACCCGCTTTCGCAGAGCTACGGCGCGGCAGGCACACCAAAAGAAGTGATGTCTGCAATTCTCGAGAAAGAGCCACCGCCGCTTACGAAATACATCGCGCATCCTCCCGCTGAGCTTCAGCAGATTATCAGCAAAACGCTGCGCAAAGATCGCAGACAACGCTATCCCAGCGCGCACGAGTTACTGGAGGCGCTCAAAGATCTGCGGCGCAGACTCGAAGTCGAGGCTGAGTTGGAACGCTCCACTGCGGCGGCGCAGGCTGAACTACAAATGGCTGCCGAGACGGCGAAACAGATGGCGCTCGAGATCGGGCACGTGTTGTTCGTCGATATCGTCAGCTATTCGCAGCTCTCCATTAACGAGCAACACGCAGCCATCGCCGAGTTGGCGCAGACTGTGCGTTCAACGGAGCAATTTCGAAAAACCGAGGCCGCCGATCGTTTGATCAAGATCGCCACTGGCGACGGCATGGCGCTGGTCTTTTACACCAGTCCCGAAGCGCCGGTGCGTTGCGCCATGGAGATTAGTAGAGCGCTCAAACAGCATCCGCGTTTGCACATCCGCATGGGCATTCACAGCGGCCCGGTCAGCAGCGTGACCGACGTGACCGGCCAAACCAATCTAGCCGGCGCTGGTTTAAATCTGGCACAGCGAGTCATGGAATGCGGTGACGCGGGCCACATTCTTCTCTCGAAACACGTAGCCGAAGATATGAGCGAGTTCGAGCAATGGCGGCCACTGCTGCACGATCTCGGCACGTGCGAAGTGAAGCACGGTGTGCGGATAACCGTCGTCAATCTCTGGTCCGATGACGTCGGCAACCGACAGGCTCCACAAAAGTTCCGGGCGCTCCGGAAACGCACGCGGGTGCGTTGGGCCGAAGCGGCGGCTGCACTGCTTTTATCCGCCGCCATCGCAGCCGCGTTCGTTCTCGTTTTGAGAAAGTCCCCGACAGCCCTACTCTCTGTGCCAGACAAGTCCATCGCCGTGCTGCCATTCCTCGATCTCAGCGAGACAAAAGACCAGGAGTATTTCTGCGACGGCATGAGCGAGGAGATCATTAACGCCCTGGCTAAAGTCGAGGGGCTGCGTGTCGTTGCCCGCACCTCGTCATTTTCATTCAAAGGGAAGAGCGTGAACGCGAGGGAAGTTGGGGAAAAGCTAAACGTTGCGAATGTGCTTGAAGGAAGTTTGCGACGCGAGGGTAACCGCGTTCGTGTTACCGCTGAATTGATTAATGCGCGCAGTGGTTTTCATCTTTGGACAGAAACTTATGACCGCGAACTGCAGGACGTCTTTGCGCTACAGGATGAAATCACTCGCTCCATCGTTGACGCACTTAAGATCAAGCTCGCCGTTGCGCTTCCCGTCCATCAACAACGTAACACAGAGGTATACGATCTTTACCTCCAGGGCCTTTATTTCTCAAACAAGAGCAGCGAGGAAGATTTGCGCAGGGCGCTCAGTTTCTTTCAGCGCGCTGTCGAGAAAGATCCGACATTTGCGCGGGCCTGGACCGGGATAGCCAAGGTTTGGTATTTTCTGGCGGACGTCTACGTAAAACCACTCGACGCTTACCCGGCTTCAAAAGAAGCCGCGTTAAAGGCAATCGCGCTCGATGAAAAGGATGCCGAGGCGCACTGCTATCTTAGCGAAGCGAAACGTGTCCTCGACTGGGACCTGGCCGGCGCGGATGCAGAATTGAATCGCGCCCTCGAGCTTGATCCCAACTCGGCGCCCGCTCATCTCTTCTCAGCGCTGCTTCCCCTCTTCCGCGGCGAGCTAAAGGAAGGACTCCGGGTTGTGTTGGAAGCCGAGAAATTAGATCCGGTGTCGCCCATCATCAGCTACGTTGCCACCGCCGCCTACCTCGCTAACGACCAGATCGACGAGGCAATTAGTGAGGGTCAGCGGACGTTGCAGCTCGACCCAAATTATTTTTATCTGGATTCGGATCTTGCTGCTGCCTATCGCGAGAAAGGCAACTTCCCTGAAGCGATCGCGCTTTACACCAAAGCTCAGGAGGCAACCCATCTCCCGAGCAGCGGCCTTGCCATCACCTACGCGCGCATGGGCCGCGAGACGGAGGCGCAAAATATTCTCGCCCAGCTCCTGCAAGCGAGGGAGAAGCGATATGTCTCGGCGCCTGTGATCGCCGCGGTTTACGTCGCGTTCGGCGACAAAGACGAAGCTTTTCGCTGGCTCGAACGCGCGTTTGCCGAGCACTCGGGAATACTACAGTGGATCGCGTTTCTTCCCGAATTTCGTCCGCTCCATTCCGATGCACGTTTCCCCCACCTACTGCGGCGAACCGGCGTTTCGCAGAACTCAATTTTGGCGATCACCGAAACAACTCTGTCAGAGATTCCCGATCCGAACGCCCAGGCTCACTTGACCCTGAAGGTTGGAGTAAAGCCACGACCAGGAACGCAAAATGGGCACGCAAGGATTATCGTCTCCTTCTACGACCGGACGAAAGATAACAAAATGAAGCCGACTGATGCGCGGACAAGTTATAGTTGGCTTAACGCTTCCGAGGACTGGACGGATGCAACTCCGAAATTCCTGGTAGCGACTTACCTGCGTCCAAAGACCCAATCACGTTCAGCTGACGGACGCAAGTATGGGGGATTCATTGTCCGAGTGTATTTTGACGGCCAGTTACAGGATGAACGAGCGACTCCGTCGGAATTACTGACCCTCTTCCCTGAGGGTCAACCCGTCCGCCCACCCAATGCGGCCACTAACCCACAGCCATAGCTCCGAGCACCCCAAGTTGCCTGTAGTGGCAGGCGTGTCGCCTGCGAGCCCCACCCGCAACCATAACGGGAAGCACTGCAAGCTTGCTAGAAGCCGTGCCGTCTCATAAACGGGCCAGCAGATAGTTCGGCGCTCAGAAAGAGAGATCGTTCTGCTACTGACGGCGGTTCATCGCAGTCGTTCAAGCTGAGACCGAGACTGCGACGGTGCCTTCGGCTCCACTCCCACCTACGCAACGCTTCGGCGTGGCAGGCAGGGTAGACGCCAAGCGCAGTTACAAATGAATCTTGTTGTTTGTCAGGGAGTTTGCTAAGACGACGCAGGTTTAACGAAAGGAGCTTGTCATCGAGCGACCATTCATCTGCTGTGCCGAATGGAGCATAGTCGGAATTCCTTTGCTTCTGGCCTCGATCTCATTTGGCCAGGAGACTGTGTCCACATCTCGGGAGGCTGACCAACGTGTCGCCATAGTAGCGGAGGTGATCGTCACTGGCTCGAACATCCCGACCGCGGAAGAAGTCGGCCCGAACCCAGTCGATACGTATCGTCCGGCAGACATCGAAAAACTGGGTATCCGCAACGCAACGGACCTGACAACTTTTCTGCCGCAGGAAGCAGGCGGAACCATCAACCTGAACATCGGCAATGGCGGGGACGGTACTGTCCAATTCAACGTGCGCGGCTTGTTGGCCAAAGAAACCCTCGTGCTGGTTGACGGAAAACGTGTCGCCTTTGGTTCATTGAACGCCGTCGGGTCCAGCGGAGGCGTGGACATCAACCTCATTCCGTTTCCAATGATTGATCACATCGACATCTTGAAGGATGGCGCGTCGGCTGTGTATGGCTCCGACGCGGTCGCCGGCGTGGTCAACTTCTTTTTGGTCCACAAGTTCCGTGGGCTGGAGATCGGGGGGAGTTACGGGAACACAAACCTTGGAGCATCCAATGAGATGGGCGAGTGGGAGGCATGGATCAAAGCCGGGACGGGAGATGACAAGACCAATATCGTTGTCATTGCCGATTTCTGGGAGCGTACCGGTGGCATCTTCACTAGTGACCGGGACCTGTCGGCTAACGCGTTTTACATACCGTTTGGGGGATTCGATAGTCGTAGTGGGAGCTTTCCCTGGCCACATTGGAGGTCTTGACTTCCGCTTGATCCCGAAAATGTTTTTCGGCCCCGGAGGTCTTCCGCAGTTCGGTGTGAACACGCCGCTTCCGCACTCGGCACCAAACGCGGCGACTTCGCCATTTTATAAAAGCCCCTATTTTCCTTTTCTTAATCTACCCCCGCCCCTCGGGCCGGCATCCCACCGGGGACGCCTGGCTTCATTGCTCCCAATGCGTATCCAGGGGCGCCCGGTATCATCGGCCCGAATGCATTCCAACACTTTCCACAGTTCGGGACCGATTATAAGGGGGCGGCGACTACTTCTTCTATAACTTCGCCGGAGTAACACCAGCTCTTGCGCCGGCGGATCGCCAAGCCTTCTACGGCTCGTTCATGCGCGATGTGTGCGACAAATACCTGACGGTGTTTGCCGACTTTAAATATGTCCGCTCATTTTTCGATGCGTCGGCGGCAGCTGTTCCGTTTTGTCCGGATCCATTCAAGATCCCAGGCACTAACTTAGGCTTTAGCCGCGGCCCAAGCATCAGCGTGCCAATCTCGAATCCGTTTAATCCCTTCACGCTCGCGGATGCGACTATTCCAGGTTTTTTTTCCGACGGAAGCGGTCTCCCGGTCACTACGGGGGTTCAGTTTCGCGGCATCAACGACACCGGTCCAAGACATGAAAAGTTCACTTACCAGGATTATCTCTTCGATGTTGGTCTGCGCGGAGAGTTGGGGGAATTTGGCGATTATTTCAAGACTTGGAACTGGGAACTGGGTTTTCGTTATTCCCGGAACGAAGGGCAGAATTTGTCCGTCGGCGAAGTCAGCCAGCCTGGGTTGCGGGATGCGCTTTTGGATACCAACCCAGCTACCGCATTTGATCCGTTCCTGAATTTCAACGCCCACAACACCAAGGCGGCCAGGCAAAGAGTTTACGTCACCCTGCATAACTCGGGCGAATATGAGTTGCCTATTGGTTATGTCACCATTAACGGCGACCTGTTCAACCTTCCCGCAGGGCCGGTCTCCTTTGCTCTCGGCGGTGAGTACGACGCGCCGAGGTGGACGCGTGATCGTGACGCACTTAACACAACGTTTCAAAGCATCGGCTCCACTGATGGGGAAAGCGCACGAGTGAACCGCGACGTGTGGTCAATCTACCAGGAAGTGCGGGTGCCCTTCACCAGTCCAACGTGGAACTTCCCAGGATTCTACAGCTTCGAGGTTGACTTTGCCGAACGCGAGGAATGGTACAGCCAGAACACCTCTGCAGTTCTACCTTCTGGCGCTTTCCCCTTTCAGCCGGCGACGCACAGCCAGTACAACATGCAGAAGCCAAAAGTCTCGGTTCGTTGGCAGCCGCTTGATCCAAAATATATTGGCGCCCTTACCTTGCGTGGCAGCTACACCGAAGCGTTTCATGCTCCGGCCCTATCGGAGATTTCACCGGCTTCGTCGGAGGGCGTCGCCGAGCTCGCTTTCGACCCACTAATAAACCGCCAGTCCGATACGTTCGAGGTTCGCGTTAAAGGAAATCCCAACCTACAACCGGAGGTGGCCTACGAATGGTCTTACGGGCTCGTTTACAGCCCGAAATGGCTCAAGGGCCTGACGCTCACCGCCGATTGGTGGCATATTGATATGCGATCGATCGCGTCCCTCCTCGGCACGCAATTCGTTGTTGATCTTAATCTCCCCGGTTTGGTTATCCGTGGTCCTCCAGTGACTCCTGGTGAACCGGGCCCAATCATTTTGGTCATTGATCCCAACGAAAACCTCACAGGCGCGATTTTTGAAGGTCTCGACTACGAAGCGATCTATGTCCTGGACTCTTCTATCTTTGGCCACGGGGATTTTGGCAGACTAACGGCAACGGTCAATGGCACGTGGCTATCCCGGGCTGAGCTTCAGATTTTGCCTGATACAAAACGGTTCGGTATCGCGGGCGAGTTTATTCCGCCGGGATTCACCCTGAGCAGCTCGCTGCCATGGAATCGGGCCAATTTCAGTCTGTTCTACGATGGCCCGGCCGATACTTGGATGCAGGGTTTGGATGTTGGCGCGGTAGTCCATTGGACCGGCCAATACGAAGATGACAATGTCTCGCTGACACAATCGCCGAAACCACAAACGCCGAGAAGTGGGCCTTTGCCTTGGCGGGCGCGGAAAGTGGCCGCATGGACTACGCTCGATCTGATTGCGTCCTACACGTTCAATCTGCCACTGCCATCGGCAACCGAAGTGCCCGGCTTGGTAAAAGACGGCGGCAAGAATGTCAAGATGACGGATGGCAAGGAGAAAAATGTCATACCCGTCTCCACGGCCGAATACAATCCCTGTGGATGGCGCGGATGGTTGAATAACACCACGATCACGCTTGGTATGCAGAACGTGTTAGATTCCGATCCACCGTTTGTGGCCGGCAACGTCGAGAACGGCTACGACGAATCGCTTGCCACGATCAAAGGCCGCTTCTGGTACGTCCAGCTAAAGAAGAGATTCTAAGAAACCTATTCGACTGGGTTTCTCAGCGATCAAGTCTCGCGTTGAACTTCCAACCGTCACGTCTGCCTTCAATTCGGTATTGAATTTTGCGGCTGGGGACAGCCGCCGCTACAGCCCCCTTCAAATCGGTGTTGGACGTTCGGGGTTAGGTGTTCGACGTTTTCTTGCTTTGTGTTTGCAAAATCCAGCACGCCTCCACTCTGCATCCAGATTTCGCGGTCATAGCCCCCGGAGATATCGCTTCACTTCGTCGTGCGTGCCGAGAAATTCCGCGCGCAATTCTTCGGGCATTTCGCGAATCACCAGCCGCAGGCGAAGTCCCGCGCGACACTCAAAAATCTTCGCCCGTAGTTTGCGGATACCGATTCCGGCGTGGGAATGCGGCATTCCAAATGCCTGCGTGAATTCAAATAACGCGAACCAGGTGTCAGCTTGTTCGCTTTTTGGTAGCTCGCGCAGCGCGCTTAGGACTTGGGGTAGGACGATTAAGGGCCTCTTCAATTTTTTCGAGCGTTGGATTTTCGATTTTGATGAAAGCCCCTTCCCGTTTCGCCTTTTGATAATCCGCTTCGCTGCGCTTCGTGAACCGATCCAGCTCTGTCTTGGTCACTCCGTATTCCTGCCGCGCGTACTCGTAATCAATCTCGCGAATCTCCACCGGGTGAGCGATGCGCACTTTCACGGGCTTCAGCGCAACGACTGCAGCGCCGGAAATGATTCCCACATCTTCGCCATGGATGGCAGCGCTTAGCCATTTGCCGAGATTCTTCTTCGCGTCAGTAATTGTGAGCGTCGTCATACGATCTATTTAAAGCCTATTAAGGGTTTACTTCAAGCCGCTTTGAGGCTCGTCATCGCCGATTTTGTCTGCCACCCCCAAGTTGAACCTTGAGCGTTGAGCGCTAATCGTTAACCGTGATAACAAGACCGAATCGCGCCCTACTTATCGTTGCTCACGGTTCGACCGTGAACCCCGATTCGAGCGCGCCGACGCTGGCGCACGCAGCGGAGATTCGGCGTCGGAACGTTTTTGCGGACGTGGAATGCGCATTCTGGAAAGAGGAACCAAGTCTGCGTGACGCGAAGTTTTTGTTTGATCCTGAATCGATTCGGGAGGTTTACGTGGTACCCAATTTTATCAGTGAAGGCTATTTCACGCAGACAGTGGTGCCGCGCGAGCTTGAACTGAATGGCCCCATCGACAAAACGACCGAGCGGTCAGACGTGGAACTATTGTGAGCCGGTTGGAAATCATCCGATGATGACCGAGTTGCTGCTCAAACGCGCACGCGAGGTCGCACCCGACTCAGTTCCCGCCGAAACCAGCTCTGCTGATCGTGGCGCACGGCACGGATTTGAATGAAAACAGCGCCGTCGCGGCAAAACGCGAAGCGGAAAGGATTCGCGCACTAGGCAAGTACGCAACGGTGCTCAACGTTTACATGGAAGAACCGCCGCTGGTGTCCGATTGGCGGAAATTGACGAAAACCGAGAACGTGGTTGTGGTGCCATTTTTCATTTCCGACGGACTACATAGCTACGAGGACATTCCGGTTTTGCTGGGGATCGCTGTAGCCGCGCACGCTGACCGCGGCCACCGGGTCACCGCCCCCGGTTACGGCGCGTGGCGAAATCTTTCGCCACAATCCGTATGCAATCGACGGTCGCTCTCTGTTCTACGCGCCGTCCATCGGCACCGATCCCGGTTTTGCCGACATCATTCTCGAACAGGCATTGGACGCAAAAAGTTGAAAATCGTGCTCGCGCTCGGTTTCTTTTTCGCCAGATTGCTTCCCCGCGAATGAAGGAAACCACGTGCAAAAAGCTTCAGGACATTGGCGGGTTCGCGCTGGCCGGCGGGTGCACCAAGAAGCGAATGAAGCAACTCGTGGAGATGATCCGATGCGGCGCGCGATTATCGCTGGGTCGCCGTTTACAAGATCATCAAGGATGAATTCGTGATTATGGCCGAAACCGGCAACGAGCCAGCGACGTATCCACGTTTCCCAATTACCCAGGGCTTGTGCGGCGCGGCACTGGAATCAGGCAAACCGATCATTGTCGGTGACGTGCATAGCGATCCGCGATATCTGCCCGCGTTTCACACCACTTGCTCGGAGATCATTGTGCCGATGCGCAACGACCACCGGCACGTTCTCGGTATGCTCGATGCCGACAGCGATAAATTGAATGCGTTCGGCGACGAAGATCTCCAGTTTCTCGAACGCGCGGCCGGGTTGATCGCCCATTGCCTGCACTAGCAGATGCGCCGGCGCGCAAGACGGTTGCGTCCTGCCAATGCCGAATTCCATTGAGCGGATCCCTGGCCCCACGCTGGCTGCTCCGTTCCATTGCGGCCAAATTCTGATAAAACCAAGCAACGGCGGTTTTGTCCTGACGCATCGCGATGACGCATTGTTGGAGCAGTTGCAGACATTTCAAAACGAGGAGGACGCGATCGAAATCGCAAAACACGATGACGCGGGACACTATCGCCCACTCAAAACCGCCCCGAACATGCGACATGGCTGGCGGCTTGAGCTTGAGACGTTGGAAGAACTAGGACGCGCGCTCAATTATTTTTATCCGGGCCGACTCGCGGTATTCGCAGCGTGGAAAAGCGGCAATCTACAAACGACGTCGTTGCGCGATACGCTGCAGCGGCAATCGGGCATGTATCGCGTCGCGGCGAAAATTTCCGATGCCCAAATCGACGACCTTGTCGCGGATTTTTGTCGATCCAATGGCGGATGTCTTCGAACGGTCTTCTGGAAACGCGATCGAAGCGGAGCAATTGCATCGACAAAGTTGCCGAAGGACAAGTTTGACCCCGCATGTGATCAGGTTTCAGCTCCAAATCCTCCGGGGTCAACGCCCCCGGCTACAGTGCCGTTGCTTTGCCAGGAGGCATGCAATCTGTTGGTCGCGGAATGCCGAAAAATCGTAAAGGGCGAAAGGGCCTCAAATCTTTGGCGGCGCTCCGAGAGTGCTGCGGTTCCGGAGCATGGTTGACGGCCGTCACAGACCGCCGCTACAGCTGAGGAATGATCATTCGTGCGCGGAAAGTCGTCACGATGGACGGACCGCCAATCGAGAATGGCGCAATCGCGCTTTCCGAAGATCGAATTGTTGATGTTGCAAAATTTGATGAGATTAAAGCGCGCCACGCCGGTGACGTCATTGACCTCGGCGAGCAAGCGCTGTTGCCCGGGCTGATCAACGCGCATTGCCACCTCGATTACACCTGTTTGCGCGGCAAAATCACCCCGCAGAGATCTTTCACCGATTGGATTCGCACGATCAATGCGGAAAAGGCAAAGCTCACGCCGGACGATTATGCCGTCTCAATTAACGACGGCTTCGTTGAAGCCAGGCGATTCGGCACAACCACAATTGCAAATCTCACGGCGTTTCCAGAGTTGATTCCGCAGATTCGCGCGCCAATTCGCCCATGGTGGTTCGCGGAATTGATCGATATCCGCGCGCCCGAGCACGGCAAGGAAGTCGTTGATCGTGCAATTGAATCGCTTGGCATGGCGCGACAAGCGGGCGCGCCATGGGGCCTGGCGCCGCACGCATTGTTTACGGCGTCAAAGGATGTGTATCGGCGGTGCGAAGAAATCGCGCGAACGCAAAACGCTTTACTGACGACGCATTTGGCCGAGTCGCACGAAGAAATGCAGATGTTCCACGACGCTTCGGGGCCGCTCTACGATTTTTTGAAAAGCATCGGACGCGCGATGGATGATTGCGGGCAAGGCACGCCACTCGCGCGGTTCCTGGATTCGATTGGCATGGGCGGTTCACTGAACCACCCGCGGGCGATTAAGGTCAATCGCCCCTACCTATTTTGGATTGTTGCGCATCTAAACGAGTTAACCAAAAGCGATTTCGAGTTACTGGAAAGATCGGCATCAAAATTTCACATCGTGCATTGTCCCAGAAGTCACAATTTTTTTGGTCATGGCCGCTTTGGGTTCGAGCGATTGCGCTCGCTCGGGTTTAACATTTGCCTCGGCACGGACAGTCTGGCGAGCAACGAAGACTTGAGTTTGTTTGCCGAGATGCGGGCGTTTCAAAAAGCGTTTCCGAGCGTTTCGCCGAAAGCCATTTTGCGAATGGCGACGGTGAACCCAGCGATGGCATTACGTCAGGAAAATGCGCTGGGACGCATTCGGCGAGGGTTTAAAGCAGATTTGGCAGCTGTTCCGTGCTCTGGCTCACCGGATGTTTTCGAGCAAATCATCGCGTTCGAGGCACCCGTCAATTGGCTGATGGTAAACGGAAAAATGTAAACGGCCTTGAGAAATGACGACTTCACAGCTGTTACCACAAACGTCTAGCTGCGCGCCCAACCGGCGGAATTGACCCTCGATCTTTTGAATCAGTTCGAATTCGCGCAGTCCTACTTAAAGGAAACGGGTTTATCGAGCCCGAGCAAATGATCCGAGTCGGGTGCATTCGGCGCGTGTGCGCTAACCAACTGGCCCAACCAATCGTACTCGGTCAGGAAAGGTTCAAGTCAGGTGAGCTAAAACTCACAAATACCGCAGATTTTCACAGCGGTACATTTCACAACGTTTTAGCTCTGATCCGACTTCCTGCCGAACCAGCGCCGCTTCTTTGGCTTCGGTTCTTCGGCCGGCAGCGCCTCGGATTTTTCTTCTTTAGCAGCCTGACCTTCGACTTTTGGCTGTTCTCGCTCGGGCTGCTCAGGCGTTTTTTGCTGCGGTTTCTGCTCTTGCTCCTTACGTTTCGCTTTGTTCTCTTTGGTTGGTTTTTCCTCGGCTATCTGCTCCGCGTCCACCCATTCGATGAGCGCCATCTGCGCAGAATCGCTTTTGCGCGCGCCGAGTTTGACGATGCGCGTGTAACCTCCGTTCCGTTCCGCCGATCGTTGCGCAATATCGTCGAACAACTTTTTCACGGCGCTTTTCTGCCGCAACGTAGCCAGCGCGGTTCGGCGGGCGTGGATCGAGCCGTTCTTACCGAGCGTCACCATTCGTTCGGCGAGAGGACGGACCGCTTTGGCTTTAGCCAGAGTTGTCTTGATTCGCTGATGTTGGATTAGAGCGACGACTTGATTGGCGAGTAACGCCCTGCGATGCTCAGCGGTGCGCCCAAGCTTGATCGTCTTCTTTTGATGTCTCATTGGCAGCGAAACGATTTTGGCACAGAGGCTTACTGTTGGCCAGCGGGTGCGCTGTTTGGCGCAGCAGCATCGCCGCTCACGGACAACTCGATCAAGCCCGGCTCGAACTTCATGCCCAGGCCCAACCCGAGGTGTTGCAGTTTATCCTTGATCTCGTTAAGCGATTTCTTCCCGAAGTTCCGATACTTCAGCATTTCGGCCTCGGTCTTTTGCGCAAGCTGACCGACAGTGGTGATGTTTGCATTGTTCAAGCAATTGGCCGCGCGAACGCTCAGCTCGATCTCGTTCACACTCATGTTCAGCAGCTTCTTCAGCTTGATGTTTTCTTCGCTCACGCCGGCCGGCGTCTGGTCGAATTCGATTACTTCCTCATTGTAGTGCACAAAGACGTCGAGGTGATGTCGCAGGATCGCGGATGCCTGGAGCAACGCGTCATCCGGCGTCAAGCGTCCATCGGTCCAGACTTCGAGAATGAGTTTGTCGTAATCGGTCCGCTGACCGACACGAGTGTTTTCCACCGCAAATTTTACTCGTGTGACCGGTGAAAAGATCGAGTCGATGGGGATCAATCCGATCGGCTGATCAGGCCGCTTGTTCTCGTCACCGGTAGAAAATCCGCGGCCTATTCGCACCTCAAACTCGGCGTCAAATTTATGCTTTCGATCCAGGGTGCAGATCACCTGTTTCGGATTGAGCACGTCAAACCCCTGAATAGCCTGGATGTCGCCGGCAGTGATCTCGCCTTCTTTGTTTACGTTGAGCGAGAGTTTCTTTGGCTCGTGGTCCTGACCGTCCAATTTAAATTTCACTTTCTTGAGGTTGAGAACGATGTCGGTCACGTCCTCAACGACCCCGGGCAATGTGGCGAACTCATGTTGTGCACCGGTAATTTTTACGGCGGTGATCGCGGCTCCTTCGAGAGAGGAAAGCAGGACGCGCCGGAGACAGTTCCCGACTGTATGACCGTAGCCGGCTTCGAACGGCTCGGCTATGAACTTTGCGTAAGTATCTGTAGCCGTGCTCTCGTCTTTCGTGAGAGTTTTCGGCATTTCGAAACGACCGTAACGGATTGGCATAACTTAACTTTCCGATTTTCGATTTTTGATTGGATGCGCAATTCTGTGAAAATCGGCAATCGCGAATCTAAAATTGAAAATTCCTTCGCCGGGTTCCCCCTGGCGAGTGCAGCCTCACATCCAGCGACGGAGACCCAGGGACCAACGGCGTAATTTCAAAAACTCGCTGCGGAAGTCCGAATAAAGCCGGGATTCAGCGTTTTGCAAGCAGCTGTTCGTCCCGCATTCCGAACATAAATTCTTAATAGCGCGGTCTTCGGCCCGGTGTTTCAGGCACCGTCAGTGAAAGTTGTTTCAACGGTTCAATTGCGATGCGCGGAGCGCTTATCTGTGGCAGCTGAAGACAGTTGTTAATGAGAGCGTTACTGCTCGATCACGTCATCCGGCAATTCATTTGTATCCGTCAATGTCTTCGGAAAATGCCTAGCCAGCACGCTCCCAATCTCCTGAACCGCTTCGACGAGTGCGGCACTGAACTTCTCCATTTGAAAGTGCGTTCGCATCCTCGCCACAATCTGTTGCCAGAATTCGCCGCCACATTTCTCGTGAATCGCTACGTCGCCAATGACGGCGAATTTGTGAGCGCGCGGCGCGACGAAAATTAGCACGCCATTGCGCTCGCTTGTTTTGTGCATGCCCAGCCGATGAAACTTTCCGTGCGCCACAGCGAGCGGATCGGTGTTCAACTTGCCGCGCTGGATAAAAACGCGAATCTCGCCGGAGGTTTTGGATTCCGCCGCGCGAATGGCCTGAACGATCCGGTCGTGCTCGAGTTTGCTGAGGAATTCTCGCGTTCGCATTTGTCACCAGCTTGATCCGGCGCCGCCGCCGCCGAAGCTGCCGCCGCCGCCGCTAAACCCGCTGAATCCGCCGCCACCGCCGCCGCCACCGCCACCGGACGACCAGCCGCCGCCACTCGGGATAAAGACGGGGCCACCTCCTCGTGATGAATAGCCGTAGCCGCCAAGCTTTCGGACCACGCGGGAAAGAATGATCAGGACAATGACAAAGATGATGAATGCCAGAAGACCGGAAAACCCTCCGCCGCCGCGTCCTTCCGTCACCGTTTTTCCGGACCCTTTGTACTCGCCACGAAGGGCCTTGCAGATCAGGTCGATTCCGGTGGCAAGACCAGCTTCATAATTGCCAGCTCGGAACAGTGGCTTGATATGGCGCTCGGTGATATCGAATGCCGTCGCGTCCGGTAGGGCGCCTTCCAAGCCGTAGCCGACCTGGATAAACATTTTACGATCTTGGATGAAAACAAAGAGCGCCACACCGTTGCGGCGCTCTTTTTGACCGACGCCCCATGCCTGTGCCACGCGCTGCGTATAGTCGGCGATGTCCGAGTCGCTTTGCATCTTCGGAAAAACCGCCACGACGATCTGATCGGAAGTTTCACGTTCGAATTGGGCCAACTGCTCGTTAAACCGAGAAGCAGATTCCTTCGAAACCACACCAGCATAATCGTTGAAGTAACGATCGGGTTTCGGCGGAATCACTTCCGCCGCGTGCGCGCTGATCGCGACGACAAACGCGAGTGTGACGACAAGGCGGATCGCGTTTTCCGAACGTGATGATATCGACCGGCTTTGCCGCGGTTGTTTTGGCATCGTCTTCGGAGAAGCCGATCCAACAAAAATGAACATTACTCTATGGCGCCGCCGTTGCTGCAGGAGCGGCAGCAGGCGAGCTAAAATTGAACTGCACCGGCGGAGGCTTTTCCGCGCCCGGTTGGGCAGCGAAAAATGGTTTCGGCGAAAAACCGAGCATGCCCGCGATCAAATTGGTTGGAAAAATGCGCACCGCCACGTTGTAATCCTGCACCGTCCTGTTGAAATTGCCGCGTTCGACTGATATTCGGTTCTCGGTTCCTTCCAGTTGCGCCTGAAGACTAAGAAAGTTCTGGTTAGCCTTTAGCTCTGGGTAACGCTCCGCGACGACCAACAGACGCGACAACGCGTTGCCTAGTTCTCCCTGCGCAGCTTGGAATTTTTCAAGCTGTGCCGCGTCGGTCGGCGCTTTGTTCGGATCAATCTGTACGCGACCGACACTGGCCCGGGCGTTCGTCACTTCCACGAGTGTTGATTTCTCGAAATTAGCCGCACCTGAAACCGTATTGACGAGATTCGGGATCAAATCTGCGCGCCGCTGATAAACGTTTTGCACCTGCGCCCAGCTTTGATCGACTGCCTGTTGCAAGCGGACGAGACGATTGTAAGTGCCGCCAATCGCGATCGCGGCAACTACCACGAGGAAGAGGAGAATGGCTACGAGGACGCCACAACCGAGAGCGAATTTGTTCATAAACAATTATGGTAAATGTCAGCGATTATTTTTCCAAGACCGGAGTGATTTGCGACGCGACCACCTTCCATTGGTCGCTCTGTTTTACAAATGTATCCGTCCAAACGAATTTTCCGCCGAGAAGATCTCGTTTTCCTTTTTGCGCGCGAACCATCCCCTGCCCGACCACGATTCCCGTTTCGCCGTAAACGCGCACTTGCAGATCGTTGATCTCGAATTCGCTGAAAACGATGTCGCCGGTCATTGTTTGCAAGTCTGCCCGTTTGTTCACGATTTTGCCGTTGGGCCAGACAATCGTGCAATCTTCCGCCTCGAGTCGCCGCGTGTATGAACTGTCGCCTTTGACGCGCGCTTCCGCCCAATCGTGCTGAATCCTGATGAGCGCCTGCTCGTCCTGCGAGCAATCTTTCATAGTGCCATGATCGTTCGCCAGAGTGGCAGGCAAGTCAAACCGGCGGCATGAGTTATTGCGCGCGGCCGAGCACCAGTCGCAGAAAAGCCGCGTCCGCAAAAGTTTCCGCCCGAGCCTTGCCGGACAATGATCGCTTTCAATGACGGAATGACGAAAAGGCGCTGATAATGGGAGCCGAGCGCCACCAGCATATCCACAGGGGCGTCTTTGCAGATGCAAACCTCTCGCCATTCCGCGTTTTGCCACGGCAAATCGAGCATTTGTTCCATGTCCGCTTCACGGCCGTTTGGTGCCCGCCGATTCAACCAATATGTGAGTCCGTACGCCGGGTTCGCCTGCGAACCGGCAAATGCTTCCCGCAACAAATTTGCGGGCACAACCTGCCGTCCATGGTAACTACCATTTCCAAGTACCAGCTCGCCCAGTCGCGCCCATTCGCGCGCCGTTAATTCAAAGCCGGTCGCAGGCAGCGGATTGCCGCGCGCGTCTTTTTTATAATTGAGACTACGCAGTCCAAGCGGGCCGGCGACATGCGTTTCGAAGTAGTTGATAACACTGCGCCCTTTCAATTTCCGGCGCAGCAGCTCGGAAAAAATCTGGAGATGACTCGGGCCATAGATAAAAGCCGTGCCGGGCGACGCGAGCATGGGCAACTGAATTGCCATTGCGTTTCGATCTCGAATCGTTGGACGCTGAAGACGCGATGCACCCTCAAGACCGTCAGTTTGGCTGAGCAATTGGCGGACGGTGATCTGTGATTTGCGCGGATCATTTTTCCATTCCGTGATCGTATCTGAGACCCGATCATCGAGTCCAAACAGCCCGTTGCGCACAGCGGCGAGCGCGGCAATCCCCCAGAAGCTTTTGGTGCCGCTAAAGATCGGCCATCTTCGGTTTGCCGACCCTGCATTAGCGTAATGCTCGAAAATTGTCCGGCCGTTTTGCTGCACGAGGATTGCACTGCCGCGTCTGTTTTCGGAATACTTTGCCGCGCGCACGCAATCGGTTGACTGGATCTCGGCAAACGCCGCTCGCGACGTTGCGATGAAAAAGGAAAGCGCAATACACAACCGGTGGGCAAATGCTGACCGCGTTAAGCAACGCTCCCCGAAAAGCGTAGCGCGCACGCTACTCCGAAGTTGTAGCGCTCACTGACGTGGGAGATTCGACCGGCTGTGCGCTTGGCAAAATTCGTCTTCGCAATTCCTCCGCGTTTGGCAATTCACCGAGATTGCGAAGTCCAAAATGATCGAGGAAAAATTGTGTCGTTTCGTAAAGAAGCGGCCGGCCGGGGATTTCAGCGCGTCCGGCGATTTTTACCAACCCGCGCTCCATCAACGTCTGCAGCACGCCATCGATGTTCACGCCGCGCACCGCCTCGACGTCCGCGCGCGTGATTGGCTGCCGGTACGCGATGATCGCCAAAGTCTCGAGCGCAGGCGCGCTCAAACGCGCCGGTTTCGGCGCGGGGAAAAGCTGCCGAACCCATTTCGCGAACGCCGGATCGGTAGCGAGCTGCCAGCCTTCTGCCTTTTCTACAACTTGAAATCCGCGGCCCTGCTGGATGTATTCTATTTTCAGTTGTTCGAGTGCCCCTGCAACTTCGGCATCTCTCACGCGCGCAAACTCGTTAGGCGTCTCACTCGCCGGATCGTCCTCGGTGCCTCTGATCGCAGTGGTGATTTCACGAATCGAGAGCGGGTTTTGCGCGCTGAACAACAGGGCTTCAATAACACGTGTGAGAGTCATGTGTCGCTAGGTTTTATGCTCCGATCGCGCTTTGAATCGCATCTGCGATCCGGTCCGCTTGCTTGTCGATCATCGCAAACTCGCGGCCTTCAATGAGCAGGCGGATTTTTGGCTCTGTGCCTGAATAACGCAGGAGCACGCGGCCTTTGCCAGAGAGCTCTTTCTCGGCCTCATCAACGAGTTTCATTACAGCGGATAACTCTGCCAGAGGCCGCTTTTCTTTCACCTCCAAATTCCGCTGGGCCTGCGGATATTTTTGCAAACACGCCTTGAGCTTGCTCAATGGCTGGCCGGTCCTGTGCATGATACGCACAATCTGAAGCGCGGTGATGATACCGTCGCCGGTCGTAGTGAAGTCACGGAAAATCACGTGGCCGCTTTGTTCGCCACCGAGATTTAGTTTTTGCCGCACCATCTCTTCGATGACATAGCGATCGCCAACTTTCGTCCGCACGACTTTACCGCCACGCGCTGCGAGTGCTTCATCCAGACCGAAATTGCTCATCACAGTCGCCACGACAGTGTTTTGCTCGAGCCGGCCGGTTTCCAAAAGATCCAGGGCGGCAATTGCCAGAATCTCATCGCCATCGACAATTTCGCCGTCCTCGTCGCAAAGAAGAACGCGATCAGCATCACCATCGTGACTGATGCCCACATCCGCGTCACTGATTTGGACAATGCGCTGGATTTCCTGAGGGTGCATGCTGCCACAAACGTCGTTGATGTTTATTCCATTGGGCTCGTTATTGGCCACGGCGACTTCCGCGCCCAGCTCGCGCAGAACGCACGGCGTTGATTTGTAAGCAGCGCCGTTTGCCACATCAACTGCGACGCGCATTTCGTCGAGCGACATTCCCTTGGGAAAACTCGCCTTGGCGAACTCGACGTAACGCCCAAGCGCATCATCGATTCGGGTCGCTCGACCAATGTTGTTGGCGGTCGGCCTGACAGAATCAATCTCGCCAGTAAAAACCAGGCTTTCGATTTTGTCCTCGATCTGATCATCCAGCTTGTAGCCGTCGTGCCGGAAGAATTTGATGCCGTTATCCTGATAAGGATTATGCGAAGCGGAAAGAACGATGCCGGCATCAGCGCGCAATGATCGCGTGATGTAAGCAACGCCCGGCGTAGGCAACGGCCCGATTACCAGAACGTCCACTCCGAGCGAGGTGATTCCGGCCACGAGCGCGTTTTCGAGCATGTAACCTGAAAGACGCGTGTCTTTACCGAGCACGATCTTGGGCCGCGCACCGTCAGGGGTCCTGCGCGGATTCAGTTGCGCGAACACATAAGCCGCAGCACGCCCAAGTTTGAGCGCCGTCTCCGCCGTCACCGGTTCCACGTTCGCCACACCGCGCACGCCGTCTGTGCCAAAAATTCTCTTCTGCTCTGTCACGGCGTAATTGAAACGCTCAAAGCGCCATTCGTAAACGCGAAATTTCACCGCCGCCAGGGATGGTGGCCGGCCTGCTAAAGGTTGCTGCTGTCTTTTGCCGACGCTCGTGACAGATTCATTTCATTGATTTTTCGATGGAGCGTGCGCCGGCTGATGCCGAGCTTTTTGGCAGCGGCGGTTACGTTGCCATTTGTCGCTGCGAGTGCCTGGGCAATCAATCTTCTCTCCGTTTCGTGCAGATCGAGCGGGCTGGTCTTTTCGCCGAACGCCTCGGTCGGTGAAACGCCACCGGGCAATCCCGCGACCGCGGTAGCAGCTTGGCGGACGGCGATCGGCAGATCGCGCAATGTAATTTGTTTTCCGGTGGCCATCACAACGCCGTGCTCGATTGCGGTACGCAGCTCGCGGATGTTGCCCGGCCAATCGTAAGTAAGCAGCGCGTCCATCGCGTTCGGCGCCAGTTCGAGAAGCGGTTTTTGGTTTTCCTTGCAGAAATGGCGCAGAAATCCGCGGACGAGAATCGGGATGTCTTCTTTTCGCTCACGCAATGGCGGCATCACAATGCGCACGACGTTGAGGCGAAAATAGAGGTCGTCCCGGAATTTTCCTTCGCGCACGAGTTGTTGTAGATTTTTGTTCGTGGCAGCGATCAAACGCACATCGGCGCGCAATGCCTGATTGCCGCCGACGCGCTCGAAGGCGCGCTCTTCGCTGATCACGCGCAGCAATTTCACCTGCGTGCTCGCGTCGATCTCCGCGATTTCGTCGAGAAAAATCGTGCCGCCATTCGCCTGCTCGAATCGGCCGATTCGTCGTTCATGCGCGCCGGTGAACGCGCCTTTCTCGTGCCCGAACAATTCGCTCTCGAGAAGCTGAGGCGATAGCGCAGCGCAATGCACGATGACGAATTTCGCTTTATTACGACGGCTCAAATTATGAATGGCATGAGCAGCTAATTCTTTGCCTGTACCGCTCTCGCCTTCGATCAGCACATTCGCCGAGGAAGGTGCGACCTGTTTAATGGTTTCAAGCACCGCATGTAGCGCCGCGGAGTCGCCCCAGATGTTTTCGAGCCCGTAGCGTTCGTCCACCTGCTCGCGTAGCGCGCGATTTTCCTGCTCGAGTTTGCGGCTTTGCACTGCGCGTGCGATCAGCAATTCGACCTTGTCGAGGTTGAGCGGTTTGGTAACGAAATCGTAAGCGCCGCGTTTCATCGCCTCCACTGCGAGATCCACTGAGCCGTAAGCGGTCATCATGATGCAGATCGGTGGACGCGGCATTTTCAGTGCACGATCGATCAGTACCATCCCATCTTCGCTGCCGAGGCGGAGGTCGGTGAGGAGCACATCGACCTGCTCGCGCTCAAGCACGTCCATCGCGCCGGCGATGTCGGCGGTGACGTACACGTCGTAATCGTTTTCAACCAAACGACGCAGTCCGTCGCGCGTATGCTTCTCGTCGTCAACGATCAGGATGGTGGGCTGAAGAGTCATGGCTGAGCCTGGTTAATCGTTAAACTGATACATCATTGCAACCAGTCGCGATTGTAATTCATGTAACCTTCCTAACTTTTTTAACAAGTCACACGGTCCTGCGGATTTCGGGAATCGAAACTCGCTCTTTTGGACGGCACGCGCAGACGAATGATGCTCAAAGAAACATGGCTAAATAGGGGAAACCGTGTATTGTCGCGCGGTGTTTTGCCGTGTCCTGACCGGTTTGGGATCGATCTTGCTTGTTTCCGGCTCGAACACGTTTGCCGGAGAGTATTCCAGCGCAGCTAATCCCAAGGATGGCTGGAAGCTCGCGGCTGACACGAAAGAAGTCATCATCTACAGCCGCCCTCATGGTGATTCGCGACTCAAAGAATTCAAGGCAATCGGCCCAATCGATGCTGCCACTGATGCCGTGCACGCAGTCATCGATGATTTTGAAAATTATCCGAAGTTTATGCCTTACACATTGGAGTGCCGGCTCCTGAAGCGCGAAGGCGATTCCATGATCGGCTATCAACGTCTTTCACCAAAGATTTGCGAGGATCGCGATTACACATTGCGCGTGTGGAAGAAATCATGGTCCGGGCCCAAGGGACTCACGTATCTAAGCCAATGGGAAACGGCAAACGAACTTGGACCAGCGGAACAGAAAGGCGTTGTCCGCGTAAAGGTTTGCAATGGCACATGGTTGCTTGAGCCGGAGGGACCGGCAAAAACGCGCGCCACGTATTCCATCTACTCTGACACTGGGGGTGTTATTCCGGCGTTCATTGCCAATCAAGCCAGCCTTACGGCAATCAAGAAGTTGTACGCAGCCATCCGCAAACAGGTAAAAGATCCCAAGTATGCGGCGGCGGCTTCGGCATCAACAGCGGCGGCCACGCCTTAACAAACTCTTTTTTGCAAGGAACGCACGCCAGCCTTTTCTATTCATTATGAAAGTAAATCTTTTCCTGTCTCTAATAGCAGCGGCCGGCGCGATTGCGCTTAGCAGAGCGACCTTGGCCGAACGCCTGCCCGACACTCCAACGAAACCTGTTACTAACGAATACCATGGCGTAACGGTGGAGGATCCATATCAGTGGCTCGAAAACGACGAGGACTCACAAGTAAAAGCGTGGTCGAACGCGCAGAACCAGCGAACACGCAAATATCTCGACAGCTTGCCGGACCGGGCGGCGATCGAGACACGGTTAAAGGAGTGGTACGCGAAAACGTCACCGAATTATTTTTCGCTCGTCTCGCGGAAACCAGGAATTTTGTTCGCAATGAAATTCCAGCCGCCGAAACAGCAGCCGCTGTTAGTTACGCTCGCTTCGGCGGACGACCTGAAGTCTGAGAAAGTTGTGCTCGACCCGAACGTGCTCGACTTCAAAGGCACGACGGCGATCGATTGGTTTGTGCCGTCATTGGACGGCAGATACATCGCCATCTCACTTTCCAAAGGCGGCAGCGAAGACGGCACGCTTCACTTTTACGAGACCGCAACGGGCAAAGCCCTGCCGGACACAATTGCGCATGTCCAATATCCCACGGCGGGCGGCAGCGCGGCTTGGAATGCCGATGGCACCGGAGTGTATTACACGCGCTTCCCCCGGAAAGGCGAGCGACCGGACGCCGATCTGAATTTTTATCAGCAGATCTATTTTCATAAGCTTGGCACGCCTGACGCAGACGACACGTATTCGATCGGCAAAGACTTCCCACGCATCGCGGAGATCACGCTCCAGGTTTCCCACGACGGCAAATACATTCTCGCCACTGTGGCGAACGGCGATGGCGGGGACTTTGCACATTACCTGCTCGGCGCGGATGAGAAGTGGAACCAGATCACGCAGTTTAGCGACCAGATAAAACTCGCCCGACTCGGTCGTGATAACGCGCTCTACGTGCTTTCACGCGCAAACGCCCCGCGCGGCAAAATTCTGCGCCTGCCGTTGGATACACCGGAATTAAAGAATGCAGTTGAGATCGTCCCGACCGGGCAAGCAGTTATCGGGCAAATCGTCCCCACCAGCCAGACGCTCTATGTTGGCGATCTACTCGGTGGTCCTTCGCAAATCCGGCGCTTCAGCCTGGAAGGCAAGAATGAAACAATCATTCCCATCCTCGCGATCTCGGCCGTGCAGGAAATGATCGCTACCGACGACGACGCGCTGTTGTTCCGCGACGTGAGTTACACCGAGCCGGCGGCGTGGTTCCAGTGTTCCCAAGGCAAAAGCGAGCCGGCGAAGACTGCGCTGCGCAGCACGTCGCCAGTGTCATTTTCTGACATCGAAGTAACCCGCGAGTTCGCCACCTCAAAAGACGGCACAAAAATCCCGCTCAACATTCTTTACCGGAAAGGAACGAAGCGGGACGGGCAGAATCCGACGCTGCTTTACGCCTACGGCGGGTACGGAATCAGTATGTCGCCGAATTTTGATTTCACGCGGCGACTTTGGTTCGATCGCGGCGGCGTGTACGTGGTGGCGAATATTCGGGGTGGCGGCGAGTTCGGTGAAGAGTGGCACAAGGCCGGCAACCTGATGAAAAAGCAAAACGTCTTCGATGACTTCGCGGCTGCTGCGCAATACCTGGTCAAAGAGAAATATACGCGCATGGAAAAGCTGGCCATCCAGGGTGGAAGCAACGGCGGTCTTTTGATGGGCGCGATGATCACGCAGCATCCTGATTTGTTCCGGGCAGTGGTGTCTTCGGTCGGTATTTACGACATGCTGCGGGTGGAACTCGCGCCGAACGGCGCATTCAACGTGACTGAGTTCGGCACAGTAAAAAATCCGGAACAATTCAAGGCCCTTTACGCCTACTCGCCTTATCACCACGTGGTCGACGGCACGAAATATCCCGCGGTGTTGATGATGACCGGCGCAAACGACGGACGAGTCGCGCCTTATCATTCCCGCAAGATGACGGCGCGCCTGCTGGCCGCGAACAAATCGCGGAACCCAATTCTTCTGCGAACCAGTTCGAGTGCCGGCCACGGCATCGGCACGGCATTGAGCGAGCGCGTTAGACAGTCGGCAGACATTTACGCGTTTCTCTTTGCGCAACTCGGAATGACCGGTAAGGCTGGTGATTAGTGAAAGCGTTACATCCGGTACATGGGCTGTAACCGTGTGCCGCTGCGCCGTCGGCACTGCGCCAAGCTCAACCCCAAAAGCTACTCTCTCGTCCAGCGCCTTGAGTCCCGCGGTAGAACCTCAGCGCGAAGCCAAAGCAACTTCGCCACGACAAAATTCGTACAATTGTGATTAACCCTTCCTTAACTCCGACAAATCTTTGAGCACCTGCTCGCTGTGGTCGATGGGCTTCACGCCGGTGTATACTTTGGCAATGTCCCCGTTGGGATTAATGATGAACGTGTTACGTGCAGCGAGCTTTTGGCCCTTGTAATCCATCACCGAGCCGTACTCGGTGGAGACTTTCGCATCGGGATCGGCCAGCAATTTGAAGTTCAGCCCTTCCTTCGCACAAAAATCTTTGTGCGATTGCGCGGTATCGACGCTCACTCCGAGAATGACTGCGCCGGCGTCACTATATTTCGCGAGGTCCCGCTGAAAATTGCGCGCCTCCATGGTACAACCGCTGGTGAAATCTTTCGGATAAAAATAGAGAACAACCCATTTACCGTGGAAATCTTTCAGGCTCACCTGCGAACCATCGCCGGTGGTGAGACTGAAATCCGGCGCGGGCTTTCCGACTTCAGGTTGTGTTTGAGATTCCGTTGCGGCCATACACGTAAACGTCGCAAGCCCGGTGACCACTGACAAGATCGTCTTTCTAATGTTCATAGATCAGTTTTCGAGTACACCAGATAGCGAGTCAAGGAACGACGGCACAGGCAGCAGTGGATCAGTCTTCACAGCTGGGAAGCGTCACTCCTTGAATTAGCTTGCGTTTGCGTGACAGCTTTGACTCAATAACAGGCCTTCCATGCAGAGGCCGGATATCGCCGAACATCTTCCTGTTAAACCGTTACGGCTGATTCTTGGTGTGATCGCCTGCATCGGCATCGTAGCCACACTTTTCATGCTGCTGTTCGGGTTCACAACGATTCCCGCAAACTCCGTGGGTGTGAAGACGCGCTTCGGCGCGTATCACGAAATTGTTAATCCCGGTTTGGCCTACGCCATTCCATACATTGACGAAATTTACGTCGTGCCTACGCAGCGTTTGCAGAAACTCGAGTTCGGTTTTTTTACCCCGGGCGCGACGAACATGTTTCAGGGCGATCCGCAGCCGGAGGAAACCGAGACGATGATCACGGGCGATCTGAACACCGCGCTCGTGCCGTGGGTGGTGCAATATCGGATCACCGATCCAAAAATGTATTTGTTTGGAGCGCGCGAGCCGGAGAAAACCTTGCGCGATCTTTCCGAAAGCGTGATGCGCGAAGTGATTGGCGACCGCACCGTGGATGAAGTGCTCACGATCGGACGCCACGACATCGAGACATCGACGTTGAAACGCCTGGCCGATCTCTGTTCGCAGGACCGATTTGGGAATTCAGATTCAACAGGTGCAACTCACAAGCGTGCGTCCGCCGCCGGCCGTGCAAGCGGCGTTTAATGATGTCAATCAGGCGCAACAGGAGAAGCAGACCGCAATCAATCAGGCGTGGGCGGTGTATAACGATGCTGTTCCGAACGCGCGCGGCCAGGCAAAAGAGCGCGAGAAACAGGCCGAAGCGTACGCGTTTCGCCGGGTGAACGAGGCCAAGGGCGAAGCGGAAAAGTTCTCGTTGTTGCTCACCGAGTATCGCAAGGCGCCTGAAATTACGCGGCGCCGCCTTTATCTCGAGGCGATGCAAGCCATCCTGCCAAATTTGCAAAAGAAAATCATTATCGATGACAGCTTGAAGAACATTCTCCAGACGTTGCCACTTCAGGTGCCCGGCGAATCGAGGAGCTCGCCATGAACGTGATCGATGTCACTCCGCGACCGGCTGTCGTGTCGGCTGTGGTTCGTTTTTTGCAAAGCCCACTCATGTCAATCCTGGGCATCCTTTTCATTCTGACGGCGCTCAAATGGGGAACGGTGCTCTTCGTCGTGCCGCAATACGAAACGGTCATCATCACCCGTTTCGGCAAGATCGTTCGCAGCATCACGACGCCCGGATTGAAGATGAAGCTACCGATCCTCGATAAACTGCAACGGTTCGACAAACGCATCCTCGCCTGGGACGGACCGCCCACCGAATGTCCAACCAAGGACAAGCTCTACATCATTGTCGATTGTTTCGCCCGTTGGCGAATCAGTGACCCGATGCTGTACTACAATCGGCTTAATGACGAGCGGAGCGCGCTCTCGCGCCTCGACGACATTCTCGGCAGCGAAACCCGCACCGCGGTCGCCACGCATGATCTGGTTGAAATCATTCGCGTAACCAAAGGGCGAAAACCGGCGCGCGACGAGGAGCTGGAGAAAACCGGCACGGTTCTGCCCACCACAATCCCCGATATCGAATTTGGGCGCGGCGAAATCGAAAAGCAGATCACTGAACGCACGCGTCAAAAGATCGCCGACTTCGGGATCGAACTGCTAGATGAGCGTTTCAAACGCAGCAAGTACAATCCGGCGGTGGCGGAGAAAATCATCGAGCGAATGTCAAGCGAGCGACACCAGATCGCGGCGCGGTTCCGTTCCGAAGGGCGCGGCGAAGCGGCGAACATTAGTGGGCAAAAGGAAAGCGACGTTGCCTCGATCAGTTCCAATGCAACGAAGAACGCACTTGAAATCGAAGGCAAAGCCGACGCCGAAGCGGCAGCGATCTACGCCGCGGCATTCGGCGCGCCTGACGCGCAGGAGCTTTATTCGTTTCTGCGCAGCCTCGACGTTATGCGTGCCGCATTTGAAAAGGACACAACGGCGGTCCTCTCGACCAACAGCGATCTCGGCCGAATGCTCAAATCGATGGCTGAAGCAGTAGCTCCGGCTAAACCGCCGCATTGATTCGGCATCGACCTGAGCGGGTCACGGCCTGGCTACGGCCCGCGACTGTGCAGAAGCTGCGGCCCCGTTTGCTCGAGTCCAAATCATCGGCAGATTGGATTCTCAATTTTCCAATGAAGACAACGCTTGCTCATCAACTTGCTGATTACACATCCGCGCTGCGGTTTGAGGATCTCTCGAAGGAAGTCGTGCACGAAGTAAAACGTCGACTAATCGACTCGCTCGGCTGCGCGCTCGGTGCATGGAAGGAAAAACCGTTCGCGATTGCGCGAAGAGTGGCCGCTGATTTTTCGGCGAAACACGGATCGACAATCATTGGTACCGATCACAAGGCGCCGCCGGACTGGGCGGCATTCGCTAACGGCTGCGGCATCCGCTATTTCGATTTTAACGACACCTATCTCTCGAAAGAGCCTGCCCACCCGAGCGACAACATTTCGGCGGCGCTCGCGATTGCGGAAGCCGTGGGCGCCAACGGGCGCGAATTGATCACCGCGATCGCGCTCGCTTATGAAGTGCAATGCCGGTTATGCGACGCGGCGAGCATTCGGGCGCGCGGTTGGGACCACGTGACCTATGGCACATTTTCGACCGCGCTGGCGTCTGCGTATTTGATGAAACTTGATCCAGCGAAGACGCGGCACGCAGTGAACATCGCCGGTGTGGCCGGCGCGGCCATGCGCCAGGCGCGGGCAGGCGAACTCTCGCACTGGAAGGGCGTGGCGTTCGCCAATGCGGCGCGGCACGGGGTCTTCTCTGCGCTCCTAGCCCGTGAAGGCATGACCGGGCCGGGGCCAATCTTCGAAGGAGAAATGGGATTTGAGAAACAACTCGGTGTCTCGCTCGGCAACATTGGCGAAAAATTTCGTGGGGCGCCCTCGATGATTTTGAAAACAAGCATCAAATATTGGCCGGCGGAATATCATAGCCAAAGCGCAATCGAGGCGGCGCTTTCTTTGCGAAGCCAGATCGGCGACCTTTCGAAAATCAATGGCGTCGTCATCGAGAGTCACGACGCCTCTGTGGACATCATTGGAAGCGAGCCGGAGAAATGGAAACCGAAGACACGCGAGACGGCGGATCACAGCTTGCCGTACATCACGGCCATTGCGCTCATCGACGGCGAAATTACCGATCGCCAGTTCGAGCCGGAGCGATTCAAGGATCCTGAGGTGTGGAAGTTCCTGGAGAACGTGAAGGTGGAACGCAATGCGGAATTGAGCGCGATGTATCCAGATGCGGTCGCTAACATCGTGCACGTTGATCTTGCCGATGGCCGCCAATTAACCCAGCGCATCGATTATCCGCTGGGCCACGCCAAGAATCGGCTAAAGGATTCAGCAGTCGAAGGAAAATTCCTTACGCTTGTTGAGCCGGTGATTGGCAATGAACGAGCGAAGAAGATTATCCATATCGCATGGAAATTGGATGAAGCGACGAACGTCGATGGATTAATGGTGGCGCTGGAAATCCCGGAGAAAAAATAATTGCAGATTCCTCGACTTCGCCCGGAATGACATGGGTTCGCTCGAATGATAAAGAAAACGAAGCCGGCGCGACTGCGTGACTTAATTGCAAAAGGAGCAGTGATGCTGCCGGGAGTGCCGAACGCGGCGATGGCGCGACAGGTGGAGCGGGTTGGATTCGATGCCGTGTACGTCAGCGGTGCTGGAATTGCGAACGCGACAGCGGGTGTCCCCGACATCGGTCTGCTGACGTTAACGGAAGTGGCGCGCCTGGCGGGGTACATCGCCAGGGCAGTAAAGATTCCTGCGATCGTGGACGCGGATACCGGGTTTGGCGGTTCGGCAAATGTTGCGCGCACAATCCGGGAGCTTGAAACAGCGGGTCTGGCCGGTTGCCACATCGAAGACCAGGAATTTCCGAAACGTTGCGGGCATCTTGCCGGCAAATCGCTGGTTGATGTTGAGGAGATGACGGAAAAAATTAAAGCAGCGGTAGCTGCGCGGAGGGATCCCGACTTTATGATCATCGCGCGGACAGACGCGCGCGCGGTGGAGGATTTCGACCGAACACTCGATCGGGCGCGGCAGTACCTGGAAGCGGGTGCGGACGCCATCTTTCCAGAAGCGTTGCAAAGCGAACAGGAGTTTCGCAATTTTGCCAGCGAGATCGATATGCCGCTGCTGGCGAACATGACGGAGTTTGGGAAAAGTCCGCTTCTTTCGTTCCATGATTTGGTTGGACTCGGCTATCGCATGGTGATTTTCCCGCAGAGCGCATTTCGCGTGTCGATGAAAGCCAGCGATCAATTTTTGCATGCCCTCAAGAAAAGCGGCACGCAAAAGAAATGGATCGATGGGATGCAGACGCGTGAGGAACTTTACCAACTGCTGGATTACGATCCAAATGCAGAGAAATGGCTCGGCTTGAACGACTGATCATTTGTCGGCGAGCGTATCGTTGCTAGAATCAGCGGACAACATGGGTACTGAAACGAAACCAGAATACAGCCCGGGACTGGCCGGCGTAATTGCCGGTGAAACGGCGATTTGCTGGGTCGATCCCGCGGCCGGGCTAATGTATCGGGGCTACGACATTCATCAGATGGCCGAGAAGGCCACTTTCGAGGAGGTCGCTTACTTGTTGCTCAATGGCGAGTTGCCGAATGCGAAGCAACTGAAGGAGTTCACACAACAAATCGCCGGCCAGCGCCAGTTGCCTGGCGCAGTCACGGAAATGCTGCGCCTTCTGCCGAAAAATACTCATCCGATGGACATGCTGCGCACCGGCGTTTCGATGTTGAGCGCATTCGACAAGGACCTGAGCGACCACTCGCACGACGCGAACATTCGCAAATCGATCCGGCTGATTGCGCGCGCCTCTACGTTGATCACCGACGGCTGGCGCATCTCGCAGGGCGAACAGCCGTTTCCGGAAAAACCGGAACTGACGCAGGCCGCGAATTTCTTCTACAAATTCAACGGCAAAGTTCCCGAGCGATGGCAAACCCGGATGCTCGACACGATCTTCAATCTTTATGCCGACCACGAGTTCAATGCGTCAACGTTTGCCGCGCGCGTGACCGCTTCTACCTTGGCGGGCATTTACGCCGCTGTTACCTCCGCGGTTGCGACTCTGAAAGGGCCGCTTCACGGCGGCGCGAATGAGGAATCAATGAAAATGCTTGAGGAGATCGGGACACCGGATCGCGCTGAGGCATGGTTGATGAAAAAGTTGGGCAGCAAAGGCAAGATCATGGGGTTCGGCCATCGGGTTTACAAAAAAGGCGATTCGCGCGTGCCGGCGATGCGAGAGATCGCGCGCGACCTCGGCAAACGCACCGGCAAAGAAAACTGGGTGCCCATTTGCGAGAAGCTCGAACAAGTGATGGAGCGGGAGAAACAACTTTGCGCCAATGTCGATCTTTACGCCGCGCCGGTGTTTTGGCTGTTGGGATTTCCTCCCGAGTTGAATACGCCTCTTTTCGCTGCGTCCCGCGTAGCCGGCTGGTGCGCGCACGTTACGGAGCAACACGATCACAATCGTCTAATCAGGCCGCGCTCATTTTACGTCGGCCCGCCGCTGCGGCCTTATCGCGGGCCAGCGGCGAAGTGAGCCTGCTCCTGTAACGGCGCTCTATGAGCGCCGAGAATCGCAAGCCCCGGTTGCACCGATTGGAACGAGTGTTTGTCCATTCTCCGATTTATTTCATCACAGCGTGTACCCACGAGAGGCGAAAAATTCTTGCGAACGCAACAGTCCACGAAGCTTTTCTCGATTTCGCCAGGAGAGGTCCTGAACATGGGGCATGGGTCGGCGCCTATGTGATCATGCCGGACCACTTGCATCTGTTTGTCTCGATGGATGACCAGAGAATCATGTTGAGTGCGTGGGTGAAGTCTTTCAAAAACACGGCCTCCAAAGCTCTGCGCTTGAACAGAATTCCTCCGCCGCATTGGCAGAAAACGTTTTTTGATCACCTGCTTCGCAGCGAAGAATCATATTCGCAAAAGTGGAGTTACGTTCGTGAGAATCCCGTGCGGGCAGGGCTTGTGTTAAAACCCGAGGATTGGGTGTTCTCGGGCGAGATTTTCGCGTTGGAATACCATTCGGACTGATACAGTTTCGGCGGTCGCAGACCGCCGCTACAATGGACAAATCGCTTCAGGAAGGATATGCGCCGAAAAATTCTTGCTTCGGCTGCGGCCAGGCTAACCCGGATGGCTTGCATCTTCGTAGTTTCCAAAAAAACGGCGAAGTCGTCGCTGAGTGGAAGCCGGAGAAAAAATACGAAGCGTTTCATGGTGTTCTAAACGGCGGAATTATCGGGACGTTACTGGACTGTCACTGCAACTGGACAGCGGCGTACCATCTGATGAAGCGTGCAGGTGAAGATCGTCCGCCTTGCACTGTTACCGCGGAGTACGCGATCAAGTTGCTGCGACCGACTCCTACGAACGATTCTGTCTTTCTCGCCGCGAGAGTTGTCGATATCACCGATGAACGCGCGACCGTTGAGGGAACATTGACTGCTGGGGGAAAAGTCTGCGCCACATGCCGCGGAGTTTTCGTCGCGGTAAAGCAAGGCCATCCCGCGTATCATCGATGGTAGCAGCCTTATTTTTACTGGTTGCCGCGAGCACATCACCGGACGGGTTGGGCGCGGTGAAGACGAAAGGATCGACAAGCGATTTTGCCAATCGGATTGGCACTGTTGAAACGAGAATGGGCGGCCGGATCGGTGTAGCTGCGTTGGATACCGGCAGCGGTAAACGGCTCGATCACCGATCGGAGGAACGTTTCCCGATGTGTAGCACCTTTAAATTTCTCGCTGCCGCCGCGGTTTTGAAACGTGTCGATGAAGGAAAAGAAAATTTGCAGCGATTCGTACCTTATGACGCAAAAGACATCCTGGAATATGCGCCGGTCACGAAAGTGCACCTCAAAGACGGCGGCATGACACTTGGGGCTTTGTGCGCAGCGGCAATCGAGCAGAGTGACAACACGGCCGGTAATCTTCTGTTGGATGCAATCGGCGGACCACCTGGCCTGACGAATTTCGCGCGTAAGCTCGGTGATAATGTAACGAGACTTGATCGCAAAGAACCGGCATTAAACAGCGCGATTCCCGGCGACGAGCGAGACACGACAACACCTGCGGCGATGTGCTCAAACATGCGGCGGCTATTGCTCGGTGGCCGCTTATCGGAATCTTCAATTCATCAACTCGAAGATTGGTTGCAGCATAACGAGACTGGCGCACTCATGATTCGAGCCGGCGTTCCAAAAACGTGGGGCGTTGGGGACAAAACGGGGCGATGCGCAAATGGAGCGTCTAACGATATCGCTATTCTTCGCCCACCGGGCCGTGCGCCGATTCTCATTGCTGTTTACTTTATTGGTTCGACGGCGCCGGCAGACGATCGTGCCTCAGCGATTGCAGAAGTAGCGCGCGCTGTTGTGAAGTTTTAAGGTAACATGCCTCCGGTTTGCGGCCGCCTTTGCCGCAAGTGGAACGCTCGCGCTACCATTTCACAATTCACTGCCTGAATTCCGTCGATGCATTGCTGCGCCGATGCATTGAGCTGCTCTTCATGAAAAGCTCGAATTTTCGCGTTGTTCCTGTTCCCACCGAAATCGTGGAGACAGCGCGGCGTGCAGCAAATGCGGGCGCATCCGATCATTCCCTCCTTACAGTAAGATTCGCCCAGAACCTGCCCGTGTCGGCATTGTCTGTGTTGGGCACAACCCGGCGAGCAAGTGATCCTGTTTCCGTATCCGGCAATTCCGCCCGGCCATCCGTATTCTGAAAGCGGACCGATCTTTGTGCACGACGGATCAGTGCCAGCGATACAGCGCGACTGATGCATATCCGGCCGATTTTCGCAGCGGCCGCGTGTTTCGCGCTTACGATTCAAATTACAAGATCATCGACGCGAAAGTTGTCGATGGCAGAGAACCGGAACTCGTAATTCAAGAGTTGTTCAAAAATCCAGAGACTGCGTTCGTTGATGTGCGCAGCGTTACTCACGGCTGCTTTACGTTCCGGATTCAACGCGCATGAAGAAGCCGCGAAGCATCGCTGATGAGTGTAGCCACGACGCTGTGTCGCTGTGTCTGATGTCGTTTCACAAAACGCTTTAGAATTCGCTGCTCGAATTTCGTCGATGCATCAACGGCGGCGAGCGCTTAGCTTTTTCACATGAAGACGCTCGAACTTCTTCCGCCGCCTGAAATGATGTACCGCGCACTGGTAAAGCGCGATCCGAGCTTTGAAGGAATCTTTTACGTGGGCGTACGCACGACTGGAATTTTCTGCAGGCCCACGTGCACAGCTAAAAAGCCGGCCCGCGAGAATGTCGATTTTTTCGCCAGAGCAAACGACGCTTTGGAGAGCGGTTATCGTCCGTGCTTACGCTGCCATCCACTCGAGCTAAATGCGCGTCCGCCGAAACTGATTGAGCGTCTGCGCGCAGAGGTCGAGCGAGCGCCCGGCGGGCGTCTAACTGACAAGGAACTGACGGCGCTTTCCATTGATCCTTCTACTGCGAGGCGACAGTTCAAACGCCATTACGGAATGACCTTTCAAGCTTATCATCGCGCGCGTCGACTGGGTCTTGCCTTGAGTCGGGTACGGCAGGGCAGTCGGGTGGACGAAACGCGAAACGGAAGCGGATTTGAGTCGGAGAGCGGCTTTCGCGAAGCATTCACAAAGATTTTTGGTGAATCGCCAACCAACGCGAAGACACGCACGCCGCTATTTGCGGAGCGAATCGATACGCCACTAGGCGCCATGATCGCCGTAGCTGATGAGGAAGGCTTGCGTTTACTCGAATTTATCGACCGGCGCGCGACAGAACACGAATTATCCATTGTGCGGAAACAGTTGCGAACAAATGTAGTGCCCGGGGAACATCGGCATCTTGAAACGGTGCGTTCGCAATTGAGAAATTATTTCTCCGGCAAGAATCTGCAGTTCGACGTTCAACTGGCTCCCGTCGGCTCGCAATTTCAATTGCGCGCCTGGAAAATTCTACAAGCAATCCCAGTTGGCGAAACGCGCTCATACTCCTGGATGGCAAAACGTCTGGGGAATGAAAACGCGCGGCGCGCAGTTGGCCGCGCGAACGGCACGAACATGATTTGCATCATCATTCCCTGCCACCGCGTGATTCGCGCCGACGGCACGCTTTGCGGGTACGGCGGCGGTTTGTGGCGAAAGAAATGGCTGCTCGAGCACGAGCAGCGATGCACGCAAAGTGAGAACTGATCGCTGAGAAGCAGGGATCGACTAGGCAAAGTTTCGCAGCCGCTCACATCAGGCTGTGATTCGCGTTTACGATAAAGCTTACAATGTGATCGAGAGGCACGAATCGCATCGCCGATTGCGTTTGAAATTTTTCGAGCACTTCGCTTCGCAGTTTCCGTAGAAGAGATTGAGGAGAAAGGATAATAGGAAGCAGCGCGACCTATGGCCGGATAGGTTTTGGCCTGTTCAGCCACATGAAATCCGCTTTACTTGCCGCAATTCTTGCGATCACCGGAGGAGTTGCGATTTTGCTCGCCGTTCCCGCTGGAGAAAAAGCTCCGGTTATTAAAATACAGCTGCCTAAGTCGTTTCCGGACTATGGGGAACCGGAGGTACCTCAAATAGAAGAGGTGGCACCTCAAGAGGTGCTACTTCCTGAACCTTTTGATCATTATTCAGTCGCCCAGGCAAAGACTGAAAAACCAGCGGCGCGGCGTCACATGCATGAAAACGTGGTTCGGCCGCCAACACAACAGCCAGTCCCAAAAACCGTAAGGAGAATGTGCCTCGTTGTGGAGTCGGGTTCCCGTATCCCGCAGCCTTGCAATCGGCTTGCCGCGATTCCGACTACCGCTAACCCGATGACGATTTACGGCCACCGCCCGGGGAGATAACAAAAACTCTCGACGAGTTCGCCGTTACTGGCGCGCGCTGCAATGTCCGCAGCGCGAGCGTGAGATTACATTCCACTTTGGGGATAAAAAAGCCACAACGGGGCAAGGGTCGTGCCCGGAATGGCCAGCTTCATTCTCTACATCGGCATTGTCTTTGCGCGACTTCATTAGTTTGCGCGAAGGAGTAGCGATTAGCGAAAATGTAGAAACGCCCGTTCGTTATACTACCGGGTCGGCATATTTTCGGTCCGTGTCACTCGTCGGCAGATGAAATTTCTCCGTGTCACTAAACGGGATGATGCGCGCGACCGCGCCATCGCAAGCCAGAACGCGAATCTCGCCTGAGCGAAAGCACGCACGGCCAGTGGCGTAGTCGATTGCCGTCTCTTGATCTAAGAAAACTGGCTCGACGTCGGGCGCTTCAAAAGCTTTCCAGCCCCAACGGTGCGGTCTGATTTCAGGGCAATCTTCCCGCCTGCCAGCGCATGAACCCAATCCGCGAATCGGGAAAACTGGCCGGAATGAAAAAACCGGTCTTAGACCGCTTGATCAGCGGTTCATTAGCCGGCTCGAGTCGGCGCATCAGAAATGGCTACTTTCGGGAAAATTTCGGAACTTCGCCTCACCATTTCCGATAAAGTAATTTAGAAATTATAGAAATAGCGAACCAAGCAAGTAAAGGATGCGTCGGCAAGGCACGCTGGCGCATCCCCCTCTTGGGCTCGAATCGCAGATTCCGATTCCAGAAACGCAGTCAGCCAGTCGTTGGAATGAAGAACGTAACGCTGTCCATCGTCGCGGTGTGCGTCTGCAATTCAGATCGTTCGCCCGTTGGAAATCATCGCTGAAACGTAGCCCAAACTCCAACCGGCTTTGCTTCAGACTATCGGCAATAATCCTTTGCCAAAACGGCAACGTCCTCTGATCGCGTGGCAGTGTTGCAACGGGCGTCCCAAAAGCGAAACATCCAATCCCAACCGCGGAACGACTCCGCCACACTCTTGCTACGCGAGTAAGGATTCAATCTTTTTGTGTTCAGTGACTTACGGTCGAGGCACGCTTGGTGGCATGTCCCATGCATAAAGCGCTGGTGTGAACACAACCAATACTATGAACAACAAATTCGAATCCACTTACGCCCTACTAGTCCGGTCGGAAGAAAAAGGTCGCGGCGTTCTCGAGATTGCAGTTTATGCGGCCTTTATTCTGAGTGTCGTCTTCTCAATCTTGCAGTTCGCGCAGACGCCCGTGACAGTCCCAGTGCCTGGAACTAAGCCGTGCGCAGCGTGCCACATCACTACGTCGGAGTTTCGTGCAGGCACCTGATGTCTTGGACTTTTCTTGCGCGTTGCGTTTCGTGTGTTTTTATGCGCGACCGTTCGTAACAGACGATTGGCTAAATCAAGTCGCTTCTCCCTCGTAAAATGGCATTCTTGAGGGCAAAAAAGGCACGCGCCCGGAAGGACTCGAACCTTCGACCTACGGATTAGAAATCCGTTGCTCTATCCGGCTGAGCTACGGGCGCATTCACTAGGTAAATCGTGTGATCGTGTAGAATTGGCGAAAACCGCCAGAAATAAGTTAACAGCCATACAAGCCTATGGGCGTGGCGCAGGCGTAGGGCGCGGTCGCGGTGTCGGCGCTAATCTTGGCGTCGGCGTAGGCCTGGGTGTTGAGGTAGGTGTAGCCGTTGGTGTCGGGGTTGGAGTGTTCACGGTGATCGTTACCGGATCAGAAGCAATTCCATTCGCCACCACTTCGAGAGAACTGCTGCCGGTCTCTGCTGCCGCCGGAACATCGAAGTTCGTAGAAACTTTTGTCCCACCAGTCGCAACTCCCATCGTACTGTGCCCATGCGTCCGGGCGTAGAAGACATGGCCGGTTGCGTTATTGGTAATCCTAACTAACGGATAGTTGGTAGCCGTTTCTAATTCGTCGCCGAATGAGGCCGCTTGGGACAAACCGTTAAACTGTTGTCCGAAAATTTGGTAAGTCGACCCGAGCACCACCGTGGCCGGGAACTGCTGGATCGTGGGCGCCCATTTTCTCGGGATCTGTGTGTTGGCTGGGGTGTAGACTTGCACGAACGTACCGTTGCTGACCAGAACCTGTCCGGTCGGAAGGACCATCAATGCACCGAAAGTGCTGAGCGTGGGGTTGAGATGCGTTCCATCAAATTCGTAAAGGTTCCCACTATCGGCTTCGACCAGGGCGTTCCCATTGGGCAGAAGGGCCGCGAAAGAATCTCCTGCATTATCACCATTGGGAAAATCGGGACCGACAGCCCAGGTACCGGTCGAGGGCGTGTAGATCGCGGTATGTCCCGGACCAGCCACAGAAAAGGACCCGGTGCAGAATACGCGGCCATCGGCCAATAAGATTCCGGGGCCGACTTCGCCTGGCGGGAAGTAGCAAAACTGACCGTTCGGCCCATAGGGGATGCACCCGAGAGAAGAAGGCGAATGCAAATCGACTATCGTGCTGCCGGCGCTTTGCCAGGTTTGAGTGGACGGATTGTAAATCTCTGAATTGGGCGCGTTCAGTACGTCGAAAGTCAAGACCGTGCCATCCGGCAAGAGGGTCCATCCTTCCTCGGCATTGAAGTCACTCTTTCCTGTGTTGCCGAGCAACGTCCACGTCAACGTTGCCGGGTCCAGCGCAGCCACTTGCATGTCCAGTTTACGCCCAACCACGAATCGGCCATCGGGCAAAACGACGGATGGAGAATCGCCAATGAAATCCCAACCAGGGGGGGCTGCGAGCGGAGTCCAGGTATTTGCGATAGGGTCATAGACTGCACCGAGATTTGTAAGGGCAAACTGGCCGTTGTTATATTCGCCCCCCGTGATGACGACTCGGCCATCGGCGAGGACTGCCGAGGCAAAATAATCGGGTACGTAACCCGGCTGGAGAGAAGCTAGCTGTGTCCAGGTTCCATTAACGTAACTTCCGGTATTATCCGGCGTCAGTTTATACCAATCCTGTTCGCTATCGGCCTGACACATCACCGTTCCATCGGTCAGCTGAAAGGCGAGGTTTGCTCCGCCCGGCGATTGATGAACAAGCGGCGTGAGCGTTTGTGCGGAGCATATTCTTGTTAGTGCAAACAGACCGCTGAATGTCAGAGCTAGAATAATTCTTTTGGTCATAGGATGATGTGAAAGGAGAGATGTGTTCTGGCTTGCGATTAGTGATTAAGATAAGGCCACCTCGTAATTTGCCTGTTTCACGCGCTTAGGCAAACCCGTCGCACAGACGCACACAAGAACGCCTATCGGGGCGGGACTACCGGGCTAACAATAATGCGCAGGCCGGAGACCCCCGCAGCTCTCGGACGCACAGACTCCGAGCGAGTAGGCACACACGCGCACGCTAGGACGCCCTATTCAGGGTCATTTTCTACGGTCTGAGATTTTTTCGCTGCAAAGCTGCGCAACTCTGCGTGACGCCGTGCGAATGCCTAATGACTGAAACACCTGGCGTCAGCAACGATGTGCAACGTAGTGAAAACTAGCGCAGAAACCCTTTCTTGAATTAGAAATCCGTTGCTCTGTCCGGCTGAGCTACGGGCGCAAATCGCGAGGGCAATATCTCGCCTTTTCAATTCGAAAAATCCAGTGCGAATCCGCGGCGGGTCTCGCGTAAGCTTTAGTCTGGTTCTAGTCTCGACAAAGAGAAAAAAACCTTGCAGTCAACGGCTGTAGCAGTTAAACCGGCGCTCCCACTTCGATCCTCCTATGAAGACAGCTCGTTGTTCGTTTTGCTTCGTTGGGTCCTATTTCGGTGTAGCTGCCGTCCTTGCCTTCGCCCCAACATTGGTGAACGCAGCGGATTCGAGGCGATTACCCATCAATCAATATGGCGTCCCGGTGATCGACGCTCAGGGATGCCGGATTATTTATGACCGGAAAGAGTCCGAAGCTATGGCGAGAGCGAAGGGGAATCCGGCACGCCATCGCGACAGACGTGCGCTGCAGCGCATACCCAGCGGTACCCCTACGCCGCGACCTCGACCGACGCCGCCGCCGCGACCCACGCCACCTCCGCCGCCCGCAGGCCCACGGCCTTTCTGGGAATACGCCATCTTTGGATCGGGCATCGGCGCAAGTAATATTGTTATTGGTCCGATGCCGCCAACCGACGCGCCGGAGATTATCATCGGCGGCAGTTCACAGGGTTATTTCTGGGGCAACGATTTTTGGCATTCCATCCGATACAACCCAATAACGGGCGGCTACGATCAGATTTTCGCTAGTCCAATCTACTCTCCCCGCGAAAGTGGATACTCGGTCAGTATTAGTCGAATCGGGCTCGCGCATGTCACGAGTGCATCGAGTTGGCAACTCGTTGTGATGCTGAATGACGGCCGCATTTACCTCTATGACTTTACGACCAAAACGGAAGTCGGTTACTTCGATACCGGCATATACGATGGATTGGAAGGGCTCAGCCTAACGGACCTTGATGGCGACGGTCTTGCAGAATTGATCGTGACCACGCCGTACGATCTTTATGTTTTCGACGCCTCGGGTCAGTTACTTTGGCAGGTAACGGGCGCGGGTGGTTACGACGTGGTCGCGGGAAGGATGGATAACGGCGCGTCTCTGAAAATTGCGGCGACCAACGGCAAAGTAGTCGATGCCGCCACGCACGCTGTAGTATGGGACTACGCCGATGGTTTTGGAGTCAGGTTGAGACTTGCGCCCTTTCCTGGCGAAAATTATCAACAGCTCATTTCGGCCTCGGGTTGGCAATTTGTTTACTCGTACGATGTTGGCCGGCAGCTTCCACGCTGGTCTATCGAGACGCCGCAAGATATTGGCGCGATTGATGTCGCTGATGTGGATGGCGATGGAATCCCGGAAGTGGTTATCGGTGACGGCCAATGGGGGACAGTGCATGTACATGATCTGATCACCCAAGCCTTGAAGTGGGAAGTAAACAACCCAGAGCACGGCGTCACCGATATAGCTGTCAGTGACGTCGATCGTGACGGTGTAGCGGAACTACTCTGGGGTGCGGGGTACACCGATACCGGTCCGGATCATTTGTACGTTGCGAGCACAACCGGAGCACATGACGTCAAATGGCAAAGCATTGATCTGCAAGGGCCGTTCCTGGGGCCGGTGATCGGCGATCTCGACGGAGATGGCCAGCCGGAGCTGGTAATCTGTTCTCCATACTCCGAGGCCGAATATGGTAGCGGACGCATTTTGGTGTTTGACTTTGCCACTCTGTCATTGCGAGCCATATCGGATCCAGTTGTAGATAACTTGGCATGGACTGGGGTACACGATCTTAAACTGCGCGATGTTGAGGGTAACGGTCGCATGGAGATCGTGATTGCGTCCTCCTACATCTATGATGGCGCGATCGAGATTTACCGATTTGATTCGAATAACACGTTCACGCGGATCTGGACAAATGCGACGCGTCCCATCGGCTCGCCGTTTGCCTTCGTGGATGTGGCAGACCTGGACAATAACGGCACGCTCAAAATCATTGGAGGCGCCGAGGGCGACTATCAGAGCGGCGTTTACGTTTACATTTACGATTACCCCTCCGGCACGCAATCCTGGCAGTCAGTCAACCTTGCCAACAGCAATGGCGTAGCCGGTCTTCTCGTCGAAGACCTCAACGACGATGGCAACAAAGAGATCGTCGCGCTGACAGACAGCGGCGATCTTTATACTTGGGACGGGCCAAGTCGTCAGTTGCGCAATCTTCGGCCAGGCACAAATGGTACGCTGCTGAGTAATCGGGCCAGCCCGGCCGGTCTCGTTCTCGGAGACGCATCAGGCGTGGGGCACTTTTTTCAGTGGGACAACGATACCTACACCGAGACGTTCACGCGCCAGCTCGCGACCGATTGCGATCCGTACACATACCCGCCTTGCTTGAACGGGCTCAATATCACGTCAGATGACGCACTCTGGACAGGCACGGGCAGCATAATCAATCAGCGGCTCGCTCCAAGTTATGACAGCATCGCCTGGCAAAGCCCGGAAGTTGGCAATAGCTTCGGAAGGTTTGTTGCTAATGATACGCGCAATGGCGAACCGTGCGTATTCAGTTCAGACAAACACGCGGTGGTCGGGCTCACCGTCACACCCCAATCTACGCCTACACCTACACCTAATCCCAGAGTTACGCCTAGACCTCGGCCGACGCCGGCACCGCGTCCGTAATTAGGCGTGGGTCCGATCTTGAGTTCAACACGCGTTGTCACAGGATGCACGTTGGAGCGGTGCAGTGTTGACGAATTGTTTCGGACTTGATACGAAGCTGAAGCGCCCCCACACGTTTGGCGGTTCGCCCGCTCGTTTCTTGCGTCGCTCGGGCTGCAAAATGTTAGGACCATTACGGCCTGCCTTGATGGCCTGACTGCAAATGTTACGACGTTCGCTGATTTGGAACCGTGGCGACGCGAACTTAGGCAAAGGCAAACGTATTCGGAACTTCTCGATTGGAACATCGATGCACCCAGCTGACGCACGCATTCTAGCCCGTACTTCCACGCACGCGCACGTGCACGTATGGAGCTGCGCTAGGGTCTTTGCAGGTTGTTATCTTCTTCATCTCTCCGTTGCGACTGCTCTTTAACGCAGTGCGGGTCGAATAATTCGATTGGATCACTGCCGCATTTGGATTCCGTTTGGTTTGACCGTGTTGAGTTAGACAATGCGAGAATCTCCAGCAGGATTTCTGCGAGCCTTTCCGGAGGCTCGGGTGACACGCTCATCAATGTTATAGACGCTGCCGATTTAAAATTGTGTCTATATACTCCGGAATCTGCGGGGCGAAGCTCAGCGCAACACGGCGCGAACGCGAAATCGAACACAGCGATTGCAAGGCATTACCACCCCTCGGCTTGCGCGTGTTGCTCAATCTGCTCCAAACTGGGATCGGTATTGCTGATCCAATTTCGCGCCTCGGTAATTTCCGCTGGATTCACCGGAATCGCGCGGGGAATTTCTTCGCCTCTCGCCACCAGCGCTCCTTCATATTTCACCGGTTTCGCGCGTTTGATTGGAAACTTCCAGTGACGCCCGAATTTGTAGAGAGCGTAATACATCGTTTTGGACTCGACCACGCTCACGCCACTGCAACGCATGGCGTAGTAAAACATTCGGTCGCAATCCTGCCACGGCCGATTGTGCTCGCCGTAAGCGACGTCGTGCAGCACCGAAGCATTCCGATACTTGCCTTCGAATGGTCCACCCATGATCGACCAGAGATACCGCGGAAGGGACGCGCCATCGACAACCGAACCAATCGGTGCGACCCAGACTTGTCCGTGCGGATCAGTGTAGCGCAGTTCAGTTAAGAGCGTCATTGTCCGCCCGTCGGGATTCCACTTTGTCACCGGTTCGCCGTCGTAATGACCCCATTTGGTTGCCCCTGGAATCGTTTGGTCATCAGACGGGTCACCGGCCCCATTGCTGGAGGCGCATCCAGCCAATGTGGTTGCGACTAGAGCAATAAACGCCACCAATTGATTTCCCTTGCCATTTCCCATGAGGACAACGTTTATCGCGCAACATTCAAGATTCAACTCTGAGGTCGATGTTTGATGAAATTTGAGTCAGTAGAGATGGTCGCGGTTGATGGCGCCCAAATAGTCTGTCGCGCGATCGGAAAAGGTCCGCCGCTTCTGGTCTTGAACGGCTTCGCAGCGACGAGCGCAGACTGGGATCCGTCGTTCGTCGATAAACTCGCGTCCTCCAACCAAGTCATCCTGCTCAACAATCGCGGGATCGGCGGCTCAACAGATAATGGACAGCCGTTCGGTATCCAGAAACTCGCTGATGACGCTGCGCACGTGATCGAGACGCTCGGTTTGCATCGCACGAGTGTACTCGGATGGTCGATGGGCGGGTTCATCGCTCAGACGCTTGCGGTGGAACACCCGGATCTTGTTAACAAGCTGATTTTGTTATCGACCGATTCGGGAGGAACGGATGCAGATCTCGCCTCGCCTGCAGTGTGGTCGCAGCTTATCGACATATCCGGAACGCCACACGAACAAGCGCGTCGGTTGTTGTTCCTGCTTTTTCCAACCGACGTTGCCGAGTTTTTTTATCGCGATTTCGGCGATATCGTAGCAACGGCACGGGCACAGTTATCGCCTGATCTCCTGAGACGCCAGGCCGCCGCGATGGAGGCGTGGCATAGCAGCAGCGGCGTCGCGGACCGATTGCAACAGATTCGCGTGCCGGCGCTCATCGCTACGGGCACTGAGGATGTCGTGATTCCTCCTTCAAACGCGCTGAAGCTCGTGAATGCAATTCCTGCCGCCTGGCTTGCGCAGTTTCCTCGCTCGGGCCACGCGCTCATGGCTCAATACCCACAGGCCGTGGCAGACCTGATCAACAGCTTCCTTGCGTTTGATGATGTACGTTGAAACCGGACTGGCAAGCGTTGTAGGCCCCCAACCTGTGGCCAGTCCGTTTGGTTGTAATCGGGCATCGCGACCTGCAGGAGAATCGCTACGCCAGAATTCGGGCAGAACGGACACGCTTTAGCGCGTCCAAGCTCTCCAGCGTTTGCGGACCGGCTTTGCGTAGCGTTCCACGTCCAGTTTTTTTAGTCGTTTGACGCCGTCTTTCACTGCATCCGTTACAACATCAGCTGATTCCTCATACCGTTTCCTGGCCGATTTGAACAGCGGCCAGAGAAACGGTAGCGAAAGAACGCTCCAGTTGAATTTCCCCCACGGCGACTCGATTTCGATTTCTCGTTTGCGCTCATTGGGAGCGGCATAGCGGATCGCCAGGCCAAGGGCGATTCCGAGGCCGAGCGCGCCGAGAATGGTGGGCACGGGATTCTCGCGCACAAAATGTTCCGTGCGCTCCAACGCCCTGCTCGCCTTCTGTTTGGTTTGGTCCCACGTCTGGCTCATCTCCGTGGAAACCTGCTCTGTTGCTCGAGGAAACTGCTCACGCCCAGTTGAGGCAAGCTCTTCTTCGCGCGGTTGAACGTGTGCCGGAAGCGGTTCGTCCCTCGTAAGATCGTTTTCGTTCGGATTCATACAAAAGAAATCGTAATTGGCGGTTCAGTCGCGTCTCTTAATCGTGCAGGCCTGTCATTCTGAGCGGAGCGAAGAATTCCTGATCACCCAGGCCGGCAGCAGATGAGAATAAAACAGAGATCTTTCGCTTCGCTCAAGATGACAACAGACCGCGACACAAAGGCGCTCCAGGACGCTAAACCCATCGGCCCGGCATGGAGAGCACCGCTACAGCGAGCCCCGATATGCTTCGTAAACATCGTTGCCCCAGAGGACGAAAATTACTTTGTCTATTTTATCGGTGCTCGCGAGAAATTCGCGTGTCGTTTTCAGCGCGATGTGGGCAGCTTGGTCGATCGGATAACCGTAAGCGCCGCAACTGATTGCTGGAAATCCTATCATGTTGATCCGGTTTTCCGTAGCCAGTCGCAACGCGCTGCGATGGCAGTTTGCCAGCGTCTCGGGTTCACCATGTTTTCCGCCACGCCAGATCGGTCCGACAGTGTGAATGATAAACTGCGCCGTCAAACGGTAACCGCGAGTAATTTTCGCTTCGCCGGGTTCACAGCCGCCGAGCGTCCGGCATTCGGCCAGCAGTTCGGGGCCGGCTGCGCGGTGAATCGCGCCATCCACACCGCCGCCGCCGAGGAGCGCAGTGTTTGCTGCGTTCACGATTGCGTCGACCGCCAGCTCTGTGATGTCGCCGCGGACGATCTCAATCCTTCCCTCCATATTAACTTCTCTCGGTCTGCTGTAGCGCCTGCAACGCAAACTGGAGTGATGGAGTGCTCCAGCACTCTATTTCACCACCCGCTCACGGCGCGAGCCGCTCGATGAGCCAACCACCGTCCGCCTGCCGCGTGTACCGAAAGCGATCGTGCAACCGGTCCGGCCGCCCTTGCCAAAATTCCGCCACATCGGGTTTTAACCGGTAACCGCCCCAGTGCGGTGGCAATGCAATCGGTTTGTTTCCAAAGCGCTCGGTCATCTCCGCCAGCCGCGCATCCAGCACGCGCCGACCGTCGATGACCGTGCTTTGGCGCGACGCCCACGCACTCAATTGGCTCCCGACTGGACGGGAATGAAAATAAATCTGCGATTCCTCACGTGAAATCTTGTCCACCTTCCCGTTGATGCGAATTTGCCGGTCGAGTTCGATCCAATAAAATCCAAGAGCAGCGTACGGATTCGCCTCGAGCTGTTTTCCCTTCGTGCTTTCGTAGTTCGTAAAGAATACGAACCCGTCATGATCAAAACTCTTCAACAGAACAATTCGCACTGAGGGTCTGGCATTGCGATCTGCGGTGGCGAGACTCATCGCGTTCACATCGCGGATGCCGGACTCGATCGCAGCGGTGAACCAGACCGCAAATTGCCTGATCGGATCGGGATCGAGATCGCCACGACGCAGGCCTTTCCCGACATGGTCGTAACGTGAAGCTGCGGGATCGCTTGAGACCTCCATGGCGATAAATGACTCGGCGCAACATCACGCCGCAAGAAAATTATCAGAAAGAGATGCGATTGGAAACTCGACTAGTTCAATTTAATCTGTGGCGCATGACCTCGATCTGGAATCTCGCGAATCCGCAATTGCGAGAGCTTGCCGTCTACGAGCCGGGAAAGCCAATCGAGGAAACCGCGCGCGAGCTCGGTATCGATCCGTCGGAAATCATCAAGCTAGCTTCAAACGAAAATCCGCTCGGCCCTTCTCTCAAGGCGATCCAGGCCATGCACGCCGCGCTCGAGAATGCGCATCTTTATCCCGATGGCAGCGGTTTTTGCCTGATCAGAGCGATCGCAGCGAAACTTCGACTAGGGCCGGAGAACGTGATCCTCGGCAATGGATCAAATGAGGTAATCGAATTTCTAGGCCACGCATTTCTGAATCCAGGCGATGACGTAATCACATGTCAGTACGCCTTTATTGTCTACAAACTGCTTGGCACTGCGTTCGGCGTGCGCACGCTTGAAACGCCGAGCCCCGATTATCAGCAGAATTTGGAAGTCACGCTGGAGGCCATCACGCCGAAAACCCGGCTCATTTTCATTCCGAACCCAAATAATCCAACTGGGACATTGGTTTCACAGCGCGCGATCGACCAATTCATGTCGCGCGTCCCGGACACCATCATCGTCGTTTTCGACGAGGCGTATTTCGATTTCCTCGATGATTCGCCCGATACGCTTCGATTCGTTCGCGAACACCGAAACGTGGTTGTGTTACGGACGTTTTCGAAAATACATGGCCTTGCCGGCGTGCGCATCGGTTACGCCGTTGCGCCTCCGGAGATAATCGAAGTGCTTCACAAGACGAGACAGCCGTTTAACGTGAACAGCATCGCGCTGGCCGGCGCCTTGGCCGCTCTCGATGACGAAGAGCACCTGCGAGAAACCAAACGGATTGTGGACCAGGGCCGCGCTTATTTGCAGCAACAATTTGCCGAGATGCGACTACCTTTCGTGCCCGCTGTCGCAAATTTTGTGATGGTAAACGTCGGCGACGGCTGGGGGGTGTTCGAGAAATTGCTGAAACGCAAAATCATTGTGCGCCCGCTCAAAGGATACGGTTTGCCTGACTGGGTGCGAATTTCGGTGGGCACAATGGAAGAGAACAGGAAATTAATCGCCGCATTGAAAGAAATTCTCCGCGGAGGGTAGCCCGCTTGCCTGACTCGGCCCGCGGGTTGCCAGCCTACCGATTCGCAATCCAAGCTGCGTGGAGGCCGAGACAGCTTGTCAGGCTGTCATCCTTCTCGCCGCCCGACAGAAAGTTCCCTCTCCTTGATGCAGGTTGCCCTTGAGGCAAAATGTTACTCCTTCACTCATGACTGTTACCGACACGATCGCCGCTATTTCGACGCCGCCTGGCGAAGGCGCCATCGCACTAGTCCGCGTTTCCGGTGCGAACGCGATCGAAATCGCCGACAAGATTTTTCGCGGCAAAGAACGGCCGTCGCGATTCGCGTCGCACACCCAGCATCTCGGCGAGATCTTCAGCGCGGAGAATCAGTTGATCGATCAAGTCGTGCTTTCAGTGCATCGCGCCCCTGCAAGTTACACGGGCGAAGATTTGGTCGAGGTCAGTTGTCACGGCGGCACGCTGGTTTCAGCGAAAGTTCTGGAAGCCTGTCTGCGCGCAGGGGCAGGAGTGGCGCGACCGGGCGAATTTACAGAGCGCGCGTTTCTCAACGGCAAAATGGATCTCACCCAGGCCGAAGCGGTCATCGATTTGATTCGCGCGCGGACTGATCTGGCGCTGCGTTCGGCCACCGAACAACTCGAAGGCAGGCTCGGCGATCAGATTCGCAAGATCCGCGATGAATTGGTCGCGCTGCTCGCGCATATCAATGCGTCAATCGATTTTCCGGAGGAAGACATCGACCCGCACGGAGGCGCAACGCTGGCCGCCCGACTCGATTCCATTCGCGGACAAATCGCCGCATTGCTGGCGACCGCCGACCAGGGTCGCGTGCTGCGCGAAGGCGTGCGCGTGGTGATTTATGGGACGACGAATGCCGGCAAATCGAGCTTGCTCAATTGTCTGCTTGGTTACGATCGCGTGATCGTCAGCGACACTCATGGCACCACGCGCGATACGATCGAGGAGATGGTCAACCTCGACGGTGTGCCGATCCGCTTGCTCGATACCGCTGGCCTGCGCGCTTCCGAAAGCGATTTGGAGCGAGAAGGAATTGCGCGCACCGAAAAATCATTACAACTGGCTGACTTGCGCCTGCACATAGCTGATCGGAACGCGCCAAAGCCGGCGCATTTCAACGGCCGCACAGGTAAGCCGAATGAGATTCTGGTGTTAAACAAAAGCGATTTGCCAGAGGACAATGACTGGAAGGATTTCCCGGCGTTACGCATTTCCTGCGTGACCGGAGAAGGAGTGCTCGACCTGCAAAGGGAAATTCTGACGCGAATTCGGCAGCAGAATCTGAGGCCGGAAAGCGCGATTGCGATCAATACGCGGCATCGCGATTGCCTCCGCCGCGCTTTGGAATCATGCGATCGCGCGCGGACAGTCCTGACCGATGAATTGTCGGAGGAATACGTTGCGATTGATCTTGATCAGGCGTTGCGATCGGTCGGTGAAGTAATTGGCGTCGTGGATGTGGAACAGATTCTTGATTCGGTTTTTAGCCAGTTTTGCATTGGCAAGTGAGTGGAATACAGGCGTCCCTCGCCTGTCACAGCAAACCGACATCTTGACTGTTTACAAAATCTGCGGACCCGACATGCTGGGAAGCATGTCTGCCATGACAGACGAGGACGGCCGTCTTCCGAAAAATGCCTACGAGTGCCTCGTTAGGCCACTGTTCTTTTCAATGGATGCCGAGACCGCGCATCACCTTACCGTTGGATTGTTGCGCACAGCTTCACATTTCAATCTGCCGCTACGCGCGCTCAAATCCTTTCAGCCGTCGTCCAAGCCGAAAACAATCTTTGGTCTCAACTTTCCAAACCCGATTGGGCTTGCGGCCGGCCTGGACAAAAACGGTGTTGCCCTTCCCTCCTGGACCGCGCTCGGGTTCGGTTTTATCGAGATCGGGACCGTGACTGCAAAAGCGCAGCCGGGAAATCCGAAGCCGCGCATCTTTCGGTTACCTGCGCAACAGGCGCTGATAAATCGGCTCGGGTTTAACAACGATGGCGCGGATGCGATCGCGGATCGGCTGCGCAAACTCCGCAACAGCGAGCGATGGCCGGCTGTTCCCGTTGGAATCAACATTGGGAAATCACGCGCAACACCGCTCGAACAGGCGACAGATGACTACCTCTACTCGTTTCGCTTGCTTCGAGATTTTGCCGATTACATCACGTTGAATGTCAGTTCTCCAAACACACCCGGCCTGCGCGAGTTGCAGGAGCCTCAAAAGCTCTCGGCGTTACTGCAGGCGATCGGCAAGGAAGCGGGAGCGACTTCAAAGCCAGTCGTCGTAAAGATTTCGCCGGACATCTTGCCCAGTGATCTGAAAGCAATCCTCGCAGTTTGTGAAGAACACCATGTGGCGGGAATCATTGCAACAAACACGACGCTCGATCATTCCTCGATTCCGCCCCAGCTCGATCAGGAAGGCGGCTTAAGCGGAGCGCCACTGCGCGAAAGATCGACCGCATTCGTGCGTGAAATTGTTGCACAATCCAAACTTCCCGTAATTGCTTCCGGCGGAATCTGCGACGCAGCATCTGCGCGTGAGAAATTTCAGGCTGGCGCACAGCTCATTCAGCTTTACACGGGCCTCGTTTACCACGGACCGCGACTCTTACAGGAGATCGTGGCAGCGCTGTAACCGCGGCGCTGTGTCGCCGTGCTTCCCGCATGCGCCTCGACACGGCGAGGCGGCTACAGCATTGTTGCATTTCTGATGCGCCGAACAAGGAATGAAAATTTCGCGTAAGATCCTCAAGTTTACCAAACCGCTGACGTATCGGCGCGGCTGGCGCAGAGCGCAACGGTCGATTTTCCGTGTACCGCTCGGGCCGATGCTGGCGCAGATCGATTGGGAACGCGCCCGCGAAATCCGGCAACGATATGTGAATTCAACTGCCGGTTACGCTAAATATGCAAATATCGAGCCGTGGCTCCGATTGAATCGCGAGCGGGTGCAGGATTTACACCTTCATCGCTCAACGCCAAAACGTGTGCTCGACCTGGGGTGCGGCGGCGGATTCTTTTTGTTCATCCTCAAGAACCTCGGTCACTCCGTCCTCGGCGTCGATGTCGAGCGCGTTCCGTTGTTTGGCGAATTGTTGGAGTTGTTCGGAGTTCCGCGGGTCGTTTATCGGATTAATGCATTCGAGCCGTTGCCCGATATTGGTAAGAAGTTCGATTGGATCACCGGGTTTTCCGTCAATTTTAATCTTTATCATCCATCGAAAGAACGCTGGGGAACGGCGGAATGGGGTTTTCTCCTGCGCGATCTGCAAAATCACCTGACGCCAGGCGGCAAAATCTTTTTCGGACTCAACCCCAGCTACAATGGTGACTATTATACGCCCGAAATCCGCGATCTATTCCTCAGCCGGGGCGCAAACGTGGAACGCGAACGAATTTTATTTGAGAAGGGTTTGTGTTTCCAGGTGTAACGGTCGTGTTTAAGTCAACGCAAAAGCGTTGCAGCCACGGCGCTGTATAGCCGTGCGTTGAGGCCAACGCCGCCAACGCCTCGACATAGCGAGGCAGCTACAACAACAGGCATCACGCAGTGGCCGTGCAGCTGTTAATCCTGCCTACGGTGTCGCCGACGGCATTTCAGCCGGAGGTTCGTGAAAATGATGATGACGCCAGCGTTGATGCCGTTCTTCGATTTGCTGAAGTTTTTGCCGCTGCTCATCTGTGAGATTGCCAGCCATCTGCTGGTGCGCATCCGCCATAACCTGATGGACGCGCTGGCCGGTCTCGCGCCGGATAACCCTTAGTTGCGCGGCTGTCTTGTCGATAATCGGCGAGATCTTCGCGCCTTGTTCCGGTGTGAGATTGAGTTCGGCGCGGAGTCTCTCCTTCATTTGCGCGCCGATCCGCTCGGGACGATGCAATTCAAGGAAATGATGCCGGGCGTATGACCCGCCAAGGAACGCGCCAGTAATTCCACCCGCAACGAACACGAGGAGAAATCCGGCGATGAGTTTCCATTGCAACGCCCGGTTCATTTCAAGAATTCATCCTGGATCGCCGAATCCGTGATGGCGAATTCATTCGTAAGCGATCCGCGGATTTCACGGTTCTGATTTGCTTCACGAACGGCGGCGATTGTTGAGACAACGATCACGGCCGCCGATAACACTGCCACGCGTCGAAGCAGTTGCATCACCCCATCGCCTGTTGGCAAAGCGGCGCGCCAGAGCGCGACTACGCGAGTGTCAAACCCGAACGGCATCACCGCGGAAACCTCTTCGCCCATCTTCGCGGCAGATTGCAGCAACCGATCGAGCTTGTCGCTGTTCATTGCTTTTCCTTTGCTGAAATTTTGGCGAGCTGTTGTTTCATTTTCTGTCGCGCCCGAAATGCTCGCACCTTAACGAGCGCCGTACTCCAACCAGTGATCTTCCGGATTTCATCGACGCTACGTCCCTGCAAGTATAGCAAATCAATCGCCAGCCGCTCCACCGGCTTCAGCGCCGCCAAAAGATGCTCTACCAGTTGACGCGACGCGAACCGCTGGTCAGGAGCTAGTTCCTCGCTGGAGCTTGCCAGATTTTCAATCACGGCCTGCTCTTCGACGCTCAGATCAGCATGACGCACTTCCGGCCGCACTTTCTCCGACGCGATTTGGTTCAGGCAGGTGTTAACCGCCACGCGTGATACCCAGTGCTCGAGCGGCACGTTGCCGGAAAATTGCGATAGTTTTTGAAATACCTTGATGAAAATCATCTGGCAAATGTCCTCCTCCGGTGTTCGACGCGGCCGATGCGCGCGGACGATCCTGGCCACCAGCGGATAAAGCCGTCGTACCAGCTCGCGAGATGCTCTGTCGTCGTTTTGAAGCGCAGCTTTAACCAAAGCGCCTGCATCGAAATCATCCATGTGATCAGGAGCGCATCCACACCATTAAGCATGACCGGTGGAAATGCGCTTTGGTTACAACTTCTCTTGTAGAGGTGCTTGTGCCAAGCACCGGTGCGTTCGGCGCTCGCCGTGGTGAGCACCGCTAACACCACAGCAAAAAAATTTGTAACCGCTGCAGCGCGCGCGCGGTCATGTCTTTCAAAGGCGCGAAGAAGCGCTTCCAAACAACAAACGAAACCAACTATGAAAAGAAACCTATTAGCAGTTGTAGCCGCCGGCGCGATCGCGCTGGGCGGTTTTATCATTACCCAGGCCCAGGCTGGACCCGCGTGCGGGCACGGCCACGAGTTCGGCCTTCAAGGAATCACCGACAAGTTGAGCCTGACGGCTGACCAGCAGACGAAGGTTCAGCCGATCCTCGACGCGACCAAACCGCAAATCGCCGCCATTCATCAGGAGGCGATGCAGAAAATGAAAACCGTGATGGACGGCGCGTCGTCACAAATTCGTCCGCTGCTTACCCCTGACCAGCAGAAGAAATTCGACGCCATCCAGAAGGCGCATCAAGACATGATGAATGCCGCGAAAGAGCTTCACCAGGCAAGCCAGGAATAACTTCGATTGTCCGATAGAGATGGGATCGGTGGCGTCTTGAAAGCATCACTGACTCATAGCGAACTATGAAACGGAACTTCCTTACGCTCACTGTTGCTGGTTTAATTGTCCTTGGCGGCTTTGCCTTCGTGCAAGCGCAAGGCCGCCATGGTGGCGCCCGAGGGCACGGGCTTGAACGAATAACAGAGGGGCTGAACCTGACGCCCGATCAACAGGCCAAGGTTCAGCCGATCATCGATCAAGCCCAGCCCCAGGTTGTTGCGATCCATCGGGAGGCCATGCAGAAAATGAAAGCGGTGGTGGAAAATACTGCGTCGCAAATCCGTCCCCTGCTCACACCTGAGCAGCAGAAGAAGCTCGATGATAATCAGAAGGTTCGTCAAAGCAGGATGAAGGCGCACAACGAGCCTGGCGACACGACGGACGACTAATTATTTCGCTCGTTAGAGCGAAGGGGAAAGGCGGCGATCTGAAAAACGATCGCTGCCGGGTCGCTTCTTCATGCACGGTTGGTAGGAGCGATTGGCCGCAATCGCCCGGACTGTTGAGGTGAACAGCCCCTGCCCATCTGCGACCGGACTCAGCCTTGTTTCTTTCTCAACGAAAACAGAAACAGGATCACGCCAATGCCGGCCAGAATCGCCGCCGCGGTGAAGCCTGCGGATGCGATTTCAGTCCGCGAATGGTAGTTTTCTTTAAGGTGCCCAGCGAGGCCGATCAGGAAACAAAGAAAGCCAATGCAGAACATAATCAGTCCGATCGCTCTCTGATCGTCGTTAGAGATTTTCATGGCTGCGGCAATCAAATATAGCCGCGACCGCAAAATTCAAGTGCGCTCTTTGCGTAGAGGGCATTAATTGAGCGATGCGCCGGATTCAGCCACTGTTGTTCGCACTGCTCGCTTCGCTGGCTGCGGCTCTGCCTCTGCATGGACAGATCGACCGTGTGACCGGTAAAAATTTCGCCACGCGATCGGAAGTTTTGGCGACGCATGGGATGGTTTGCACCAGCGTGCCGGCGGCTACGCAGGTTGGACTCGAGATTTTAAAGCGTGGCGGCAGCGCTGTGGATGCGGCGATCGCCGCGAACGCGACCCTCGGTTTGATGGAGCCAGTCTCGAATGGGGTTGGCGGAGATTTGTTCGCAATCGTTTACAGCGCAAAAGAAAACAAACTCTACGGAATCAACGGGAGCGGCCGTTCCCCGCTCGGACTGAGCTACGACCAGATGAAAACGGAATTGGCGAAGCTGCATCGCGAGACGATTCCGCCGCTCGGCATGCTGCCGATCAGCGTGCCGGGTTGCGTCGATGCATGGGCGGAACTGCACAAAAAATTCGGTAAGCTGAAACTGAGCGACGATCTCGCCCCCGCGATCCGCTACGCTGAGGAAGGATTCCCTGTCACGGATTTAATCGCATATTACTGGGCGTTTGGTCCGCGGCTCTACAAGGGATTGCCAGGCGCGTTTCTGGAAACGTACACGTTTGACGGGAAAGGACGCACACCCGCGAAAGGCGACATCTTCAAGAACCCGGGTTTAGCAGGAACTTTGCGATTGATTGGCGAGAAAGGACGGGACGCTTTCTACAAAGGCGAGATCGCCGGCAAGATCGACGCGTTCATGCGGGCCAACGGCGGTTTTCTGCGCAAGATCGATTTCGAAAAGCATACCTCGACCTGGATTGAGCCGGTCTCAGTGAATTATCGCGGTTACGATGTCTTCGAGCTTCCGCCTAACGGCCAGGGCATCGCCACGCTGCAAATGCTGAACATTCTCGAAGGATTCGATCTGCGCGCGATGGGACGCAATTCACCCGAGACACTGCACACGATGATCGAAGCGAAGAAAATTGTGTGGGCCGATCGCGCGAAGTTTTATGCAGATCCTGCATTCGCGAAAATTCCGCTCACCGGATTGTTGTCGAAAACTTACGCGGCCGAGCGGCGCAAACTGATTGACCCGAATCACGCGGCGAAAACTGTGGAGGCAGGCGTGCCGCCTGTAAATGTCGCCAGTTCGCAGCCGGCACGGCTGCCACTACAGACGCGGCTGCTGGATCAAGGCGACACGATTTACATGTGCACGGCTGATGACGAAGGCAACATGGTCTCGCTCATTCAAAGTAATTATCGAGGGATGGGCAGCGGGATTGTGGTGCCGGGTCTTGGATTCATGTTTCAAGATCGCGGCGAGCTTTTCTCCATGAATCCGCAGCACGCGAATGTCTATGCGTCCGGGAAGCGTCCGTTTCACACCATCATTCCCGGGTTTGTCATGAAAGACGGCAAACCGTGGGAAGCATTCGGCGTGATGGGCGGCGACATGCAACCGCAGGGGCATGTGCAAGTGCTCACTAACCAGATCGATTTCGGTTTGAACGTGCAGGAAGCCGGCGATGCCTCCCGGTGGCACCATGAAGGCGACAACGAACCAACTGGCGAAAAAATGGAGAATGGTGGCTACGTCGAAGTTGAGAGCGGTGTTCCGTACGAAAGCGTGCGCGAGCTGCGCAAGAAAGGGCATGACATGCGTTTCGACGTTGGCGGCTACGGCGGTTATCAAGCCATCAAAGTCGAAATGCACGATGGCCGGCGCGTTTACGTCGGTGCCAGCGAATCGCGCAAAGACGGCCAGGCAGCGGGATATTGATCGGGCGAAACGGAGAAACGGAGAATGGGCGAATGTGCTGCGTTCACGTGTTCATTCGCCTGCGAATGAGCCACTTTTCCGGGTGATCGATCATACGCACGAGCTGGCCGAGTATGCGTTCGTACGCGTTATCGATTGCCTCGAATTCAGCGCTACCGATGTAGCCGTGATGAACTGCAAACTCCAGGTGCACTTGCGTTTCGGCAGCCTCACTTTCAGAATCGCTAAGTTTCGAAACGAAAGCCGCAGTATAGCGCCGCTTGCGCCATGCCTCCGCAATGTTTGCGCATACGGAGCGAGACGAACGACGAATTTGATCAGTTAGCGCATATCGCTCGCCGTCGGGAAATCTCTTGCTTAACTCGTAAACACGTATTCCGGTTTCAAGCGCGTTTTGATAAACATCCAAATCTCGAAAATGCCTGATCGCTTTCTTCGCTGTCTGCCCGATGCGCCCTTCAGGTTTGTCATCTTGATTCTCTACGTCAGTCTTCACGTTTATTCTTCGTTTCGCCGATTCACCCATTCGCGATTCGCTCGTTCTTTAGTTTTTCGGCGCCTTAAGCTCGGCGAGTCTTTCTTCGGCGTTCGTCACGTCGGCTTTGTGCGCGCTGCCGAGCTTAAGCAATCTCTGCTGACGCCGCAGATTGGCTTCTGCAAATTCAAGCTCGGCGTTCTCGCGTTTCGCCAGCGCTTTTTGCTCGGCTTCGGTTAATTGCGCGAGCGCTGCTTTCGCTACCTCCAACTCTTGTTTCGTGGTTTCACCAGACGCAACGCGCGATTCCTGTTGGGTGACTGTTTCTTTGGCCTGGGTGACTCGCGCGCTTGCCAGTTCAGCTTCGCATCTGACCGCCTTCAACGCTCGCTGCTCGACCTCGACTTTCGCCAGCACGCCAATCTTCCAAAGGCGTTCTGCGCCGGCCGCAGTTTGTTTGGCACGCTCCAGTTTTTTTTCGCACCGAGCAACGTCGCCGTCCGGCGTCCCCGCCTCGGCGAGTTCGTCCGAAAGATTTTGCTTCAATATCGGTGGCTCAATATCGAACTGGCCAGGCTCGTCAGAGTTGCTCTGTGGATCCGCTGCCAGTGCGATGAGTGCGCTGGCGAGAAACGTCACCGGCAACGCGATCGCGCGGATCATGCCGCAAGTTTATCACAAATTTTCCTTGGTGGAACGCGTTGTCGTCAACGCGTTAGAAATGCCGCTTGGTCGCCGGATTATTTGCGCCTTCCGCGGATCCACCAGGAAATCCGGAATTTTTTTCTTTTCATCTGCCGCTTTCCTTGTGTAGAACACCGCACCGGAGGAGAGTATCAATCTGGTTTGTCGTCAGGCCCTAACGATTATAGCGGTTTTGGCAGTGATCGCTCCATCGGCAGTTGCCGATTTTTTTCCGGCCTCCGGACCTGTTGTATCTGGTAATGTTGCACGCCTTCGATCCGGGAAAGCTGCCGCGCCGAAGAATGCGCCGCTTCCGGTAAAACGGGCGATTTGGGCCGCGAACCAACTTCGTCACAAACGGTATCGCTACGGCGGCGGTCACAAATCATTTGACGATCATGTTTACGATTGTTCCGGCACAATCTCCTACGTGCTGGGCGCGGCTGGTTTGATTGCTTCGCCGATGAGTTCGACAGAGTTTCGCAGCTACGGCGAGCGCGGCCCTGGCAAATGGATCACGATCTATGCGCGCGAAGGTCACACGTTCGCCGTCATTGCCGGGCTGCGACTCGACACAACGCCATTTGATCGCTATCGCGGCAAATGGGCGCCCCGATGGCAAACCGTTTATCGTCCGCCCAGCGGTTTTGACGCGAGGCATCCCGTTGGCTTGTGATTTCATTGTAGCGTCCGCCGTCCCGAGCGGATCCTCTTTGCTGCCCAGGCCAGATGCGCTGAGGACAGCGCACGCTACATCAGGAGACCTTCAGAGTTGTGTTCGCTGCATGTTTCTAAGTAATGTTTCGCACTTTGGACGAAATGAAACCGTTTCGGCAATTTACCTTTTTTGTTCTGTTCACGGTGGCGTCGCTTTTCTGGGGTTATTGTGGCGCCGCTGCGGCCGAGAATGACCCAACTGCCGAGCTGGACGCATTCATCACGCGGTCGTTGAAAGAATATCAAGTGCCTGGCGCGGCAGTCGCCGTCGTCAAAGATGGCAAAGTAGCTTTGGTCAAAGGATACGGCGTGCGCAACGCAACGAAGCCCGGCGCGGTAGACGAGAACACGATTTTTCAACTTGCGTCGGTTACGAAAACGTTGACCGCCGCAGCTGCCGCAACCGTTGTGGACGAAGGCAAGCTCGATTGGGACAAGCCGATCTTCAATTATCTGCGGGAATTTGTCGGCTACGACCCATATATGACGCGGTGGTTGACCGAACGCGATTTGCTTGCGCAGCGCACGGGCTGGCCGGCGTATACCGGAGATCAGCTCGACAGTTTTGGATACGATCGCGCGGAAATATTGCGCCGGCTCCGGTTCCTCAAACCGCGCTACAGCCTGCGCGACGTCGCGCAGTATTCGAACCCGGGATTTTTTGTGGCCGGCGAAGTTGCGGCGCGTTGTGCAAAGCAGTCGTGGAACGATCTCGTTGAACAGGGCTTGTTCAAGCCTTTGGAGATGTCGCGTTCTGGAACGGTCATCAAAGCTTTGCAAGACCCAAATGCGACGGCCGCACACGCGCTCGTCGATGGAAAAATTGCCGTTGTCGAACCAACAGAACTCGACGTTACCGGCGCGGCCAGCTCCTGCACTTCTACCGCCGCGGACATGTCGAAACTGATGCTGATGTTTTTGAACAAGGGAACGTTTAAGGACAAGCGCATTCTGAAACCGGATACGATCGCGGAAATGTTCAAGCGCAGCATGGTGTCTGCGATCGATTTCACCGACCTGCCGCCGATCAGCGATGCGACAGGTTTCTATTATGGACTCGGCGTCGGCAGCTACGATTATGCCGGCCATCAGATCATCGAAAAAGGCGGCGCTCTCGCAGGTATCCGAACGATTATCGTTCTGGTGCCGGACAAAAACGCCGGGATCGTGGTTCTCGCGAACCTCAATCTCACCGCGTTTCCCGAAGCGGTGCGCGCCTATTTTTTGAATCGGCTGTTAAGCATCGATCCTGAAGCCGATGGGAAAAGGATTTTTGCGCTGAACGAGAACTTGAAAAAACTGATGGCGCCCCCACCAGCACCAAAGAATCCCGGAAAATTCAACGGTACGTTGCAGTCGCTCGTCGGAGTTTATGAAAACGATTACTACGGCCGGTGCGAGATTGTGCAGGACGGCGGTGGAGTCAAAATCCAATTCGGCCCGGCAAAATATCCCGCCACGTTGAAACACTGGAACAACGGCGCATTTATGATGCAGTTCCCCGGCGCGACCCAGATGCCTTCGGTCACGACGTTCATGATCGGCGAGGACGGCAACGCCGACAGTTTCGAAAGCGAATCGCTGGGAGTTTTCGCGCGCGTTAAAGAAAAGAAGTGATGAAAACGTGGTTCACGCCCGGGAGAATTTCGAATCATCAAATTGCCCAATGCCGCGTCGCATGTGTCATGTTGAGCGAAGCGAAACATCTCTGCTTTGTTCCCGTAGCCCTCTCGAAAGCACTCACTGAGATCCTTAGCTGCGCTCAGGATGACAAGCACGTTGACTGTTCGGACGTACGGTCGCGCCCCTTGGAATTTCCCCGGAGGCTCACTGTTGAGATTTTGTGATTCACCGGGTTTCGGCTTTACGCCGTCCGAGTTGCGCAAGCTCCGCGCGCTGAAAACGCCGGTGGGGATTCAGAAGCTTCTCGACGACCTGCCTTACAATCTGAGCTACACCGCGAGCTCGCCGAAAAAAGTCCTTCGCGATCGCACCGCATCATGTCTCGAGGGCGCAATCTTCGCCGCGGCTGCGCTTCGCGTCCTCGGATTTCCACCGTTGATCTTCGATTTGGAAGCGGAACAGGACACCGATCACGTCGTCGCGATTTTCAAAGTCCGCGGACACTGGGGCGCGGTGGCGAAATCGAATTTTACCGGCTGCCGTTATCGCGAGCCGGTCTATCGCAGTCTGCGCGAACTGGCCATGAGTTATTTCAATATCTACTTCAACCTGCGCGGCGAGCGCACCCTGCGGCGATACTCCCGTCCAGTAAACCTGACGCGATTCGATCGTCTCGACTGGATGACTACGGATAAACCGATCTGGTTCATCGCAGAATACCTCTGCGAAATTCCCCACGTCTCATTGCTCACACCCGCAATGGAAAAAACCCTCACCCGCCTCGACCGCCGCACTCTTCAAGCCGAAATGGTCGGCCACAGAAAAAAATAGAATTCTGTTTTGGAGAGCGTAGGCGTCTCGCGTGCGGCGATTGCGCCCTCGCAACCGCGAAACTTTAATCCAATGGACTCTTCACTCCGAGTCCAGGCTTATTGAGTACATGCGTGTAAATCATCGTTGTGCTGACATCCTTGTGACCCAGAAGTTCCTGCACGGTTCGGATATCGTACCCTTTTTCGAGCAAATGCGTGGCGAATGAGTGGCGCAAACTGTGACAGTTGGCGCGCTTTATGATGCCTGCCGCGTCCACAGCTCGTTTGAGTGCGCTTTGCAATACTCCTTCCGCCATATGGTGCCGCTGCTTTCGGCCCGAGCGCGGATCGATGGAAAGACGAGACGAAGGAAAAACATATTGCCACGCCCACTCGCGCGCCGCGTTCGGAGATTTCCGCGCCAGGGCGAATGGAAGGTGGACACTGCCAAACCCATCTTCGAGATCCTGCTCGTGCTGTGCTTTGACTCGCAACAAATGACGGCGCAGCGGTTCAATCATTTCAGCGGAAGCATTGTGATTCGATCCTTTCCCCCTTTTGCGTCCGCACGGTGATTTGTGCGAGCGCAAAATCGATGTCTTTGACTCGCAGCCGGACGCATTCCATTAAGCGCAACCCGCTGCCATAGAGCAGACCGGCCATAAGTTTGGGCATGCCGTGAAGATGCGCGAAAATTTGCTTTACCTCGCCGCGCGACAAAACCACCGGCAGCTTTGGCGGTTTTTTCGCGCGTTCGACTTTTTCCAGCCAGCCGATCTCATGTTTCAGCACCTCTTTGTAGAGAAAGAGCAACGCGCTCAGCGCTTGATTTTGAGTTGAGGCCGCGACGTTGAGATCGCGCGCCAGATGAGTGAGAAATTCGGCGACTTCCTCTTCGGCCATTTCTCCAGGATGCCGTTTGCCGTGGTAAATGATGAAGCGCTTGATCCAGTCGATGTAAGCCTGCTCGGTGCGGATGCTGTAATGTTTGCGCCGGATAACGTCGCGCACCTGATGGAGCAATTTAGGTTTGTTTGCTGCCGTGCGGCGGCTATCATCTGCGGCATGGCGGCCATTTTGTCCCAGGAATTCCCAAACTCAAGCCGGATTAGACCCAGAAATTGGGTATTTCTCTTGAAATGCCCAAAATTTGGGTCGAATTCTCGTTAGGCCGCTCCACGCTATGACCACCGATTGGTCCAAACTCGATGTCCAGATGCGCCGCTATTCGCCGCGACTACGCGACGACCTGCGGATTGACTCAGCGGCGAGCAATCATCTTGCGACTTCGATTGCCGAGGAGTGCGCCGCGCTACCTCCGGACGCCGTAGCCGAGATTCGAACACAGGACATCGTCGGACTGGACACCCGATTGGAGGAGTTAGTCGCCTTTCAAGGTTTCATGGATTTGGTCGGTTCCATTCCAGCTCACCCCGCTGTCGTTCGCGCTCAGGTCATCACGCAGAACTACCTTTGCTTCGTGTATCTCGGTGACTCGTACTTCAAGGTTCTCCACAAGCACACCCCGTCCGGGAGCACCACCCGCAAATGCTGCCGTTTTCTCACCGACAACCCAATCCGAGCCTTCCGCAACGCGCTTGCCCACGCCAACTGGCGATACAACGAAGATTTCAGCGGCCTGCATTTTTGGTCGCGAAAGGGCAGCGACCCGAATGAGCCGCTCAGCGATTTTCACGTCAGTCAGCTTGAGCTTGGTTTCTGGCAGGCGCTTGCGCGCTGCGTTTCCTATGTCGCTTTCTCCTATGCCACGAACGCGGCCTAACCACTCGATGGAGCGAACGGCCACCCGGTTTGTATTCATGTCTTGCGTGATTAAAACCTCTTCACTTCGAGCAACTCGCGCTCTCGGTGGCCGTCGCTCATCTTATTCGCGTTAGACCTATGAGCTTCGTGCAGCGAGCAGCCACGGTTGTCGCACTCACGGTAGTGTTTTGCCCGAGAGCTTACGCCCCGATCTTTGGCACTTATCCCGGTTTGCACGCTCTTATTCAACAGTCGGACATCATCGCTGCCGCTACTATTCTCGAGCGATTGCCGGAATGGGACATCGGCGGCTCGAACCGTTACAAGATAGAGTTAAACAAGATACTGAAGGGGAGTTCCACTCAGAAGCAGGCGATCGCATGGCTGAGGCAGCTTGAAATCACTTCTTGGGTTGAGCCGATTCCTAGTCCGCTGCCATCTCGGATCTACCATTTCCGGCCAACAGAGATTGGCCTCTTTCGCCCTGGAGACCGGTAAGTTCTGTTTCTCGTGAAGAGTGAGCGAGGCGATAACAGCTCCTACGAAAACACCAATTGCGAGGGTTCGGCCTTTCCTATATCGCCGCTTCGCGACCTTGCTTTCCTGAAGGTTGAGTCACTGCCAGACACACTAATTCTTCTCTTCCGCGAGTACGTCGATTTCAAGCGTAGCGAATTGACGGAGCTTGAACACCAACTAAATGCATTCATCCACGAGGGTGACAAATAGGTCTAACAAATCGCTGCAGCCGACAGCTACCCGCTGCGCGTTCACATTTTTTATGATTAAAACAGTTCCAGAGATTTTCAGCCTCGCGTCCGGTAGCCGCGGCTTAGCTCGTTCTCGTTAGACCTGATTTCAGTGCTGGCGAACATCATATTTCCGTTTCTTCTACTGCCATACGTTCCTGCTGCGCTTAACCCGCGGGTTGCTGCGGCGGCGATGGGAGTTGAGCTTGTCGTGTTTTATGGGTTTCAGTTTCGCAGGTCGCCATTTTGGATCGTTGTCGCGGCGGTTATCGCAGCGAACGTGGTTTCAACTCTCGTTGGATTTATCGTGCTTGGCCTTTTATCTAGTCTCGTGCTTGGCGTTTTCCCTAGCCTCGAGCACGGGCCTGACTGGTTGGTCTATCCAGTCTTTTTCGTAGCATGGGCCTTGACTGTGGGCGTCGAATACTGGGTATATCGCTGGGTCCCGCGGTGGCGTCGATTTTCCCATCTCTTGATCGCCGTTGCCGTAAGTAACGTCGCTAGTTATTCTGTACTAGGGGTAGCCTTAATGGTACCAAACTAAGCTCTAACCAATCGATGAAGCCAACGGCCCCATTCCAAAACAAGTTCAGCGTGATTGCCACGACACCCTGCCGTGGCTTATCTCCGTCTCGTTAGGTCTCATGCGCATCGCACTCATTTTGCTAGCATTGACCGTCGTCGCACCGTGGCAGCGCCTATTCGCCCAGGGCACGGTTGTCCGCGACGCGAGATTGCCTTTTGCGAGCATCGAGCTGAAGCGAAATGATCCTCCGGCGACATCTACGCCGTGGCAGCTGCCGAAGCCGGGAGACCCGCTCTATGACGCCAAGAAGGAAGCCGCGATCAAAAACGATAAACAGTCACATCTGGTGCATGTATTCGAGCGTGGAGTGTTCAAAGGTTACGCGACGCTCACCTCAGGCCCACCATCAGAGAAGCCGGCGAAGGAGATGCGCGACGCATTCACGCCCAATTCCAAATTGCCTGCAGATGCAGTCGAGCTTTCCGCGAGTGCCCGACCGGACAAATCGGACTACTTTCCGACGCGTCCGAAAAGTCATCCGGCGAACATTCCTTCGGACTACATTCCCGTCCGGGTCTTTCATCAGGGCACGTTTATCGGGTGGAGCTTTCTTCCCGGAGACGCGGTCGCAGCACTGCACAAATCACCAAAGACCTAACCAGTCGCTGCAGCTGACGGCGAGCCGTCGGTACGACCGAATTTTCATATGATTGAAACCCTTCAACCCGCCGCCACACACGCTCTCGCTCGCCGCAGTTGAGCTTGTTCTCGTTAGGTCCTCTAGAATTGGGGCGGTGAGTGAGCAAGGCTGATCTTTTAAAGGGCTTAATCGTCTTCGGCGTAGCGTACAGGTTTCTTCCTGACGTCATGGCACAGAAACCTGATAATGTATCTTTATCGGGAACACCGCGCCAGATGTGAAGAAGCTGAGCCCTCACTGTTTGAGAAGCACGGGTTTCCACAGTGGCTTTGTTGGCGAGGCTGGTCCTGGTCAACCCTTCGTTTTTTTCTGCTAAAAAAATATGAGATCCTACAGGACCTCGAGTTTTGCCGCCGTGTGCACCGCTTCCAGCTTGCTGTGGGAATATACTTTGTGGCATGGATTATCGCCGCGATTATTGCGTTGTATGCAAATCCTCAATAAGCGTTTGACGACCCAAGCCGGCGAAGAGTGGATCATTCGTATTCTCGTGCTCATGGACGGGCACGATTCTTAAACCCATTGTGAAGCCACTGTCATCATGAAAGACCTAACAAATCGCTGGAGCCAACCGCTGGCCGTCGCGATGCGCACATTTGATTTTATGAAACAGTTCAGACCGCTTGCCACGCTCGCCCTCGCTGGCGGTAGCTTACTTCTGTCTCGTTAGATGTTGCTCACGCCATGCCGATCGCGAACGCGAGCGCTTCCCGTATCCCGCGCAATACGTCGGGCGAGACTTCTCCGAGTTTCCGCTCCAGCCGATTTGCTGTCAGTGAGGCGACCCCTTGAACGTTCGCGACGCTTACTTCGCGAAGGAAGTGCAGCTTCGGTAGCACTACCTCGTATTTACTTCCACGGTTCTGCGTCGTCAGCGGCACATAGATCGTCAGCGCCCGCGGCGCATCAGGATCATGCCAGGAAAGGACCACGATCGGACGAGTCTTCGCGGCCAGACCGAGATCGGCCAGCCAGACTTCACCGGGACGGGGGCTCATCGAGCTGGTCCAATACCTCCTGCTCGGCAGCGCGAGAGCGTATCACATCGAGCGCGTCGTTGTCCGCTGCCTCGATCACCTGCGAGACGAGCGCACGCACCTCCTGCGAGATTTCCGGCTTCCACTTGCTCAGCTTTGTGTCTAGCTTTTCGGCGATGGCGTCCACAGCCCGGATTTTACTTGCGCACGCCAGTTGATGCAACCCGCAACATCTAACCAAACGCTGCAGCCGACGGCGAGCCGCCGTACTATCCAGTTTTCACATGACTAAGACCCTTAAACCCACAGCCACACGCGCTCCCGCTCGCCGCGGCTGAGCTCCTTCTCGTTAGGCCCATCGCATGAAGCGTTTTCTCATCACCATTCTTATTGTTATCGCAGTTCTTGTGGCGGCCCTTGGACTCGCGATCGCACTTGGCGGACCAGGCGAGGCGCCGCCGCCGATGTCGAGCATTGGTGACCCTTTCAAGAATGTGGATTTCTCCGATTTACCGGAACTCAGTTACTTTACGGCTCGCGATGGCGCCAAACTCGCCTTTCGAGCCTACCCGGCTGCCGGTGACGCTGTCAAAGGCAGTGTGGTGCTCGTGCACGGCTCCTCTGCCACTAGCAGCAGCATGCACCTGATGGCCAAGGGATTCGCTGCGGCTGGCTATGCAGCCTACGCTTTGGATGTCCGCGGACACGGCAAATCAGGCAGAAAAGGCCACATCGCCTATATCGGGCAGTTGGAGGACGACATGGAGGACTTTGTCCATTCGATTAAACTGGCTCAGCCTTCCACGCTCGCCGGGTTCTCTTCCGGCGGCGGATTTGTGCTTCGCTTCGCGGGCAGTCCACGTCAGGAACTATTCTCCAACTATCTTCTTCTTTCTCCTTGGATCAGTCAGGACGCAGCGACGTTGCGTCCGGGCAACGGCGGCTGGGCTACCGTGGGCGTTCCGCGCATCATCGCGATCGCTGTGCTCAACGGGTTTCGGGTGCACGCGTTTGACGACCTGCCAGTGGTCAGATTCGCGGTCGCCGAGAGTGATAAGGGTTTGCTCACCTCGCAATATTCTTTCGCCCTCGCGCAGAACTTCAGGCCTGAGCGCGATTACCAAGCAAACATTCGAGCGGTTAGGCAACCCCTTCGGGTGCTCGTCGGTCAAAACGATGAGGTGTCGTACGCCGATCGGTTTGCAGCCGTTTTCAAGACAGCTGGTAAAGATGTTCCTGTGACGGTGCTCCCGGGGATCGACCACATCTCACTCACACTTGATCCAGTTGCCGTCCAAGCGGCAATCGCGGCGGTTGAAAACATGGATCACGAAAAGCCTAACCAAACGATGCAGCCAACCGCTGGCCGGCATACGAACAAGCTTTCCGTGACTCCAACCTCTCCTCCCGCCGTCATGCGCGCCCTCGCCAGCAGTGGCTGATCTTGCTTTCGTTAGGCGAACATCGGCCCGAATAGGAAAAAAACACATGCCGCGACACAACATGCCCGACAACTGGGAACCGCCTGTTGAGGCCTGGTCCGCGAATTTCGGCGGTAGTGCGTCGTTCGCCATTGCTTATTGCGGGGTGCAGTTCCATACCGGTGACATCGCCGATTCCGAGGCTGCCTTCGCGTTGGTGCGGAGCGGAACCGATGCCCCCGACCACGTTGAACGTGGTCGATTCAAGGATGTGACCGGGCTTGTGAATCAGGTCTTCGTTTGCTATTGGCGTGACCCCAGCGCCTATGTCCGCTTTGCTAAAAAGAGCGCGTTCGCCCGCTGGCTCGCCGAAGATGATCTTTTAACTAGTGACGTCGGCGTCTGGGTCGAAGCTTTTCACATCCCAATGACACGTTTCGAAACCCTGTTCTCCTCTGAGAGTCCAGCCGGCGCTGCCAAACTGACTGACAAGCCCATGACCGGTCCGATCGACGAGCACGGCTATTGGGGTGGCATGCGCGACCGCATTCCAGTAAGCGACACGCATCAGCTCTCAAGCCGCCTCCATGGCGCTCCCAGTATCGACCGCACGGATACTCGGGGCCGCCGCCTTCTGCTCGCCGCGCCCGAGAACCTCTGCGTCATCCGCTCCGCCCAAGACTGGTCGTCCTGCCGGGGCGACGAGCGCGACGGCTACCTCAGCGACGTGCATCCAGTGCTTACAAAAGGCATGAAGTTCCTTACGGAGAACCCTGTTGAAACCGGCTGCCTGACCTGCCGCTTCATCGAGCAATTGAACGACAACGGCGAGGCAGAGGACAAGACCTTCGGCATGGCGTATTTCCTCGACCTAGCCCACCTGGAAGCCTGGGCCAAGAGCCACCCGACACACCTCGCCATCTTCAACAGCTTTATGGCCCTTGCCCAACGCCTGGGCAACGCGGTGACGCTCCGCCTGTGGCACGAAGTGGCGGCCCTTCCGGCGGACGGAGCACGGCTCGATTACGTCAACTGCCATGGGCGGACGGGTCTCTTGCCATTTCTAGAACTGAGTCACGGATCAGGGTCCGGGGGATGACGGGAGCAGAAGGCGAGCGGTTCTCACTGTTCGCTGCCTGGAATGCGTACTGCAATATTACTCGGTGCTAGCTACCCATGTCATCTAATCGATGAAGCCAACTGCCCATTTCGAAATGCGTTTAGTGTGTTTGCCACGACACCCTGTCGTGGCATATCTCTTTCTCGTTAGGTCTTATGAATGTGCCTTTGACATTTCGAGGTACCCCAGCAACAGTGATCATTGGCAAAATGACATTTGAATTTCCCATACGCTCCGGCGCGAGCTTGGTGATCGGCGTTGCTCTCCTGCTCGCAGCGTGCTCGCGGCATGGTTCCAGGGCAGGCTCGTCGGCGCTCAAGCCAATCGACCAGGCTGCGCTGCAGGCCATGGTGGAAACGACCGCCAGGGAACTCCTGATCCCCGGCGCCGTGGTTCTCTTGCGCACACCCCAGGGGGAGTTCACGGTCACCTACGGCACAACGTTACTAGGCGCTGCAACCCCGCCCCGCGCCGACACGCACTTCCGGATCGCCTCCAATACCAAGACGATGACGGCTGCGGTGATCGTGCTGCTCGCCCAGGAAGGCAAGCTCAGTCTCGATGATCCAGTCTCAAAATACGTCCCGGGCGTGCCCAATGGCGATAAGATCACCGTCAGCGAACTGCTGAAGATGCGCAGCGGCCTTTACAGCTACGACGATGATCCCGAATTCTGGGCGATCCTCGACCGTGACCCGACCAGGGTCTGGTCCCCAGCCGAAGTGCTGGCGATCGCGTTCAAGCACCCTCCCTACTTTCCACCCGGTACGGACTTCCACTACTCCAACGCCAACTACGCGTTGCTCGGGCTCATTGCGGAAAAAATCGACGGGAAGCCGCTGGCCAGTGGTTTCCAAGACCGTTTGTTTGGACCTCTGGGCATGAAGGACACCCTGCTTCCCGCGACTACCTCGAACACCCTCCCCGATCCCTACTCGCACGGCTACTTGTACGGCGGCTGCTCCTTCAGTAACTTGGTGGACAAGCCATATCTGCCCGACCTGCAGGCCGCGGCCCGGGCCGGAACTCTCAAGCCCGACGACTGCACCGGCCAGAATTCTTCCTATGCCTCCGCGGCCGGGGGCGTCATCTCGACGGCCAACGATCTCGCCAACTGGATCCAGGCGCTGGTCGGCGGCAAGGTGCTCAACGCCGACTATCAGCGCCGATGGTTCGACGGCGTGCAGCTCGAAGATCCGGGCAAGCCCGACGGCCTGCGGTACGGGTACGGCATCACTCAGCTGCGCTGGGGGGCGAACACGGTCTATTTTCACGGTGGCGAGATGCCCGGCTTCAACTCCTTTATGGGATACGACCCCGCCAGCAAAATGACGCTCGTGGTCTGGACCAATCTGACCGTATCGCTCGACGGAAAGGTGACGGCCAATGCACTCATGTTAAAAGTGCTCGATCAGATCTATGTGGTGTCACCGCTGCCGCCTTCGCCATCGCCGACTAAGTGACCAAAGCCGGTTGGGAGTTAGGACGTGTTCTAGCGTCCGTATTGCACGAACGACCTAAGCAATCGATGAGCGAACAGCCCATTGCGTTGCGACTCCGGGTGTTCGCCACCACAGCCCACCCGTAACTTATCTCCGTCTCGTTAGGCGTTGAAAAAAAACAAATTTGAGCTAAGCGAATGGAAGGTCGCCATGAAAAGGATCATCCCGTCCATCGCAATCGCTGCTTGTGCGCTCGCCGCGCAATTCGCGCCGGCCGCTCCGCCTCCCGACGTAAGAGAAATCATGTCCAAACCCTTCACGGACATTCCCGGCAAAGAAGGTCTCGTACTTACGGTCACCTACCCCCCTGGCGGCGCTGACGAAATCCATCGACACGATGCGCACGCCTTCGTCTATGTGCTTGAGGGTTCGATCGTGATGCAGTTGCGAGGCGCCGAGCCCGTCACGCTCAAAGCCGGCGAAGGATTCTATGAAGGCCCGAATGACGTTCACATCGTCGGTCGCAACGCGAGCGACACCAAACCGGCGAAGTTTGTCGTCTTCCTGGTGAAAAAAAAGGGTGTTCCGGCAGTGCTTCCAGCCAAGTAATGCAAATAGCCTTTTTGAGCGCCCGCCATGGGCAACACAGGAGATTCAAAGATGAAAATCGTAGTGATCGGCGGAAGCGGACTCATTGGGAAAGAGGTCGTGGCGAACCTTCGTCAGAAGGGCCATGAGGTGGTAGCGGCATCCCGCTCATCGGGCGTAAACACCGTCACTGGCGAGGGACTGGCGCAAGCGCTTGCCGGCGCTCGGGTGGTCGTTGATGTCGCGAATGCGCCCTCGTGGGAGGACAACGCAGTCCTAGCGTTTTTCGAGACATCAGGTCGGAACCTCCTCGCCGCGGAAGCCGCCGCGGGCATCGGCCATCATGTGGCGTTGTCGGTCGTCGGCACCGACCGCCTGCTCGCGAGTGGTTACTTCCGCGCGAAGATGGCCCAGGAAAAGCTAATCAAGGCTTCCCCGATTCCCTACACGATCGTGCGTGCTACGCAGTTCTTCGAGTTCGTGGGCGGCATCGCCCAATCGGCGACTGAAGGGCAGACGGTTCGGCTTCCACCGGCTCTGATGCAGCCCATTGCGGCGGATGACGTCGCCGCCGTCATGGCCGAAACGGCCCTCTCGGAGCCGTTGAACGGCACCGTCGATGTGGCCGGTCCCGAACCAATCCGTCAAGACGACTTGGTGCGACAATTCCTGACCGCAACCGGGGACCCACGGACGGTAATCACCGATCCCAAAGCGCTCTACTTCGGCATCACGGTAAACGATCAAAGCCTTATCCCAGGCGATCACCCCCGCATCGGCCCGACACGTTTTGCGGACTGGCTGAGACGCTCCGTACGTTAAGGGTGAGCCACACGACCCAGATCCGACGAGGATGAGGCACTTACACAGAACTTTGATCGTTTTGTCGATCGTTGGGGTCTGTTCCCACCCGATCTGCGGAGAAGAAACAGAGGAAGAGGCGAAGAAGACGACGATTGAAGCGCCTTCGCCTGACGGGCAATTTGCTTTTCGCTACACGGGTGACTCGGAGTCGGAAAAGCGAACCTATGATCTCATCGACAAGCAATCGGGGAAAGTCCTGATGAGTGTCGCTGAGTCCGATCCCGATCTTGGCCCCAGCGCACGGTTCAGCATGGAGGTGCTGTGGAAACCGGACTCGACAGCGTTTGCACTCACCGCCATGCTGTGGAAGCGCGGAAGCTATGTTGCCGTCTTTGTGCGAAACGGCTCTACTTTTCGCGAGATCAAACTGCCGGAGTTGTCGGCGGATATCCCAGAGAAGGTCAAGGGCGGCAAGAGTTTCCCGCATGTTGCCGAGCTGAATTCGCAGAGCGCGAAACAATGGCAGAAGGACGGGTCGCTTGTCGTGGAAATTGAAAACATGATAGATGGCAACGAGGGCTCGATCACTGCGACTCGCACCGTCGTGCTTGGATTTGATCGATCCGATAAAGCCAAGGTCCTGAAATCGAGAATCAAATTCGCGGTCGAGAAACCGGAAAGCGAATGAGGCTTAATCAATCGATGAATCAGTGATGTCGGAGTGGCAAGGCGATGCGAACGAGAACGATCCCGGTGCTCGTCACGATTGCATTTAGCGTCGTCGGCGTGGTGGGTGACTACTTCCTCAAGCTTGCCAGTGCCCGCGAGCAGCCCCTACGAACGGGGTGGTTTTACCTCGGCTTCGCCCTGTACGCTTCGACGGCGTTTGGCTGGGTGTTCGTCATGAGGCACCTGAAGCTGGCTACTATCAGCGTCCTCTATTCCATCTCCATGGTTCTGCTCCTTACCGCCATAGGCGTGATGCTGTTCCGGGAGTCTCTGAACTACTTTGAGGTGATTGGAATCGCGCTCGCCGTGGCCTCGCTCGTATTGTTGATGCGCTTCGCCTAGTCTCGTTCTAATGGAAGTCTCGGTGGCGGAAGATCAGCTTTATTCCGTTAGGCTTGGTCCAATTGATGTCCATGGAATAATGGTGTGAGATCAGAAGTATTGATGTTTGCGATCAAAGCGCAGGTCAGCGATCCACACGCCGAGACGTTCGCGTTCACCGCGCAGAAGACGATGTACGGTGGCAAGCAGATCGCCAAAGGCGATCGGATCTTCGTCTTCGCGAGCGAGAACGAAGGCGGACCAGGTCTCATCGCCATCGGTGTCGTCACCTCGGCGAAAGCGATCGCAAAGAAACGGGGAGTTGCCCGGCAAACCCCCCGCGTCACCATCACGGTCAGACGCACTGCGCTCGCGAAGCGACGTCTGGGGCGGAGTGAGCTCAAACTTTTTTCCAACTGGAACGACGGTCGGCCCGAAACCGAGCTCAATTTCAAATTCTATCGTCAGGCAACGAACAAGATCGCCGGCATCTCGGATGAAGCGGCGGCGTTCCTTCGCCGATTCTTTTAACTAGAAAATTTCGACCGAAGACGATGCGCCTAACGATTCAGGCATCATTCGTAGCTGATAGGTAATCGGACTTGGGAGACTGTTCCCGGTTTGAATCGCCACCTTCTAAATGTTTCGGTGGTCACTTTGTCGAGGACGCGGCTACCTGTGCTTTGCGCCATCGTCGCGTCAGCAACCTTCCCGGTCGCGGGATCGACGGTCACGACGCAAACGCCACTTCCGGTAAGGCCGCCACGCCTGGCTTCATATGGGTACTCAGGTAACGGCGCGCTGATTGCCATGGATTGAGCAACCGAAAGCGACATCGGAACAGGGGCCGGGATGGTGGCCGGCGCGGGTTGAATTGCAAAACGCGGACGCCTTTTCGGGTGCGGTTTCTTTTCTACTGGTGCGACCGCTACGGCCGAATTCTCCGCGGGAGATTGTCGCTCGGTTACAACCGTTGGCTTGTGACTTAAGGAACTCGAGGCGCTACGCGGGCTGGGCCCGGGCTTTTTCTCTTCGCTCGGAAGACTCGGCGGAAGCGGTTCTCCCGGCGCAGGCGTTTGTTCGGTGGCTGGCGCAGCGCTTTTCTTCCGCTCTGTTGCCACAGTCTGCGAGGTCGGTTCGGTCTTTTTCTTTCTAGGCCTGGAAATTGGAGCCATTTCGCCGGTCTGAAATTGATCGGGAAGACCGGTCGAAGCCGCTTCCTGACCTCGCGCCCGGTGCGTACCGGCGAATGCGACGCCAATGCCTAGAACAACGAGAAGCTCGCGGCGCAAACGCATCAGAAAAATCTCCGCCCCGTCTAAGGAACGTCAAATTAGCAATCAGTCGGTGCGGCCACGGTAGATACAGGGAGGGGCGGCGCCTGATCCGCGTAGCCTTGGCGAAGGCGGGCAGTCCGCCATGTCTTTGCAAACGAGGATCGTGTTTTGTAGGTTGCCGACTGTGCTCCCGGTCACTGCGACGGACATTACGATCTGGATTGTCTCCGGTTTGCTCGCGCTCGGCATTGGCTGGGGCAAGTACTCAAAATGGAAAACGCGCAACGAAATGGTGCGCGAACTCGCAGCGATGGATCGAGATCGCCGCGAAAAGATGCTCAGCCGGATGAATCCAGCGCAGGCAATGGAAGCGCGGCAAGAGTTGATGCGCCGATTCAATATTTTTTGAACCTCGCTGTCGCCGCAAAACCGCGATAGCTGTTGCCAAATGCCTGATGGATTTAGCAATTGTTGGGGAGCCGCTCCGACTGCCAGTATTAGCAACGGGTGTGGTTGCCCTACAAACGACTGAGAGGGTCTAATCCCTTAACCGCATTCAATCCTTGTCATTGTGAGCGAAGGAGAGAATCTCTGATTTTTGCATGTCCTCCGCGTCCTTTGAAATGACAGTGCCAGTGATGCCGGGAGACATCGACGAGCAGAATCATGTGAACAACACCGTTTACCTGCGCTGGGTTCAGGAGGTTGCCACTGCGCACTGGCAAGCGATCGCGAACCCGGAAGCGCAGGAGAACATCGGCTGGGTCGTGTTGCGGCACGAGATCGACTACAAAGCGCCTGCATGCTCGGGCGATCAGGTTGTTCTGCGCACGTGGGTTGGGAAAGCCACCCGGCTTAGGTTCGAACGGTTCACGGAAATTTTGCGCAGCACCGATCGGCAGTTGATTTCGAGCGCTCGGACGCTTTGGTGTCCGATCAGTCCGCAAACGGGGCGGCCGGTCCGTGTGCCACCGGAAGTGCGCGAGCGGTTCTCGATTTGAATTCGTGGGACCCGTTTCAAAAATGACGCCGTCTCTCGAAAATGATCAGAAATTGAACACCTGGCCTCACCACCGAACGCTTTCGGGGGCGCGTTGCAGCTTCGCTTTGGCTCGGAATAACACGATTTCGGCGTCGTGAAATATCGACGCCGACGTCTGCTCCGCGCTGATTGAGTTGGACGCAAAACATTGAACGTCTAATCTTCGGCGTTGAGTACAACGCCCGAGTCCCGCCCGGTTGTCGCTTGTTACTGCGCGACGTTTCTCAAGCCGGAGATGCTGCACATCTACCGGCAAATCTCAGCGCTGAAGCGATGCGCTCCCGTAGTGATTGCGCAGAAACGCGAAAATGCCGAGCGCTATCCTTTCGAGCCGATCCAGATTGTTCCGAAGCCGTCAACGCATTTCCTGCGGCGTTTTTGGTTCAGGCAAATACGCGATAAGCCGTGGTGGATTTCGGATACAGAACTGAGCGCGTTGCTACGTGTTTTGAGCAAAACGCAGTCACGCCTTCTGCATATTTACTTTGGCCAAATCGCCGTTCATCTGCTGCCGCTGATTCGGAAGTGGGAAAATCCGTCCATCGTTTCGTTCCACGGCGCCGATGTCATGGTGGATATGAACAAGCCGGCCTATCGAGAGGTCACGCTGCAAATGCTCGAGGCAGTGAAGTTGGTTCTGGTCCGGTCGGATTCGCTGCGGCGCGCTCTTATCGATCTTGGTTGCGACCCGGAAAAGATAGAAGTCCAGCGCACGGGAATTCCTCTGGAAGAATTTCCATTTCGCGAACGGGTATTTTCGTCCCGCAGTCGCGGGAGTCAGTGGCGGTTCGTGCAAGCCGGGCGGTTGATCGAGAAGAAGGGTCTGCCAGTTACTCTTCGCGCTTTTGCAGTTTTTCTTAAGCAATATCAAAACGCGACGCTGACGATTGCCGGCGAAGGACCGTTGCTTGGTGAACTTCAAGGTTTGGCGCACGAATTAGGCATCGAGGAGCTAATCTCATTCACGGGTTTCATTTCGCAGGAGGAATTGCGAGACATCTATTACCGGTCGCACATTTTCCTACACCCGAGTCAGACGGGTCACGATGGGAATCAGGAGGGCATCCCAAATTCGATGCTGGAAGCAATGGCCACCGGCTTGCCGGTGTTTGCCACTGATCACGGTGGAATTCCCGAAGCAATTGAAAACGGCGTAACTGGCGTGCTCGTGCCGGAACGTGATGACAAAGCGTTAGCGCAGGCATTGCTCGATGCAGTGCAACATCCCGATTTTCTTTTGCGTATCGCGCGCAATGCGGCCGAAAGCGTTCGAAAAAACTTTGATCTCCAACAGCAAGCCCATCGACTCGAAGACGTCTATCTGCGATTATTGTAGAGGGATTTGCCGCGGCGAACGCCTGATCAACACTACGGCGCCTAAAAAAAGCACCAGCACCGCTACACGCAGACTCCGCCAGTTCTTCCCGATATCCCGCGAAACCTTCGCAACCTCTCAGATCACTTCGCGTGCCAAGGCTGCGTCACGTTTTGGATGCGCGGCTTGCACTTGTCGCTGACCAAAACGAACGCCAGGGTGTTGTGGTCCTGCCGACTAAACTTATAAACGCCAGGGCCGTTGCAGGATTTGGGCATCGGCCCGACCCGGCGTGTTTCTTGAATCGTGATTGTATCGCCTGAGACCATATAGTTGCCCCAGATCTCTGCCTTCGGCCTCATCGCCGCGACATGAAATGTGCCGTCGGCATTAAGAGCCCAGACGGTGCCGAGTGAGTTGGTCCATGTGCCGGTGAGCGCGGCCGGGCCAGATGGAGTAGTCGCGCAAGAACTTACCAACACGACTGAAATGCCCGCGAGAACCATTCGGAGAGAACCTTGTAATTTCATGTTCCGCATGCTGCGTCAGAGTAATGAAACCGTCAAGCCTGGATCACAGCGCACCGTTGAAGAGAGGCGTTGCAAATAGCTTCGTCACTGAAGTAGAAGAGGTCTGTGGATGAGCCGCTGATGCAGCCTGCGACGCCCAGACCAAACTGGTGGAGGCGAAACTGGAAATGGTTCGTGCCGCTGGGCTGTTTCACTGTGATGCTTTTCTTCGTCATTTTTGTTGGCTCGATACTTGTGATCGTGTTCAGCACGATGAAATCGACTGACGTTTACAAGGACGCGTTGTCTCAAGCTCGGGGCAATTCCGCAGTGATCGAAGCTCTTGGCACGCCTATCAAAGATGGCTTTCTTGTCTCGGGAAACACGAACGTCAACGGCGCGTCCGGTGAATCCAACCTGGCAATTCCCATCTCCGGTCCGAAGGGAAGAGGGACAATTTACGTCTCGGCAAAAAAGTCACTTGGTCGGTGGAAATATTCCGGGCTCGTCGTGGAGGTCGGACAAACCCATGAACGGATTGATCTGCTCCAGAGTCCGGCGCCAGCCGGTTCGCCCTGACCATTCGGATGCAAGCCGTAACAAAAAAACTTTCCGTTAGCGCAATTCTTCTCGGAATACTGGGTGGAACCGTTGGTCTCGCGGGCGGACTATTTCTCGGCTTCGCGCTCGGGGCGGCCTTGGCGAGTGCGTTTCATGTTTCGTCGTTTGAAGGTGGCGCCGGCTATTTTGCCGTTTCGATCGCGATACTGGTTACAATTGTCGTCGCGCCAGTCGTAATTGTTCTCACGCTTTACTGGCGCGGAACACGCGGGATTTGGCTATTCGCGGGGCTGATCATTGTTTGTGTGTCGATGTTAGCCATCGCCGCGTCCGGCCTGGGGATCTGGTATGCAGCTCAACCGCACGTTCTGAACCTGAATGGCCCAACGCCGCAGTTGCAATTCGAGGTGAAACCACCGGACGGACAATCCGTCGAAAATCTCGCCAATGTTGAACCAGAACTCGACACGGACCGTAATTCCATGCCGGGAACCTGGCGCACGGAGTCCCCTGAAAACCCGGCGGTACGCGCTGGCTACGTCGATCTTTATTTTCGCGTATCAAAGCGGCTGTTCGTTCTGAAATTCCCGGGACACGAAGATCGAATCTTCAACCTCCATCTTCCGGCCAATCCGATGAAGGCGAAATACCGGACCTGGTCTGAATGGCAAAAGCCAGACTTCGTGGCGAAAGCCGACCAGCAACCCATCCGCTTCTCAGGCGGAAACGACTACCAGATTCGCTATAAAGTAGATTACCAGGATCGGTAATCGGTAATCGCACAGCGATTCTTCTTTCGTGCACGCGGGGCGCGTGTGCTGCCCGGACCAAGCCACCGAAACGGGCAACACGCAGTTTACCTCGATGCCGCCGCAACGTAGGTTCGAAACATGTCGATCTCAGAGGCACAAGTGAAGAACGCGTTGACGAAGGTGAAGTATCCGGGTTTCACTCGCGACATAGTTTCATTCGGACTGGTGAAATCGGTCCAGATCGACGATGGCGATGTGAAGGTGCAGCTCGCACTGGCGACAAACGATCCCAACGTTCCGGCAACAATCAAAAATGATTCGGAACGCGCACTCCGCGGTATCGAAGGAGTCCGGAGCGCGAAAGTGCTGATCGATATACAGGCTCCCCCGGGGGGCACGGGCGCCGGCATGGTTGCGATGCAGATTCCGGGAGTGAGACACGTCATCGCCGTGGCCAGCGGCAAAGGTGGCGTGGGCAAATCAACCGTCGCGGCAAATGTTGCCGTCGCACTCGAGCAGACCGGCGCGCGCGTCGGCTTGTGTGATTGCGACATTTATGGCCCGAGTATTTCCCTCATGTTCGGCACGCGCGAACGGCTGACGGCTACGGATGAAAACATGATCGTCCCCATCGAGCAATATGGGCTGCGGCTGATGTCGATGGGCTTTCTGCTCGACGACACTTCGCCGGCAATTTTGCGCGGACCGATGGTGACGCGCTACACGCAACAATTTCTGCGGCAGGTCGAATGGGGCGAACTGGATTATCTGGTGCTCGATCTTCCGCCGGGCACGGGTGACATTCAGCTGACGATCGTGCAGACCGTAGCGCTGTCGGGAGCTATCATCGTCAGCACCCCTCAGGAAGTCGCGCTGATCGACGCGCGCAAGGCCGCAACGATGTTCGAAAAAGTGAACGTGCCAGTCCTGGGACTGGTCGAGAACATGAGTTACTTCATCTCGCCCTCGGACAACAAACGCTACGACATCTTCGGCACCGGCGGCGGCGAACGCGAAGCCAAACGCTTGCGCGTTCCGTTGCTCGGCCAGATTCCGATCGACATAGCCACGCGCGAGGGAGGCGATCGCGGGATTCCAATCGTGCGCGAAGACCGGCAATCGCCGGTAACTGCTGAATTCAAGCGGATTGCCGAGCACATTCGCAAAACCCTGACATGAGCGGAGGCATCGGCAGCCCGAGCGGCAAACCGGGTTTTAAATAAACTCCGCGATCTCCTCGTCTAAATTCCGACGTTCGATTTTCGCGGCGACCGAGCCGTTCGGAGTTGACTAGGTGGAAATCTTATGAAAGAAGAACCAGACATGCCGTCTTCGGAAGCAGATGAAGCGCAATTCGTCAAAGAATCGGCGTTCTATAAGGAGTTTCTTGCCGAGCGCGCTGAGATTTTGAAACACAAGTGGATCGAGAGTGAAAAAGCCGGTAAAGACATCGGCTTTGAAAGAGCTTTGCTGGATTGGATTGTGAAACATCGCTCCAACTGGCGAGAGCGACGACGAAAGGAGGCGCGCACCGAACAGGCCGCCTCCTGATTTTTCTACCTTTAAAGCGATCCTGCGAGGTCGCCAAGGAAACCGATGAAACCGAAACAAACTTCACCCGCCAGCGTCCCGATCATGGACGCGGAGGCAATTCGTCGCGCTGTTCGACGGATTGCGCATGAGATCGTCGAGCGAAATCCCCATCTCGAAGACATCGTGGTTACGGGAATTCCGTCGCGCGGCGTAGAGATCGCGCGCCGCATAGCGGCTGCCACTGCTGAGATCGCAAACACTCACGTCGGTACCGGCGTGATTGACGTGGCGATGCATCGCGACGACGTCGGAACGCGTCCCGAGTTGCCCGTCGTGCGCGTATCTAAGCTTCCGGTGCCGCTGGAAACGCGGACGGTGATTATCGTCGATGATGTCCTTTATACAGGGCGCACAGTGCGCGCGGCCATGGACGCAATCAATTCGTTTGGACGTCCTGCACGTATTCAACTCGCAGTTTTGGTGGATCGCGGCCATCGCGAACTGCCGATTCGACCCGATTACGTCGGAAAGAATTTGCCAACTGCGACTCCCGAACGAATTCAGGTCCGCCTGCAAGAAACTGACAACGAACCAGACGCAGTATGGCTGGAAAGAGACTGAATGTGACCGTGGAAGTTCTGGGTAAAAGCACATGACTACGCGCTGGACACGAAAGGATCTCCTCGGCCTGCGCGAATTGTCGGCAGACGAGATCAATTTCGTTCTGGAAACAACCGACGCGTTCAAGCAGGTCGGCACCCGCGAAATCAAAAAAGTACCTGCCTTGCGTGGGAAAACGCTGGTCAACTTTTTTGTCGAACCAAGCACGCGCACGCGCACGTCGTTCGAATTGGCAGCATTCCGCCTGAGCGCCGACGTGATTAACATCTCGGCGACGACCTCCAGCCTGACCAAAGGGGAAACTCTCAAAGACACCGCGCGCAATCTCGAGGCGTTACAGGCCGATATTATCGTGCTCCGTCACAGTTCTGCGGGCGCGCCACAGTTTCTGGCGCATCGGCTGAAAGGGAGCGTGATCAACGCTGGCGACGGCGCGCATGAACATCCGACCCAGGCACTTCTCGATCTCTACACCATCCGGGAACGCAGAGGCAAAATCGGCGGCCTGCACGTGGCGATCATCGGGGATATCTTGTTTAGTCGCGTCGCACGCTCGAACATTTTCGGTCTGCTCAAGCTCGGCGCGCGCGTTACGTTGGTCGGCCCGAGCACCCTGGTTCCGCGCGAATTCGAGAAACTTGGCGTAGAGGTTTCGCACAATATCGAAGATGTCCTGCCAAAAGCCGATGTCGTAAATCTTTTGCGCATTCAGCACGAACGCCAACGACGCGAATATTTCCCGGGCCTCGGCGAATACATCCGCTTGTTTGGCCTAACGAAACAACGCGCGAAACTCTTGAAACCTGAGTGCCTGATCATGCATCCCGGACCGATCAACCGCGGAGTCGAGATCGACAGCGACGTTGCCGATGGATCGCAGAGCGTCATTCTCGATCAGGTGACCAACGGTCTCGCCGTTCGCATGGCGGTTTTGTATTTGTGCGGAGGGATCGCGACATGAGCAGGCTGGCACACGCCGGTCTGAGGGGCGCGCGCATCCGAAGTGCAGGTTTCGGCGCCGCGCCGAAACGAACTTCGCTCCGATATCGCCTCGCCGCAGAGGATGAATCTCGAAGAAAAGTTCGCGATCGCGCGGACGCGCTCGGCAACACGCGAGACGCGCACGCTTCCCAAACATGACTGCGACAATCATTCGCAACGGTCGAGTGATCGATCCCGAAAACAAACGCGATGAAACTGCCGATGTTTACATCGTCAACGGAAAAATCGTCGGCTCCAAATCCGAGATCCAAAGTCCAAAATCCGAAGTTGAAGAGATTAACGCGAAAGGACTGATCGTCGCCCCTGGTTTGATCGACATGCATGTGCATCTGCGTGAGCCGGGATTCAGTCACAAGGAAACGATTGAGTCCGGCGCGCGGGCTGCGGCAGCCGGCGGATTTACAACGGTTGTTTGCATGCCGAATACTTTGCCGGCTGCGGATAACCCCAGCACAATCGCGTGGATCAAAGATCGCGCGGCGGCCGTCGCATCTGTGAACGTTTTGCCTGCCGGCGCGATTTCAAAAAACCTCTCGGGCGAAGAACTCGCACCAATCGGCTCACTTGCACAGGCAGGCGTGGTCGCGATCACGGACGACGGCCATTGCATTCAAAATAACGAAGTCATGCGGCGCGCGGTCGAGTATGCGCGCATGGTGGGTGTGACCGTGCTTGATCATTGCCAGGATTACAATCTCGTGGGCAACGGCGTGGTGCACGAAGGCTACTGGAGCACGCTTCTCGGGCTGCCCGGATGGCCCGCTGCCGGCGAGGAAGTCGTTGTCACGCGGAACATTTTGCTCGCGGAACTTTGCGATCATCACATTCATTGCCAGCACGTCACGACCGCAGGCAGTGTGCGATTGCTTCGTCAAGCGCGGGCCCGCGGGGTAAAAATCAGCGGCGAGGTTTGTCCGCATCACATCGCGTTCACTGACGAAGCGATCCAAAATTTCGATACGAACTACAAAATGAACCCGCCACTGCGCTCGCAAACCGACGTGGATGCGCTGCTGGACGGGATTGCGGATGGAACCCTGTCGATCTTGTGCTCCGATCATGCCCCGCACGCACATTTCGAAAAGGAAGTGGAATTCGATGCAGCGCCATTCGGCATTATCGGGTTGGAGACGGAGCTCGGGTTATTTTTCGATTTGCTCGTGCACAAACATCGCAAGATTGGAATCGACCGGTTGGTCGAGATGTACACAATTGAGCCAGCACGTTTGCTGAAAGTTGATGCGGGGACGTTATCTGTTGGCAGCAGAGCCGACGTAACGTTGATCGATCCGGAACTCGAGTGGACGGTCAGAGTGGATCAGTTTCAATCAGCTTCCCGCAATTCGCCATTCGACGGCTGGAAGCTCAAAGGCCGTGCGGTACGGACGATTGTCGGCGGCAAAACTGTTTGGAAATCGTAATACCCTCATTCCCGCCGAAGCGTCACGGATTGGAGCAAACCCGTTCGTTACCCTGAGATTATTCTGCGGGCTTCACCGACTCGGCTCGGGAACAACCGCAAGAAACTATTCCGCGATAAATCCGCCGTGAATATAGCTTTCCAGATGCGCAATCGCGGCTTGCTGGCAGGAAATCACGTGTTTGACCAAGTCGCCTATGGAGATCACGCCCACGACCTTGTCGCCGTCGAGCACGGGCAAGTGCCGAATATGCTGATCGGTCATCAGGCGCAGGCATCTCTCCACGCCCTCACGCGCATGGATGGTGAACACATTCGTTGACATAATTTCTGCGACCTTGGTTTCCCGGGAACGCTTCCCGCGCAACATGATTTTGCGTGTGTAGTCACGCTCGGAAATGATTCCAACCAATCGCGCGTTATCCATAACGAGTAGCGCCCCGACGTTCTTCTCATCCATCAATTGCACCGCTTCGAAGACCGTCGCGTTTGGCGACACGGAATAAATATCGCGGCTCTTTTGATTCAGAACCGCGCCGATGGTGCCGCTAACGTCCATATACTCAGAAATTTTCGCTGCCGAAACAGCGGCACTCTTACAATAGGGCAAAATCGGCCTTCCACGCAAAACAAATAAACCGGGGATGACAATTTCCCGACCTGGGGCGACCCCCAAAGAATGAAATGGAAATCAGGACAAGGGCTGAATGCTTGAGCGATCCACCGGCACCTGCACATGTTCGTTGTCCGACAGCTCCTTGTAAAACTCGTGATCTGCTCTTTCAAACCGGCGAAACCGTGAAATTTCGTGACGGATTTATTCGCTGCCCTAACTATAACTTGGCAGGAACGGTTTCCGAGCGAATTTGATCGAATGCCATGAGGCCGAATCCATATTTGTTCATTGTCATTTTCATCGGCGTAGCACTGGCCTTTCCCTTGATTCCATTGGCGCTCGCGTGGCTGTGGCGGCGATTTTTTCAGCCGCCAAAGCCCGGGCCCGACAAGACATCGACCTATGAATGTGGCGTCGAATCGATCGGCGACGCCCATATTCAGTTCCATGCGCAGTACTATCTGTATGCCATCACCTTTTTGATCTTCGATGTGGAAGCGGTGTTTCTCGTGCCGTTTGCGGTCGCCTTTACCACTTTGCCGGTCGGAGGGTTTATCGCGATCCTGATCTTTCTTCTGCTCCTTCTCGAAGGCCTCGTTTGGGCTTGGGGTAAGGGATGTTTGCAGTGGCAGCGCTAGGGCGCTGGTGGTTAAAGCAGCTAAAAGGGGTTACATTTTTTAACCGCAAATCGGCTTAGGTATCTAGTTCCTTTAGGTTTGATAACATATGGGCGAACAAATCGACGAAAAACTGCGCACCGAACTGCAACGACAAGGAGTGTGGGTGAGTTCGATGCAGGAACTTTACAATTGGGGACGCAAGAACTCGATATGGCCGCTGCAATTTGGATTGGCCTGTTGCGCCATCGAAATGATAGCCACCGCGGCATCCCGCTACGACATCGCGCGGTTTGGCGGCGAAGTCTTCCGGCCATCGCCGCGGCAGGCCGATCTAATGATCGTCGCCGGGACGGTCACAAAAAAAATGGCGCCGCAAATTGTGCGGCTTTACAACCAAATGGCTGACCCGAAATACGTGATCGCCATGGGCGCCTGCGCGATTTCAGGCGGACCGTTCAAACAGGGTTACAACGTGCTCAAGGGCATCGATCGTTATATCCCGGTCGATGTTTACATCCCGGGTTGCCCGCCCCGGCCGGAAGCGCTCCTGCATGCATTCATGGAACTGCAGCACAAGATCGATAGCCAGAAACTTACCGGGGCCGACAAGGCGGAATTTTTGAAGCCGGATCAGCCAAGCGAGTTTCCCGTGCCGAAATTTGGCGAACATGATCTGGAGCCATCCGCGAATCCGGACGTTTTTCATCCAGCGACAATCGAGCGCAGCTAACCGTGGAATCTCTCGAGCAAATCAAATCCCGCGTCGAAGCTGCCGTGCCCGGCGCGAAGATTGAAATCGTGCAAAACGGCAGTCCATCGCAGCAGCATTCGCTTTTGATCGATAACGAGCATGGCGCCGCGGTTGCGAGATTTTTGCGCGTCGATTCGGCGCTGTGCCTCGATTTTTGCTCCAATGTTACGGGCGTCGATTGGCTGGACCGCGCCGTGAAGAAAACGACCAAACTAAAAAGGCTGATTGACGGCCAGGAAAAGGAAATCGTCGAAACGATCGAAGAGAAAATCCCCGGCTATCTCGAAGCGGTTTATCATCTTTGCTCCATGACGCATAAACACGGGCCGGTGATCATCAGAATGCGCACGACTGATCGCGGAGAAGACGCGCACCTGCCTTCACTCACGCCGATCTGGCGGAGCGCGGAATTTCAGGAGCGCGAAATTTTCGATCTGTACGGCATCCGCTTCGACGGTCATCCTGATTTGCGGCGGATCTTGATGTGGGACGAGTTTCAAGATCATCCGATGCGGAAAGATTACCGTGAGGCGGACGATTACGAATGGGAACCCACGCCTCATGACGAGGTGCTGGAGAAAGCGAAGCAGCATTACCAACCACGACCGCAATTGGACGGAGCAGAAAAAATCACGGCCACTGATTCACACGGATGAACGCGTCAGAATTCAGCGACTGAAAATCCAGATCCGTGTTCATCAGTGGCATCTTTATTTTCCTGAACAGAAGTGAGCGCAAGTATTGAAACAATCGAAGCAATGGAGCGACCGCCGCTCAGCATGGGCTCGCGGCTCGAGGGCGAATTGCTCGAAGTCTCGATGGGACCGCAGCATCCATCCACCCACGGCGTGTTTCGGATGAATGTGGCACTCGATGGCGAGATCGTTCGCAAGCTCAAACCGGTCTTCGGTTATCTGCATCGAAATCACGAGAAAATCGGTGAAAACACCAGTTACCTCGGCTCGATGCCGTACACCGACCGGCTCGATTATTTCTGCTCGATGACCAACAACTGGGCCTACGCGCTCAGCGTTGAGAAACTCGCCGGAATCGAAGTTCCCGAACGAGCCGAGTATCTGCGCGTCATTCTAGCGGAACTGACACGGTTGCAGAATCACGCCTCGCTGCTGGGTTTTTTGTTGAGCGACATGGGCGCCTGGGGCACGCCGCTCATGTACGCGTTTCGCGAGCGCGAAAAAATCCTCGATCTCTTTGAGTCGTTATCCGGTTCTCGGATGATGTGCGATTACATGCGTTTCGGCGGCTGTCGCGTAGATGCGAGCGATGAATGGCTCGCCCGAGCGAAACAGATTGTCGATCGTTTCCCGAAGTTTCTCGACGAATTTGAGGAACTCATTCTCGGCAACGAGATCGTCATCGGCCGCACCCAAAACGTCGGCAAACTATCTGCCGAACTGGCGATCAACGCCGGCATCACGGGTCCGATGTTGCGCGCGTGCGGTGTGAATTACGACATTCGCAAGGTAGACGGCTACGGGCTTTATCCACGTTTCAAATTCCGGATCCCGCTCGGGGAGCACGGCGACACTTACGATCGCCTGATGATGCGGGCGCTGGAGATGCACGAAAGCGTGGAGATCTTGAAGCAGGCGTTCGCGCAAATTGCACCCGGCCCCATTGTGAATCCAAAAGTTAAAGTGCGCGCATTTCGTCCCCCGGTGGGTGAAGCGTACGGTCGGATCGAAGGACCAAAGGGTGAGCTTGGATTTTATTTGATCAGTGACGGCAGTCCGAATCCGCATCGGTACCGGGTGCGCCCGCCCAGTTTCATTAATCTCACGCTTCTAGAGGACCTGTGTCTCGGGCACACTGTGGCTGACATAATGGTAATCCTCGGCAGCATCGATATCGTAATGGGAGAAGTGGATCGATGATTGGCACAGGCATACTCAAGGGAATGGCCGTCACAGCACGGAACTTTGTCGGAAGTTATTTCGAGAAGGAGCGGCTGACCACGGTGCAGTACCCGGAGGAGCGCAGTCCTCTTCCGGAAAATTATCGGAATTTTCCGTTCCTGATTTACGACGACAACGATCCCCACGCAGGTCTGCGCTGCGTGGCGTGCAAGATTTGCGAGAAAGAATGTCCGCCCCAGTGCATTTACATCGTCAAGAGCGACGACAAAAAGCCCGATTACATGGGTAAACCGCAGTTTTATCCGAAAATCTTCGACATCGATATCTCGGTGTGCATGAGCTGCCAGATTTGCGTCGAAGTTTGTCCATTCGAGGCGATCAAGATGGACAAGGAATTCGAGCTGAGTCAGCGCGAGCGTTTCGATCACTTGCTTTTGCGCAAAGAGCAACTTTCCAAATCGAATGGGTATTATCACAAGATCCATCCTGTCGAAGCAGAGGCGGTTGACAAGAGTCTCGCGGACGCGGTGGCTGCCGCTGAGGCGAAGAAGAAAGCTGCCGCTGAGGCAGCTGCAAAAGCCGCGGCGGCAAAGGCGTCGACAACTGCGCCGGCGTCACCATCGCCCGCTTGATTACGTTAAAAAATCGAGACTAAAAGAGGAACGCAAGAACATGAAACCAACGCTCTCATTTGCCAAAATGGCCGTCGCCGCGCTTTCTCTCCTCGGTTTGGTGACAGCATGCCAGAACGCATCCATCGGATCTGGCACCGCGCCTCAAAAGGAAACCCTGTTGGTCCAGGCCGAATTCAGGGGGAAAAGTGTGACGACTCCCAAACAGCGAGAACGAGTAGCAGCGCTGCCTCCTGGCGAAGTTTCCACTGTCGGATACAAAGAAACACTATACTACGTGTATCCGACTGCGACCAAGGACCGGATCCTCGTTGGCAATCAAACCCAGTACAATGCTTACAAACAGGCGCTCGTCGCATACGGACTAACGACAAGCCCCAGCTTTGTGCAGGAAACCCACGGGCCCCATCCGGTTCTCATTCAGCAATTCGATGGTTTCGGTCCGCTTGGCGATTGATCACATTCGCGACTTGGCCATCTGTTTTCTGACTTACAGTGATCTGCGCAACTTTGTAGCGAGAATTGCGAGCGTGGGAGCGTCATCGCGGTTCGAGGGAACCGCCGCTTCAGAAAGGCGCCTCCTTGAAATCGCAAATCGAAAATCTAAGATCGAAAATCCTATGCCAGGGTGGCGGAATTGGCAGACGCGCCAGACTTAGGATCTGGTGGAGAAATCCGTAGGGGTTCGAGTCCCCTCCCTGGCACTCCAAAAGATGACCAACCGTGGCGACATGAAAAATCTCGCAACAAAACAAGGCTTCTCCCGATGACATGGCCATGTCATAATGGAGTGCCGTGGGAAGAAGTTGCTATCCAAGGGCAGGCAGTCCGGTGGTTGCAGGCACCGCAATCGAGGCAGTCACATCGGTCCTGGTTTCTGCCCCGCATCTTTTCGAAAAATACCTTTTTCCCTGGGACATAGGCTTCCCCCCGAAATCAATTGCTACATACAATAAGGGTCGCTGAAGATGAAGGGCTCTTCCGTATCCGTCGAGCCGCGGGACGTTCAATCAGCCACGGTCATCGGAAATGGTGTCCGTGCGGTATTTAACCGGCGTCTGTTGGTAATCGGGTTGTGGGTGTTCGCAGGATATTATCTTGGTTGCAAAATCGGCTTTGCACTGACGTTTAAACCGCACCCCATCTCCGTTCTTTGGCCGCCGAATTCCATTCTGGTTGCAGCGTTCTTGCTGACGCCGCCGCGCCTCTGGTGGTTCGTACTTCTGGCTGCGTTTCCGGCGCATTGGGCTGCGCAGCTGCAGAGCCATGTACCACCGCTGATGATTTTAGGCTGGTTCATCAGCAACTCATCCGAAGCAGTAATTGGCGCGGGTTTGATGCGCTACTTGGTTGGCAGTCCTGTCCGCTTTACAACGCTTCGCAACGTGGGCTTTTTTTGTCTTTGCGTGGTATTTCTTGGTCCTTTTCTGTCTTCGTTTTTAGATGCCGCGTTCGTGGTGTGGAATCATTGGGGCCAAGACGGTTACTGGGAACTGATCCGGATACGGTTAACGTCTAATGCTCTCTCGGCGTTAATCATCGTGCCCTTAATAGTGACGTGGGTCGCAAGCGGCGTGCAAGACCTGCGATCAGCATCACGGTCGCGTTACTTGGAGGCATGCATCGTCTTTCTCGGTCTGTTGGCGGTTGGTCGCACTGTCCTTTATGAATTTGGATCGGGAGTGGACTTGGCTCTTCTCTTTCTTCCTCTGCCATTTCTGCTGTGGGCGGCGGTGCGATTCGGCGTTTCGGGAGAAAGCACTGGTATTTCGATTGTCAGCTTCCTGGCGATTTGGAGTGCATCGCACGGACATGGGCCATTCTCGGGCGGAACAGCTCAACAAAACGCGCTTTCGATTCAAATCTTTCTAATCGGCCTGGCGATCCCACTATTGTGTCTGGCAGCGGTTATCGAGGAGCGCGTAACTGGAAAGACTGAGCTGGGCGAAAGCGAGTCACGCTTCCAGATCGTGGCCGATGCCGCTCCCGTGCTCATCTGGATGTCCGGTATGGACAAGCTCTGCACTTTTTTCAACAAACCGTGGCTGGAGTTTACGGGACGCAGCATGGAACAGGAGCTAGGAAACGGCTGGACTGAAGGGGTGCACCCGGACGACCTGCAACAGTGCCTGCAGGTTTACGCCAGCGCATTCGAAACGCGGCAGCCATTCGTTATGCAATACCGCCTGCAACGAAACGATGGCGAGTATCGCTGGCTTTCGGATCAAGGCGTGCCGCGGTACGATGCGCAAGGAAAGTTCGCCGGCTACATTGGGTCCTGCGTCGATGTTACTGAACTGCTAAACAAGGACGAGGCGTTGCGGGAAAGCGAAGAGCGCATGCGCCTGGCAGCAGACGCGGTTAATCTGGGAATTTGGGAATGGGACCTCGCAACGGATGAGATCTGGGCTACTAACGCCCGCCGAACCCTCCTGGGGTGGCCGGCTTTAGGAAAAGTTACCTTCGAAGACTTTGTCTCTCGCGTGCACCCGGAGGACCGCAGCCGGATCCGGCAGACCATCAGTGACGGGATTCGGGACGCAAAAGACTACGATTCAGAGTATCGCCTCGTTTTGCCCGACGGAGTCGTGCGTTGGATGTCAATGCGTGGCAGCGTTCACTTCGATGGGCAGGGAAAACCCGCACGAATTCTGGGAATCAGCATCGACATCACGGCACGCAAACAGGCGGAACTCGATGCGCAACGCGATCGCGTCGAGCTTTCTCATCTCGGTCGCGTAGCATTGATGGGTGAAATGTCTGCGTCCGTTGCCCACGAATTGAATCAACCGCTTGCTGGAATTCTCAGTAACGCCGCAGCCGGTCAGCGTTTTATCGATCGGGGCGATGTCGACCTTGGCGAAGTTCGCGAACTGCTCGGTGACATCATCTCGGATGGCCGCCGTGCCAGCGACGTCGTTCGCGGGATTCGCAGCATGGTGAAGAAAGAGCAGATCGCGCGCCGGTCGGTCGATCTTAACGAGGTCGTAATGGATACCACGCGCATGGCATCCGCGGATGCACTGCTGCACTCGTGCCAGTTGGAAACTTCCCTGGATGCGAATTTGCCCGTGGTCGAAGGCGATCCGATCCAGCTCCAACAGGTTTTACTGAATCTTGTGATCAACGCATTCGATGCGATGCGACAGACACCGGGCTCCAGTCGCAGGGTCGCGATCGCGACACAAGCAAATGGGGATGGCACAGCTCGGATAAGCGTGCGCGATTATGGGATCGGCCTTTCGGAGGAGACGCGAGATCGTCTCTTCGATCCTTTCTTCAGCACGAAGACGGAAGGGCTGGGAATGGGGCTGGCTATTGTGCGTTCCATTATTGAATCGCACGGCGGCACAATCACAGCTGAAAATGCTGATGGCGGTGGCGCTCGGTTTGAGTTTGTTCTTCCGCCAAATAGCGGGCTTCAGACATGATCCCTTCGAACAGTCTCGTATTTTTGATCGATGACGACGCATCAGTCCGAAAAGGTGTTTCGCGGTTATTGCGATCGTTTGGGTACGAAAACGAGACGTTCGGCTCGGCGGCTGATTTTCTCATGCGTAAGCAACATCCGGGACCGGCCTGCATCGTCGTTGATGTGCGGATGCCAGGGCTGAACGGAATGGATCTGCAAAGCGTTTTGATCCAGCGCCACCGGGAAGAACAACTCGTGTTCATCACTGGTCACGGCGATATCTCGATGTGTGCAAAGGCGATGAAAGCCGGCGCAGTTGATTTTCTTTCAAAGCCGTTTCGGGACGACGAATTGCTGCAATGTATCGAGCGCGCGCTCGCGCGCTCTGTCGAGCAACGGCGACAGGGCGCGGAGAAAGCTGAAGTCCGGCGTCTCCTGGACTCTTTAACCCCGCGCGAGTTCGAAGTGATGCAACTCGTGATCACAGGCATGTTAAACAAACAGATTGCGGGCGAACTCGGCACCAAAGAAAAGACCATCAAGGTTCACCGCGGGCGCGTAATGAAGAAGCTCCGTATCGCGTCGGTAGCTGACCTCGTGCGTTTGGCTGAAACAGCACGCATTGCGCCCGCCGGGTGGCGTGGGACTAAAGTCTAATATGGCCCGGGCGCACGCTGGCGTAGTGTTCGCTTGTCTTGCTTGCACCACCCACAAATCTAATCTGTCTTTTAGACGACGATTCCTCTGTCTTGAAAGGCCTGAATCGGCTTCTCATGTCGGCAGGTTGGCACCCCGAACAGTTTAGTGATCCAGACGCGTTTTTGAATTACGTGAAGGTTCATCGGCCTACCGTCGCAATAATTGACGTTTGGATGCCGCTCATGAATGGGCTTGAGGTTCAATCCCGAGTCCGTGAGCTTTCGCCTTCGACGCGGGTCATAATGTTCACCGGCAAAGACGATCCGCTCGTCCGCTCCACCTCTCTAAAAGCTGGTGCGTCAGCTTTTTTCACCAAACCATTCGACGATGAGGAGTTTCTCATCGCCGTTCGGTTTGCCCTGTCTGCAATGTGACCTTCGACGTGAAGCGGCTTTAAAGGAATCCAGGAAAATTCCCGACTGGATTTTTCAGTCAATATTGTGTATTCCAACAGAGTGGGAGCTGAACGAATGCCAACCTGTTCGAGTAATTTCGTTCCAATCGATCGCCCGAAGACGAATTCTAGAATTTTTGCCCACACAAGATGGGACGTCATCCCGGTCGCCGCAGCCATTTTGCACTGCGCGTACTTTTTCGCGATGTTTTATCTTTTCCCACGCGTGCCGCTCTGGGTGATGCTGATTCTTGGTTTTGTCTATTCGGTCAGCATTTCCTGGAACATCAACGGTATTTCCCACAACTTCATTCATAATCCGTATTTCCGTTCGCCGCTACTGAATCGGCTGTTCAGCATCATGGAATCGATCACGGTTGGGTTTGGCCAGATTTTTTACGAGTGCATTCACATGCAACACCACAAGGGAAACGCCGACCGCCCCGACGATCATGGTGACACCATTGATTGGATTTCGATTTACAAGCACGGCCAACACGGTGAAGCGGAGCATCCGTTAAAATATACCTTTGGCAGTTTCTTTCGTGAGGACCCGAAGACCGTTTTCAAGGAATTGAAGCGTAAAAATCCGCGCGAGGCGTTTTGGGGAGTGTTCGAGCTGGCATGCTTCGTTATCACATTTGTTATTCTCGGTATCCTTAACTGGCATTACATCTGTTTCCTTTTGCCGTTTTGGTATTTCGGCCACTGCCTCTCTTACCTGAACGGGTATTATCGCCACTACGGCGGCAATCCCGACGAACCGATCGCCTGGGGGGTGAGCACGTACGGCAAGCTCTATAACTGGACCTGGTTTTGCAACGGCTACCATGCAGAACATCATTTCCGCCCAAAAGTGCATTGGACGCGGATGCAGGCGCTGCGCGATCAGATCGTCGACCAACAACAAAAGGCTGGAGTGCGCGTACTTAGGGTGCCGCATGCGCTGGGGTTCCTGGATTCCCATCTGCCGGCTGCTGATGTACAAGAGAATCAACGGGAAGTGCACTCCGAGTCGGCTGCCTAGCTTCTCTGCACAACTCAACCACAACCATTCAAACTCATATGATCCCAAACAAATTCATTGCTGTTATCGCTACAGTTTGCGCGTGCTTTGTAGCGTCATCTTTAAATGCGGCTACGATCCCCGCCGGAACAACGCTTACCGTAAGCACGGCCAGTTCCATCTCGTCACAGGACCCAGTGGGCAGAACCTTTGCGGCGCAGATCGACCGGGACGTCGCTGTTAAAGGAACGGTCGTATTGAAAGCTGGAACAAAGGCGTTCGGGAAGATTCGCTCTTCTCGCGCAAACCCGCGCAAATCCGAACCACTCAGTCTGGAACTCACGTCGATTTCTGTGAACGGACGCAATGTCGCGGTAAAAACAAACGGGTTTCAACCAGGTAGCCCGACGACGACAGGGCGACAGGCGCAGTATGGACATACCGCTGGCACATTGGTGATCAGCCCGGGAACCAAGATGCACTTCCAACTTGTGCAAGCCGCTACTTTCTAAGCAAGCGTCCATCCGACGCGTTCAATTGTTATCGCGCGTTCATATTTAGCCAAAGAGGATTGATGGCTGGCTTGGGCTTGCAGGGATCGAAGATGGAGAAAAGTCTCGTAGGCACAGTCCCTAGAGCCGCGACAACATTGCTCAAGGCACGGCATCGACATCGAGGGCAAGGTGAACCGCCGTCGGAGATTTTGAGAGTCTAAGTGACACTGAAACGACCAATCCAATCACCATGAAATCAGAAATCGTGATGAAAAATTCACCACTGATACATTTGCTTGTCGCTGCGTCGAGCTTGCTGTCGTTGCCGCTGATGGCACAACAGATTAATCGCACGGTGCTCCCGGTTCCCGAGCCGCAGCCGCCAACTATCACGGAACTTGACGCCCGTAATGCTAGTCCGCCGCCGCGGTTCGAGGTGAACGCGCCGAAAGGCGCGCCGAACGTGGTCGTCGTTTTGCTTGACGACATCGGTTTCGGACAACCAAGTGCGTTTGGTGGTCCATGCAAGATGCCGACGCTGGACCATCTGGCGGCGGACGGCTTGCGTTATAATGATTTTCATACCACGGCCCTCTGTTCGCCCACTCGCACTGCATTGTTGACGGGACGCAATCATCACGTGAACAACGCGGGCGCGATCATGGAACTCGCCACCGCATTTCCCGGCAACACCGGAATCCGTCCGCAAAGTGTGGCGCCGCTTGCGGAGATGTTGCGACTAAACGGCTACAGCACCGCTGCCTTTGGAAAGTATCACGAAACGCCTCCGTGGGAGGTTTCGGTTTCCGGACCGTTTGATCGTTGGCCTACGCATTCCGGTTTCGATAAGTTTTACGGGTTCATTGGTGGCGAAACCAATCAGTGGGCTCCGGCGATTTTCGATGGAACCATTCGGGTAGAGCCGCCGCACACTCCGGATTACCATTTCACTGTTGATATGACGAACCAGGCGATCGCCTGGATGCAGGCGCAACATTCATTGACGCCGGACAAACCTTTCTTTGTTTATTTCGCCACCGGCGCGCTGCATGCTCCGCACCATGTCCCAAAGCAATATATTGACCGCTACAAAGGCAAATTCGACCAGGGATGGGATGCCTTAAACGCAGAGACATTTGCGAAGCAAAAACAGATGGGTGTTATCCCTGCCAGCGCGGAGCTAACGAAGCGACCGAAAGAAATTCCTTCCTGGGATTCCCAGACGCCCGACCAGCAAAAACTTGAGGCGCGACAAATGGAGACCTTCGCCGGTTTTGCCGAGCATACAGATGAACAAATAGGACGCCTGGTCGATGCCTTAAAGGAGATGTCCCTGCTTGATAACACGTTGTTTATCTACATCGCGGGCGACAATGGAGCTAGCGCCGAGGGAGGGCCGGAAGGGACCTATAACGAGATGATGGCTTTGAATGGTATCATCGGCACTGCTCCCCAAATGATGAAGCACATAGATAACTGGGGCGACCCAACGACGTTCCCGCATTATGCTATCGGCTGGGCTTGGGCAGGCGATACACCGTTTCGGTGGACGAAGCAGATCGCTTCGCATTACGGCGGCACTACAAATGGAGTCGTGATCCATTGGCCAGCGCGCATTAAAGCCAAGGGAGAAATTCGTTCTCAGTTCACTTATGTCACGGATATCGCACCGACTATTCTTGAAGCCGCTGGCTTACCGTTTCCAAAGAGTGTCGACGGAACGACCCAAAGGCCTTTCGACGGAACCTCAATGGCTTACACGTTCGACAATCCCAAAGCCAACGAGACACATACCACTCAGTATTTCGAGATGTTTGGCAATCGCGGCATCTACCACGATGGTTGGATTGCCTGTACACGCCATTCCATTCCTTGGTTGATGGTGCCGCTTCCACCCCTTTCCAAGGACACTTGGGAACTTTACCACGTAGCCGATGATTTCAGCGAGGCCCACGATCTCGCCACGCAAAATCCCGCAAAGCTAAAAGAGCTTCAGGACCTCTTCACCAAGGAAGCAATTAAGAACCACGTGCTGCCTATCGATGACCGCAGATCAGAGCGCTTTGATGCGGCCATTGCCGGGCGACCCGACCTGATGGGCAATCGGACTTCGCTCACGGTTTACCCGGGGATGACCGGCATGGCGGAAAACGCGTTCATCAACGTAAAGAACCGCTCCTATACAGTCACAGCGCCGGTAGAATTGAAGGACGCAAATACAAATGGTGTGATCATTGCACAAGCCGGCGCGTTCGGAGGTTGGGTGCTCTACATGAAGGACGGAAAGATCCATCACGAGTACAATTACTTTGGAGTGGAACGGACCAATATCGGCAGTCAGACGGCTCTGTCACCGGGCAAACACGAGATCAAATACGAGTTCGTAGTCGATGCGCCAAAGCCTGGCTCAGGCGGTAAGTGCGCGCTCTATGTGGACGGACAAAAGGTGGCGGAAGGACGCATTCCAAAAACGCAACCGTATGCGTTTTCAGCAGACGAAGGCACCGACGTCGGCGTGGACAACGAAACGATGGTGTCCAACGATTATAAGCCGGGAGAGAACAAGTTTACCGGCAAAATCGAAAAGGTAACCGTAGATACGAAGCCTTCCAATCTAAGCGCGGCTGACGAGAAAACTGTGGAAACCGCAGAAGATATCGCAGCAACGATCGAGGACTGAAGTGAGCCGAATCATTTTTACTCTTATTGCAGTTGTCGGTTTTAGCCCGGCTCTCGCACAATGGCTTGACGCTCAGGAGGGCAGTTCCGCATTCGCGCCGACACTGTCTAACAAAACGAGTGCGCCGAGGAAAGCGCCACCGGGAATGGTCTGGATTCCCGGCGGCGAATTTTCCATGGGCGCGGCGGTGAGTGGGAAAGGCAACCGGGAAATGCCGATGGGCTCAAATGATTCGGAACCTTTGCACCGAGTTTACGTGGACGGTTTCTGGATGGACGCGACCACGGTAACAAACGCGCAGTTTGAGAAATTCGTTAGGGCGACGGGTTATGTCACCATCGCTGAACGCGCACCAACAAAGGAGGAGTTTCCAACTGCGCCGGAGGAGAATCTGGTAGCGGGTGCGGTCGTGTTTGCGCCGACGGATCAGGAAGTCCCCCTCAACGATCATTATCAATGGTGGAGCTACGTAAAAGGCGCGAACTGGCGTCACCCGTTCGGTCCGCAAAGCGATATTAAAGGTAAGGAGAATTATCCCGTGGTGGAGATTGCGTACCCTGACGCGGAAGCTTATGCAAAATGGGCGGGTAAACGTTTGCCGACCGAAGCGGAGTTTGAATTTGCGGCGCGCGGCGGTTTATCGGGGAAGACATACGTGTGGGGCGACGAACTTCGGCCCGGCGGAAAATGGATGGCCAACACGTGGCAGGGAAAGTTTCCAGTGAAAGATGCAGGCGAAGACGGTTACGCCGGCATCGCCCCGGTGAAATCTTTTCCGCCAAATGGTTACGGCCTCTACGACATGGCTGGCAACGTCTGGGAATGGTGCAGCGATTGGTATCGCCCAGATTATTACGAGACGCTCGCAGGCAAAGGCGGCGTGGCGCGCAACCCGCAGGGGCCGGACTCGCCATTTGATCCCGCTGAACCTAACGAGAAGAAGCGTGTTCATCGCGGCGGGTCGTTTCTTTGCAACGACCAGTATTGTTCCCGCTACATTGTCGGCACCCGCGGCAAAGGAGAGGTCAACACCGGCACGAATCATCTCGGTTTTCGCTGCGTGAAGTCCCCATCGCAAATCGCAGCCAAGTGATCACCGTTGGCGGTCCGCGAAACCACAGAAGCATTTTCAGATTTGCTTCCATCTTCTCGGTTATCGCTTTATAACTGAGGAGTATGCGACGCTCAGGGCTAGAGCGTGCTAGCGTCGCGTTACCTAACCATGAAAGATTACGGCCTGTCCGCAAATGTTGTGTCCGCCGGGCAAGGCCCGCAAGCAGAGAGCTCGAGCGCCAAAAGGTCTAAAGAAGCGCACAGGAGCGTAAGCGGTGAACAGGGCACCGATGAACTGGCCACAGCGCTTGCGATCATGCATGCCACGCTCGAGTCCACCACGGACGCTATCCTCGTCACTGACCAGGCGAATTACGTCAGGGAATTTAACGAGAAGTATCTCAAGTTTTGGGGAATCCCGCCTCACGTGATGATATCGGCTCATGCTACTGAACTGTGGAATTACATTAGCCCGCAGTTGAAAGATCCGGCCGGGTATCTCGCACGCGTCCACGAAATTGTCGCCTCGTCCCCGCCCGAGACTTTCGATGTCTTGCAGTTGAAGGACGGGCGCGTTTTCGAGCGGAATTCGGCAATTCAACTGATCAAGCAACGAAATGTTGGCCGTGTATGGAGCTTCCGCGACATCACCCAACGCAGACGCGCGCAGGAGGCACTCGCAAACGAGAAGCGAGTCTTGCAGGAAATCGCGTCTGGAGCGCCGCTTGCAACTGTCCTCGATGTCTTGGTGCGCGGTGTTGAAGCGCAATCATGTGATGAAATGATTTGCACGGTGTTGGTCTTCGATCAGCCCGCCCAATGTCTGCGACACGGGGCGGCGCCCAGCATGCCCGCAGAGTACAATCGAATCGTGGACGGCGTGCACATCGGTCCGTGTGTCGGGTCATGTGGGAGCGCTGCTTACAAGCGTGAACCGGTGTTTGCGACAGATATAGCCACCGACCCTCATTGGGCCGACTACGCTGAGCTCGCTGCAAAGTTCGGACTCGGCGCCTGCTGTTCGACGCCAGTTTTCTCCAGCGACGGCGCTCTGTTGGGAACTGTTGCCATGTATTATCGCCACCCGCACCGACCGAGCGAGCACGATCGAGGGCTGATCCGCATGGCTACTCATTTGGCGAGCATAGTGATCGAACGAGCGCGCGCGGTTGACCAGTTGCGCATCGCGAAGGTCGCAGCGGAACAACGCGCTCAGGAAATCACGCAGGCATACGATGCTCTGCGCACGACACAGGAAGCGCTGAATGCGGAACTCGCGGGCGCAGTGGATTATGTGATGTCCCTTTTGCCTCGCCCCATCACTGAGGAACGGCTCTCGGCAGATTGGTTCATGGCCACTTCCGCGCAACTTGGCGGAGACGGCCTTGGTTACCATTGGATCGATTCGGAGCGATTCGCCTTTTATCTTCTCGACGTCTCTGGTCACGGTGTGAAGTCCGCGTTGCTGGCGGTTTCTATCATCGACACGCTGCGCACGTGTGGCCTCGCAGACACTGACTGGAGCGATCCCGGTGCGGTGCTGCGCGCGTTGAACCGAGTTTACTTCTCGCAATCGCGTGACCACCTCTATTTCACGATCTGGTACGGGATCGCGGACCTGGCACACGGAACATTATGCTATGCTGGTGGTGGCCATCCTCCCGCAGTTCTCCGCGCAGCGGGATGCAAGAATCCGAAGTTAGCCGCGAGCGGTCCGCCAGTCGGTTGCTTCCGTCAGGCTAATTACCCGACGTTAGAAGTTCCGCTGCTCTTTCCGACGGAATTGTATCTCTTTTCGGACGGGGTTTTTGAAACCCGGCGGCAACAGGAGACCGCCTCTCTCGACCGGCTTGTCGACTTTCTTGTCGCGCCGGGTAATCGCCATGGTCCGACTATCGCCGAGATTCGTAATCGCACGCTCGAGCACCTCAAGGGCACGCCGCCCCCCGACGATTGTTCGGTATTGAAAATATCGCTTTGCTAGAAGGGCGTATTCCCCCAAGTTCCGACGACGGATATTTCCAATCGTTGGTTCTTTCGGAGCGCCCAGGCTATTTGACGACGACGAATCTCTCCCGGCCATTTTGAGTGGCACTTGTAGCCAACGACCCAATCCCACTCGCCTTTGACTTGTAGGCAATAGGCCTAAAGTCCAATATTCGTCCTAACGGGGTTGAGGAAGATTACTTAAGGTTCCATCGATCGTCCGGAATCCAACATTGCCTACCATTATGAGCAGCGATCCTAAAAAAGCTGATCCGTCTCAAAGCGCGGAACAGAAGCGCCACGAAAGTGAAGAGCAGCTGAGTTTGCTCCAAACGATTACAACGGAATTGACCACAGCCGAAGACCTATCATCGGCCTTGAAAGTTGTGCTTCGCGACGTTTGCGAGAAGACGGGCTGGGTTCTGGGACACGCATGGGTGCCAAACCCGGAAGGAACTGGTCTTGATTTCGTTTCGGCGTGGTATTGCGGTGATGGTGAGCTAAAACCTTTCAGGACCGCTTCCGAGGCATCTCACTTTGAACCCGGCGTTGGTCTTCCCGGCCGCGTGTGGGAATCGAAGCGGCCAGCCTGGATTGAGAACGTCACCAACGATCCTAATTTTCCGCGATCGGCGGCCGCCCGGATCGCAGATCTAAAGACGGGCGTTGGAGTTCCGATTCTCTCAGGCAACCAGGTCATCGCTGTCCTCGAATTTTTTATGCGCGAGTCTCGCGCCCAAAGTGAGCGCTTGCTAAACGTGATCGTATCGGTCGCCGGCCAATTAGATTTGCTTCATCGCGCTACGCACGCGGAGGCAGCCGCAAGAGAGCAACAGTTCCGGACTCTGGCAAACTCCATATCCCAGCTCGCCTGGATGGCCGACGGCGAAGGTTACATTTTTTGGTACAACGACCGCTGGTACGAGTACACCGGCACCACGCTCGAGGAGATGAAAGGATGGGGTTGGCAGAAGGTCCATCACCCGGATGAGATCGCTCGAGTGGTAGAACGCATCAAGGTCGCATTTGCGACCGGCCAACCCTGGGAGGACACCTTCCCGTTACGGAGTAAAACTGGTGAATACAGATGGTTCCTTTCGCGAGCGCTTCCCATCTTCGATGCAGAGGGCAAGGTTGCGCGCTGGTTTGGGACTAACACCGACGTTACCGAGCAACGGGAGTTGGAGCGCGCATTGCGCGAGAGCCGGGACCAGTTGGAGCAAAAAGTAACGCGCCGCACTGCCGAGCTCTCCCGCACGAACGAAATCCTGCGCTCCATCTTGTCGAACATGGGCGATGCCGTCATCGTCGCCGACAAGGACAATAACTTCCTTGTCTTCAATCCGGCGGCAGAGCGCATGTTCGGAAAAGGTGCAATGGAAATGCCGCCAGCCGAATGGTCGCAGCATTATGAATTGTTTCTGCCGGACAAGGTGACCCCGTTTCCGCACGATCAGTTGCCCATGACGTGTTCGATTCGTGGTGAGGAAGTCGATAACATTGAGATGTTCGTACGACACGAAAAGGTGCCTCACGGCATCTGGACGCGAATCACTGGTCGCCCGCTGCGTGGCGCCGACGGTAATCTGTTAGGCGGCGTCATTGTTTGCCGCGACATTACCGAAATCAAGGAAGAAGAATTCTTTCGCGCTGGACAAAGCCGCGTCTTGGAAATGATCGCGGCTGACGCACCGCTGTCAAAAGTTCTTACGAGCCTTGTTCTTCTCATGGAAGGTCAGGCCGAAGGACTACGCTGTTCAATTCTTCTTTTGAACCGCGACGGGAAACACGTTCGTCATGGGGCAGCGCCGAATTTGCCGGAAGCTTATGTGAAAGCGGTCGACGGCTCACCTATCGGGCCGCGCAATGGTTCCTGCGGCACGGCCATGTTTACACGCAAGCCAGTGATTGTGACTAATGTCATGACCGATCCGCTCTGGACGGACTATCGCGAGCTCGCAAAAATCTGCGGACTGCGCGCGTGTTGGTCGAGTCCGATTCTTTCTTCCCGAGGCGACGTGCTGGGCTCCTTTGCGATGTATCGCCAGGAGACGCGCGGTCCACAGCCTGAAGAAACGCGGTTGACCGAAATCGCGACCCATATTGCCGGCATCGCGATCGAGCGCCAGCAGCAACAAGAGATCTTGAGGGAGCGTGATGCCCGTATCAGCGTGGCTGCTGAGTCGGCCGACCTCGCTTTCTGGGTCTTGTATCCAGAAGGCGACGCCTGGATGAGCGATAAGGGACGCAGGATTTATGGCTTCGACTCCAACCTGCCATTGACGTGTGAGCTGATCCTTTCACGGGTCCATCCCGATGAACGAGCTGCAGTGAAAGCCGAGTACGATCGTGCCTGCGCTTTGCGTGAAGCGTTTGAGACCGAGCACCGCCTTCTTTTGCAATACGGCAAAACGCGCTGGGTGATTATGCGTGGACGCTGTTTGCGAGATGAACACGGCAACATTTTAGAAACCATTGGAGTAACGCTTGACGTGAGTGCGCAAAAGCAGGCCGCGCTTCAGCTTCAGGTTCAACGCGAAGAAATGGCGCATCGCAATCGTGTAGCGTTAATGGGCGAAATGACTGCGTCCTTCGCGCATGAAATCAATCAGCCTCTGACCGCAATCTCGAACAAAGCCTCTGCCGCGCGTCGTTTTCTCGACCGTGGAAATATCGATCCTGTATTGCTGCGGGAATTATTGCAGGAGATCGCGGCGGACAGCCAGCGCGCCGGAGAAGTAATTCGCGGGATTCGAAGTTTGGTGCGCAAAGAAACCAGCGAGCAGACGCTGTTGAATCTCAATGCAATTATTTCAGATACCGTGCGACTCGTCAGCTCCGACGTATTGAATCGCGAAAGTGTTGTCACGACTGAGCTCGACCCCACCGTGCCTGGAGTGCAGGGAACTCTTGTTCAAATTCAACAGGTGTTGCTGAACCTCATCATCAACGCACTCGACGCCATGGAATCACTTCCGCCGGTAGAACGACGTGTCATTGTCAGCACGCGCTCCGATAAAGGCGACGTGGCTGAATTTACAGTGCGCGATTTCGGAACGGGACTGCCAAAGGATCGCCCGGACAAAGTCTTCGATCACTTCTTTTCCACAAAACAAAAAGGAATGGGCATGGGTCTCGCCATTGTTCGATCGATTATTGAGGCGCACGGCGGCACGATTGCCGGCGAGAATGCCGGGGATCGCGGGACGCGTATGGTCGTTCGCTTACCGGCTGCGCGCGGAGAAGTGCAAAAAAGTAAAGCGGCGGCATGAGCGAATCGAGTGACGAAGAAGCAAATGAGGTCTGCATCGTGGATGACGACCCTTCGGTCCTCAAATCGATGCAATACCTGCTAGCGTCGGAGGGATTAAAGGTTCGCCCGTTCAATAAAGCGGAAGATTTTCTGGCGCACGCCAGCAGTCATCGTGTGCCAGTAGTCGTGACCGACATCTGGATGGACGGCGTGACCGGCTTGGAAGTGCTAGCCCGGCTCTGTGCAATTTCGCCGCACACGAAAGTGATTGTTATCACGGCGCGCGAAGATCTCGCGGCGCGGGCAACTGCGATGGCCATCGGGCCGGTTGCGTTCTTTATGAAGCCGTTCGGCGACGAACAATTCATCGCCGCCGTGCGTAAAGCGCTAAATCAGGCCTGATCTCTTACTTCTCCCGGCTGACTTCTGACTTCCGTTCGCGTAGGCCTCGAGTCTTATTTGTTTTTTTTGCCGCGAGGGATAGGCTGAAAATGCCATGTCCTCTGTCGCATGCGGCCAAGCATTGCGGACGAGCTACTCCAGGGTCGATGGCTGCGCAAACTATGACACCGACTCGTAAGGAACGCTCGGCTGCTGGCAAAGCGCTGCGTGACAAGTGCGCCAGGGTTGCGCAAGCAAGCTGGAAGCCGCGCACCAAGCGGCCTGATCCGATCGACCTGCTCATCGAATCGAGTGTCGGGCGGATGCCGCAGCTCGTGCCGATTCGTTACGGGCGCATGATGCAGTCGCCGTTTGCGTTTTATCGCGGGGCGGCAGCGATTATGGCAGCGGACCTCGCACACACACCCGTTTCCGGCATTCGCGTGCAGGCATGCGGGGATTGCCACCTGCTGAATTTCGGCGGCTTCGCCACGCCGGAACGAAACATCGCTTTCGACATTAATGATTTCGACGAGACGCTCCCCGCGCCTTGGGAATGGGACGTGAAACGCCTGGCGGCCAGTTGCGTCGTCGCTGGGCGGCACAACGGCTACAACAAAACTGAGGCGCGCGAAATGGCTCTGCTCTGCGTCGAAAGTTATCGCGAGCACATTCACAACTTCTCGCAGATGACCGTGTTTGAGCGCTGGTATCAGCACATCGATGCCGCTGACATCCTGAGCGCGATTAGCGGAAAAAAGTGGCGCCAGGAGGTGCAGGCACAGATTGATAAAGCCGTCGCGCGTTCGTTGCTCGAGGACGATTTTCCGAAGCTGGCGACTATAGAAGGCGGCCAGCCGCGCATCAAAGATAATCCGCCGCTCATCTTCCACCAGGGAGACGTCGGCGCAGACGACGACTACGGTCACGCAATTAAAGCTGCGTTCCGAGAATATCGTACGACGCTGAGCGATGAACGCCGCGAGCTGCTGGATCGCTTCGAGTTGAAGGATGTCGCCATTAAGGTCGTAGGCGTAGGCAGCGTGGGGACGATGTGCGGAATTCTGTTGTTGATGGCTGACACCGATGATGTGCTCTTTCTCCAGGTGAAGGAAGCGCGCGTGAGCGTGCTCGAACCTTACGCTGGGAAAAGCCGCTACAGCAATCGTGGTGAGCGCGTCGTGGTTGGTCAACGGTTGATGCAGGCGGCGAGCGATCTGTTCCTCGGATGGACCGAATATGAAGGGCGGCATTTTTATGTCCGCCAGCTTCACGATGTCAAAATCAAGCCTTTGATTGAAGGCATTAGTGCCAGCCGGCTGGGACTCTATTCGGGTTGGTGCGGCTGGGCGCTTGCGCGCGCTCATGCGAAGTCTGGCGATGCAGCGATGATTAGCGGTTACCTTGGGTCGAACTCCAGTTTTGACAAAGCAGTCGCCACATTCGCACTCGCATACGCGGAGCAAAACGAACGCGATTATCAGGCATTGCTCAAAGCGATCCGTGATGGTCGCATCACGACGCTCGTGGAATGAAAAAACGCACGCACTGTCAAGTTCAGCATAGAGCAGACAAAAGCCATAAAAACCAAACTGGTAAAATAGCTTGAAACTTCCCGCTCACGTTTTGTTCCGTAAAGATCTGTCTCTTATTCTTTGGAGACCGCGCGGCATCCTGGATGAATCAGCGGTTAACGAAATGGTGAAGTTCACTGAGACTGTCGAAAAACGAAACAGCCAGCCGCTCAACCGATTCGTCGACTTGTCAGCCCTCGACGCGGTTGATCTTAATTTCGAGTTTGTCTTTCACGTTGCGCTCGGCCGGCGTGTCTCGGCCGCGCCCAGGCCTGCAGTGAAATCCGCCTTCTACGTCGCCAGCCCCGACACCACCCATTATGCCAAACTGCACGCGATGCTAACGGACCATTCGCCGCTCCATGTCGCCTTGTTCACGGATCGCGAGGCCGCGGCGGACTGGCTCGGCGTTCCTCTCGAGGCGGTGTCCGAATAGGACCGAGAGAACTGAGGATATAAAACAAAACAGGGGGCAATCCTCTGTTTTTCTCCAGCCGCCAAACCGTAAACCACCCACAGCGCGATAAGAGTCTCATCGTCGTGGCGTTTAATTTTTTCAGACCGTCACGAGTTATCGATCACGTGCGCCCATCCAAATAATGCTTCGGACGAGTCGCTTTGCACGTTGGTGGTATCCTAATTTCAGGGAAAAGGGAAGCGCGGGCCGTTTACTGCCCGCGCTCTTAACAGGAAATTCACTATGCACCATCCTCACCCGAGGTAGCACGCCCGCGATATTGATCAGTGCCCCTCATTTGTGTCAATGCTTATTCCGGCCTTGCTCGCGATTGCAACTTTGACGGCAGTTTGCGATCCGAGTGAATCCGAGTGGATCAAACTGAGTCAAACCGATAAAATGACAGAACAATGAAAACCAAAAAACAACGAATAAGTGTCGCCGTGGCCAAGCGGGTTGGCCGCAAACTCGGCGTCGATTGGGCGACGATCGATCTCGACCAGTTCCGCCGTGGTCTGGAAGTGGAGCTCGAGCACGGGGCCCGGGACCCGCAAACCAACGTTACCAATAACGACATGGATTTGACAGGCAAGATCGCCTGGGCACATCTCAAGGAGTTCCCGGACTACTACACGCGATTGGACCGACTCGAAGCCGATGCCGATGCTTACTGGTCATCCCGGCGTTGACCAGTGGACGCAAAGATCAGCACCTTCAAATGACACGCTTATGATCGAAGCAAAGAAGAAGGGCTGGATCGTCATCAGCATGAAAGACGATTCGAAAACCATTTTCCCGCCGGAACAAGTGAGTCATTGATAAGAATTTTGAGCAATGAAGCTTCCACCTGAAATTGAGTTTCACCAAGACACTCGGCTGCTCATTTATCGACCGCGCGGTTTGATCGACGAAGCAGAGGTTAACAAGGTCATCAGTGTTATTGAAGATCTCGAAGCCGCAACGCAGGAGCCTTTCAATCGATTCTCCGATACGTCGGAAACCCACGAAATTGAGCTCAACTTCCAATACGTGATTCAGGCTTCACTTCACCGGCGTCTCTCCCACAAGGGTCGAGCATCGGTGAAGTCCGCCATTCTTGCTACCGATTCCACGCTTATTCATTACGCGCGGTTACTCGCCTTACTGACTGAAGGTTCTTCGATCAAAGTGCAGATATTCCAAGACCACCAAGAAGCCGCGAAATGGCTGGGTGTACCGGTCGAACGACTGGCAGCGAAGAACGAAGATTCTCGGTGACTTAATAGAAGAAAGAATCCCAATGGAGAGGAAAGGCAGAGTCCCCGGCTTGTCGCGAGCCTGAAATTCTGATCACTGCGCGTGAATACGTTTGATTTCTCAGGTAAGGTCGCGCTTGTCACGGGCGGGAGTCGAGGGATTGGTCGCGCCACGGCACTGCTCTTTGCGCGAAGCGGCGCGAAGGTTGTGATCGGCGATGTCGATCCTGCCGGGTCGAAAACAGTCGAGACGATCAGACGCGATGGAGGCGAAGCTGTTTTTGTAACCACCGATGTCAGCAACGAGGGCGATGTTAAAAATCTCATTGCCACAGCAGTCAAGACTTACGGCGGATTGAATTGTGCGTTCAACAACGCTGGAGTTCTGCCTCCGACGGCGACCCTCGTTGATATGGACGAGTCGGTCTTCGACAACACGTTGGCTGTCGATCTAAAGGGCGTGTTTCTGTGCATGAAGCACGAGATCGCGCACATGCTTCAAAGCGGCGGTGGTGCAATCGTGAATAACGCGTCGATCGCCGGCCTGATCGCAGAGCCGGGAATCAGCGCCTATGTCGCCGCCAAACATGGCGTCATTGGATTGTCCAAGGCCGCTGCCGTTGAATACGCAAATCAGGGGATCCGCGTCAACGCGCTGGCGCCCGGGCTGGTGAACACGGCAATGACTAAGGCATGGTTCGATGATCCAAATATGAGCGCGCATTTCATCGCGAACACGCCGATTGGCCGTGTCTCGCAGCCGGAAGAAATTGCGGCCATGGTTTTGTTTCTTTGTTCCGACTTCGCCTCGTTTGCCGTTGGCCAGACGTTTGTCATCGACGGCGGCTACACGACTCATTGACTTAAATTCTGTATTCGCGCTTGGCAGCCGATTCGAAAGAGATGACCTTATAAATCGACTGGACAAAGTAACGCGCGATGACGCTTCCGCCTGACATCGAATTTCGCGAAGACATTCGTCTGCTCATCTACAAACCGCGCGGTTTGCTGAACAAGGTTTCAGTGAACAAAATCGTCAGTGTTATCGAAAACCTGGAAGCCAGATTGAAGGAACCTTTCAATCGATTCTTCGATACTTCGGGTCACGACGAGGTTGAGCTGAATTTCCGGTACGTCATTCAGATTTCTCTCCATCGAGTCCTGTCCTATGCGGATCGTCCGGCGGTGAAATCAGCGATTCTGGCGACTGACTCCACGATTGTCCATTATTGCCAGTTGCACGCCATAATCACTCAGGACTCCCCGATCACTGTGCGAATATTTCAACAACGAGAAGAAGCCGCGAAATGGCTGAGTGTCTCGGCCGACTTGCTGGCGGTGAAGGGCGCCGCTGATGAAACAAGTCTACTTCGAAAGGAGATCAACCATGAAAGTGAAGCATGAGACGCAGTTGTATGATCCCGGGCATGGACGAGATGAAGAAAACGAAAGGAAAAAAGGCGCAATGAAGCTTCCTCCTGACGTCGAATTCCACGAAGACGTTCGTCTGCTAATGTACCGACCCCGTGGTTTAGTGAACGAGGCAGCGATTAACAGAGTCTTAACCGCCTTGGAAGAGCTCGAAGCCACGCTTCGGGAACCTTTCAACCGATTCACCGACACGACGGCAGCTGACGAAATCGAACTCAACTTCAAGTACGTCATTCGGTTTTCTTTGCATCGACGCCTCGCTTATGCGGGTCGTCCACCGGTGAAGTCAGCCATTCTAGCGACCGATTCGACTATGGTTCATTACGCGAAGCTCCATGGCGTGTTGACTCAAGGTTCTCCGATCGACGTCCGGATATTCCAGCACCGCACTGAAGCCGCGGAATGGTTAAACGTGCATGCCGAACGACTGAAGGCAAAGAGAGAAGATTCCCAGTAACTCGATTCAACAACAAGGACGGCGCGCTATGAAAACGACGAAACACGGCAGTGTGTTGTCGGCGCACTCGACTTCGACGCCAGCAACCCCTTTCGATGCGATCAAGTCGCGAAAGTGACTGGAAATACCTTGACGACGATGTTGTCCCTTTCCCAGGCTGATCGTCATGAACACGAAATTTTTTGCCCTGGTTTCTGTAATCGGGCTTGCGACCTGTTGCGTGGTGCAAGCTCAATCCCCTGCCCCGGCCGACTCACCGGCTGCGTCGCCTGCAAAACATCACACACACAAAAAAGCTGAGGCGACGGCGCCCCCTGCTGCGGGAGCTGAAGCGTCGGTTTCGCCAACGCCTAAACATGGCCATAAAACAAAAACGACAACAGCCGCACCGGTGGTGAGTCCATCGCCCTCGCCCGAGAAGAAAACACTTGCCGATCTTTTTAAGCCAAAAACTTCAGCTAGCCTGGCCACTGCCGTTGCTCCTGCTGCGGCCGGCACAAGCGCTGCAGCGAGGGTCGCTCAGGCGACACCCGCACCAGGCGGAGGACGCGGTTTCGTGTGGGTTAACACTGAATCGCATATTTACCATAAGGAAGGCTCGCGTTTTTACGGCAAGACCAAGAAGGGTAAGTACGTAAGCGAAGCTGACGCGCTCAAAGAGGGAGACAAAGCGAGTAAAGAATAGATCGCGCGGGCCAGTCGCGCTTAAGCGCGATGGTTCAGACGCGAATCGAGACGAGCGGTAGCCGCTATGCTTGAGCGGACTGGTCGCCCGGCGATTGGCCACCGAGACTTTGCAAGAGCGACGGCAGCAAAGCTGCCAATCCCTGCTGATGGTCGGCGCCGGGATCAATTTTTCCGGCTGGTGTCAGCTTGTCGACGATCTTCGGCAGATATTCAGCCAGAAAGGTTGACGCGACCGCAGGGTCCACTCCCATTCTGGTCGCGATCGCCTTGACCTGCTCGGCCCCAAGCGTGTTTTGAATTTGATCGCTTGAAACCGACTGGTTTTCACCCATGCCCACCCAGGATTGGAATGCGTTTCCATGGCCACTCTGTGCAAATTTGTTGGCCAAGCCCTGCAGACCACCGCTCTGCGTGAGAAGACCGCCGACAATTCCCATCAGCGGATTCGCTTCACCAGGTGCTCCGCTTTGTCCACTAACTGCGCCGAGTATTGAGTCGAGTAATCCCATAATTTAGCTCATTTTCTTGTTGGTTTGTCTTTGTGAAACAGAATATCAGAGCGACCCCGGAACGAATAGACAATTTTATTGGTTCGACACGGGTCAAGTGGAGACGAAGATGAAAATCGACTTGCTAATTCTTTCTGTAAAAAGAATCGACATCGCCTTGAGCGACATGGTAGCCTCCCCAACCAAACCAAAATAAATCTATGCTAAACATCATTTGGTACATCATTATCGGTTTCATCATCGGTTTGATCGCACGCGCCATCATGCCCGGTGCACAGCATCTCGGCTTCATAATGACCACGCTGCTCGGGATCGGTGGCTCAATCGTTGGCGGGCTGATTGGCCGCTTGTTTTCGAAGCCGGAGCCGGGCTCGGCGTTTCATCCGGCCGGTCTCATCATGTCGATCATCGGCGCGATCATTCTGCTCTTTATTTGGATCAAATTCGTGGCTTGACGAAGGTATTCGCATTCCTCGGCTGCGTTCAAATGAGAGGCAAAGAGCGCCTCTCGCATTCCGCTTGGGAGGTCCCGCGTCCTGCGCGCGGTGTTTCCTCAGCCGCCGATAAGACCAAAATCGCGTTCTAATGTGTCTTGCCTTCTTCACGCTTTGTCGCGTAAGACTGTAAATTATGAACAAGTATATCGCCGAATTCATCGGAACTTTCTTCCTTGTCCTGACAGTTGGGTGCACGGTAATCGGCGCGGCTACGGGCGTAATCGCGCCGCTCGCCATCGGGGCGGCACTCATGGTGATGGTCTTCGCCGGCGGCCACATTTCCGGCGGACATTACAATCCCGCGGTGACGCTCGGTATCTTGATCCGCGGTAAACTGCAGGCTGCCGACGCAGTCCCTTACTGGATTGCCCAACTCGCCGGTGCGGCTGTAGCCGCGTTACTCGTGAACAAAGTTCTCCGGGCTGGTGTCGCGGTTACTGCGATAAATCCAAATATCGGTCCGGCGTTGCTGGGGGAATTTCTTTTTACGTTCGCGCTTGTGTATGTGGTATTGAATACGGCCACGGCCGAAGGCACTTCAGGAAATTCATTTTACGGCCTCGCCATTGGCATGACTGTGATGACCGGCGCGTTCGCCGTCGGTGATATATCGGGTGGCGCATTTAATCCGGCAGTCGCCCTGGGTATTTGCATTCTCGGCATTTCGAGCTGGGCAAACATCTGGATTTATCTGGTGGCCAACTTCGCTGGCGGTATTCTCGCGGCGGTGGTTTTCCAGTTGATTAACCCGTCACTGCAAACCACCCCGATCGCAACAGAGGAGCCGCCGTACGAAACACCCAATTAAAAATTCAACTAACAACAATGGAGAAAACATGAATCAAACCAAAATCATTGCAGTTATCACTATCGTCTGCGCTGCGGTGGTCGGTTCTTCTGTGAATGCGGCTACGATTCCAGCCGGAACAACAATGACAGTAAGCACCGTTAGCCTCATCACGTCACAGGATGCCGTGGGAAGCAGCTTCGAGGCGAAGGTCGCTCAGAACGTTTCAGTCAAGGGAAGCGTTCTATTGAAGGCTGGCACAAAAGCGTTCGGGAAAATTGCCTCTTCCCGTCGTAACCCACGCAAGTCCGAGCCGCTCAGTGTCGAGTTGACTTCTATTTCCCTGGACGGACATAAAGTCGCGGTGAAGACGAGCGCCGTCGAACCGCACGGCCCACCGCAAACAGCGCGCCAGGCGCATTATGGGCATACCGCCGGCACAACTGTTGTTAACCCTAAAACTTTACTCCAGTTCCAGCTTCTCCAACCCGTGACGCTGTAGGTCCTGCGCAGCGTACGCCAAATCGGTCCGAGCTGTCGCCCGTCTCAACGCCCCGCCTGAGCGACACTCGCTTTTGAGGCTGTAGAGATCTGAGGTGTAACCGCAAGATTCGGTCAAGCTCGGCAATGGTTTGTGGCAGCTCGCATGCCCCGTGCGGGCCGGGAACGATGCATTCGGATTGGGCGCCATCGAGATGAGAGCTCCAGTAAGGGACCACACCATCAGTGCTGTTTGGTGAATCGCCTTTGCCGCGATCACCGATGATCGAATGATAAGGAACCGTAATCGGCGCGCTGTTGACTACCGGAATAGCGGGATTTGACGGTTTCAGCCCAGTGATACTGTTCGGGAGACGCTTGGAACTTCCGGTCAATTGCACAAGCTCTGCGTGGGTGAGCGCGTCCTTCATGATCGTGGCAATGTTAAATGGAAGAGCGATCAAGCTAGTGCCAAATCTACCCAATCCGCTGCTGGCCATCGTGCTCCCGCGATGCGGAGTGCAAATAAAGACAATCCGTTTAATCCGTGGATTGGCCTGAAATGTTGTGGCGCGAACAATCAAGCTATCGCTGGAATTTTCCCTAAAAATGCCTTTCGCGGTTTCCCCCAGCGCTTTTTCCCACATCTGCCTTGTCACCGTAATCACCTGCATCCGAGTAAGCATCCCGCCCATACTGTGACCTACAACAACGTACGGGCGATGGTTCGGATAAAGTTTGTCGACCCTGGCGAGCTCTTCGCGCAGGCGAAGTGCAGAATAGAGGATGGGGTTGCCGGTCGGGTAAGCAAAGACCCAGAATTGATAATGTTTGCGGATTTCAGGGTCGGCTTGAAGTCCATTGATCGTTTGCTCCCAATTGAACGGCGTTGAGAAAAGGCCGTGAACGAAAACAAGGGGAATTCGCTCGGGATCGTAAGGCTGGAGGAAATACAAACCAGTCTTGTCGATATAACGACTGGATCTTAGCCCTGCCATTAATCCGATGAGTAGAAGATTACCCGGCGGCTGGTAGTAACTGATTGGCGCTGAGAAATTGGCCGCCAGAGAACGGGTTTTTCCCTCAATGCTCGCCATCGGTTGCTTGCGAGGGCGACGGAGCGCGAGTGTCGCATTCGTTGCATGAAAATCGAGCGTGGCCGTAACCGGTGCGGTGATTCCTCTGGCCGGCGCGAATTTTTCGGGTGGGTTGACGATTCGCACTCCGACGAGCGCTCCGCCAACGCCCTGCTGAATGTTTGCATTTCTGATCAGTTTTTCTTTCACCTCATCTGCTTCCATAAAACTTGTGAAGTAGTTGGGCGCCCAGACAGCGTTGCTGCGGGGTTCAAGTCGTAGATGATACGTCCCGTTGGTGCCAATGAGGGTCAGCGGTTGCTTCCACAGGCGTCCTCCTTCACTGGAGCGCAGCAGAACAGTCAGTTCTCCGCAGGCTGCGTTATAAGTTCCACAGGCGGGTGTCCCGATGCCGCTCCCCAGCAGTGGGGCAGTAACGGCTGCCGCCTGCAAATAATCGGCAGCTCGTTTTTCAACTGGGACACCAGGAGATCGTGCCTCCCGCATCACGCTGGCGGTCGGCGCATATTCAAAACGGCGTGCTGTCTGTGGCGCCGTCGCGCAACCGGCCAAAAGCGCAAGACACGTTACGGCGGCGATCGCGCGAATGGATATTCTTGCGTCTTCAGGCTTCATAAGCGTCGGAGATGTTGGCCGGGATCGTCGATCGTATCCGAGACGTATGTGAGTGCACTATTTCGCTAAACGACCTCAGGGCAATGTGAGCATATCCAGAAATTCGCGCCATGCCGTCAGGAATCATCGGATTTCGCACTTGGATAAAGTGAAACCAGCCGGACGATCAGGACCGCCACATAAAGGAGACAGCTCATCGCTGCGAGCCAGCGCGCAATCCCGCGCATCACTTGTTTTGTCGAATGTCTCGGACGTGTGATTTTTCCTTCATTCAGCTTTTCCACGAGTGTCTGCTACACTTTCCGGGTTTGAGCGATGGTGATCTGCCGTTCGTACTGAATCCGTCGAATCTTTCAATGCCTATGCTCACAAAGCTAGAACTCGTCGCGACTTCTCACTTCGGCTTTAGATACTTCATTTGCCTCGTACCAGCTTCGCGGCTGTCATCCGGCCGCTCTTCAATCAATTCCTCAGCGGGCACGGTGTGAAAGGAGACGACTGCCCAATCTGCTGTGGCGCCGATTACCGGACGATGCCAAACGTTCATCGGGATTGAAATCCAGCGGCCTTCCAACGGTGCGTCAGGATCGCTAACCAAAATATTCGATCGCCACTTTCCCAGCTCACCGGTTTGGAAATCACCGCTGCCTTCGAACGACATCATGCGTTGGTGACTGTTTGGATGCCTTTCCGCGCCTGTGTCCGCCCCCGCGCGCAGGACAAAAACCCATGCAGATCGTATCTCAGGCGGTAATGTCGTTACAAAAATCTGCAACGGAATCGACTCCCATCTCATGAGCGTATCTTTCTTACGCGCCAGTTCCTCGCGAACGCGTAGCACAACGGAGCGAATGTGTTCCCGCACGCCGCCCGATTGCAAGGCCGCGTCGAGCAATTCAAGTCGTGAACGTTCTTCTGCCGTCATCTCATATATCCTTTCGTTTCCTAACAGTTTCTTTTTCTCTTTTCCTCATTCTTATTTGTTAATTCATCCTTATGAAACAGCTCGCGCTCATTACATTTGTGTCCGCTGCAACCGTTATCTTCGCCACTGATGTTCCGATTACGCAGGAAGAGCTGGTCCGTCGCACTCAGGAGATTTACGATGCAGTCGTACCCGGCAATCAGGCACCGTGGAAAAAATATTTCGCCGAGGATTGCATCTTCGCCGACGAAAAAGGACGCGTTTTCGACAAACCCAAGCTGATCGCCGATATCACGCCGCTGCCAGCCGGATATTCCGGAACGATTAAGATTGAGAATGCCCAGAGCCGGATCGTTGCGAATACAGCGATACTCAGTTACGACGCGGACGAGACCGAGACCATCTTCGGCCAAAATCTGAAAGCGCGTTATCACGTCACTGACACGTGGCTTCAACGCAACGGCAATTGGCAGATCATTGCCAGTCAGGCACATCGTTACTATGAAGACCCCGCGGTAGGAAAAGCCGATCCGAAAAAGTTCGCCGATTACATTGGCACATATGAACTGGCACCCGGCCAAACAAGATCTGTCACTGCCGAAGGCGACAAGCTGTTCGTCGAACGCAACGGCAAGAAGGACCAACTTCTCTCGGAGACATCAGGAATTTTCTTCCGCAAAGGTGTCGAAGGCAGAATTCTGTTTCGGTATTCTGGCAACGGCAAAGTGGACGCGTTGATCGATCGCCGTAACAACGAGGATGTGGTGTGGAAGAAGACCCGTTAGGCGAACTATCATACTGACGTCGGCGAATGGAGCGAATGGGCTGAGCGACATGGCCAGGTACGCCGCGAGGGTAGCGGTCGAGCGCTGCGGGAGCAGCCGAAATACAAACAACGAAGACCTTATCTGGCGCAAAACGAAATAATCCGCAATCAGAGCTTTGCTTTTGTTTGCGTAGCAACGTTATGACAATTCATTCGACTATGTCTGCGACGCCTAAAGGTCACCGTGTGTTCGCACTTGTCGTAGCGATATCGCTGACGTCGCTGCACGCCGCCGAGGCAGCCGATAGGGCAATTTCGATTCCGGTGCAGATTACCCACGCTCAGAATTTCGATCCGTTTCCTTCTCCGGACGGCAAACAGCTCGTCTTTATCTCATTGATTTCTGGTAAGGAACAATTGTTCACCATGAAGATTGACGGTTCTAACATCGTCCAGATCACTCGCGATGATGCCGATCATGAAGATCCCGCGTGGTCACCGGACGGCAGTAAGATCGCATTCGTCCTCATCACCAAGGACCGTCACAGCATCGCAGTCATCGAAGCCGATGGGAGCAACGTAGAAGTGATAACGCCACCGGATCAGAACACCATCCATCCAAACTGGTCCGCGGACAGCAAGCGCGTGATCTATTGCACGAATGACGATCTGGCGCCGCCGAAGAAAAGTTCCGCTCAAATAAACGCTGTCGATCTTGCCACCAAGAAAATCACGTCGCTTTTAACGGGCGGGACCAATACCTACGGTTCGTGGTCGCCCGACATGAAACGTATCGCGTACCGCAAAATCATTGGCGATGAGAACTCGGAGGTCTTTGTTGCCAATGGCGACGGCTCGAACCCACGCAACCTTACGAACAACCCGTTTTTCGATGGTTGGCCAGCGTGGTCGCCTGATGCCAAGAAAATCGCGTTCGGCTCCAATCGTCGTGGCCACGGCTACCAAATATTCGTCATGGACGCCGATGGCACTAACACGCGTCTGGTCGCCAATACTGAAGGACGAGGAACAGCGCCGCGATGGTCGCCCGACGGCAAAACGATCTACTTTACAAACTGCGTCGCGAAAGATTACGGATCGGATTGCGAAATCTTGATGGCGCGTTTAGCCCAATAAACATTTACCTTGAATCGCCTTTCCCGCCGGAATTAATCCAACCTACTTTCCCGGTACTAGGGCGATTTTCCCCATCGCTCCTGATTCCATCACCGCGCGATGCGCCTCAGCCGCGTCGGACAGCGAAAATTCCTTGCCGATCACCGGCCGCAACGTCCCGTTTTCCAAACCGGCCACGAGTGCGGCGTGAATGCTCGCCAGCTCTGCCGGCGGCGTGTTCGGTAACACCATGCCGCGAATATCTGCGTCGCGTTGCATGGTGTCGCGCGGACCGATCTCCACATTGCCGCGGCTCCCGATGACCACGACACGACCGCCCTTTGCGAGAATCGTGAGATCTTTTCCGAGATTCACGTTCGCAAGCAATTCCACGATGACGTCAACCCCGCGCCCGCCGGTCGCGTTCATAATCTTATCGAAGTGCTCTGAAGCGCGGTGATCGAACACTTCGTGGGCGCCTTCTTCGCGCGCAAGCTCGAGTCCTTTGTCGCTGCCCGCCGTGCCGAACACGTGCAGACCGCGAGCACGCGCCATCTGCACCGCTGCCATCCCCACCCCGCCGCTCGCACCATGCACCAGCACGGTTTCGCCAGGTTTCGCATGCCCGCGTTGGAACAGCCCCCGATATGCCGTCGCGTACGGCGTCCCGATGGCCGCGCCTTGTGCGAAAGAAACATTTGCCGGCAACGGGTGCACCTGGGCTATCTCGCATAATGCAAATTCCGCGTATGTCCCGCTGATCGAGCCTGCGGTATACACACGATCCCCAATTTTGAATTGATTTACCTTTGGACCGACCTTCTCGATCACACCAGCGCCATCGTTGCCCGGCGTGTAAGGTAACGCCGGTTTCCGCGAATAGGTTCCCGCACGAATGTAAGTCTCCACCGGGTTAACGCCGATCGCGTGCATTCGAATAAGGACCTGACCCGGACCGAGGTGCGGCGTCGGTGCTTCTTCCACCCTAAGAACGTCCGGACCGCCAAATTCGTGCACGCGAATCGCTCTCATGAGTTTGTCTTACGTGCTTCAATTGAAACAGCAAATCCGCCACTAAAATCCGTCGCAACCGCGATTCGGTCCAACGTGAGTGGTACCAAGGTGCGCTAAATCACGCCTTTCCAACAGCAACCGGCGAGTACAAAGTGTCTATGTGTCTTGAACCATGAAAATGCTCGCCACGCGATATCTCGTCGTTCTCGCATTTTTGGCTGCCGCACCGATCGGTTTTGGCAATCCTTTCAAGAGCAAGATCATCACGAGTTCGGCTCTGGCAATCACAGTGCCTGACGATCACTTTCTCAAGATCACCAACTTTACGCAGGAAGGCGGCATTGATCGTGGAGTCGTATCAGTGACGCTGACTGGCGAGAATGGCGGTAGCGCGAATGTGCTCACGGCAACGCGAATTGATTTTAGTACCGGAAACAATTCGCAAAATTTTCCCGAAATCGGCAACCGGGCGGTCATCGCGGGTCCCGCTGAAGTGAGCGTGCAACCGGTGACCGGTGCGACGCTCTTCATCAGCTATCGAAAAGAGTCGAACGAGGGCGGCGGAGGTGGCAGCCCAACGCCCGTGCCAATCTTTAGCCCTACACCTGGAGTCAGCGTTACCCCGACTGCCACTCCTACGCCTGGATTCTAGAAGATTAGCTGCACCGAATGTTTTCGCGGCGGGGCGTAGCAGACCATTAGTGCTGCCCTAGCTGGCCAAGGTATCAATCGCTTTCCATTCTGCCGGAGTTAGTTTGAGCTTCGCTGCCGCGACGTTTTGTTCGAGGTGCGCCAACGACGATGTGCCGGGGATTGGCAGCATAACAGGCGATCGCTCCAGAAGCCATGCCAGCGCAACTTGAAAAACGCTGACGCCGTGCGCCTTTGCCGCGGCATTCAGCGGGTTCTCCGGTTTTAAACCCTGGCCGCCTCCGATCGGAAACCACGGCAGAAACCCGAGCTTTTCTTTTTCGCAATAAACCAGGACGTCTTCGGATTCGCGGTCTTCAATGTTGTAACGGTTCTGCACACTCACGATCGGAACAATCTTGCGCGCACGATCGATTTCTTTTTTGTCCACGTTCGATAATCCAATGTGCCGAATCTTTCCTGCCTCCTGCATTTGCTTAAGCGCGCCTACGGATTCCTCAATGGGCACTTTGGAATCGATCGTGTGCAGTTGGTACAAATCGATCCGGTCCAGGCGCAACCGTTTCAGACTTCCTTCGACAGCCTGCTTAAGATGTTCAGGTCGGCAGTTCGGCACCCATTGCCCGGGTCCAGGGCGAGTGAGCCCGCCTTTGGTAGCGATGACCAATCCTTTTGGATACGGGTAAAGCGCCTCGGCGATGAGCAGCTCGCTAACGTCCGGCCCGTACGAGTCTGCGGTGTCGATCAAGTTGACCCCGAGGTCCACTGCGCGTTTCAACACTTTGAGCGCGTTTTGTCGATCGGGTGGCCAACCCCAAATGCCTTCCCCTGTGACGCGCATTGCACCAAAACCAAGGCGATTCACAGTGAAATCGCCGCCCAAAGTAAATGTCGGATTTGTAGCCATGTTCAATGATGTTGATTTGTCAGCTCCCAAGATTACATCGGATTTTCCTGTCAAAAGCGCGGCTCCACTCGCCAGACTCATTCCAAGAAATGTGCGGCGAGTTACGCTGCACTCTCGATTCGCTGCAGCGAGTTGACCCTTCATAACGCGCAGGGATACGCTCGTGAAAACCGTTTTTAATTCAAGGAGATGATGCCCGTTCGCTCGCGCGTCAGAACATCGAATGCCTCTTCGAAATTCGTCCCGAACGCGAGAATGCCGCCTTCGTGCCCGGCCATGGCGAAAATCTTTCGAGTTCGCGCGTCGCCAACATCGAACAATCGGATAATTTCGTAGGCCATTTGTGGTGTGCCATAAGCAGCAGCCGGCGAAGTCGTCGGAACGCAACCAAGAAGCTTCGTCCACAAAATCGAGTCATGACAATGAATCACCGCGGACGCCATTGGATCGGAGTCGTAAATCGCGGCATGCGTCAACGATTCAGACGAAGGAATCGCAGCGCCTTCGTAGCGAACCCAGTTCTGTTCGAAATCGTACGCCACGACCTGTACGCAATCCGCGAGCGTCACCTCGGTGAGACCGCCGGTCGCCGAACCGGTTACGTAAAAATTGCCGGCCGCGCCGTCCCGGGCGCTCAGATTACCAAAGCCGATTCCATTTGAGTCCTCGCCAATCAGATGCAGTTCATGAAGTTTTCTCCTGCATTCGTTCAATGCCGGAAGCTGATCAAACGGCGCGATCTTCCCGCCTGCGCGCTCGTGTGTGAACTTTACGTATTGGCTCACGGCGCGTGCTCGGGAAAGAGGGAGTAAATGCTTTTCTCGTTGGCTTCGCACACGCCGCGCTCGGTGATTAATCCGGTCACCAGATGTCTCGGCGTAACGTCAAATCCATAGTTTGCAGCGGGACTTTCATCCGGCGCAATTCGCACCGCGACGTGTTTTCCATCAAACCAGCCGTCGGCGTAATTGATTTCTTCACCTCCGCGTTGCTCGATCGGAATTTCCTTCAATCCGTCCCGCATCTTCCAGTCGATCGACGACGAAGGCAGCGCAACGTAGAAAGGAATATTGTTGGCTTTCGCTGCCACGGCCTCCAGATACGTGCCGATCTTATTCGCAACATCTCCCGTGTAAGTGGTGCGATCGGACCCGACAATTACCAGATCGACTTCGCCGCGTTGCATCAAATGCCCTGCGGCGCTGTCCGCTATCACCGTGTGCGGTACTCCGTGCTGGCCCAGCTCCCACGCAGTGAGTTTCGAGCCCTGGTTTCTGGGTCTCGTCTCTGTTACCCAAACGTGCAGCGGCAATCCGTTATCGTACGCGGCGTAGATGGGCGCAGTCGCTGAACCGTAATCGACAAATGCCAGCCATCCCGCGTTGCAGTGTGTAAGCACATTGACCGGTCCGGTCTTCCTTTGCCCGATCTCGTGAATGAGCTTCGAGCCGTGCTGCCCTATTACCCGGCAATGCTGGGCATCCTCATCGGCAATCAACTCGGCGGTGCGCAGCGCGACAGCAACCTTTTCATCCGGGGTTTTTGCGACGGCGATATTCTGCAATTGGCGCTCGATCGCCCATGAAAGATTCACCGCTGTCGGCCTCGTCGTTCTGAGTTGAGCTGCTGCACGAGTCATGTGCTCGTCGAATCCCGCGACTGCGGGACGGGGCGCAGCTTCGATTGCCGCCAGATACATCCCGTATCCTGCGCTGGCGCCGATCAACCCCGCTCCGCGCACATGCATGTCGCGAATCGCCGTAGCCATTTTCTCGACGTTGCGAATTTCTTCGATCACGAAGTCATGCGGTAAAAACCGCTGATCGATCAGCTGCACCACGGATTGATCATCCGGTTTAAGCCAGATCGTGCGAAAATGTTTACCCCCAACTTTCACAACTTCGTAATTGTGATCTCGCTCTTAATGCATAAGTGGCGCTGTCATGTTGAGCGAAGCGAAACATTTCTGTCTCTTTCTTCTGGTGGATCGGTCCCGATTTGATCCGAGATTATTCTCCCGCAATGGCGAGATCAGAATGACACTTATGACCTGGCTTCTAAACATCGATTCCCATGGGGACGGCGCCCGGGATGTCCTCCCAGCCGGCACGCTTCCAAAATTCAGCGCCGCCAAAGTTGTTATCGGCCACGAGGATTATGGCGCGCACGACACCGGCCGCTCGTAACCGCTCCAAGCATTCGCCCACAAGACGCTTACCGAGGCCGCATCCCCGATACAAGGGATCAACCGCCAGATGATAAATATGTCCGCGGCGTCCGTCGTGCCCGCACAGCACGACGCCAACAACTGCCGATCCGTCAAGTGCCACTCTGCTTAACCCCGGGTTCCGCACGAGAAATTGAGCAACGCCTTCTCTGTCGTCTCCCTCGGCAATCTCCAGACCTTCGACTCGCTGCCAGAGCTGAAACGCCGCGTCGTAATCGTCGATCGAGAATTCTCGGGTAATGATCTGGCGATCAGTGTTATTCGGACCTGCTTTCATCTTGACCAGTCAGATTCTAAAAGCCATCTCGTAAATGTCATTCTGATCCCGCCATTGCGGGAGAAGAATCTCGGATCAAATCCAGCGGATCACCAACGTGAAAGAGACAGACATGTTTCGCGAAGCCTGTCCTGAGCAAAGCCCGAAGGGCTCAACATGACAGCGCAATTTGCGAGATGAGTTCTCGTCGAACAAGTGTCTGCCCAACAGTGAACACGATTATGAAATGTAAATTCGCATTTTGCTTCCTGATAATTATGGCCGCTCTGGACGCGAACGCGCAGTCGAAACCTTCGGCAACGTTGATTGTGACCAACGCAGCCGTTTACACTGTGGATAAACAACGTCCGAAGGCCGAAGCAGTCGCTGTCTTCGGTGATCGCATCGTTGCCGTGGGCTCGCACGCGGAGATTGATTTGTGGCGCGGGTCGCGAACAAAAGTAATCGATGCCGGCGGTAAACTGTTGTTGCCCGGATTCAACGACGCGCACGTGCATTTCATACAGGGCGGGGCGCAGCTCGACCAAGTTCAGCTTACTGATGCCGCAAGCCCGGACGAGTTCGCGAATCGAATTGCGACACAGGTAAAGAAGACGCCGAAGGGCGAGTGGATTCTGGGTGGCCGCTGGGATGAAACGAAATGGCCGAAGTCCGAGCTTCCGACGAAAGATCTCGTCGACCCGGTCACCGGTGACACTCCAATTTTCGTTGAGCGCTACGACGGACACGAGGCGCTCGCCAACTCGGCCGCGATGAAGTTAGCCGGCGTTACCGCCAAAACCGTAGACGTTCCCGGTGGCGTGATCGTGCGCGATGGAAGCGGAAATCCCACCGGCGTTTTCAAGGACGCAGCAATGGCGATGATCTATAAAGCGATTCCACCGATGACGCGCGACCAGCGACTCCGCGCTGCTCGTGCTGCGCTGAAACACGCGGCATCGCTCGGCGTGACGAGTGTGCAGCACATGAACCCAGAGTTTGCGGACGTGGCTGTCTATTCCGAGCTCGCGGAAAAAGGTGAACTCACTACGCGCATGTATGCCGCGCCGATGGAAACAGAGTGGCGCGATCAGGCGAAGGTCGGGATCCGTCACGCGTGGGGCTCAAGCTATCTGCGACTCGGCGCGGTCAAAGGCTATGCCGACGGCTCGTTAGGCTCGCGGACCGCTTACATGTTTGAGCCGTTTGCCGATGATCCCGGAAATCGTGGGTTGTTGAGCGACGAAATGCATCCGCCCAGCGCCATGCGCCAGCGATTGATGCAAGCCGATGCCGCCGGATTACAAATCCGTGTTCACGCCATTGGCGACCGCGCAATCTCGATGATGCTCGACATTTTCGGCGATATCGAAAAGGAACACGGGTATCATGACCAGCGTTTCGCGATCGAGCATGCGCAGCACATGGCTCAAAAAGATTTCGAGCGTTTCGCGAAACTCCATGTGATTGCCTCGATGCAGCCTTATCATGCCATCGACGACGGCCGGTGGGCTGAAGGCCGCCTCGGTCACGATCGCGCGCGCTACAGCTACGCATGGCGCAGCTTCCTCGATCACGGTGTCACGCTGGCTTTTGGGACCGATTGGCCTGTCGCCCCGCTCGATCCAATACAGGGACTTTACGCCGCCGTCACGCGCGCCACGTTGGACGGGAAGAATCCCGGAGGCTGGATTCCCGAGGAAAAAATCACGCTACCGGAAGCGGTCGAAGCGTACACCATGGGCTCGGCATTCGCAGAATTTCAGGAGCGCGAGAAAGGATCTATTACTCCCGGCAAACTCGCCGACATGGTGATAATGAGCGACAACATCTTTGACGTGAAACCGGAAGCCATTCGGAACGTGAAAGTGCAAACCACGATTACGGGCGGCAAGGTCGTCTATGGAGAGCGGTAAATGCGTGATGCAGCAGTCGGGTCAAGGATGCCAGATTTTTATCTGACCCGTTATAACATTTTTGTTCTCGTACTTGCCGGTGTCGCTTCCGCCGGACTTTTTTACTTCGGCACGGGGCTTCATCCAACGTGGTGGACACTTTGGTTAGCGCCTGTCCCGGTGCTCGCTATTGCACCCCGACTTCGCGGGGGCGCTGCTTTTTTGCTCGGTTCGGTCGCGTGGTTCCTCGGCGAAATGAATCAATGGAATTACGTCACCCATGAGATCGAACTACCACTGCAAATCGCAATCCTCTACTTTGTAATGCCAGCCGTTGTTTTCGGCTTCGGCGTTCTATTCACGCGCGGTTTTCTCCGGCGCGGATCGCTTTTTCTGGCCGCTTTTGCTTTTCCCGTTTACTGGGTGACTTGGGAATATCTTACGGCGCTGGTGTCGCCGCACAGCACCTGGGGCAATCTCGCGTACACACAAATCAATTGTCTCCCAGTGATCCAAATCGCTTCGGTCACCGGTCTTTGGGGAATCAGCTTCATCGTGTTTCTGTTTGCGAGCGCTGTGGCAGCTTTGTTGAGTGGCGTTGGAAAATCCACGGCAGCGCCGCATGCTCGCCGTCACTGTCGGCTTCGTCATTTGCGTGGTACTTGTTTTTGGAAAATGGCGATTGCAATCGAATCCTTCTACTAATCCGTCGCGGTGACGCTCATCGCGAAAGACGTGCCGATGAGCGTTTACCTCGGCTACGGAAAATCAAGCTTTGGAATTGTTCCGTGAGTATGCTGACGAGGTTCGGCCGTGTTACGCCGGCTGGAACACAGGTCGTTGTTCTTCCGGAAAAAATCGGACGTGTCAGCCAGAACAACCTGGGACAAGGTGGACGCGCTCTTTTCTTCAACTGCGCTGGCTACACACGCTGCAATTGACCTTGGCCTTGTTCGAAAAACGCCAGCAGGCGCCTTCAATTCCTCCCGCTTTTATTCGGCCAACGGAAAATTGGAAGCGAACTACGACAAGCATCATCTGCTGCCTGGCGTTGAGCCTGAAAAACCTGGCGATAAACAAGTGCTTCTCAACCAGCCGTCCGGGCGTTGGGGATTGCAAATTTGCAAGGACATGGATTTCCCGCAGCTCAGTCGCGGATACGCAGCCGAAGGCGCGGACCTGCTGCTGGTGCCTGCATGGGATTTCAATCTCGATCGTTGGCTGCACGCGCGCATGGCGGTGCTGCGCGCCGTCGAGAACGGTTTCGCGCTCGCTCGTTCGGCGCGCAATGGGCTCCTGACTCTGAGCGACAACCGCGGTCGCATCATCGCGGAAGCAACGACGGTGCCGGGTCGCTTCGTGTCTGTTCAGTGGAAAAATAAACGTGGCGCGGGAGAAAACGTTTTACACGCGAACCGGCGATTGGTTCGCCTGGTTGTGTGTCGCCATGTTCGCCGTTCTGGTCGCATCCCGGACCCTTGCGCGATGGCGGGTCACACGAAGAGAAAGCTAGTTGCTGGCTCGCGTTCTACGATGCGGCGGCGCTTGCAGGAATAAAATTTTCCGGTTCGCCGAATCGGAGTCGTTTCCGCAGTTCATGCCGGAGCAGCAGGAGATTAAAGCACATCTGAAGAACGATAGATCCGACGGACAAATACCAGACCTGCCGGATCTCAAAACCTGGCGTCCGCGAGATGAACACCGCAGGCACGGCAAACAGCACCAGCCGCGTTAACGAGCTTTGCTCAGAATCCAAGCGAACTTATTGGTCGATTTCGGCCAGCCATAAGGTTGCCAGATGGTAGAGTGACCTTTACCCCGATGGAACAACACCAACAGCGGAAAGGAAACCAATAGCCAACTGAGTCATGAACAAGGCGGCTGACCTAGGTTATGTTCAGGCGGCCAAGCTGATCGGTCGCGACGTGTTGGTCTTGGGATTGATACCTTTAGGGCAGCCGCATCCGTATTTTCAGTGGGCCGTGGACGCTCGGCTGTCCAACGGCCAGCGATTGCACTTTCCGGCTGGCGTCGTGGTAGAACAACAAGTGAGGGAATCACCTGTGTTGCCAGTATGGGCGCGTCTGACTTGGGCCAAGGGCAGCGTGTATTGCTACTACAAATTGCTACTGGCGCAGACCATCGAGGTCAGGCGGGCCAAGCGCAAGCGCACCAAAATCAAGGCTTAAGCCCGCGGCATGAGGCGAAGCAGAGGCGGAAAGGGCAGGCCCACGTTGTGGCCGCTACCTATGCCGATCTGACTAGGCCTGTGAGGACTCGTAGTTGATCGAACCCCTGATCTTTACCGTGAGAGGAACATGCGGGCGTCCGTGTCGGCTATAGGTAATGATGTCGATCTCGAAGCGGCCTTCGGCTTGAAGCGCCTTCAACGGATCTACGTATTCCGTTCGGAATCTGTCGTCGTCTCCCGGGCACAGCTTTGGTTGTTGCCACTTCGTTTGACCGTCCAAGACTTCCTGCCACCGCGCTGCTTTGTATTCTGAGCTAGCCATCGGATGCGAGTTTCCTTGATGCCTATCGCACGAATTCCCAGAATACCACGCCGCGAGTCGATCCAGACGTGTGTGCAACGATCCTTCCATTTTTCCACGCGAACGCAAAAGGTTCAGCACCTGTGTAGCCACCAAAGCTGTTCTTGGAGTTGATACGAACCGCCGTAGTCCATACTGGCACTGCATGTGGGCTGCCGATTCCCGGCTGAATGGCTTCATGTCGAGGCTCGCCGACCCATTCGAACTTTGCACTGTCGGGGTCTTTTAAAATCCTCTTGAAGAAGGCTTCGCCAATGCTGCGATAATTCGCTGCGGCGGTGGCCCGAAGCTCTCTGCGCTGGCGGTTTTGAGAATCTCAGAGCGCGGCTGTTCATACGCTACACCGCACCCTGACAGCGTGAGCGTCACAGCGAGTAGAGTGCAAATCGTTCTCATTTTCGTTCTATGGCTAGCTGTGTGGGAGCCGCAGCCGCTCTATCCTCTCCATGCAACCGCTCGTAAAGTTTTCTGAGGTCACTGGAGACAAAAATCAAAGCAATCACGAACGTCTCGATCTGAACAACCTTCGAGTCTCGCAAGGGGGGCAAAGGCGGGCGTGTGTTCGGGTTGATGTGCATATCTTTGCAAAACTGCTCGATCAGACCAGGGATTTTGGGCGAATGCAGCGAATGAGCCATCTCGTTCCGCAGCTTGTTCAATCGCGTTAGCGCAAGCCAAGTCCCGGCATCGCAACCATCAGGATACGCTGCCCATACCAGCTTGGCCTTCTGGTGAAAGCTGAGTCGCACCTCGTCTAATGCATCGCCGACTGGACCACCTCTGCCGACAAGGTGTTCGAGAATGGCCGTTAGCTGCTCCTCGATCATGAGGTGGCCCTTGAGGATGCTCTGCGAGAGTTCATCGAACTCCATCAAGGTGCGGTTGAAGCGGGGCGCTTCTTCGTCAGACATCGCTGGCATGGGCCTAAAGCGAATTGTGCCGAACTGCGTTGCAATTAGGAAGCGAAAACGATTCGACGCCGCAATGATCTTTACGCGGGCGGCCCAATGTCGTGAGCATGCATCGAATGGAATGGCACAGTGCAGCCGCTGACTGCAGCGTTTAATTAGGCGACTTTGTTCTGAACATATTGTTGGTAGTCGAATTCCAACTTATGAAATTGCCCAGAGCCGACCTTCCGAATGCGAGGCTGCACTACCGTCGGTTCATAATAATCTGGATCTGTCCACGAAATAATTTGTTTAGTGCCATCCGTGGAAACAACCTCCACGGAGACATCTTCGGCGAGAACAGCTTTCAAACCGGGATTGCTGCCGATCTCGACGCCCCCGTCAAATGTTCTCCGCGATAGGTCTTCGCCTCTGTTACGGCGCATAAGGTAACCGAACTGTCCATCATACGTGAACGCATAGGCGCAATAGAGCGCATCGATAATCTTGGCAACCGTGTCCGGCGCGTAACGGCTCGGCAACAGCGTAACCACCGTGCCAGTCTGCTTCGGAATTTTGTCCTCTCTGATATTCCAATACACGACCCATGCTCGGAATCGCTTCTTTCGACGTAAAATTCTTCCTGACATGGTGCGACAAGTCACCCATCGAGAATTGTGTCGAATCATTCGGTAGGTGTGAAGCGAAATCTCAGGCGGGGCGCGGGCCATCTTGAAGGCTACGGCCCGACCCGGAATAACTCGCCCGTTGTAAGCGCCACGGAACTAGGTGTCCCGCCAGTGACATTGAATTCAGGATAGTTGGGCGCGGCGCTTGGCAGTCTAGACTGTTAAGGCGAAAAACGGGCCACGGCGACAACCAAACGACAACGATGTAGGGCGCTCACCTCTGTAGAGCAGCGCGGCGCAGCGGCTTCCCTAGCCGCAAAAAAATCCTGTCGCCACTGCCGACTTGTGGCGGCAACCGCGATTGTAGCGCTTACGCTGCCGCAGCCGGCGGGGGAATTGGGGGAGGAACTCCGGCAGCGAACCGCTTTCGCCAGCTTGCACGATGCAGGATCAGAACGACTAACCAGATGACGAACGCTAATAAGCCACCGGGAATCGTAACAAGCATCAGCCAACCCAAAACGCCGAGCGTATAAAGAAGGTGGCCATAGTCCTGCCCGTTAATGATGCACGGATGCACCGAGCCTTCATCGACTTTGCACCCGTGGGCGTTCGCAATGACGCTGCACAGGATCACCGACCCCACGGGCGCAAACGCAAACACCATGATGAGAACCAGAGGGATCCAGGCACAGAATCCACGGAAACCGTTTCGGAACCGGTAAAGGCGGCGGCTTCATGAAAGCCCCGTAGTACAGGCTGCGTGCCCATGTTGTCTAGCAAGCATCTTGCCTGATAGTTGATGAACCTAGTGAGTTTGCTGGACGATCCCGCGTTTCTCAGCCCAGTCCCATAGCGCCGCGAATTCGGTCGGCCGCGGTTTGAGCTTTCGCTGAAAATGTACCTGATGAGCCATCAGCATGCTAATAAACGTCATTCCGTCAGCTCCGGCCAGATTCGGATCGGCGCCGCGCTCGAGTAAAAGAAGCGCATCCGCGTACGCGAGATTGTCTTCAAGTCCCATTGCAGTGCGATAAAGCAGCAATGGATAACCTGCCGAGGCCGACGCATCCTCAGGCATCGCGGAATTGACGTCAGCGCCGTGATCAAGGAGCAGCTCAAGTCGCCGTCTCGCCTGATCTTTGTAGTAGCCTAAATACCAATTCATGAGAATCATGGGCCGGCCAAACTCATCGCGAGTGTTCGGGTTTCCGCCCGCTTCGAGCATCGCGCGGAGAACCGACGCCGACGAGTGCACCGCGTTGGCCATCGCGAACGAGTTTCGACTGCCGTTCGTGCGGTTCGGGTCGACGCCGAGAGAGAGCAAGGTTTTAACGGCATCGACTGTTTCCGGATGTTGCCACGATCGTCTGACAGCAAAGTCGAGCAGCGTCGCGCGGTCCCGCCCTGGTGCCTGCAAGTCGGGCACGCCTTTCGCTGCAGCACGAATTGCTTCTGGATCGTTCTTTACGATACCCTGGGCGACAGCTAACAGCGCGGGTTGATCACCAAAGTCCCATCTTCCCGAGTCCAGCTCTGCCTGGAATTGGCGGCGATGCTGGTCGCCTTTTTCCATGTCCAGGTAAAAAGCAACGAATAACCACACCACACCGGCTACAGCTACGAGAGCCAAAAGCGCGATCACGCCGATGGCCCATTTAAGTGCGGTTCGTATTTTCACAGGAGCGCTTCGAAAACTGGTGATCTCGGTTCAACCGCGTCGGATTAAACAGGATTCACAGGACGCGGACAAACAAGAACGTCTCCCCATGCAACGTCCGTCGTTATCGGCCTATGACTCGGCTGCGCGAAAGATCCTGGCGGAAAAAGTTGCGACGGTAGATAAATACTGAGGGGGAACAGCAGCCTTAAAAAATCATGAACAGCCGCGCGGCATAATCTTCTGCGGATTTTGACCAAAACCGCTACGGGCGGCGGCGAGAAAAGCGGGGAAGCGAGCGCGTTTCAAACCGGGGATCCAGGAAAATTCGCAGGAGCTATAAGTATCTCTGCGGCAGTATCCGGTTGATCTCCAGTCTCTGGTCACCTGGCACTCAGCTTCTCAAGCTCACTCACCACCCGATCCAGTTCGTCGATGAGATCAACATGATCGCCGTGCCGCCGAAACGCAGTCACAAGCGTTCGGTAATACCAAAGGGTGCCGTCCTTCTTTCCGCTGAACCGATCAAACACTTCCAGACCGTGCCTTCGCAGCTCAGCCAAAATCGCGCGCGTGTTATGCAACTTATCTGACGCGGATACCAGCCGCGTCGAAGAGTCCGACTCTTTGAGATGCTCGATGTAAGCGCGTTTGCGTTCCAGCCACGGCGGCTTTGGCGTCTCGTATGCGTCGGTGCAACCATCAACGATCCCGGCTACAGCATCGCCAAATTTCTCCCGGATATCGCGCAATCGTTCTGCGCCGCCGCAATCTTCGACCGTGTCATGGAGAAGCGCGCCGATTGCTTCGGGTTCGTTCGCGCCGTACTCCAGCGCGATGGCGCTCACGCCAAGAATATGCGCGACGTAGGGAATCCCCGTTTTTTTGCGCATCTGATCGCCATGCGCCCGCGTCGCGTAAATCAACGCTTGCTCAAACTTTTCCGACAGCTTCATGTTCGATGTTTCTGCTGCCCGCCGGGCAGCAGATGATTCTATCCCGACGACTGCGTTTTTTTGAACCCGTTCTCGTAACCATCTTCGAACGCCAGGTCGCTATCCTGCTTGTCGCCTCGAAATATTTCTGGTGCATCATGTTCAACTCAGTCGGTGTCGACAAGTTTGTGTCGCGCAGCGCTTGCTGTCCGGTTTTTCTCCGATCCAATATGCCTGTCATTCCTCACCGTGTTCGGCCGTGACCCGCACGATACGTGTAGAATACGGTCACATATACGAAAAGCGCGGCCATCGCATCATCACGAAAAATCGAACTGGTTTGAATTCTCTCGGCATGAGTTGAGCGTGGCCAATCACACGCGACTCTTGCCGGCACTTCACGATACTGTAGCGGCGGTTTCGACCGTCGAAATTGACCTGCAGCCCCGATCCTGCGCTCCGAAAAATGAAGTTCAATCGTATTCCGTCTTGACGGATGCCGTCGATCACCGATTCAATTAACGTTAATCCTGATCTGATGCACGGAGGGCGCATTACCAGCGAAGAAAAGTCGGCGATCAGCACGTACGTCGGTGCTGGCATTGCCATCGTGCTCGCCGTCGTTGGGATCTATTTCTTTTTTCTGACGCAGAAAGAGAGAAAAGAGACCACCACTTTCGATCCGAACCGGCCGATTCCTAGCGACGCTGTCTTGAAAAGCCGGTTAAAGGCTGAAGAATATGACGTGGTGCGGGGGAACGGCTCCCAGACGCCTTTTCAAAATGAGTTCTGGAACAGCGAGAAGAAGGGCATCTACGTCGATGTAATTACACTCGAACCGCTGTTCGCTTCAGTCGACAAGTTCGACGGCAAAGTCGGGCTGCCTACCTTCACCAAGCCAATCTCGAAAGATGTCCTCGTCGAGGTCCCCGATAACTCAGACGGGATGCAACGCACCCAGGTGCGCGCCAAGCGAAGTAATGCCCGCCTTGGCCATGTCTTTGCCGACCCGCAATCGCCCACGGGCCGGCGTTACGTGGTTTACTCGGCGGCCTTTCATTTTGTGCCGGTCGAACAAATGAAGGACAGAGGTTACCAGGCCTACCTCCCGCTTTTCGACAAAAAGTAGCGGTAGCCACGCGCAGCTTGGGTGCGCCGTCTTCTTCTTACTCATTCGTTCCCGATGATTCTCGGCAACTTTGCAATTATCGTTGGGTTCAATCGCCGAAATAGCAATAGGGATATCGACCATGGGAACAAAACTTATTGTGACAGCATTGGCGATGCTCGCGTTCGGGTTCGGATTCGCTCTGTGCTCGAATGCCGGCACCGACACGATTGAGCCTTACCGCGCACCCACGCCGATTTACAATTACGCGCCGCCACCGCCGCGCCCGGTCTTCTACGCCCCTCCGCCGATTACGTTCGGCGTTGCAATCGGCCCGCGCTATCGCTACTACGGACCGCGCTTCGGGTGGTACGGTCCTCGCCGATTTTACGGCCGATACGGTTACTGGCGTTTTCGTCATCACCGCCGGTACTAGCCAAAGATCTCCGTTTCGATCTTGCCCGGTGCCTCCACATGGGCAAATCGCGATGGACGGCTTGCGCTACAGGGCCAAATCTTTCCTGGCTGTCGGCGTACCGCTCACTGCTGCGCTGTTCCGGCTCGATCCGATGTTCGATCCGCCCCAGAACGATCCGCTTTTCCAAAAACTCTGCGCGGAGAAACCGTACTGACCGGCGAGCGCGATTGCGCGCCGGCAACAACAGATCGAAGCGCTGAGTGCGGGCCCACAGAAGTTAGCGCATGAATCCAGATGAGCAGACCTGCACCGCAAGTGGCCGAAAACCATGAGTAAACGCACACTGCGGCGCGTGAAGTAGCGGGGAAATTATCCGCCGATAATCTCAGCAAAGCCGAATGGAGTTGGGGTTGCGTCTCAGCGATTAAATTCCAAGGGACAAACGATCTGGATTGCTGACGCGCATCGCCACGACAGAAAGCGATTCGTTGTGCGTGCGGATGAAAACTGACGGCGTTACTAGACCTTGAAAGAGCCACACCCGAGTCATTGCGCTTCCCCGGGGACGTTGGCTTTTCCGCTATGGTTTCTGTGGGCGATCTAAACGTGAAAGCCATTTTTGGGCCTTATGTTCCGCTACTTCTTTCATCTCGACAGCGGGCGTCTCGACCTCAACTGCGGTGATCTTTCCTGTTGTCGCATCTACCCAAACGTCGGTAATGTTTTTCTTACCCGGCTGCGCAACGTCGATCGACCAGATCAGCATTGCATTTTCTTTATCAAGCTCGACGCACTTGATTGTGCCACCCTTAACTTTAGCCAGTGCGATTCTTTTAGCCTGATGCTTCGTCACTCGCGCTTGCTTAAGCAGCTCCGCTTCACTTTGCTGCGCCCACAAATTGAAGGGGGGCCAGCTCGCGACGAGTGCCAATGCGATGATCGCTGCCTTAATTGGCTTCATACGAACTTTGACCGCCCCAGCGTTTAATACGTTTGGTCATTCACCTAGCGGTTTCCTTTCGGGCTGTGGTGCGCCAGGACGGGAGAATCGTTTCGGTGATAAATCACGCCCTCAGTGGTATGCGCTACCGGCTGGTATCGTTCCGCCAAAAGCTTGGCCAGAATCGGAAAGTCTCGAACTGGATCTAGTGCGCCGGGATCAGAAGAAAGATCGACAATGTATGCCGGGGGATGTTTCTTAAAGTCTTGCTCTAGCATCGTCCACGCACCCGATACAATCCGGGAGTGAGTGTCGAAACCTGGGGGTTCGCCGAAAATGTAGCCCGTGAGTGGAAACGATAGGATGTAGCGACAAGCAGGACGTCGTCGTGCTTCGATATAAAATTTCGGTTTATTACCCCAGACGAAAATCCTGTCGTTCGGAGCAGAATGCTCGAGCAAATAGCGTCCCGTCTCTGATGGAGCCCGTCGTGCAGCCCCTAGCCAGTGCGAGATAGAGAAGGCAACAATGGTAGCCGCCAACCAAGCATAGGTGAGAGCACGTCGTAACAACCAGTAAGGCGACTGTATCCGCCCGGTCCAAAGCTGCGCGTAGTACGGCGCGGCAAGCAAGCTGAGGGGCGGAATCAGTTGGATGTAATAGTGCTCGTAAAAACGCGAGCCCGCCGCCATGCCGAAGGCGGACGCGGCGAGCAGTCCGAGAAGCGCCGTTTGCTCGCCTTTTTTGCCTGCCCATAAACTGCGACTATCTCGAATGGTCGCCGCCACGCCAATCATCAGCGGCAAGCAAGCCCCAACGAAGGCCAGGGTCATCAAAATCCCCTTCTTCCAGAAGATGTACGGAATCGTATTAGCGACGATCGTCCAGTAGACCGTCTCGCGGAAGATACCTTGCTCTTGGAGGAAGACTGCGAAAAGAGCAAGAGATCCAAAGAATCCCGTCGTGAAAATGGCAGCGTGGACGACAGATTGGGTTCGCGTCAATCCACGGCTGATCCGATAACTCGGAAGCAGCAAATAGATCCCGAGCGGAACTGCTGCTATCGCGGCCGGTTGCTTGAGCAGAAAGGCCACGCAAAGGAGTGCGCCTGCGCCTAACAACTCTGGTCGCCATTTCAATGAGCTCTGTTTGAATCCGATAGCCCAGGCCCAGACGATCGCCAGGTTCATAACCATCTCGCCGTTGAACGCCAGATTTTTAAAGCTCGCCCAAGGTTGAAACACGCCGTAAAAGAGCGCGGCGATTAGACCCGTTTCGCGATCGAACAGTTGTTTCGCGATTACATATAGCCCGGCCATAGTGGCGAGCGCCCAGATTAGCGAAAGTATGTGCAGCGCGATCCAATTGTATTCTCCCGCTACTTTGAAAGCCGCCGCATATGTCCAGAACAGCAGCGGCGGCTTGCGATCCACCGCGTCAATGTAGGGACGTCCTCCGTCGACGATCTCGTTCGCTATTACCGAATATCCCGCCTCATCATCAATCGGCAATGGATGCACAAGGGACGGAAGACGAATTGCAACCGTGAGGAGGATTATCCCAAGCGCCGCGAAGCGAAATTGGCGCGAGCTATAAGTTGGCACACTCGTCATTCCGCAGATTAATTTCCGGATGTCGTTCTCTTAAGAGAATCGTAAATGCGTGTAACTTCTTTAAAAACATCATCAACGGTGATTGCTTGCATGCAAAGATTGTTGCGGCAGACAGATTGCCGGTTGTTGTACGCGTTCACGCACGGACTGCACGCGATCCTCGCCCACAATGCGGTCGCGTTCGGCGATCGCGCGGCAAACAGCGCTGGTGTCTCCGGCCCGAACAACGCGACGACGTGAATCGGTGTCATCGAGGCAAAGTGGGCCGGGCCGCTGTCATTCGTCACCAAAATCTCACTGCGCGTGTACAGCGCGAGCACTTGTCGCAGAGTCGTTTTTCCGGCAAGCGGGATGACGCGGCTTGAACCCACTTCGTCTGCAAGCTGATTATTGGGGCCAGCTTCGGCTGGCGCACCGGTAAACCCAATAAACAACTCCGGGTAACATTCGAGCAGCCGGCGCGCAAGTTCGACATAACGCAAAGACGGCCACCGCCTCAGCGGCAGCAAGTCGCTCGCGTTCGGATTGAGCAGGATGAGTGGCGCAGAGCCGATACCAGGATTTTCCTGCTGTAGCAGGGCATTGATTTCAGCAACTTCGGACAGTGAAGGCCGAAATCTTGCAAGTGGCTGGTCCGCAGAAGGCTTAAAGTCGAACGTTGGAAGCACCGCCGGATCGCGGGTCAAAGCTTCGACCATGGCTTCGAACATTTGACTCGTATGGAGATGAGGATTGTATAAAAGCCGATGTGTCATTAGGTCGCCCCGGTACGGTCCGTCGCCGAAAAAAGTGTGAAAGCCAAGACGCGATTTAGCGCCGGTCGTAAACGTTAGTATCGCCGAGAAACGTGTGAGGAATTCCATATCAATGACCGCATCGATGCCGATTTTCCGCACCTGCAGCACCGCCCGCAACGCACCGGTCGCGAGTCTGAAAAGACTGTCCGTCGCGATTGTTATCACATTTCCATCGGGAATAACTTCCATCGCATCGAGGACGAAGCGGTTGTCTTCGAATACGATGAAGTAAACGTTCTTACGCCCAACCATTTCGATCGCACGACAAATTGCGGGATAGGCGAGAACGGTTGAGCCTTGCTCTGCGAGCTTAACAAAGAGAATGCGCTGAACCTGGCGCGGTTCTGGGCGCCCCGTGAATTCAAAGATTCTTCTGAAAAGCGTTAGAACGGCGCAAAGCGGCACACCAACCCAGCGATCAGTGCGTTGCAGAGTTGAAATGCTTGCCGGGAGATCCATTTTCTGGCCCTCCTATGTTCGTCAATCCTTGCGAAAACTTTTTAGCTCGCGGGAAAGATGGGCGTTTCGCGCTTCATGCTAGAAGCTTCATGCTAGAAATGAGAATCGCATTTGCCACTTTCCGCTCACACGTGATCGCTGGTTTGATTTGCGTTACCGAGAACAACCTGTGTGCGGGCGGACTTTGTAAACGTGTTGTGAGCTAGTCATTGCCCGTGAACGTCGTAAGCGTGATCCACTGGCGCAAGACGATTCTCGTGTCAGGCGCGGCCCTACATGAAAATTCGCCGCGACTGACTTTGAATTTAACAAAGGCACAATTTAGAATCAAAAGGGGATGAGCCCGATATGGCCACTGGGGGGTGGGCATCGTTGGTGCGCCGTTCCGGCGTATGGGAATACCACCGAAACTCAAGGAGTACCTGGACAACAATCACAGCGTTTACCGCGATTCTTTGCCACCAATAACTGATCCTGACGAGCCGCTGCACATAGACTCGCTCGGCGTGATCCGCCTGGTTGCGTTTTTGGAAAATGAATTCGGTTATCAGATTGAGGACGAAGAACTGATAGCAGACAACTTCGCGACCCTGCGGCAGTTGGACCGGTTACTTGCGACTAAAGCGCCGACTGGGCCGACAGGCGAAGCCAACCTTCCTGGCACAGTTTTAGCGGATCGGACTTTGAAAACGGAATAGCCACTGAAAGGGATAAAAATGAAAAAAGCCATTCTGTCTGCAGCCCTGATATGCGCTGCTTGTTTCGCGAAAGCGCAAACCCCAACACCGCGGGAGATACCGACGCCTAGACCTCTTCCGACGCCAGAGCAGCGCCCGATTCCAACCGCACACGCAACGCCAACGCCGCCATCTGGCGTAATTGAGGCCTACAAGGTCGTTAATGGCATGAACATTCGAGCGACCGTGTACAACGTCGACGATGGGCGAAGACATCGCGTAGCGATTGTGATTCATGGAGGTGGCTACAGCGCCGGAGGCATGGAAACAGACGTTGCCCAGGACCTTTCGCAGTATGGATTCATGGGTGTAGCGATTGAATATCGCCTGGCGCCGCCTCACCTTGAAATGAACACTCCTGCGCATCCCTTTCCAGGGCAAAACGACATCCACGACGACGGATATTATCCCGAGCAGACAGATGACGTGAGGGACGCCATTGTTCATTACCGGAACGATCCACGCAGCAACGGCGAAGTCGTCGTAATCGGCGGCAGCGCTGGCGGGTCGTCACAGTCTTTATTTGGCCGCTACAGGCACACCAGGATATGACATGCCGGACCTCGCGGTGATGCTCTCATGCGGTATCTCGAATCTTGCAGACCCCAATCAGTACGCGCTCGATTGCGTAGATGGCGAGGTCTGCCCCCACGAGGCCGTAGCAAATTATCTGCACATTGCTGATCCCGCACCACATCCGCCAATCGGAAGCGCACTGGCACTTGCACAGGAGGCTTCGCCAACTCACTGGATGCACGTCGGCATGTGTCCGTTTTGGTCCATGTGTTCAAGCAGAGACTCCCTGGGCATTCCAACATCAACTGGGTACAACATTCGCTCGTACTTACCAGATAACACTCCAGGCGTACTTGAGAACGGCGAAAACGGCGTTATGCCAAGAGCCCTTGCAATCGGATTAACAGAATCGACTGCAAGGGAGCCGGAGGCTGGTTCATTTAATTCAACAATTGTGGCCGTGAGCGTTCACTCACATTCATTTGACTACTGGGATCAGGTAAAAGGTGAAGTGATACCCTGGATCAGCGCGCCGATCCCGCCCTAACTGACGGCGAGAGCACGCCAAAAAAGCTCAACTTGAAAACAGGGGGAGTTTAAGACCTCAAGCCATCGGCGATCCCGGTCTGGTGCGCCAGCTGTGGTCTCTGGCCGGCGACCTGGCGTCAACGACTCAACGGGTGCGATTCTGTTTTGATCTCCGCAAACCCCGCTTCCTTCAACTCCTCATTCAGTGCGGGAAGATCCCATGCGAACAATTTGCGCCAGGCGTCGATCGCGGGTCCAACTTTTGCCTCGAGATCCGCCACGGCGGCCTTTGTCGCGGCTGTCGGCGCGGCATCTGCCCCCTGGATGTCGTCGAACAGGTGCGCCGTCGATTCCAAAACAAAGAGCGAAGGCGGAGCGCCTTGCCGCGGATGCGGCGGTCCAAATTTCATCAAGGTTTGAGTAAAGGCCTCAAGTTTTTGCGTGATGTCAGATCGCTCTGCAGCACGCGCTTTGAGTTTCGTTAGCTGCTCGGCGATATTGTCGAACTTCTCGCCGATGGGCGCGAGTTTGAGCCGCAGCTGATACAAGCGCCACGAGAGATCGAACTGTTCCTGAAGTTCAGCGGCCGACGTTTTAACACGCGGATCCATAGCCACCGTCAACGGGTGGCTGAAAGTTCTGCCATCGACTGTCAACAAAACCGTGTAATCACCCGGGAAAGCCCAGGGCGATGTCGCTGCTGGCGTCGTGTTGCGATAAGTCGCAGAAATTGGAAACTCCGGTTCCACATTCGGCACAGGTGTGTAATGCGTGTCCCACAGAAAACGATGCATGCCCGCTTTCGTGGAAACCGATTGCGGCGGTCGAATCCAGTAGCTCGGAATTCTGAGCCGATTTGAATTCGGGGTGACCAGCGCGTCTGCGCTCGAATATTTTCTAACCAACTGGCCTTTGCCGTCTTTGATCTCGATTGTTACCGCACCGGTCGCATCTGTCGAAAGAAAATAATCGATCATTGCACCATCAGGCGGATTTTCACCGGCCGGTTCATCTGGCGGCAATGGCGTGTCAGTGTTCAGGTTTGCGCGAACACGCAACGCAATCTGCGGTTTGAACAATAAAACCTCATGTTGATTCCCGTTGAATTGTCGCAGCGGCGTGATGTTGTCGAGGATCCAGAACCCCCGACCATGCGTCGCCACGATGAGATCGTCCTTCTTGATGATAAGATCGCGCACGGAAGTCGCGGGCAGATTCAACCGCAGCGGCTCCCAATTAGCGCCGTCACTGAACGACACGTAAACGCCTTTTTCTGCTGCGGCGAACAGCAGTCCTTTCCGTTCCGGATCTTCGCGAACCGCATTGATGATCTGGCCGGCGGGTATTCCGTTCGCAATCTTTGTCCACGTTTTGCCGCTGTCGTGTGTCGCAAAAATATGCGGACGCAGATCGTCGATTCGCATGGTGTTGACCGCCGCGTAAGCGGTATTCGGGTCGAAATGACCTGCGTCGATCAGCGAAATCTTTTGCCACGGTGAAATGTTCGGCGGCGTCACGTCGGTCCATGTTTTTCCGCCGTCGGTAGTAAGCTGAATCAAACCATCATCGGTCCCGCACCAGATTCGGTCTGCCTCGAGCGGTGACGGCGCAACGGTGTAAATCACGCCGCGGCGGTGAGCCTGCTTTGTCGCGTCCTCTTTGTATTTTCCAACGGTCGCCGGCAGCTCGTAATTCGGTCGCGACAAATCCGGGCTGATCTTTTGCCAGTGATCGCCACGGTCGCGTGTTTGCCAAAGCGTGTTTCCGGCGAAGAAGAGCAAATGCGGATCAAGCGGCGAAAAGACAACTGGCTCGCTGCGCAGCATCCGGAAGTCTTCCGTTTGCACGGGCACCGGAAGTATGTTTTGCGCCTGACCGGTGCGACGATCGAATCGTGTGAGCTTACCGCCGATGATGATGTCTGGATCGAGCGGATCGGCGACGACGTAACCGTATTCCTCAGCGGCAACGGGTCGCCAGTCGCGGAATGTGATCTCGCCTTCATCGCCGCGGCTTTTGATCCCGACCGAGCCGCTCTCCTGTTGCCCGCTGTAAAGCCGGTACGGAAACGTGTTATCCACGCTAACGTGATACAACTGCGCTGTCGATTGGTTGTACCAGGAACTCCAGCTCCTTCCGCCGTTGACGGTGACGATCGCGCCCTGGTCCGAGCCCAGCAGAATGATGTCGGGATTGTTCGGATTGATCCAAACGTTTTGATAATCGTCGCCCCCGGGTGCGCCACGCCAGCCGTCCCAGGTTTTGCCGCCGTCCGTCGACTTCCAACAGACCACACTGGCCGAATAAACAATCTGCGGATTTTTCGGATCGATCCGCACCACCGGCAGATCGCCACCACCAATACCGAGCCCGGGCCGCGGGTCGTCGGTCGTGCCATGCCAGGTGTCGCCGCCGTCGTCTGACCGATAAAGCTTCGCGATCGCTTTTGTCCGGACTGTGGTGAAGAGTGTTTTCGGCGCGCTCGGCGCGATCGCGATATTCGCCTGCACGATATTTTCCGGCAGGCCTTTGGTTAACTGCCGCCAGGTCTTGCCGGTGTCGACGGATTTAAAAATTCCGCCGCCGTCGCCGTCGAACGCGCCGTTTTCCCATGGGCCCTCACGAGATTCCCATAGCGCAGCGTAAACAATCGCAGAATTACTCGGGTCGATCTCTACATCGCTCGCACCGACGTTCTCATCGCGGTACAACACCTTTTCGAATGTTCTGCCGCCATCGAGCGATCGATAAACGCCGCGTTCTTCGTTAGGCCCGTATGGATGACCGGCTACGGCAACAAAGATGCGGTCCGGATTTTTTGGATCGACCGCCAGTTGCGCGATCTGCTGACCATCGCGTAATCCCAGATGCGTCCACGTTTTGCCGGCGTCAGTTGATTTGTAGATGCCGTCGCCGACTGAAAGGTCCGGCCGATGCAATCCTTCGCCGCTGCCAACGTAGACGACGTTCGGATTTGAAATTGAAACCGCAATGGCACCGATCGACGCCGTGGGCTGATCGTCGAAAATCGGCTGCCACGTGCGGCCGTAATCGATCGACTTAAACACGCCGCCATTTACCGGCGCCATGTAAAAGACATTCGGCTGCGATGGTACACCGCAGACCGCACGGGTCCGCCCGCCCCGATAAGGGCCAATGTTTCGCCATCGCAAAATGGAATCGAACTCTCCCGCGCGCGCCTGGCCAATGCCCGACGCAATCACACACCCGATTGCGATTGCATTTCGAATCCCTCGCATAACCCGGCCATTTTCTTCTGCGATGAGAAAACCCGCAACAACTCTCAACGTAAAGTTTGAATCCAGATCCAAGTGGAGCCGCATCAAATTGGAAAAAGAACCGTATGGATTCGAGGTATGCATTTCGTACGAGTTGGAAGGTGCGACTCGTCGCTTTCGGGATCGGCATCCTGGTTGCCGCGGCCGTGTTTGGAATCGCGCTCGGTGTGTCCGATGACCTACGTCTCCTTTATATCAGCGGCGCATTGCTATTTGCCGTGGCTGGATTTTTGCTGCGCGCACGAGCGGGAGAGGATTGGATCGCAGCTGTTCTGCTTGTTTTAACCTCGATCCTCTTGTTCGGTTTCTTCGTCCTGCCACAAACACCCTTTCTTTGGCCGACCATTCTGCTGTGGGCGGCGATCGTGACGTTGCTGCTGTTTGGTAAGCGATTCCGTAAAATAATCGGAATTGGTTGCGCTCTAATTTTAGTAGTGGTCTCAGCCTGGTACTGTGTCGCCTACATTCCGGTGCGAATGCAGCGAGCCTTAACGCAGGTGAGCAACAGCGAAGCACCGCGATTCATGTTGCAACCAATTAGTCACGGTCCGGTGCCGACTCGCGCGACGCCCGGCAAAATTCTCGTGCTCGATTTTTTCGCCACCTGGTGTTCTCCATGTGTTGCTGAGTTGCCGGAACTGGAGCGTGTTCGTGCCGATTTAGAGACTAATCACGACATTCAGTTCGTGCTGGTCGGCACGAACAAAGGAGGCGATACGCCTGAGCGGGTGCGAGCGTTTGCGCAGCGTCGTCACATTTCGCTGCCAGTCGCATTCGATCCTGAACAAGCAACAATGCGCGCATTTGGCTTGAACGGGTTTCCAAACCTGATGGTGATCGATCGCACCGGTCATGTGCGATTGACGCACACGGGCTACAACAGCTCCGAGAGCAGCTTCCGCCGCGATCTCACGCAGCTGCTACAAAGTTTATAAACTCGCCCGGCAAATGTCGGCCGACGTTTTGCTGCGCTGGTTTGTCTTTGACGCTTCGGCCAGTGGACTACTGGCAACTGGAACATCGAGGCAAAAAGCATCAGAACCCGCTTTGGGCCATGCTCGCCGACCTCAACGGAAAGCTGACGCTGAATGATAGCGGGAAGATTTGCTTTTACCCGGCTGGAGATATGAGGCCGATCTACAACTGCTAACTGGCCTTATCGATTTTCGTTAAGTGGGTCTTGTGCTTTTGGCCACATTCGCGTTTTTGATTTGTTATGTATATCAAATCAATTTGGATTGGATTCGTTGGGTTCGTGCTTTTTGTCTCAAGCGCATTGGGCGCTGGCTCTGTACTGCAAGGGATCGTCAAAGATCCTAACGGACATCCCATTGAAGGTGCCGATATTCGGATAGAGGCGAATGCTAGTGGCAGATTACTAACGACGGTTAGAACAGATGCAAGCGGTCGTTACAGTTTAGAAGGTCTCCCGGCAGGCAATTATCGGGTGACATTGGTGATAAATGGGGCGGTTAAGACTTCCATCAACAACACGACACTCGGACCAAGTGAGTCGACACAGTTGAATTTTGATCTCACGCACGCACGCGCGTCTGTCACCGTGAAAAAAGGTAGGCATTGGGTTTGGATGCCGGCGTTTACCGGAAGTCGTCTACCCGGTCACTGGATCGAAATTGACGACAGTGGGAGCTGGGCTGGGGAAGCCAGCGCCACAAACGTCGTACGGATTAGCGGCGAAGAACTGCAACGAACAATCCACAGCGTAGGCATCAAAAGGGGCCAGTAACCGGGAATCCAGGTTGCATTCAACTTCGCGCTCGCTCGCGCGCGATATCTCGCGGTCATTGCGAGAACCGGTCGAGCGGATCATAACGCGCTGCTGGGCGCGATTATCATAATCGCAGGCCTCCAAGGACGCCTCGCGGCGCGTTGTGGACGTGGGCGAGCAAGAAAGGCGCTGTAATTCGCAATTACGGCGGGACATCGGTCGACAGTCACGTAGAACTCGCGGTTGAAAGGAGGACGACGTGTGCGACCTACGGACAAAGGGAAGGCGATTCACTCGGTGGCAAATGGCGGCGTGATGCTGATCAACACGAGCCGCGGCGCACTGCTGGATACGTTTTCGATTATCGCGGCGTTGAAGAGCGGCAAAATCAGTTACCTCGGACTGGATGTGTACCAGGAGGAAGAACAGATCTTCTTCGAAGATCGCTCTGGGCTAATTCTTAGCGACGAGATGTTCGCGCGGTTGCTCACTTTTCCAAACGTGACCATCACCGGGCACCAGGCTTTCTTTACGCGAGAAGTATTGGCAAAGATCGCAACCACTACCATCGACAACATCACCAGATTCGAGAACAATCAGCCGTTCGAGAAACTGGCTGGATAGTCATTTGAAAACTGCGGCCGCTGTAGCCACAGCCCTGTGGGCCGTCATAATTTTCTCTGCCCAGCGCCGAAACGATCAGGAACAGGATCACGCCAAGAGAAATGACGACGTTCTGGCGAATGATCGCGCAGCATCAGAACCGCGCGTTTGCCCGGTCGTGCTGGAAAGAACTCGGACGACTTCGTTTTCGACAATCAGATGCTCGCGCAAGTCCACTGACTTGGCGCAGGTATTGGCGAGGTGACCTGCCCGGCCAAATACATGCCCGAGGCTTCTTCCATAATTTTAAACGTCACGTTCGCCGAAGGGGGTTGGTTGCCTTAACACCGGGCTGCGTTACCGGTTGGCAACGGTGGCGGTTGGCTTCGCCTCTGATCTGAGCAACCAGAGAGAAGGGTTGCTCCGCCGCGGGAAGAGGATTACAAGTCCCCCCTGATGCGTCCTGAACTGATTTCGGTCATTTTGCCGGTTTTTAACGAGGCTGACAACATGAAGGAGCTCTTGCCGGCTCTCTTTCGCAGCCTCGATGCTCTCAGCCTTTCCTACGAGGTCATTGTGGTGGACGACGGCAGCACCGATCAAACGGGCGAGATTGTCCGGCAACTTGCGCGGCCGCAACTGCGCCTCATCCAATTGCGCCGCAATAGCGGTCAGACGGCGGCTCTCATGGCCGGGATTCGTTTTTCCAAGGGAGATATCCTCATCACCATGGATGGTGATTTACAGAATGATCCGGCCGATATACCGCAGCTCTTGGCCAAACTGGATGAAGGCTACGATCTCGTCTCGGGCTGGCGGCAAAGGCGCAAGGACGCCGCGCTCCGGCGCAAATTTCCGAGCCAGCTGGCCAACCAGCTCATATCGGCGGTTTCGGGGGTTTTTCTGCACGATTATGGATGCACCTTGAAAGCCTATCGGCGGCAGGCGCTGCAAGGGGTTCAACTTTACGGCGAGATGCACCGTTTCATTCCGATTTACGCATATTGGAACGGGGCGCGCGTGACCGAGATTCCAGTGAGACATCATGCGCGGCAGCATGGTGTTTCCCACTACACTTTGATGCGAATTCCGAAGGTTTTGTTCGATTTGTTAGTCGTGGTTTTCCTGCATCGCTATGCGCAACGACCGATGTACGTTTTTGGCGGGGTCGGTTTAATCAACTTTGGCATTGGTGTGATCGCCGCCGGAGCGGCCCTGTATTACAAATTTTTTGGGCAAAAACACTTCATCGCAACGCCGCTCCCGCTGCTCGTTGTCATGGCTTTTATCACCGGGGTAATGTGTTTTCTTATGGGACTGCTCGCTGAATTGCTCGTGCGTACTTATTATGAATCGCAGAACAAGCCGACTTACATGATTTCATATGCCGGCGTCGAGCGGGACGGCGACGGTCTTTCGCGCGCGTCGGAACTGCCCGCGGCGCAGGCGTTTCCTCGTTCGTGAGGACTCGCCGGGCGCGCTGATCTTATGTGTGGCATCTGCGGTTTCGTCGGTCCCGGTTCAGGCGAGACACTGGAGCGCATGTCGATCTTGCTGAGGCATCGTGGCCCGGACGATTCGGGGACCTGGATGTCCGCGGTTCCACCGGTGCATCTGGCCAGCCGGCGCCTGGCCGTGCTTGATTTGCCAGGCGGGCATCAACCGATACTGACAGACGACGCACAATTCGTCATCGTCTTTAACGGAGAGATTTACAATCATCGCGAGCTGCGCGCTGAACTGCAAGAGCGGGGTCACAAATTTCAGAGCGATCATTCCGATACTGAAGTTGTCCTGCTCGGTTACCGGGAATGGGGATCAAGATTGCCCGAGCGTCTCAATGGCATGTGGGCCTGCGCGATTTACGATCGCGCGCGCGGCCAGCTTTTTTGCAGCCGGGACCGGTTTGGCCAGAAGCCATTTTTTTACACGCGCACACGCGATGGATTTATCTTCGCTTCCGAGCTGACTTCGCTGGCGGCGCATCCCGGCGTCACGAAAACGGTATCGCGGCCTGCGCTCCAGAAATATTTTGCTTATGGCTACATTCCTGCGCCCTGGTCCATTTTGGATGGAGTTTTCAAACTTCCGGGCGGTTGTTCGCTTCTTCTCGATGTCCGGTCGCTGGATTATCGCGTGGAAAAATACTGGGACCTGGTGCTCGAGCCGTTTGAGCGTGTGCCCGCAAATCCAGAGGAAGAATGGGGGGAGCAATTGCGCGAACTCTTGGATCGGGCTGTTCACCGCCGATTGCTCGCCGACGTGCCGGTCGGCGTTTTCCTGAGTGGCGGGATCGACTCGTCGGCGGTCACCGCCTTTGCCTCGCGCCATGTTCCCGTGGGGCAGCTGAAGACCTTCAGCATCGGATTTGCCGAGAAAAGTTTCGACGAGACGAGCTACGGGCAGCTCGTTCGCGCGCAATTTAACACCGATCATAAACTGGAAACTCTGTCCGTGGTGCGCGCCCGGCAATTGGTCGATGAATGCCTGACTCGGTTGGATGAACCGATGGGGGACAGTTCGCTCCTGCCTACCTATTTGGTGAGCGGTCTGGCCCGGCAAGACGTAACGGTGGCGCTGGCGGGCGACGGCGGCGACGAATTGTTTGCCGGTTACGATCCGTTTCACGCACTCCAGCGGGCGCGACTTTACAACCGCATTTTTCCACGGCCGATTCATGCCGCAATCAAGGCAGTCTTCGATCGTTTGCCGGCTTCGCATGCGAACATGGCACTCGACTTTAAAATCAAGAGGGCGTTGCGCGGATTAAGTTACAATCGGCGTCTCTGGCTGCCAGTCTGGATGGCGCCGCTCGACCACGCTGGTCTGCAGGATCTTTTCGGCGAACCGATCGATCTCGAGGAACTTTATGCGGAAGCGATCGAGCAGTGGGAGAATTGTCCGCAAACCGATTTGGTCGACAAGACCCTGCAATTTTACACCAAGCTTTATTTGCAGGATGACATCCTGGTGAAAGCCGATCGTGCCAGCATGATGCACAGTCTGGAAGCGCGCGCGCCCTTTCTGGACATTGAGCTGGTCGATTTCGTTAGGCGAATCCCCAGCGCCTATAAATATCGCGGAGGCACCACCAAATACATTCTGAAGAAGGCGCTGGAGCCAGTTTTGCCGCGCGAAATTCTGTATCGGCCGAAGAAAGGATTCGGCGTGCCCGTGGCCCGGTGGTTTCGGAAAGGGGAGCTGGATCTGGCCGAGGGGGCTCTTGGTTCCTTGAATCCACAGCTGGTAAAACAGAGAGCGGAAGCGCATCGCTCCAGCCGAGCGGATGAGTCGGCTTTTCTTTGGAGCCTTTACGTCTTGAAGAGATGGGCGGAAACGAACCGGGTTTCCCTGTAAGCCGTCTATCGCCCTAACGAATGCGCATTCTGGTTGTCCCCGCGACCGGAGGAGCGGTCACCGCCACCCAGGCGATGTCCGCAAGTTCTTCTGAAACTCGAACGTTACCGGGCATTAGGCTTTCTTTACGCGAGAAGCATTGGCAAAGATCGCAACCACTACCATCGACGACATCACCAGATTCCAAAATGGTCGGCCAGTGGAAAAGCTCGCCGGCTAGCGCGTTTAATCCGATGCGACGGAAGAAGGCGCGACCCATTAAGAATCGAACACTACGATTACCCCCGTGACAGGGCGGGGGCATTTGTTGGGTTTTGCTTCGCAAAAGTTGCGTGGCAGTGTGCGCCGCACACAACGCGCGGGACGCCGTGTTTTCGAAGAGAGTTTTGTAAATGCACACGAGAGTTGTCGTCAGCTTGATTGCGGTGTTTTCTGTTTGGACGAGTATTCTTACCGCTGAACAGCAACAGGCTCCCTTCGCCGTGCCGAAAAAGGATTCTGCCGACGCAGAGGAACTGGCGAACAAGCTTGCGACTCTTTCACCGCGAGTGGATCGGAACGAAGCGAAACTCCTGGCAGATTGCGCCTACGCAACGGTAGCTCGGCTAAGGCAGGAGTATCGGATGTTCGGCACGCCGATCTTCAATAATTTTCTTGTCTATCACGGCTGGAAGAAACGCGGCTATTGCTATCAATGGACCGAGGACCTGCTTCTTGCGCTCGACATTCTGAAACTCAAGACTCTCGAACTTCACTGGGGTGAATCGTACGCCGGCACATGGCGCGAGAACAACTGCCTCGTGGTCACGGCGAAAGGACAGGCATTTGATCGCGGGATGATTCTCGATTCCTGGCGTCATTTTGGACATCTCCGTTGGAACCTCGTCCCCTCGGATGAGGACAGGTACTATGAGAACCAGAAATACGCGCAGATGGTTCGCACCCGAGCGGCCGCTAAAAACGCGCCGGGCTCGCAGCACGGCGTGGCCTTTCAGACACGAGCTACAGCAGAAAGTAAAACGCGCGACTAAATAGTTCGTGGCGAGGCGCCGCGAAAAGCACGCGAGACGCGTGCGCCGCCCAGAAAATTCCTTGCTTAACTCGCGCAGCTATCTGAAGATCGCAACGCGATGAACAGTTCTGCGCGTTCACATCATTGCGCACGTGTTCTTGTTGCGGCTGTTATCTTCGCAGCGTTTTCCTGGACACTTCTCGTCAGCGTCGCGCCGCAATTGCATGCGCGCATTCACCCTGATGCTAGTGGCGCCGACCACAGCTGCGCCGTCACACTGGTTGCCTCCGGCAACTATGATCATGCTGCGCAGCCCCCGCTCGTCAGCGCGCCTGATTTCATTGGCCAATTTGGCAGCGTCCCGGCACTGACGTCCACCTGGGTCAAGCCACTCTTCCTTAAAGCGCATATCTTCGCGCACGCGCCGCCCGTAGTAGCGTCGTAGGGCGTCCTTCATCCGCCTAACGAATCGGCGTTTGACACAAGCGCCCTACAAAACCTACGGCGCTTCGCGATCCGTTTGTCCGGGACTTTTCGTCCAGCAAGCAGCGACGCGGTTGCGTTCCCGCAAAAACGGGGACGCATATGAAATCAAGAACTCAAGATCAACATTTAGACTTTATGAAAAGATTTGTAACAACAGTGATTGCTTCGTTACTGGTACGAAGTATTGCGTCCGCCCAAACGGCCGCCACCGCGTCGCCCAGCCCAAATGCCTCGCCTGCGGGGCAGGCTGAGGTGTCGACCGTCGTCGTGCAAAGCCAGGAGATGGACATCACGCGCGAGGCAATTGTACCGAGTCTCGGCGCGACGCGTTACACAGTTGGGCCGGATCGGCTCAATTCACAGGCGGAAGGTGAAAACGCGCAGTTTAACCAAACGATCTTGCGTTTCCCCGGTGTGGCGCAGGATTCGTTCGGGCAGCTTCACGTCCGCGGCGAACACGCGAACCTGCAATATCGCATCGACGACGTGCTCATCCCGGAAAGTATTCCCGGTTTTGGCCAGGTACTGGAGACCCGCTTCGCGGACAACATTTCGCTCATAACTGGCGCTCTGCCGGCACAATTTGGATTTCGCAATACCGGCGTAATCGATATCCACACGAAGAACGGCGCCGTTTTCCAACAGGGCGATGCAACGGTCTATGGCGGAAGCTTCGATACGATCATGCCGAGTTTTGAATACGGCGGTGTGACTGGGAAACTGAATTATTATTGGACCGCGAGTTATCTGCACGACGGAATCGGGATCGAGAACCCAACAGGCAGTGCGAACCCGATCCACGACGACACCGACCAATATCGAATGTTTGGGTATTCCTCTTACATTATCGATGAGACGAGCCGATTCGTATTGCTGACCAGCGGTTATCACGGTGGTTTCGAAATTCCGAACAATCCCGGCCAAACGCCAGAGTTCGTCGACATGGGAAGATCGAAATTCAATTCCGCCGCGCTGGATGAGACCCAGGTCGAGCAAGATGCATATGCCATCCTCGCCTATCAAAAGAAGATCGACGATTTCAATATGCAGGCATCGATATTCACCCTGTATAGCTCGGTGCTCTTTCGGCCCGATAATACCGGCGATCTTATTTTTAACGGCGTTGCTTCACGCGTCGACCGCGACATTTTCTCTAATGGAGTTACGTTGGACGCGAGCTACAAACTCAGCGATCAACACACCCTCCGCGGCGGATTCCTTATAACCCCGCAGTATGCCACCGTCGGAACGTCCACACTGGTTTTCCCGGTCGATGCCAATGGCAATCAGACCAGCGACATTCCTCAGCGCATTGTCGATAACTCCGGCAAGTACGGCTACTTCTACGGATTCTATTTGCAGGATGAATGGAAACCATTCGAACAACTCACCATTAACTTTGGCGGCCGATTCGACATCGTGGACGCATTCGCGCACGAAAATCAGCTCAGTCCTCGTATCAACATCGTTTGGGAGCCGTTGAAAGGAACCGCGCTACACGCCGGTTATGCGCGGTATTTCACACCACCGCCGCTGGAAAATGTCGAACAAGGCACGATCTCAAAGTTCGACGGCACAACCAACGAATCCGCCATTCAAAAGGATTCTGTCACGAAATCGGAGCGCGCGCATTATTTCGACGCGGGCATAACGCAGCAAGTTGCCAAAGATTTGAAAGTGGGCATTGACGGTTTCTACAAGAGCTCGCACTCGGTCCTCGATGAAGGCCAATTTGGCGAAGCGCTCATCCTTTCGTCGTTCAATTATAAGCGCGGGGAAACTTATGGCGGCGAATTCACCGCGAATTACGATCACGGGCCGTGGTCGGTGTATCTCAACGCCGCCTATGAATGGGCCCGTGGAACCAACATCAGCTCCGCACAGTTCTTATTTGATCCGGATGAGTTTGCCTACATCAAGAAGAACTGGGTCTTTCTCGATCATGATCAGCGCGTCACCGGTTCTGCCGGCATTTCCTACACGTGGAACGACTGGCAAGCGGGAATCGACGGACTTTATGGCAACGGGTTACGCCGGGGTTTCGCAAACACCCAGAAGGGCCATCCCTACGAGACATTCAACGTCAACCTGTCGCGCCGGATCCAGATCACAGAAAAGACTGCCGTCAAAATCCGCTTCGATGTCGTGAACTTGTTCGACAAGATCTACGAACTACGCGACGGCAGCGGCATCGGAGTCGGGGCCCCGCAATTCGGCCAGCGCCGCGGTTTCTACGGAACCGTCGGTTACGAGTTTTGAGGTGACTCCATTATGCTACGCTTATGATCCGATCTTTAATATTTAGTCTCATTCTCAGCCTATCGGCCTTCTCCACCTCGGATGCGCAAAATTCCGCGCCACCAGCGACTTCGCCTACGCCGAATCCTCCAAGCACTGAGAAAATTACATTCACGGAAGTTAACGTCGATGGACCATATATCGCGATGACCTTTGATGACGGCCCGCACGCGACCAACACGCCTAAGCTGCTGGAGATGGCAGCGCAGAGGCACATCAAGCTCACCTTCTTTGTGCTTGGCGAATGCGTCGAGCAGAACCCGGACGTTCTCCGCCGGGAAGTCGCAGAAGGACACGAAATCGGCAATCACTCGTGGTCGCACCCTAATCTCGCGAAACTCTCGGACGCGGGTATTCGAAGCCAGCTTCAGCGGACCGAAGACATCATCCTGAAGACCGCCGGTATAAAACCGAAGTTGATGCGTCCTCCGTATGGTGAGTTGACGAAACGGCAGCGCATATTGGTGAATCACGAGTTCGGCTACAAAGTCATCCTGTGGGACGTTGATCCGCTCGATTGGAAGCGACCTGGTTCTAACGTCGTCGCGCAACGCATCATCGCGGGAGCGCGACCGGGGTCGATCATTTTGTCTCATGACATCCACCCGCCGACGATTGCGGCCATGCCGCAAGTTTTTGACGCCCTTCTCGCAAAGGGATTCAAATTCGTGACCGTCTCCGAGTTGCTCGCCATGGATAAAGGCGGCGCGCGGCCGGAAATGAAGCCACCTCAGACGTGGCTCAGTCCTCAAGATCATCTTGCCCCGGCGGCTGCGACTGTTCCAAAGGTTCAGCCCGCGCAATCGCCAGCTGCAGCCATATCACCCAATTAACGAGCACAGGCTGCTCCTTGGTTCGACAAAACCGCAGCGAAGGCAGGCGATTGAAAGGACTGTATTAAAGAATCTCGTATCTAGTCCTTTTCGCTTACTGAACACCGCTCCACCTCGATGGTTTTTCCTTGCTGTTGGGCATTTTGAGGTGAGGCGCGAGCCGATTCCCACACGGTTCGACCCTGACTTTTGGGGATGGAAAGCGGGCTCCCTGAAAATCATCAAGGGCAAACGGGTGGGCTTGATCGCGCGTCCTAAACAGCGTTTTGTTTTACGCGTTTGCAGACTTATCTCGGTGCAACAAACCCAAAATAAGCTGCAGCCAATCCCACCAGTGCAACTCCGAGCACAAGCCACGCGGAGTTGATCTTGAACCGCACAAGCAGCACGGCGCTCAGCGCGGCCAGGAAAACGGTAAGCCAGTCCACGAGCGCAGCGCGTGCGAGATGCCAGGTCACCCCGACCATGAGTCCGAGCGATGCGACAATTACACCGTCGAGGAAAGCTCCTGCAATGCGAGATTCCCGGATACGTGGCAGGAGCGGCCCGCTAGCCGCAACCAACAGGAAGGCCGGAATAAAGATGCCGATCGTTGCAACAACTGCTCCCCAACTGCCACCGAGGAGATAGCCAATAAATGTAGCAGTTGTGAAGACTGGCCCCGGAGTGACCTGCCCGATGGCGACGGCATCAACAAGTTGCGAGTCACTTAGCCAGCCGCGCTGGACAACTAAGTCGGTACGCAAGAAGGCCAGCAACACATATCCGCTTCCAAAGACAACCGCTCCGAACTTGAGAAAAACGAGAAAGAGTGATCCGAGACTGAGCGGCGCCGTTATCGCGGCTGCCCCTGTCGCTACCGTGATCGAAGTGGTTGAATAGGCAACGGGACGCAATGCAGCCAGGGGAGCTAGCGCCGCCGCGCGATCCCATCTCATGGCACGGATACTCTGGTCGGCCAGCACTACTGATGCACCTGCTATCACAAGTAGCAGAATCGGCTGCAAGCCCGAAGCAGCCAAACCGATGGAGACAATGCCTATCACCGCAAGAAACTTTGTCTTTACAGCCGTCTTACCCAGTCCCCAAAGCGCTTGAAGAATCACGACAATAACAACCGGCTTGATGCCATAGAGGAGCGCCGAAGTTGCAGGCAGCTTGCCGAAACGTACGTAGACCCAAGCGAGTGCGCCCACCATGCACGCTGCCGGAAGAATGAAGCATATACCGGCAACAAGAAGCCCTGCCCAACCCGCACGCAGGTAGCCGATGTGGATAGCTAATTCACTTGAGCTGGGCCCGGGAATGAGATTGCTCGCCCCTAGAAGATCGAGAAATTTCTCACGTGTAAGCCACTTGCGTCGGCGAACAAGCTCGTGTTCCATCATGGCAATATGCCCCGCCGGGCCGCCGAACGCTGTTGTCCCTAGCCGGAGAAAGAACAACGCAAGTTCGCGGAGGGATCTCTGCTTTGCCACGGGAACGAAATCCGACGCTTCGGGCGAAGGCTTCTCAGCCATTGCTCCGGCGCCTATACATAGTCGAAGAGCGTCATGAAACCGTAGTCCATATGCAGTTGCTGGTGACAGTGAAAAAGCGTCAGCCCTGGGTTATCAGCAATAAAGTCCACCTCGGCTTCCTGGTATCCGCCCAACATCACAACATCTTTCAAGATTCCAGCGGTCGGCTTTCCGGCCAAGCTAGTTAGCTCAAAACTATGGCGGTGGAGGTGTATTGGATGAATATCGTCACTGGCGTTTCGCATACGAATGCGATAGCGCTTGCCTTGCTTCAGGTGAAATGAAGCTGGGGCTGTCTCGCCGGTCATGGGGAAGGCCACGCCATTGATGGTCCATCGGTTAAAGCCTTCCTCAGCGGCATTGTCCTTCGCGAAGATCATCTCGATCGTCTCGTCTGGCGAAGCGGCAGTTGCGCGAACCTTCGCGAAACGCGCATAGTCCCAGCGGAAGGGCGGTGGCGCGATCCATTTTGGTTGTCCACCACGACCAGCGTATTCAACGACACTGCCCATGCCGTTCCGGCGATCATCATTGGCGAGATCGCCGAGGATCCAGACACCCGGATGATTCATCTCCACAATAGCCGAGACACGTTCAGCTGTGCCTAGCCACAGGACCGGCACCTGCGCCGAATTCGGAACGGGATTACCATCGAGTGCAACGACTTCAAATGAGTGGCCCGGCAATGCAAGGCTGCGAATCTCTGTAGCGCTTCCATTTAAGATATGAAAAAGGACGCGTTCCCCCCGCTTCACACGAATCGGCTCCCCATGACCGAGCATGCGTCCGTTGATCGTAAACGATCCGTAGCCGACTTCATACCCGTGGGGCATGCCCTTCGCGATCGAGGCTTTCATTGCAGACTCCCCCGTTTGTTCAAGCGACTTGATGCGAGTCGCTGGGGACAGGAAATCCATGGCCATGTCGCCGCCGCGACTGAACGTGGGCTCGAATTCCTTTAGGACAAGAAAGACTTCGCGGTCGTATCTGCCCGGTTCCTGTCTTGGCTCTATGTACACCGGCCCCACTTGGCCGCTGTATTGTCCTGCCGCGAGGTTTGCGCCGGCGCGGTTGTGGGTGTGATAGAAACGCAAGCCAGCCAGCGTGGGCGTGAACACAATGCGCCGCTTGCCATGCGCAGGAATAAACGGCGTTCCCTCTTCGGATGCCCCGTCCACGTCGGTCGGGATCTTCTGGCCATGCCAGTGCAGCTGCTCTGGCGTATCCGTGTCGTTGAACACGTCCACCGTGACCTGCTGACCTTCCTTGAACCGAAGCAATGGCCCAGGGAACTGTCCATTGTACGTAGTGACGGAAATGATTCGCTTGGGCGCGATCTCGAAAGGAGACGTTTCGATGCGCAGTCTGTAGTCTGCGGCAGCGGACTCGCCTGGCGAAGGCACTGGTTCAGTGAGTTGATTGGGCTCCGTCCGGGCAAGGATGCCACTCGGACAGAGGAAAACTGCTCCGGCCATCAAACCCGTTCTCTTCAGAAATTCACGCCGCGACTTTGCAAAATCCTTCATCGCATTCCCCCTACAACATTTTCTGACTCTCGTCGCGTGTCCAGACACTACGCTCCACCACCTATTGAAATCAGAAAAAGAACAAACGGATATGAGAGACCGCCGCATCGTGATGATTACACCGCTTCTCCTCAAAAACTGCCGGCGCGACGTCCCTTCGAATCGCTTGCTCATTGACTGGTTCATCGCGCTTTTAGGCAGCATCGCGGGATTATTACTTTCGTACTGGTGCGACCTCAGCGATCGTCTGCACGTTTGGCCCGCTGCTAATCCTCATTTCATTTTTCGCGTTGTGGCAGCATCGTCGGGCCATCCCGTTGCAGTCCAGGATCCACAATAACAGTGTGCGCGGCATGGCTGTCGCGATTTTCTCTGATTTTCTAGTAATCGCGCTATGTTGAATCTGATGCATCGCACCGATCATTCGCATTTTCGAAAGCGACACGATTTCGTTCCCGATTTCTCGCATGCGGAACGGCGCACGCGGATCGTGATCGGTGTTACAGCAGCGATGATGATCGTCGAGATCGTCGCCGGGTTGATGTCGCACTCAATGGCTTTGCTGGCCGATGGCTGGCACATGAGCACGCATGTCCTTGCGTTTCTGATAACTGCTGTGGCGTATTATTTCGCCAGAACACAAGCCGGCGACGCGCGTTTCAGTTTCGGCACCGGAAAAATCGGGGTGCTGGGCGGGTTCACTAGCGCGGTCGTGCTCGCGATTGTGGCTTTTTTGATGGCAGGCGAATCAATTCGCCGGCTCTTTGAGCCGCTGGAAATTCATTTCAACGAAGCGATCGGCATTGCCTGCATCGGGTTGCTGGTGAATCTCGGCTGCGCACTTTTACTAGTCGATCGTCCCCACGAACACGACGGCGGCAGCTCACATCACCACGATTTAAATCTGCGCGCGGCGTATCTGCACGTGCTGGCAGATGCGTTTACTTCGGTGCTAGCGATCACGGCACTGACTGGCGGCAAGTTTTTCGGCTGGGCATGGCTCGATCCGGTGGTGGGAATTGTCGGCAGCGGCGTCGTTTTTTCATGGTCTTACACGCTGTTGCGCGACACCAACGGTATCCTTCTCGATCGTATACCCGCGGCTTCGGATTTGCCCGGCGAAATTCGTTACGCCATGGAAAGCGATGGCGATTCGCTCGTGACCGATTTGCACGTCTGGCAGGTTGGCATCGGAAAATATGCGGCGATGGTTTCGATCGTCGCGCACGAGCCAAAGAGCTGCGATTCCTATCGCGCGTTATTACGCCGACACGAGGAACTGGTCCACGTTACGATCGAAACGCACCTTTGCCGCGAGGACCACGCGTCGATCACAAGCCCCTGAATGGTTGATACGCTCTGGCAGGTCGTTGCGGCTTATGGTTTCGCGCTAATCGGCGGAGGAGTCAGCACCTCGCTGCGGTTGAAGCACAAGCAGCTCTGCGCTCTCATCAGTTTCGCGGCTGGGACGCTCCTTGGCGTGACGTTGTTTGCGATTTTGCCTGAAGGTCTGGGCGCAGCTCCATGGTGGGCCGTGCTAATTGCGGTGGTGAGCGGATACGCGCTGTTCTTCTTCATTAGCAAACACGTCCATCACGTTTGCCCTGCCTGCGCTGCGAGTCATTTCGATGCCGACGTCACCCGACATTTCAGCGAAATCGCCACCGGGCTAATTATCGCCTTGGCGATTCACAGTACAATGGACGGAGTGGCTTTGGGAATTCAACGGGAAGCTCCGTCGATGGAAGCGATGAAATGGTCGCTATTCTCCGCTCTCTGCATCCACAAGGTTCCCGAAGGCCTTGCCCTCGGGAGCCTTTTACTCGGCGCCGGCTTGGACCGTAGCGCCGCGCTTGGATGGGTGGCGGCGGTTGAAGCGACCACCCTGGCAGGCGGCGTGATCGGTTATTTTTTCCTGACAAACATCTCCACTTTTTGGTTCGCTTTAATCATGGCGCATGTCGGCGGCGGGTTTATTTATCTGGCGGTGCACGCAGTGCTTGGAGAGATGTTGAAGCACGGAAAGAAACTTGTGCTGACAGGTTTCTCGCTGGGAGTGGCCTTGATTGCGGTTCTCAACATCGCATTGAGAATGGTTGGCTAGAGCGCGTTGCGCCTCGCACAGCGAAGCGGCTACAGTGATGCGTGCATTTTTTTTGTTATCGGGACGGCACGCTTCATTGCGAAGAGGTGGATCTCGCGCGTATTGCCGAGGAATTCGGCACGCCGGCCTACGTCTATAGCGCGGGAACAATCCTCGATCACTACTCGCGGCTTGATGCGGCGCTCGCATCGATCGATCACCTGATTTGTTACGCGGTCAAAGCCAACTCGAATCGCGCCATTCTGAAATTGCTCGCTGATGCGGGAGCTGGTTTCGACATCGTTTCCGGCGGCGAACTGTTTCGTGTGCTCGCTGCCGGCGGCGATTCGACCAAATGCACATTCGCCGGAGTCGGCAAGTCGAGTGAGGAAATCGAATACGCGGTGGAACAAGGCGTTTACAGCTTCAACGTCGAGAGCGAAGCGGAACTCGAGTGTGTCGATCGAATCGCCGGCGAAAAAAATCTGCGCGCGCCGATTGCGCTGCGTGTGAATCCCGATGTCGATCCTCGCACCCACGAATACATCTCCACCGGTTCACGCGAAAACAAGTTCGGCATTGCGCTCGATCACATTGAGGCCGCCTACGAGCGCGCCGCCCAAATGCGCAACATCGATATCGTCGGCGTGCAGATGCACATCGGGTCGCAGATTACCCAAGCGAAACCGTTCGCGAACGCGATCAAGAAAGTGGTCCAACTGGTGCGTGATCTGAAATCAAAATATGCAATCAAGTTCTTCAGCATCGGCGGCGGCATGGGAATCATTTACCGGCGTGCACTGGAGAGCGGATCAGGCAAATGGTGGCACGACCACAGCGCCGAACCGTCCGCGTTCAGCGTCCGCGATTACGCTAACGCGATTGTGCCGCCGTTACGCGAGTTAAGCATCCGGATTCTCCTCGAACCTGGTCGTTTCCTTGTTGGCAACGCCGGGGTTTTGCTGACGCGCGTTCGTTACATCAAACAGAGTGGCGGGAAAAAATTCGTCATTGTCGATGCCGGTATGAACGATCTGATTCGGCCGGCGCTTTATCAGAGCTACCACGAGATTGTGCCGGTGATTGAGCCGAACAAGAGTAAGGCAGAAAAAGTCGATATTGTTGGGCCGGTGTGCGAGTCCGGCGATTTTTTTGCGCTCGACCGGGAAATGTCCGAGCTGCACGAAGGCGATTTGCTCGCAATCATGAGCGTTGGTGCTTACGGATTTGTGATGGCGTCGAACTACAATTCCCGCCCGCGACCGGCAGAAGTGCTGGTCCGCAACGATAAATTCGCACCGATCCGGAAACGGGAAACGTGGAAAGACTTGGCGCGTGAGGAGATCGAGCCTCTGTAACCGGCATCGTTGATGTCCGTGCGCCGCGATCGCCGATTACGGCTACAACTTGCATTTTCGCGCCCCGCATAAATAGTCCTTTCACAGCAATGATGAAACGTCTCTTACTTGTTTGCTTGCTATCAATGATCGCCGTCGGCACGCAGGCGGCACAGCCCGCGGCGGGTGAATACATCATCCTTGTCGGCGGGCCGTCCATGTATATGTGGGAAAAATACAAGACTTACCCGCACGATCATTGGTGGGCCAACTTTGTCCGCGCCGCTCGTTTGCGCACGGAGCAGTTGCGCACCGAGCTAGGCCCGGATCCGAAGATCACGTGGCTCATTTACAGACAGGGCTACGAGGACCGCGCGAAACAAGAACACCAGGATCTGATCAGTCTCATTAACACCGTTCGCGATAAATTTAACATCAATCTCGTCTGGTTTGGCCCGGGCCAGGAGGTCATCAATTACATTAATAATGGACAGCCGCGAGACCAGCTGAAGATCGTGGATTTTGAGTATTTCGGGCATTCCAACCGCGCGTGTTTCATGTTCGATTACAGCAACAACATAGATAGCGCGTGCAAATCCTGGCTTCACGAAGATGATCTGAAGCGAATCGACCGCCGTGCCTTCGCGCACCACGCCTATTGCAAGAGCTGGGGATGCCACACCGGCGAGAGCATGTCGAAAAAATGGTATGCCGCGACCGGGACGCACATGATTGGCGCCCTCGGCAAGACGCAGTTCATGATGGAAGAACTGCCAATCCTCGTTTCTGAGGGCGGCAGGTGGGTCAACTGATTCTCGATTTGCGATTGCCGATTGCCGATTTCGCGCGGTCGTTGTCGTTCTGAGCGCGGCGAACTCTCTCTGATCATCTAATCAGTCTTGTCCGGCTCCTGTTGCAACCGGCGGCGCAGGCGCCGGAACAGCGGTCGGAGCTTGCGGATCAACAAAAAACGACGTACCGGATCGAAGCATGGCAGACGGCCCAAAACAGACCCGCGCCACAATCATTCCGGGGCTGCGCTATCGTGATGCCAAATCGGCCATCGGTTGGCTTTGCGAGGTGTTTGGTTTCGCCCAACATGCAGTTTACGAAGGCGCAGACGGCTCCGTAGCCCATGCGCAGCTTAGCTTCGGTAACGGAATGGTGATGCTTGGCTCAGTCGTGGATAACGAATATGGCCGGAATATTTGCCAGCCGGCAGATATCGGCGGAAAAGAAACCCAAGCTCCCTACCTCGTCGTTACCGATGCTGACGCAGTCTATTCCCGAGCCAAGACTGCTGGATTCGAAATCGTGGTCCATATCAAGGACGAGGATTACGGTGGCCGCGGATTCAGCTGTCGCGATCCGGAGGGCCACCTTTGGAACGTGGGAACCTACGACCCATGGAGTGCCGGTGCTTCGTAGGATATTTTTTTGACAATCAAGACGTCCGGGTCGCCTGGAACTCAATAACCCAGCCAAGTTAAAGTAGCTATGAACTGGAAAAGGTTCTTGATCGCGTTCATTGCCGCATTCGTCTTCATCTTTCTTTGGGGATGGCTCTATAACGGCGTGCTGCTGAAAGATGTCCTGGCTGAAGCGCAAAATCTCTTTCGGCCGCGTGAGGAAATGATGGGCCTCTTTCATTGGATCCTTATTGGCCAGGCTGGTTTGGCGCTTTCTTTCGTAATGATTTACGCTAGCGGCTTCGCCGGAGGCGGCATCGCGGCCGGTGTTCGCCTTGGAATCATGGTGGAAATTCTGGCGGTAAGTGCGCGCTGCGCGATTTACGCGGCGCAACCTTTTCCCGCAAAATTTCTCGTGCTGATAAGCATCGGCGGGTTTATCGAAATGATCGTGACCGGCGTCATCGTAGGCGCGATTTACAAACCCGCAGCAAGACAGGCGCCTTAGCGGCAACTGTGCTCTGGCAATTGGGCGTTGGGCATTCGACCTTTGCCTCATGACGTCGCAAACTCCCGCTAGCCTTGGCTATCGCATGCCGGCCGAATGGGAACCCCATGCGGCCACGTGGCTCTCGTGGCCCCGACGTGAAGGAATCAGTTTTCCCGATTCATTCGATCAGGTGATGCCAGCATTGCGCGCCATGATCGAAGCGCTGATCGAATCCGAGCAGGTCTGCATCAATGTTTGTAATGGCGCGCATGAAGCAGAAGCGCGGTCCGTTTTGCGTCGACTGTCCATGGAACGAATCACGTTTTATCGCGTGCCAACCAACGAACCATGGTGCCGCGATCACGGGCCGATTTTTCTGACACGAGATCGCGACCCGCAATTAGTAATCCTGGACTGGGATTACAACGCATGGGGAAACAAGTATCCGCCATTTGATTTGGACGAAGTGGTACCAACGCGTGTCGCCGAAATTCTGAAGCTAGCAGTTTTTTATCCAAGGATGATCCTCGAAGGGGGGTCGATCGACGTGAACGGCACCGGAGCATTGCTCACATCCGAGTCGTGTTTGTTAAACAAAAATCGCAATCCGAATCTGTCGCGCGATGAAATCGAGCAACGCCTGCGCGATTATCTCGGGGTCCGCGACATTCTCTGGCTCGGAGACGGTATCGCTGGCGACGACACAGACGGCCACATCGACGATCTTGCACGGTTTGTCTCCGAGCGCACCGTCGTGACAGTCGTTGAAGAAAATAGCGACGACGAAAATTACGGACCGCTCCAGGAGAATCTGACGCGTTTGCGCGACATGAAAATCGGGGACCTTCAAATCGATATTCTTACACTCCCGATGCCGAAGAAGATCGTGCGGGAAGGACTGCGGCTCCCGGCCAGTTACGCGAATTTTTACATCGCAAACACCTGCGTGCTCGTGCCCACATTTGCCGATCCAAACGACGAGGCTGCACTATCGGTTTTTCGCAAATGTTTTCCGGACCGCCGCGTCATCGGGATCGATTGCCGCGAACTCATCTGGGGACTAGGCACGTTTCATTGCCTGACGCAGCAGCAACCGGCAGTATGACCCAACGTTGAACAACGCATTTCCGGCTTCCTGTGTTCGGCATATTGCCGGGTTGCTGAAAGCCGGCGCGGTAGGGCGGGGTCCTCTGCATGCCGGCCGGAGTCACCATCATCGGCGTGCACAGGAGTGACGCGCCCTGCCCAAAAACGTGTCTTCAATCTGCAATCGGACCGGGCTTATAGCCGCTCTTCAAGATTGCATCATGCAGATCGGGCGCATGCGTTTTGCGCGCGTCGAAGGTGACAATCACGCGCTCACGCTCGAGATCGAGCTTCACGTCTTTCACTCCGGGAATGTTAGTCAGCACCGGTCGCAGTTTTCGCACGCACTCATCGCAATCCTCGCCTTCGGTCGCAATCTCGATCGTTTCCAGAACCGCATGATCCGCGCGCTCCGGGGAAAACGGATCGGCCGGATCGGGATCAGTAGGTCGCGCAGGGTCCATGGTGTCTTGCCTTTCTTTATCTAACGCGCGAAACCCACGCCGTGGTCGCCTCCCCCTGCCCGTTGTCATCTTGAGCGAAGCGAAACATCTCTGACCATTGGCTTAAGAGCGCGTAAGGCTGAATAATCTGAGATTCTTCGCTTCGCTCGGAATGACAGGGCCGCGGCTGCGTTTCTCCTCCGTTTGAATCACACCTGCTGCGGGTTGGCTTTGTTGGGATTACAACTTTTGGTGCGCGGCCACTTCGCGCGCCAGTGGCTCGAGCAAACGCCAGACGTTTTCGGCAAGAATCCTTTGCCCTTCGGCATTCGGATGAATGCCATCGGCTAAATTCAATGAGGGATTGCCCGCCACGCCTTCCAGCAAATACGGCACTAACGCCGCTTCATTTTTTGCAGCAAGATTGGCAAAGATCTCGCCAAATGCAGAAACGTAATCGTCGACCGTATAACCTCGAAGTTGCATGCCCGTGACCACCAAACGCACATTCGGATTTCGCGCTTTCACCTTGTCGATGATCTGCTGGAGATTGTGTTCGATGTGGTCGACCGGCAGACCGCGAAACGCGTCATTGATACCAAGCTCCAGGATCAAGATATCGGTCCTGTGTTTCAAATGCGCGGGAAGCCGTTCCAGACCGCCGTCAGTGGTGCCGCCGGAAGCGCTTGCGTTGATCACTTGAAAATTCAGTCCGGCAGCGCGCAGCTTTTTCGCAAGCAACGCCGGATAAGCTTCGCTGCGCTTCAGCATAAATCCGTCCGACAAGCTGTCCCCAAAAACCAGAACGGTTTTCGGTTCGGCATGGACCAGCGGGGCATAGGAAACTGAGCAGCTCATCATAACGAGTACAATGCACGGCCTCACTGAGGCTCTCATTAACGCTTTATCGTTTTGCCGCCGGTTCATGCGCGTTATTTATCATTCTGAGCGAAGCGAAGAATCTCGGATTTCTCGTTTGACAGAGCGCTTGCCAATGATCAGAGATGTTTCGCTCAACATGACAACGAGCGGGACACGCGAGAAACCCTGAACACGCCAGTTGGACGTTGAAGCTTTTCCGCGTAACGGTTTAACTCTTCAAACTTCAAGTTTTTTCTATGGCCAATTTTGCTATCAACGGTTTTGGGCGCATTGGACGCAACGTCCTTCGTGCCATGTCACAAAAGCAAGTGGAGCATGTGCTCGCAATCAACGATCTCACCGATACACATACCCTGGCCCATTTGCTCAAATGGGATTCGGTGCACGGCAAATTCGACGGCGAGATCAGTTACGATGACAAAAATATCATTGTCCGCGGTCACCAGATCAGAATTTTCAAGGAGCGGGACCCGGGCAACTTGCCGTGGGGAAAGTTGAATATTGATGTTGTGCTCGAATCGACAGGCTTATTCACCAGCCGCGATAAAGCCGAGCTGCACCTGACCAAGGCCGGCGCAAAGCGCGTGTTGATCAGCGCGCCGGCAAAAGATCCTGACGTAACGATTTGCATTGGTGTAAACGACAGCGTTTACGATCCTGCGAAAGACAGGATTATTTCCAACGCGAGCTGTACTACAAACTGCCTCGCACCGATGGCGAGGACCCTGCACGAGAAATTCGGCATCGCGCACGGCTTTATGAGCACGATCCACAGTTACACAAACGATCAGTGCATCCTAGATTTTCCGCACAAGGATTTGAGACGCGCGCGGGCGGCGGCCGTCAACATTATTCCTTCCACCACGGGTGCAGCCAAGGCAATCGGCGAAGTGATTCCAGAGTTAAAAGGGAAACTGAATGGCGGCGCGTTTCGGGTGCCGACCCCAGATGGATCGGTTACGGATTTCAGCGTCGTGCTGGAAAAAGACGCCACCGTGGATGCGATGAATGCTGCGTTCAAGGAAGCGGCGTCAGATAAAAGATACAAAGGCGTGCTCGAGTTTAGCGATGAGCCGCTCGTTTCGGAGGACATCGTTGGCAATCCGCACTCCTGCATTTTCGACAGCAAGCTGACATTGATGATCGGAAATCGATTCGTAAAAGTGGTCGGCTGGTACGACAACGAATGGGGCTACAGCAATCGTTGTGTGGAAATGATGGAAATGCTGGCTGACTGATCACGAGCGCGAGCAGGAGCACGAGTAAAGATGGCGAAGTTTTCCGTCCGCGATCTCGACGTCCGCGGGAAACGCGTGCTGGTGCGCGTGGACTTCAACGTGCCGACCGAAGTTCGCGACCGCAAAATTCGCGTGACTGATCACACGCGAATCCGCGAAAGCCTGCCGACCATTAACTACCTGCGCGAACACGGTGCGAAAACTATTTTGATGTCGCATTTCGGCCGGCCGAAGGGAAAGCCGGTGGAAAAATATTCTCTTCGACCGATCGGCGAATACTTGCATTCGCTCATCCATCATCCGGTTATTTTCAGCCACGACACCATTGGCGACGTGCCGAAGAAAATCGTTGAGCACATGGAAAACGGCGACGTCGCGCTACTTGAAAACGTTCGATTCCAACCAGGTGAAGAGGCAAACGATCCAGACTTTGCCAAGGCGCTTTCTGAGCTGGGCGATCTTTATGTGAACGATGCATTTGGCGCGGCGCACCGTGCGCATGCGTCCACAGTGGGGATCACGAAATTCGTCGAGAAATCAGCCATGGGTCTGTTGATGGAGAAGGAACTGAAACATCTCCGCGATGGACTTGAAAATCCGGCCAGGCCTTTCGTCGTTATCTTGGGCGGCGCCAAGGTCTCCGATAAAATTGGCGTCCTGAAGGCGCTGATAGAAAAGGCGAACACCATTCTCATCGGCGGCGCGATGGCGAACACATTCTTGAAAGCCGAGGGAATTCCAGTCGGCTCAAGCCGGGTCGAATCCGACAAGGCCGATCTGGCGCGCGAGCTTCTGGAGTTGGCGAAGCAACGCGGCGTGAAGTTTTTGTTTCCGATTGATGTGGTCGAAGCGGATGAAATCCGTCCGGGCGCAAACATGCGCAACACCAGCCGGCTTTCGTCTCAACACGGAATCACCGATGGCTGGCAGGCGGTTGACATCGGCGCTGCGACAATCGCGCTGTATCAGGAAGAAATTGCCAAAGGCGAAACGATTTTGTGGAACGGACCGATGGGAGTGTTCGAGATTCCTGAATTTGGCGAAGGCACAATCGCGATCGCAGAAGCCATGGCGCAATCGGGCGCAACCACGATCATTGGCGGCGGCGACTCGGTGACGGCAGTCAAACAGGCCGGGCTCGCTGATAAAATGACATTCATCTCCACCGGCGGCGGAGCGACATTGGAATTGCTCGAGGGCAAAGAATTGCCTGGTGTGGCCGCGTTGACGGACAAGCAGTAATGAGAAAGAAAATCGTCGCCGCCAATTGGAAGATGAACATGACGCAGGGCGAGGCCGCGCGGTTCGTGGAATCGTTCCTTCGGGACGTAGGCGAGATTACCGATGTCGAAGTGGTCATTATTCCGCCGTTCACCGCGATTGCAAAAGTAAGCGAAGCACTGGGCAGAGTGCAGAACATCAAGGTCGGCGCGCAAAATATGTATTGGGAGAAGAGCGGACCGTTTACAGGCGAGATCAGCGCGCCGCTTTTGCGGGACTTGTTTGTACACTATGTCGTGCTTGGGCACAGCGAACGCCGTACGTTGTTTTGCGAGACTGACGAAGTCGTTAACCGCAAGGTACGCGCGACGCTCGAGGCAAAACTGCTTCCGATTGTTTGCGTTGGAGAAACACTCGAGCAGCGCGACAAAGGCAACGTGGAAAAAATTCTGTCGACCCAATTACGTGGCAGCCTCGCCGGTCTCAAGCCAAACGAACTGCAGGATAGCGTTATTGCCTACGAACCGGTGTGGGCAATCGGGACCGGGCGCAACGCAACCCCGCGGCAAGCGCAGGAAGCGCACGCGTTCATTCGCCGCATCTTGGGCGAAATGAGCAACGAGACCATAGCCGAACGAGTGAGGATTCAGTACGGCGGCAGCGTGAAACCGGAGAACGCCCGCGAACTGATGCGCCAGGCCGACATCGACGGCGCGCTGGTCGGTGGCGCAAGTCTAGACCCGCGCAGCTTCAGCCAAATCGTCAAGGCCGCACAGGAAGACTAATGCAGCACTGCGTCTGATTGAATGACGCGCGCGTTCTTTATTGTCGGTCCGACTGCAACCGGAAAATCCGAACTTGCGGCTGACGCCGCCGCCGAAATCGGCGCGGAAATTGTCGGCGCTGACGCGTTCCAACTTTATCGTGGGCTCGATCTGCTGAGCGCGAAGCCGGATCCGTCGACACTTGCAAAAGCGCCGCACCACTTGATCGGCACAACGCCCCTTTCCGAAGAGACGAACGCGGAGAAATATCGCCGCGCGGCGGCGTGCGCGATTAAGGAAATTAATTCGCGTGGCAATCTCGCGATCGTCGTCGGCGGAAGCGGACTGTACATCAAGGCGCTGACCCACGGACTGGCGCCTCTGCCGGAGCGTGATCCAAAGGTGCGCGAACAATTGAACGCGGTCGGGTTGGGTGAACTGAACGCGCAACTCGCACAGCTCGATCCCGAAACCGCAAAAAAGATCGACAGAAACAATCGCCGTCGCGTCGTGCGCGCTCTGGAGATTTGTCTGCTCACCGGCAAGCCCGCTTCGGAGGTTCTAACCTTGGCGAAGGCGCATGACGACGCCCGGCCGGGATCATCGATCCCGGCTACGGGTGTGTTTGTTTATCGCAACCGCGAGCAGCTTTACGAACGAATCAATCAGCGAGTGGAAAACATGTTTGAGCGCAGCGTGACCGAAGAAGTTCGCGCAGGAGGGACAACGAGTGCGACCGTCGCGCAAATGATCGGTTTGCGCGAAATCCGGGACCTGCTCGCCGGAAAAAAGCCGCTCCCGCAGTGTGTCGCGGAAATTCAGCAAGCCACTCGTCATTATGCCAAAAGACAGTTGACCTGGTTTCGGCGGCAAACTAATTTTTTACCGCTGAACTTGTCGTTTCTTACTCACAACGAAGCGGTGAAATGGATCTTACTCCGAATGCTGTCGGAGGCTGGCAAAAGGAATGATTGATACGCGTCCGCAAAGGAGACGGGAGCGCGCGCTGCTGATCGGCTTGGAGAAGGAGGGCGTCTCCAAGTGGGACTTGCACGATTCCCTCGACGAGTTGCGCGAGCTGGCGAATTCCGCGGGGGCGGAGGTCGTCGATACGGTGACGCAAAAATTGCAAAAGCCGACCGCGCCCTACTACATCGGCCGCGGCAAAGCGGAATCGATTAAGGAATCGTGTCAGAATCAACACGTGACTTCGGTCATTTTTGATGACGAACTTTCACCTGCCCAGGGGCGCAACCTCGAGACTTTATTCGCGCGCAAGGTCCTCGACCGAACACAGTTGATCCTCGATATTTTTGCGCAGCGCGCGCGCAGCCGGGAAGGCCGGCTGCAAATCGAACTCGCGCAGCTGCAATATCTTTTGCCGCGCCTGACCCGGATGTGGCATCACTTGTCGCGACAGACGGGCGGCATCGGCACCCGCGGCCCGGGTGAAACGCAGTTGGAGGTCGATCGTCGCCGGGTGCAGGAACGAATTGCGCGACTGGAGCGCGATCTGGAATCGGTGCGCAAAACACGGGCCATCCAGCGACAAGGACGTAAACGCCATCAATGGCCCGTCGCTGCAGTGGTCGGTTACACGAACGCGGGGAAATCGACGCTGCTGAATTTGCTCACCGGAGCGGACGTGGTAGCGGAGGACAAACTTTTCGCCACACTCGATCCCACGACGCGCAGTTTCGTTTTGCCTAACAAACAGCGGGTCCTGCTCACGGACACCGTTGGCTTTTTGCGAAAACTTCCCCACACGCTGATCGAATCGTTCAAGGCAACCCTGGAAGAAGTGAGCGAAGCGGATTTGCTCATTCATATTGCCGATCTGAGTCACCCTCGCGCCGACGAACAGATGGAAGCAGTCGATCGAGTAATCAAAGAACTCGACGCTTATGGCAAGCAGACCCTGTTGGTGTTCAACAAGATCGATAATCTGCCGAACCGCGAACTGGTTGATTCCTATCTGAAGCGATTTCCAGGCAGCGTCGCGATTTCCGCGCGAACGGGAGAAGGAGGAAACAAACTCGTGGAAGCTCTGGAGCGCGCGCTCAGTTCATGGCGATTGCGCGCGCTGTTTCGGATTCCAGTAAACGAAAGCGCGCTGATCGCTGAAATCCATCGAGTCGGTCACGTTCTCGAATTGAGATACGAAGGCAGCGATGCGCTAATCGTTGCGCACGTTCCCCCCGATCTGGCGCAAAAACTGGAACGATACACGATCCGGTAGGCCCGCGCCGCGGCGGCCGGACATCGCACCGCGATATCTCCACCATTCCTGGCTTAGTGAGTAGTCAAGGCGCGCACTGCGGATTCCACGCTCTGCGCGATTTGTGACCAGCCGGCGCGCTCATTCGCTGTTGATGCAAACCGAAGTCGATCTCCGATGACTAACTTTATTTTCAAAGGTCTCGGAATTTTTTGATTTGACGGCAGAGCTTCAAAGGTCCCGACAATACCGCAAGGCACAACCGGCACATCTGTTTCAGCAACGAGCATCCCGAGCCCGTGTTTGAAAGGCATCATCGAACCGGTGCGCGTGCGTCCGCCCTCCGGGAAGATGATGAAGATCGCTTTTTCTTCCTGTAACTTGCGCCGCAGTTCAGCAAGAGCATGGGGCCCGCAGTTTTTCCGCCACATTGGCAAGGCGTTGAGCATGACTGCGGAAAACGCACTGACCGCAATGGTTTGAAAGAAGACGTCGCCCGCCGCGATTGGGAAGGCGCGTCCCCGATGACGGGGCTTAAGCGCCGCTCCGAGAACCAACGCGTCGAGATGGCTGGAATGGTTCGCTGCGAGCACAAACGGTCCGTGTCGCGGTAACTTCTCGCGGCCGATGATTGTGAGTCGATGTGCGATTGCGAAGTAAAATCGCAGCGTTGAAAAGCAAGCCTGCTGCGCCAGACTTTCAAGCAGACCGCTTTCGCGTCTTACGCTTCGGAAACGCTCGGCCGGAGTCAGACCGGTGTCACGCGCAGGTTGAAGTTGCCACGGTTCCATGGGCACTAGAACCCGGAGAAAATTCGCTGCGGATGACTCTCGGTAATGCCGACAAAGTAATTGACGTAGTGAAACACAGCCGGCGCGACCAGAATCAGGCTATCGAAACGATCCAGTAGACCACCGTGACCTGGAATAAGCTTCGCCGTATCTTTGATACCCAGATCGCGCTTAATCGAGGAGAGCATCAAATCGCCAAACTGGCCAACTACGCTGACGATAATGCCCAGACCAATCAAACAGATTGGGTTATCTAATGCGGTGTCAGTCCAGATGTAGTGAGCGATTACGGCCACGAGCGGCGTTGTTAAAATCAGCGCACCGAGAGCGCCTCCCGCGGTTTTGTTCGGACTCGTGTTCGGAACAAATTTTCGGCGCCCAAACAGATGACCACAGATGTAGGCAAAGATGTCATTGAGCTCCACGGCAAAGATGACCAGCAAAAGCATTGGCCGATAATTCCAATCGTTTGCCATGTAGCCAAGGTTACCGAGCGCGCTTCCGAAAAGAGCGAATCCCAAAACACCGAGGCCAACGCGCTGGATGTATCCTTTCGGTTGATCAGGAATCAAGCCTCCGATAGCAATCAACGCGACGGTCAAGGGAAACAACGCCACAAAGAGGCGATACCAGTTATCGAGTTCGGCAAACGTGACCAGTAGAATGCCGATGACTACGATAAAACTGATGGTCCGTTCCCGGAACAGTCCGGTGATCCGGGCATATTCGCGATAGCAAAGAACACTCAGCGTACCCACAGCGACGATCGTCCAAAAAGCGCCTGCCAGAATGGGAATCAGAATGCACAGCGCCAGCCAAATCCAGGAGCGATAACGATCCCAGAGTTCCTTTCTCTTTTCGGCAGTGCTGCTGGCACTTCGCGCTGTGATGAAAATCAGGAGCGGCGCCAACACGAGCAAACCAACAGCTGCCAGCGTCAGAACAACGGTTACCCGATGGTCGAACGCGTGACGAAATCCAAATAGTCGCTGCCAGGTCGTGCTGTTCATCGCAAAGCGAGCGCAATTCGCTCTAGCCTCCGAACGACCGTAATCACGCAACCGGCGATTATCACACCCAGACCAATCGTCATCACGCCAATGGCGAGATTGCCAAAATGGAACATCTGCCACGATCTCGGAACGGCCGCGGAATAAAGGCAGGCCACAGTAATGACCAGCATCCGGTGTTGTTTTGCCATCGGTCCGCAAAACTCGTTAGGCGCGCCGGCGATTTTTCCTGCCGCGCGAACGTAAGCCGTGAAGATCGCCAGAATCGTTGCGATGTAACCGAGCGCGACGTTGCCGCCCCAGGCGAATCCCGCGCCGATAAACACCGCCGCGTCCGAAACGCGATCGGGGACCTCATTGTAAAGTTCGCCTACTTTTGAAGCGCGACCGGACGCGAGCGCGACCATGCCGTCCAGCATGTTTGCCGTCAGTCGCAGTTGCGCGCCAAGCGCCGCCACGAGCCAGAAGATTCGATGATATGCAACCGACGTCAGCCCAAGTGCTACGCCTGCCACGATACAAGCGCACATGCCCGCGATCGAAATGCCATTTGGCGATACCTTTCGTGACGCCAGCCACGCGGTCGCAGTCTGCGCCCATTTTCGGTTTCGCGTGGCAATTGGCCGGCGGTCAATTGCTTGCGCGGCAGATTCGTTCATCGCGGACAAAATCCATAGCAGGCCCGAAGAAGAATGACCAGAGAACAACTTGAGAGTGCGTCGCGCTAGCCTGAGGCCGGTAGCCCGGCGGACGGAAAGGAATTTTTTCCAACAGGCGGGAAGCAGTGCGGTCTCGTCTTGCACAGCGTGCCTTCTTTCGACATGCTGGAGAAGCATGCCTGTAACCTTGGAACAAACCGGTCCGAAATTAGTCACGCCGCGTGCCGCGTTCATTCTGCGATTTATCAGCACCATCGCGCTTTGGACAGTGGCCCTCCTGATCATGTTCTCGGGTTTCGAGATCTTGTTCTGGGTCTTGATCAGCGCATTCGGACTGATCGGCCTTTGGGAGTTTTACCGAATGCTCGATCACAAGGGCCTGCCAAATTTCAAAATCACCGGAATGATCTGCGGCGCGGTAATGCTTGCCGGCAGTTTTTATTATTTCTCCAAAATCGGACCGGAGGGTTCCTATGATTTCGAGGTCGCCGTTCTGCTCTTTTTTCTATTGACGGTATTTGGGCGGCAAATGTTTGCGCGTTTGCGTCATGATGAGCCGTTGCAGACCATGGCTTACACGTTGTTCGGGCTGCTTTACGTTCTCTGGCTTTATAATTTCATCACCAAAATTGTTTACCTGACGCCGCGTGCGAGCACGGGCCAACTCACCGGACAATTCTATGTGTTGTACCTGATCGTGGTCACAAAGTTTGCGGACATGGGCGCGTATCTCACGGGAAGCGCCATTGGAAGGCATCTGATGGTACCGCACATCAGCGCCAAGAAAACGTGGGAAGGCTTCTTCGGCGCCATAGTTTTTGCGCTCCTGTCGAGTCTGGCGATGTTTAAACTAATGCCCGGCCATCTGCCGGCGCTAAACTGGACGCACGCAAGCATCCTGGGTGTGCTTCTTGGGTTCGCAGCAGTACTCGGCGATCTCGCTGAATCCATCATCAAACGTAGTACCGATGTAAAGGATTCGGGGAATCTGGTGCCGGGAATTGGCGGCGCGCTCGATCTTTTGGACAGCCTTCTGTTCACTGCGCCATTGCTGTTCTTTTATCTCCGCCTCGTGATTCGAGTGCTGTAAACACCTGGGCTTCCGCAAAGGCCACAAAGGAGACCACGGTTTACAATCGTGCTAAAAATAGCTTCCTTACCAGTCGTGTGGCGTTGTGGTCGTTGCGTGAGGTCTTCTACGAATGAATCGTAAGCGTGTCGTTATTCTGGGGGCGACTGGGTCCATCGGCGAGAGCGCGTTGAAAGTAGCGCGCGATATTCCGGAGCGAATGGAGATCGTCGGGCTCGCGGCGAAAAGCAACGCACCGAAGCTCGCCGCCGCTGCGAACGAAGTCCGGCCGGAGTCGGTGTGTGTGTTTGATGAGACCCAGATTGCGGTTCTTCGAAAGGCGCTCAATTACGAGCCGAGGATTCTTTTCGGCGACGTGGGTTTGCTCGAGATCGCCTGCCTGACAAATGCGGACATGGTGCTGGTTGCGATCGTGGGCACTGGCGGTTTGCGGCCCGCGCTCGCGGCGATTGAAGCGGGAAAGGATCTCGCGGTAGCGAGCAAAGAAATCCTGGTCATGGCAGGCGAGATCGTGATGCGCGCGGCGCGCGAGAACGGCGTGCGCGTCTTGCCGGTGGACTCCGAACACAACGCGATTTTTCAATGCCTGGATGGCAAAAATCAGGCAGACATCAGGCGGATCATCCTAACCGCCTCTGGTGGCCCATTTCGTCAGACACCGCCGACGGATTTCGATTCGATCACGCCGGAGCAGGCTTTAAAACATCCGACTTGGAACATGGGGCCGAAGATCACCATCGATTCCGCGACTTTGTTCAATAAAGGCCTGGAGATGATCGAGGCGCACTGGCTCTTCGGCGTAGAGATGAAGCGCGTCGAGGTCGTCATCCACCCGCAGAGTATCGTGCATTCAATGGTCGAATTCACAGATGGTTCCACGCTGGCGCAATTGAGTCATTCGAACATGTGTTTCCCCATTCAATATGCCGTGACCTGGCCTGACCGAGTCTCAAACTCGTTGCCGCCTCTCGATTTTTCCAAGCTGTCGAAGTTGGAATTCTTTACTCCGCGTTACGACGATTTTCCGGCAATGAATCTGGCGCGCCGCGCCGGCGAGACTGGGGGCACACTCCCAGCGGTGATGAATGCCGCCAATGAAATCGCAGTCGCGGCATTTTTGGATCGAAAAGTCCGGTTTCCGGAGATCTGGCGAATCGTTGAAGATGTGATGAACCGGCATGCGCCCGTTGCGCACCCGGATCTCGATGCAATATTGGGAGCCGATCAGTGGGCGCGCGAGCAAGCGCAGGGATGCGTTCAATCGGCGAAACGGTAAAAGATTTACAACGGCAGACAGAATGGCGTGTCCAAGATTTACTGATCACCGGCTGACCACATGATTTTACAGATCGCTCGCGCCATCTTCATCCTGCTCGAGGTCCTGATCCTGTTTAATCTGCTCATCGTGGTGCATGAGCTCGGGCATTTTCTCGCGGCGCGATGGCGGGGTCTATACGTCGAGAAATTCGGCATTTGGTTTGGGAAGCCTATTTGGAAGAAGACAATTAGCGGCGTCCAATACTCGCTCGGATCGCTGCCATTCGGAGGCTTCGTCGCGCTGCCACAGCTTGCGCCCATGGACATTATCGAGGGCAAAGCCGACATGGACCGGGCGAAGCTGCCGAAAATTTCCGCGCTCGATAAAATCATCGTAGCCGTCGCCGGCCCGGTATTCAGTGTTTTGCTGGCCTTGTTTTTTGCCGCAATCGTCTGGGCTGTTGGGCACCCGGTAAGCGAAGCCGATTCGACTACGGTAATCGGCTATGTTGCGCCCGGTTCGCCGGCGGAGAAGGTCGGGCTGCAACCGGGCGACAAAATCCTGGCAGTGGACGGTAAGCCGGTCAGGCGTTTTTTGGGGATGAAAGACAGCATCAGCTGGGACGTGGTGCGCAGCGAGGGCGACCAGATCGCGGTGAAATTTCAGCGAGATGGAACGGTGCGAACCGTATGGGTGGAACCGTATAAGGCGGAGACGCGCGGCTGGCGCAGGCAAAGCGTGCGCCAACTACTCATTTATCCGGCGGAAACCCCAATCATCGCCAAAGTCGAGCCGAAGACGCCGGCAGCCGCGGCCGGCCTGCGCGCCGGGGATATTATCCGCGGGTTCAATCAAACGACTATCTACAATCCGATCGCACTGCTGGAATACATCAACAAGCATCCAAAAGATGAGCTGGTGCTGCATGTGGAACGCGGCGGCGCCAAGTTGGATGTTCCGGTTAAACCCACGCCTCTGCCCACGGAGGGCAAAATGAAGCCACGAATTGGAATTGAATGGGACACTGCGGGGATTGTCTCGATCCAACACCCCAGCCCAATTGAACAAGTTTACAACAGCGTCACCAGCACGTTGAAGACAATCGGCGCGGTCGCTTCGCCTAAGTCGGACGTGAAGTTGCAACATCTAAGCGGGCCGGTCGGAATCGGTCGCATTTACTATCTGCTTTTTCAAAGCGAACGCGGCTGGCAACTGGCGTTGTGGTTCAGCGTGATTCTCAACGTGAACCTGGCGATTCTGAATTTGCTGCCGATCCCGGTGCTAGATGGCGGCCACATCGTGCTGGCGCTCATCGAATCGGTCCGGCGCAAACCGGTGAACATGCGCGTACTCGAGGTGATTCAGACCAGCTGTGCGGTACTCATCATCGGTTACATGCTGTACATCACATTCTTCGACGTGCAGGACTTGCCATTCGTGAGGAAAAAGCTCGATCAACTCGAAGCACAATCGCCCGGCAAGAATTCGCAAGCGCCATAGAACGGCGGCGCATTGCGAGGTCGCTTGAGCGTTCGTACATTCGGGGCTTGTGAACTATTGTAGTAATCCCCTTCACTACGGACGTCGCAGGACGCGCGAAGTGAAGGTAGGCAACGTCGGAATCGGCGGAGACAATCCGATCCGTGTTCAGTCAATGATCACCTGCGACACGATGGACACCGAAGCGTCGATCCAACAAACGATCGAGTTGGCAGAGGCCGGCTGCGAAATTGTCCGGATCACCGCGCCTACGGTGAAGGACTCGCGCAACCTCGAACACATCGTCAAAGGTTTGCGCGAGCGCGGCTGCAACGTGCCAATCGTCGCCGACATTCATTTCAAGCCCGAGGCCGCCATGGAGGCAGCCAAATGGGTGGACAAGGTCCGAATCAATCCGGGTAACTACGCCGACTCGAAAAAATTCGTCATCCGTGAATACACTGACGAGCAATACGCGGCGGAATTGAACCGAATTCGCGAACGGTTTTCACCGCTGGTCGAATTGTGCAAGACGCGCGGTATCGCCATTCGGATCGGGACAAATCATGGTTCGCTTTCGGATCGCATTTTGAATCGCTACGGCGACACGCCGCTTGGGATGGTGGAGAGCGCGCTCGAATTCGCGCAGATCGCGCGCGACCTCGGCTATCACGATTTCGTTTTCTCGATGAAGGCCAGCAATCCCAAGGTGATGATTGCGGCCTATCGATTGCTCGTAGCTCGACTAAACAAACTCGGCCCCGACTGGAATTATCCATTGCATCTTGGCGTCACCGAGGCCGGCGAAGGTGAAGACGCGCGCATCAAAAGCGCGATCGGAATCGGATCGCTGCTGGCGGATGGAATTGGCGACACCGTCCGAGTTTCACTCACTGAAGATAGTCCTCACGAAATTCCCGTAGCGAAGGCTTTGATCGAGAACATCACCAGAACATCCGGCTCTCAACTATCAGCTGCGAACTATCAACTTTCGTTTGATCCTTTCTCGTACCAGCGGCGCGCGACAGAAAAGATCGAGTGCGATGGAGTGAAACTCGGCGGAGACGAGTTGATTCGCGTTGTCCTACGACGGGCAAACTTCGACAAGATCGCGCACAAGATCGACAGAATGGGCGATTACAAACCGGAGATCGTTTATGAGGATGCGAACATCATCGCGATCGACCCTCAGGATGATGAGGCGATTGCGAAAATCAACGCGCACCAAAGCGCGCAGCTTGTAACCGTAAAAGATGATCTCGATCTACCGGTAATCGCTGCATTCCGCTTACTGGTGGCAAAGTTGCAGGCGCGCCATCCGATTTTACTGAAGGACGTGCTTAACCGAAGGGCCTTCGACGCGGCGAACGCCAAGCAACACGACCGGGCTGCACAAAAGGGCGCCACCGATTTTCTGGCGATCCTTCTTACTGCCTCCACGAACATCGGCTCGCTGCTATGCGACGGGATCGGCGACGCGATTTTGGTGCAGGGCGAGGAAGCGCCGGGACAAGCGCTCCGTTTGTCCTACAACATTTTGCAGGGAGCCGGCTCGCGGATTTTTAAGACAGATTATGTCGCGTGCCCGTCGTGCGGACGGACACTGTTCAACCTGCAAACCACAACGGCGAAAATTAAAGCAGCCACTTCGCACCTGAAAGGGGTGAAGATTGCGATAATGGGTTGCATCGTAAACGGTCCCGGTGAAATGGCAGACGCCGACTTCGGATACGTCGGCGGCGCGCCCGGTAAAGTAAATCTCTACGTAGGCAAAACGGCCGTGAAATTCAACATTCCCGAAGCGGAAGCGGTCGATCGACTCAAAGATCTAATCCGCGAACACGGCAAATGGGCCGAAGGGGTGAAATCTGTCGTTCCTGAGCCGGCTTAACCGGACTCACGGCTTCGGAGAATTCGGTGCCAGTAAACTGACGATCTTTTCAAAGCGGGCATCGCCGCGAAGTGGGTCCCAGTAGGGATGCAGGCGCAGTTGACCGTAATTGACCTCGCCGGGAATGTGTGCGGCATGTTCTAGTTGGTCGAGCGCAAGATTCTTCTCGTCCGTCCAGGCGTAAATCACGGCCAAATGTTCGAGCAAGAGCGCTCCGGTCATCCGTCGGCAGTCAGCGAATTTGTTTCTAGTCCAAATTTCCATTGATCCGATCTGCTCGCCGCACCAGCGTAACGCAGCATGTCCCGGGAATACACGCTGCAATGCGCTCCGGTAGCTACATCGATCCACATCGATTATGCCGCTGAGTTGAATGAACAACAGTTTGCTGCGGTAACCGCGCCGCCGGGTCCGATCCTTGTGATTGCCGGCGCAGGCTCGGGAAAAACGCGAACGCTGACTTATCGGGTGGCATACCTGCTCGAAAACGGAATCGATCCTCGAAACATTCTGCTACTCACGTTCACGAACAAAGCTGCCCGCGAGATGCTCAATCGCGTCGCGAATTTGTTGCCAGTCGATGCCAGTGGACTCTGGGGCGGAACATTCCATTCGGTAGGAAACCGGATTTTGCGCAGGCACGGCACAGCACTCGGCTACTCGAGTGGCTTCAGCATTATGGATCGCGAAGATCAGAAGGATTTGATCAATACAGTGGTGGCGAGCGCGGGAATTGATCCGAAGGAAATACGGTTTCCGAAAGGCGATGTGCTCGCCGAGATCTTCAGTTTCGTCATCAATACCGAGATGCCGTTCGAAGAACTGCTCGCAGAAAAATTCCCTTATTTCCTGCCGTTGCTGGAAAAAATTCAGGAAGTTCGGGATCGATACGAAAAAAAGAAGAAGGCGACCAACTCGATGGATTTCGATGATCTGCTGCAAAAGACATTGTTGATGTTCCAGCAGCATGAGCACATCGCGGACGTTTACCGCCGCCAATTTCAATTCATCCTCGTCGATGAATACCAGGACACGAACAAGATTCAGGCTGATCTCGTGGACCTGCTCGCGCGCGACCATCGCAACGTGATGGTAGTGGGCGATGACGCGCAGTCGATCTACTCCTGGCGCGGCGCGAATTTCCAAAACATCCTCGAATTTCCCAGGCGTTATCCGGATGCACAGGTGTTCAAAATCGAGATGAACTACCGCAGCGTGCCGGAAATTCTGGGAGTGGCGAACGCGGCGATCGCCGCAAATGTCCAGCAATTCCAGAAACACTTAAGCGCAACGCGGGAATCAAAGGCGCTGAAGCCGGCGTTGGTCGCGCTGAATGATGGCTCCGAGCAGGCGCAGTTCGTCGCGCAACGGATTCTGGAATTGCGCGATGAGAATGTGGATCTCAACGACATCGCAGTCCTTTACCGCGCGCATTATCACGCACTAGAGCTGCAACTGGAATTGTCGCGCCGGGACATTCCATACCAAATCACCAGCGGCATCCGTTTCTTCGAGCAAGCGCACATTAAGGACGTCATTGCATTCATCCGTTTCGTGGCCAATCCGCGCGATGAAGTGGCCTTTCATCGCATGGTGAAATTGCTTCCCGGAATTGGCAATCGCACCGCGGAGAATCTCAGGCGCGAATGGGAGACCCGGGCTGTAGCGACGGGGGTTGAGCGCGATTCTGAAATTAAACCGGGGACAGCCGGGGTCATCCCGCAGTCGCGGGACTACAGGTTTGGCGAGAGCCTCCTTGCGATGAATGTGCCGGCGAGATCAAAGAAGATGTGGACGCAACTGGCGCACACGCTTGATGAAATCGCACCAGGGGGCAAATCGAATCCCCCGTCCGAAATGATCACATCAGTTGTGGAAGCAATCTACGATGACTACGCGAAAGTGAATTTTGCAAATTACCAACTCCGCCGGGAAGACCTGGATCAGCTCGCTATATTCGCCCGTCAATTCAAAGACGTACATGAATTCCTCGCGCAACTGGCATTGATCAGTAATGTCGATGCGGAAGCTGCGCCGGCTCAAAGCGGAGACAAAGAGGCCGTCAACCTCTCCAGCGTGCACCAGGCAAAAGGTCTGGAATTTCATACGGTATTCGTGATCTGGTTGACTGACGGCATGTTCCCAAGCAGTCGCTCGCTCGATACCCGCGCTGCGCTGGAGGAAGAGCGGCGCTTGTTTTACGTGGCAATCACGCGCGCGCGCGACGAGCTTTACCTCACCTACCCGCACATGCGCTTGAGCGGAGGCTACGGCGACGTCTTCCAGCGCCCATCGCGTTTCCTGCAGGAAATTCCCGACCAGCTCGTCGAAGACTGGCGGGTAAAAAGAGGCTGATCTCTTTAGCCACGGCTGAATGAATCTGTCGCCGGACAAGAAGATCGCTGGTGTGCTCGTGCCGCTTTTTGCGTTGCGCGGAGAGAACGATCTGGGAATCGGCGATCTCGCCGGGCTCCGGGAGTTTATCGATTGGGCATCGGAAATCGGATTCAGCCTTGTCCAGCTTCTGCCCATCAATGAGACCGGCGCCGATAACAGTCCCTATAATGCGATCAGCGCGATCGCGATTGAGCCAACGACGCTGCATCTCGCGCCAAATTCGCCGCCGGAACTAACGCGGCAAGACTTTGAAGATGCGCTCGCTGGCGTGGATCTCGCCGGCCGGCGACGTGGCCGGGTAAATTACCGGGAAGTCAAGGAACTGAAGCAGCGTATTCTGGAAAAAGCGTTTGCGAATTTCTTCGCTTGCGCCGACGAAAAACGGCGGTCTGAATTCCGAAAGTTCTGCGAAGAAGAATCGTCGTGGCTGCACGATTATGCGCTGTTCCGCGTTCTAATCGAACAAAACAAAAATAGCGCGGCGTGGGACCAATGGCCGTCTCAGCATCGCACGATCGAAAATGCGCGCAGTTGGTTGGGTAACCTCCCGCACGATAAGCAGCAAGCCCTGAGACGACGAACGGATTTCTTCTGTTACGTGCAATGGATCGCGCATCAGCAATGGCGGGACGTCAAAGCGCATGCCGAACAACGTGGCGTGGCACTAATGGGCGATATTCCCTTCGGCATTAGCTACTACAGCGCCGACGTCTTCTCTCGGCCCGATGAATTTGTGCTGGACTGGTTCGGCGGCGCGCCTCCCGAGCCGCTTTTTAAGGAGGACGCGTTCACACAAAAGTGGGGCCAGAACTGGGGTATCCCGCTCTATAACTGGGGCGCCATGCGCGCAAACAACTTTCAGTGGTGGCGCGAACGGGTGCGCGCTGTCCGGCGCATCTTTCACCTGTTTCGGGTAGATCACGTGCAGGGATTTTATCGGATCTATGCCTTTCCCTGGCGGCCGCAGAGGAACAACGAGTTCCTCCAGTTAGATCAAGGTCAAATGCTGGAACTTACAGGCGGCCGCGCCCCACACTTTGTTCCATGCAACGACGACACCTTTGAAAACCGGGAAGCGAACAAGCGCGGAGGCGAAGACTACCTGCGCGCCGTCATGGAAGAAGCGAGTGCCGCGCGCGTGGTCGGGGAGGATCTCGGCGTCGTGCCCGATTATGTACGGCCAAGCTTGCAGTCGCTTGGCATTGCCGGATTCAAAATTCCGCAATGGGAAACACGCGACGGGATGATCATTCCAGGTGAGATGTACGGGCGCTTGTCCGTGGCCACTTACGCCACACACGATCACGAACCAATTCGCGCTTTGTGGGAGGAGGCGCTGGAGCATCCGCATTCCGAGACGGGACAACAAGCGCGAGCTACACTCGAAAAAATCGCGCTATTCGCCCGACTGAATTCCAAAACCGATCAGATCGAGTACGACAAAGATTTTTATCCGGTAACGATGGAAGCGCTGTTCAGATGTAACTCGTGGATCGCAATTGTGATGATCACCGATCTGCTCGCGCGCAAATACCGGTTCAACGTGCCCGGGACGAAGGCGAACTTGAATTGGACACGTCGAATTCAGCGCTCGATCGCGCAGCTGCGTTCGAGCTGGAAAGAGCGAAAGCGAATGCAGTTAATTCATGAGCTCCTGGAGAAGACCGGCCGGGTTTGATTTTCAATCCACCCATCTCCACGCCTGCGGCATTGCTGCCGTAAGGCGGGCTGTCCTTAGCGCAAAACCGAACGCCTTAGCCTCGTTCATCGAGCTCCGCTGAGGACAGCGGACACTATAGCCTGGCAATTGCTAAACGTTTTTTTCAATCGGTGCGCCGACCTTGTTGCCCCATTCGGTCCACGAGCCGTCGTAGTTTCGGACGTTATCGAGACCTAACAAGTAAGTGAGCACAAACCAGGTGTGACTGGAGCGCTCGCCGATCCGACAATAGACGATCGTGTTTTTGTCGGGACTGACTCCGCACTGCTCGAAATAGATCTTTGCTAGCTCTGAAGCCGGTTTGAATGTGGCATCGTCGTTGGTGGCGGTCTTCCAGGGCATGCTCTTTGCCCCGGGGATATGGCCGCCGCGCAGCACGCCTTCCTGCGGATACTCCGGCATGTGTGTGATCTCACCGCGATATTCTCCCGGCGAACGCACGTCGATAAGCGGTTTGCCGCTCTTACTTTGTGCCAGCGCTTCATCGAAGAACGCGCGGATCTCGGTGTCGAACCGTTGCTTCGGCACCGGATAATCTGTCTCCGTGTATTTTGGAACTTCGCGCGTCATGCGGCGGCCTTCGGATTTCCATTTGTCCCGGCCACCATTGAGAATCTTCACCTTCTCATGTCCGAACAATCGGAACGCCCAGAGCGCATAGCATGCCCACCAGTTCGCCTTATCGCCGTAGAAAATGCAGGTCGTATCGGGTGTGATTCCGTGCCGGTTGCAAAGCCGCGCAAATTTTTCCGGTGAAATATAATCCCGGATCACGGGGTCCTGTAGATCGGCGCGCCAGTCGATATGCACCGCGCCGGGAATATGCCCGGTGTCGTAAAGCAAAATGTCTTCATTCGATTCAACGATCCGGATTCCATCGTCATTAAGGTGTTTTTCCAGCCAATCAGTTTCCACCAGCGCTTCCGGATGCGCGTATTCAGTCGGATGCGTAGCCATAAAAAAAGGTGAGGCCGCTCTTAGAGTTGGGCAAGAAATTTCAATTTATGCCAATGGCAGCAATACTGCGAAGCACGCTTACTGCAGAATCGAATTCGCCGGATACATGACACCATTTTTCACGACTGTGTCGATATCGGACGCATTCGCGATGTCATCGAGCGGATTTGAATTGAGAATCACCAGATCAGCAAAGTAGCCATCTTCAATTTTTCCAATGTGCGCACCGGTGTCGCCGCCGAAAAGTTGTGCCGCATTTGCCGTTGCGCATTGCAGTATCTGCATCGGCGTCAATCCGGCTTGTTTCATCAACTGAAATTCCCGAAATAGCGCCGGCCCGTGAATTGTTCCGATGTTCCCCGCATCAGTGCCGGCGGCGATAGTGACACCGCTATCTTCGAGCTTCTTTAAATTCGGGAGAGCGACGTCATAGGTTTTCTTGATTCTGTCGAGCACGGCTTTCGGATCAGCCAGGGACTCCTTGACTCTTTGCGGCAGTTTGTCCTCCGGAATCTTCATGACGTCGAGTGACGCGATCACTTCCGGATTGCCCCACTTTTGTTCCTCCGGAGTGAGATTCAGCTGGTGCGAAAACGTTCGGCCATAGCGCTCGAACACCACAAGTGTCGGACACAAAATTACGTGCCGGTCTTTCAACAGCTTCACAAATGCGTCATCGACCGGTTTATCTGTCACGCTGTGGACAAGCACGTCCGCGCCTTCTTCCACTGCGGCGCGCGCAGTCTCGAGCTCAGTTGCGTGCACAGCGACGCGAATTTTGTGTGCGTGACTCTCTTCAATCGTCGCGCGCACGATCGGGCGAAAGCTTTCGACCGGATGATCTTTGTTGACGATGTACCAGATCTTCACCAGATCGGGCTTTTGCTCGGCGAGCTTGCGCACGAACTCGCGTGCCTGATCGGGAGTGTCGATCTTCACAATCGGCGGATCGCCGAGATCGAGTTTCTCGCGGGAAACACTGGAGATTAACGGTCCGGCAACAGCAACTCGCGGCGCTTTCGCCGTCGCGTTCGCTTTCTTGCGCACTTCGAAATTCCACATCGGTCCGCCGACATCGACCACGCTGGTGATGCCGCATCGGATGTAACGCGCGAATGTGTCGTCGAGGTGAGACTTAATCCATGCCACCTCGTCTTTATATGGTCGTGTGCGGTTGAAATCGGCGCCGTCCGGCCGCGTGAACAGGTCAGCAGATTGAAAGAAGTGAATGTGCGTATCGATGTACCCCGGCAAAATGAATTTGCCGACGCAACCGACCTGTCTGCCGAGCCTGGCCGCGTCCTGTTTGCCCATAGCCACGCGGTCGATCTTGTCGCCGTCGATCACGATGGTTGCGTTCGGCAACACTTTTCCATCGGCAGGGTTAATCACAGTCGCGCCGATAAGCGAAACTTTTTCGGCGCGCAGCGCGGCGGTAAACAATGACAACGCGAGTACGAGCGCGACTTTAATTTTCATGCGAGAGATTCCTCGACTTCGCTCGGAATGACAAAGGCTTATTCCTTCGATTCCGGCACAGCTTTTTCCGCTGCTTTGAACCCAATTTTGGAATGAGTGCCGTCGCAAAACGGTTTCTCGGTAGATGCGCCGCAACGGCAGAGCGCCATGCGGTTTTCCACGGGAAACTTGTTGCCGTCGGCGTCGATCAATTCCACTTCACCCTTCACGATGTAGGGGCCATGCTTGATTGTTTCAATTGTTACCATAATGCGCCTAACCTAACGCTCTCCGCGCGCGCGGCCACTCAGTCCAACGAAATCTCTTCGACGCGCCCGGCAGTAGTTCGTTAGGCAAAACGTGTCCGCTGAATTCTGGGGAGCGTACGCTTTCAGCGTGCCGGTCGCTGCATTCTGCGGCGACGAATTTTTCTTGGACCCGAAACTCCTGGGCAATGAACGAAGATCGGCAAAAGTGCACGATCGCAGAATGCGATCGCCAACACGCCAGAGGCGTGCGCTCCCCAGAACGCGGCTTGCGCCGGTCGGAGTTAAACGGGAGCTTGGCCGCTTATGAAAAGTTTTCTCGCAGGACTCGTTTTGCTCGCCAGCTCGGTGCTCGCGCAGACGCCATCGCAAAAACATCCATTCACGTTCGAGGACATGATGAAACTGAAGCGCGTCGGCGCGCCGGTGCCGTCGCCGGACGGCAAATGGGTCGTGTTCGATTGCGTAGATGTCGTCCTGGAAGCGAACACGAGGATTTCGCATTTGTGGATCGTGCCCGCGAGCGGCGGTGAATCGCGGCGATTGAATCCAACGCCGAATCACGAGGAGCGGCCGCGGTTTTCGCCCGATGGCAAACGCTTGATTTGGACATCCAAAGCGACTGATCCGACGCAAATCTGGATGTGCGATTTCGATCCGAAGGCAGGCGCGCTCATCGGCAAGCCGCATCAACTGACGAACCTTTCAACCGGTGCGGATGGCGGCATCTGGTCGCCGGATGGAAAGAACATCGTGTTCGTGTCGGCGGTTTATCCGGATTGCAAAGATGACGGGTGCAACAAGCAGCGCGACGAAGAGCTGAAGCAGAGCAAAGTGAAAGCGAAAATATTCACGCGGTTGTTCTACCGGCATTGGAACGCGTTCACCGAATTCAAGCGCAGCCATTTGTTTGTGATTAGCGCAGATGCTGTAGCCACGGGCCTGTGGTCCGTCCCGAGCGGGACGCCGCAGCAGGAAAAGCGGCCCACAGGGCCGCGGCTACAAGCGCGTGATCTCACACCGGGCGATCACGACGTGCCACCGTTCTCGTTAGGTGGGCAGGATATGTACGCGATTTCGCCCGATGGCCAGGAGGTCGCGTACACAAGCAATATCGATGAGGTCGAAGCGGCCAGCACGAACGACGAAATTTTCGTCGTCCCGATGAGCGGCGACACACCAAAGAAAATTTCCACCACTCCCGGCGCCGACACCACGCCGCTCTATTCCCCGGATGGAAAATATCTCGCCTGGCGTTCGCAAGCGCGCGCCGGATTCGAAGCCGATAGATGGCGGCTTCTCATGCAAGATCGACAATCAGGAAAGATTAAAAACCTATCTGAAAAGTTCGATCGATGGGTAGGCAGCTTCTGCTGGGGAAATCTGTGGGGCAACCCGACAATCTGGCTCACTTACGAGGATCGCGGGCAAAGCTTTATTGTAGGCGTAGACCCGCGCCGCGATTTAACCATTAGCCCCCTGCCTGCGTGGCCGCGGGGAGACACGCACGCGGACGATCTTGCCGTCGTTGATCGGACGATTTTCTACTCGCAACAGTTTGCAACCGCTCCCGATGAGATCTGGCGTTGGACATTGCCGATAAATCACGACACAGGTGCGGGCGCTGAGCCACCCGGCGTGATCACGCACATGAACGATGCGCTGTTGTCGCAGATCGATATGCAGCCGCTGGAGTCGTTCACGTTCAAAGGTGCGAACAACGATGAGGTGCAGGGTTTCATGGTGAAGCCGCCGGGATTCGATCCGAACAAGAAGTATCCACTGAAGTTTTTGCTTCACGGCGGCCCGCAAGGGGCATGGGGAAACGAGTGGACGTATCGCTGGAACGCGGAGTTGTTCGCGGCGACAGGAAATTACGTGGTGGTGATGATCAATTTCCACGGCTCGACCGGCTACGGGCAGAAGTTTACCGATTCGATCAGCGGCGATTGGGGCGGCAAACCGTATGTCGATCTGATGAAGGGGCTCGATTACGTGGAGAAGACCTATCCGTTCATCGACAAAAACCGCGAGGCGGCGCTGGGCGCAAGCTACGGCGGGTACATGGCGAACTGGATCCTCGGTCACACAGACCGGTTCAAATGCATCGTGTCGCACGACGGGATGTTCAACGCCGAGTCGGCCTACGGCACGACTGAGGAACTGTGGTTCATGAATTGGGAATTCGGCGGTCCGCCTTGGAAAAAACGGGATGTTTATCGGAAGTGGTCGCCGCACGAATACGCGGCGAATTTCAAAACGCCGACGCTCGTCGTGCACGGACAACTGGATTACCGCCTCGATGTTTCGCAGGGGTTCGATCTGTTCACGACGCTGCAAGTGCTGAAAGTGCCGTCGAAGATGTTGTATTTCCCCGATGAAGGTCATTGGGTGCTCAAGCCGCAAAACTCGCGGCTTTGGTACAAGACAGTAAACGACTGGGTGGATCAATGGTGCAAGAGATGACACCGAATGGGAACGCATGTTTCTGGGGAGCACAGGCCACTGGCCTGTAGTTGCCGGCAGCTTGCCGGCAATTTTGAACTCGACGCGTGTTCGCGATTTGCGCGAGGCATCTCGGCAAGCTGCCGAGATGAACAGGCTGGCAGCCTGTGCTCCCCGGAGCGACAAACCTGCGACGTGAGAAACTTCAGCAAAGCCGCTCCCGCTTGACTTTTTGCGCTTGTTGCGCATTAAAACGCCATCGAAATTTATGGAGCGTTCCTTCCTTCTTTTGCAGGCAGTTCTATCTGTTGGTCTGATTTTACTCGTCGGGGGTTGTGGGGAAGACCCGCGCTTTTCCGGCAATACGCAGTATTTAGGTGGCACCTATGGCGGCGCCCCGGCTGCTGGGCCCCGCGACACCGTCTCCTATTGGGACGGAGACAACGCCAGCGGAAGCCCGTCCATTAAGATTAGTCTCGGCGAACAGCGCGCATATTTTTACAAGGGCGGCGCGCTGGTCGGCATTTCGCAGTTGTCCACCGGCCGCGAAGGCAAGAACACGTCGCCCGGCAAGTATCGAATTATCGGAAAAGATGTGGATCACGCTTCGAGTCTCTACGGCGATTATGTGGACAACGCGGGTAACGTGGTGATGCCCAACATCGAGCTGGGTAAGGATCCGAAACCGCCCGGCACTCATTACAAAGGCGCGTCCATGCCCTACTACATGCAGATCGCTCCCGGCTTCGGCATGCACGCCGGTTATCTTCCCGGTTATCCAGCTTCACACGGTTGCATCCGAATGCCCGAATTTATGGCTGAGGATTTCTTTAAATCCGTCTCGGTCGGAACACCCGTGACAATCACAAATTAGCCCTCAAGAAAGCGGTCGTATCTGGGCTTGCAGAAAATTCCCGGTAACGTCATTCTGATGATCCCGCTGCCAGGAACATGATCGTTATCACGCAACCCAACGCCACTGAAGAACAGGTTCAGCGGATCGTCACACGTGTTCGCGAATTTGGACTCGAAGCACAAATCAGTCGCGGCGCGTCACGGGTCATTATCGGCGTCATCGGGCCGGAGGCGCTGCTTCGCGAGAAGCCGATTGCCGCAATGCCCGGTGTGGAAGCAATCGTCCCTGTGCTGAGGCCGTACAAGCTTGCGGCGCGCGATTCACGCGGCGCTTCCTCGGTGCCAATTGGCGATGTTCGGCTGGGCGAACACGAGGACGTCGTTCTTATTTGCGGACCGTGCTCGGTTGAAAGCAAGGAGCAGATTTTGTCGATCGCGACGATCGTGAAGGAATCCGGCGCGAAAATTCTGCGCGGCGGCGCGTTTAAACCACGAACCTCCCCGTACAGTTTTCAGGGATTACGCGAAGAGGGACTTCGTTTCCTGGCGGAAGCGCGCACAAAGAGCGGACTGCCCGTGGTCACCGAAGTGATGGACCCGCGCGATCTTCCAATGATCGAGAAATATGCGGACTGTCTTCAGGTCGGAACTCGTAACATGCATAACTTTTCGCTCTTGAAAGAAGTGGGTCGCAGCAGGCTTCCCGTGCTGCTGAAGCGCGGTTTCAACGCCACAATTCATGATCTCATCATGAGCGCGGAATACATCCTGAACGAAGGCAACCCGAATGTAGTCCTCTGCGAGCGCGGTATTCGCACGTTCGACAATGCCGCGCGTTACACACTTGATCTGAGCGCGGTCCCGATTTTGAAGTCGAGAACGCATTTGCCTGTGATCGTCGATCCAACGCACGCGCTTGGTCTCTGCGAGTTCGTGCCGCAGATGTCGCTGGCGGCAGTCGCCGCCGGCGCGGACGCGCTGATGATCGAGGTGCATAATTCTCCCGAGCAAGCCAAAAGCGATGGTAACCAGGCGCTCACGCCCGAAATCTTTGCCGGGTTGGTTCCACGGCTTCGCGCCGTCGCTGCAGCCATCGGCCGCATCCTGTAGCGGGGATCGCTGATTCCGGCCGAGGCGAAGCTTGTTTACGCCAGGTGCGCCACGGGTTTCAAAGAGACGCGGCTACAATTCTGCCTGATTCGCCGTAAAGTTTGCGGTGGAAAAATCAGCGGAGCTTTTGGAGTGCGTCGCCGTGAGCGAACCAATCGCTCGGAAACTGCACGCGATGCAACGGGCCCAATGGCCTGTCCGCTTTTCGCATGTGCTCCAGTCAGCTCAGCCTTTTCTGGCGGCGGTGATCGCCCATGCCTCACACCGGCGTCTACTCGACAATCGGCGGGCTACAATTTGGATTCTCTGCCCCAGCGTTCATTCTCAGGAAATCTTTTATGAGAGCTTGCTCAATTGGCAGCCGGACGCGCTGTTCCTGCCAGAAGCCGAGCTGGCCGGGATCGAAAATGTTTTGCCCGATCCGGAGATCGCATCTGAACGGCTGGCATTATTTCTGCAAATCGAGCGGGACACCGGCCCGCGCATCATCGTTGCGACACGCGCAGGACTCGATCAAGCCGCTCCAAAGCCCGGGGCGCTGGAATCTGCGATTGTTAAGCTCCAGCGCGGAGAAACCGCGAAGATGGAAGAGCTTCTCGAACGACTTGCAACCACCGGTTACGACCGTGTCGCGCAAGTCACCACGCGTGGACAATTCGCCGTTCGCGGGGGCATTGTTGATCTGTACTCGTGGCAGTCGCCGTTGCCATTCCGCCTGGAATTTTTCGGCGACGAAATCGAATCTCTGCGCGAGTTCGATATCGACGCGCAAACCTCGGTGCGCGATCTGCGGTCGATCGACATTTTGCTGAACCACGGACCAACTGATCAAAGCGGGTTCGTTCGCGATTACATCCGCAATGTCGATCTCATCATCGATGTCGAGTCAGTTATGGAGGGCGGAGTTCCAGCGACGCCGGCCTTGCTGGAGCTCACCCCTCAACAGATTCAAATCAGCGAAGGCTGGATTGAGACTGGTCCGGAAGATTTCAGTGGCGTGTTTCAAGATTGTGAGATCGGCGAGTTTGGCGCCGGCGATCTCGTCCTCGCCGAGGCAAAACGCGCGCAGTTCATCCAACGGTTAAAAGAATGGCGCGCAAACAACTCGAGAATCGCCATTTATTTTCAGACTGAAGGCGAGATCGAGCGGTTCCGCGAAATCATGGCGGGCACCGTGGAGGGTATCGATTTTGTCGAGGGCGCGCTCGCGCGGGGATTTTGTTTCCCGGCGGCCAACGTCGTGGTGCTGTCGGCTGCCGAATTGTTCGGACGATTCGCGGTGCATCCGCGCCGGCTTTTGCGGCTGCGCCGTGCAGAGCGTCATCGCGCCCAAATCGATTTTAGCGAACTCACTGAAGGAGACCTGATCGTCCACCTCGAGCATGGTGTCGGACGGTTCCTCGGACTCGAGAAATTTCCAGTAGGTCAGGCGCCGCGCCTGCCTGATACCGGACACGTATCCACGGCAATCGGAGCGCTTGCTCTACAACAGCAAAGACAACCACAGGAAGTCCTGGTTCTTGAATTCGCTGACGAAGCGAAACTGTACGTACCGCTCGAGCAAGCGTATCTCGTTTCCCGATATGTCGGCTCCGGAAAAAAATCGCCGCCGCTCAGCTCACTCGGCGATGGCAAATGGGCCCGCGCAAAAATCAAAGCCGCGGCGTCCATTTTCGATTACGCGGGTAAAATGCTTGCTATCCAGGCGGAGCGACAAATGCGGCCCGGATACGCGTTCGCCCCGGACACAAAATGGCAGGCAGAATTTGAACGCTCATTCCCGTTCCGCGAAACGCCGGACCAAATGAAGGCGATCATCGACACGAAAATCGACATGGAACGGCCTCGGCCCATGGATCGCCTCATATGCGGGGACGTTGGTTTCGGGAAAACCGAAGTCGCGGTGCGCGCCGCGTTTAAGGCGGTGATGGAGGGGAAACAAGTAGCTGTGCTCGCGCCAACCACTGTTCTGGCGCAGCAACACTTCGAGGTATTCGGGCAGCGCATGATCGAGTATCCCGTACGCATCGAAATGCTCAGCCGTTTTCGTTCGCACTCCGAACAGAAAAAAGTGCTGCAACTGCTGCGTGAAGGTGGAGTCGATATCGTCATCGGGACGCACCGGCTCATTTCCGGCGACGTCGTGTTCAAGGAACTCGGCCTGGTTGTCATCGATGAGGAACAGCGGTTCGGAGTTCTACACAAGGAAAAATTCAAAGAGCTTTTCAAGTTGGTCGATGTGCTGACACTTTCCGCCACACCGATCCCACGCACTCTTTATCTGTCACTCGTAGGCGTAAAAGACATGTCCACGATCGAAACGCCGCCGCCGAACCGTCTCCCTGTGGAAACCGTGGTTTCGGCGTACGACGAGCGGATCATTCGCGCCGCGATTGAACGAGAACTGGAACGGCAAGGGCAGGTATTCTTTTTGCATAATCGGATCGCCAGCATTGAGCGGGTGCGCGATCGCGTTGTCGATCTTTGTCCGCAGGCCAGAGTTGAAATCGGGCACGGCCAGATGGATGCCGACGAACTCGAAGCAGTGATGGCGCGATTCATTGCCGGGAAAACAGATGTGCTCGTTTGCACCACCATCATCGAAAGCGGTCTCGACATTCCGAATGCAAACACCATCGTCATCGATCGCGCCGACCAATTTGGTCTCGCGGATTTGTATCAATTGCGCGGACGCGTCGGGCGCGCCGAGCATAAGGCTTATGCGTACCTTCTTCTGCCGCGCGAAATGATGACAGTTGGCGCCGCGCGCAAACGGATCAGCGCGATCAAGCAATACAGCTCCTTGGGCGCGGGTTTTCGAATCGCCATGCGAGACCTGGAGATTCGCGGCGCAGGCAGTATGGTCGGCACTGCCCAGAGCGGTCACATCATGGCAGTCGGTTTCGATTTGTATTGCCAATTACTCAGGCAGGCGGTGGCGCAACTAAAGGGACAAAAACCAAAACTCCGACTGGATGTAGACATGCGGCTGGATTTTGTCGTCACAAACGAAGCGGAGTTCATCACGCCGGCAACATCAGGTGACGCCGGCTTTCCAGAGGTTGAGTTAAATGTGACGACAGGTAACCGTCACCCCTTGAGCGCATTCCCGCCTTCATTCCGGTCGCATTTGTCAGCGATCCTGCCATGCGCATACGAGCATACCGCGAGACTGCGGAGATCACGTCGCGCGAGCAACTGGAACGACTGCGCGGCGATTGGCGTGATCGGTTCGGGCCATTTCCACCTGCCGTTGACAATTTATTCGCTTTGATCGAAATCAAACTCGCGGCAGCAGAATCAGGGGTCAGCCGCGTGGAGGTGCGCGAGCGCAAAGTGATGTTGACGCGGCATGGAGATTTTATACTTGTCGCGGGCAAATTCCCCCGTTTAGTTGAATCGAAAATCGATCAATACCTCCCGGTAATTGTCGAATTGATTAAGAAATTATGAGGCGCTTCACGCGTTCATTTATAGCCCTTATGCTGGCGGTCGGTGCGCTTGCTCAAGTCCCGACCTGCACCGTCGCGTTTGCCGAAGAGCCAACCGTCATCGACGGCATCGCTGCGGTGGTAAATGGCGAGGTCATTACTTACTCGCAGGTCCGCGCTTTATCCGCACCGCAGGAACGTATGTTGCGCCAGCAGTTCACCGACCAGGAATTAGCCAAGAAATTGACAGAGGTGCACCACCTCGCGTTGCAGGATCTAATCGATCGGCGGCTCGTGATTCAGGCGTTTAAGAAGGAAAGCTACGAAATTCCCGATCACATCGTGGACCAACGAGTCGATCAGATCATCCGTGAATCGTTTGGCGGCGACCGCAACACGTTTGTGAAAACGCTCGAGGCACAGAACTACACACTGGGCGAGTTCAAACAAAAGGAGATGGAAAAAATTATTGTGGGAGCGATGAAGAGCCACAACGTCAAGACAAACCAGATTATTTCGCCCGTTAAAATCGAAGATTACTACAGGAAACATCGCGACGAATTTACATCCAAGGAGCAGATCAAGTTGCGGATGATCATGATTTCCGGCCATCCAGACACTGCGAGCGCGCCCGCGCAGAAGGAGCTCGCTGAAGAAGTGCTCGGCAAGCTCGCCGCTGGCGCGGAATTCGAGCAGATGGCACAGATGTATTCCGAGGACAGCACGAAGGACAACGGGGGCGACTGGGGCTGGATCGAACGGAAGACGCTGGCCGAGCCGCTGGAAAAATTCGCTTTCAACATGCCAATCGGCCGAATCAGCAACATCTTCAATTACGCCGGCAATTATTACATTCTGAAGGTGGAAGATAAACACGGCGGCAGCACGAAATCGCTCGCCGAAGTCCGCTCCGACATCGAGAAAAGACTAGTGCAGGAAGAAGCCCAGCAAATTCAGGAACGCTGGCTCGCCAGCCTGCGCGAAAAAGCCTACATCAAGACTTTCTGAGGCCAATCCCGCGCTCTTCGTCTCTTCTTTGCTGCTCCAATCGTGTTCGTGCTCGATTGAGCGAAATCGATTACGCTCAGGAACAGAAGCATGAGCAGGAAAAAACCATGTATTGGCATCACCCTCGGCGATTGCGCCGGAATTGGGCCCGAGATTGTCCAGCTCGCTCTGAAAACTGATCGACTTCCGAAATCCGCTGACTACGAGATCGTCGGCAAATATCCTGACTGTTCGTTAGGCAAACCGACGGCTGAGACTTCCCGCGCCGCCGCAGCCGCGCTGGAAGAAGCGGTTACGCTCAGCCGACGCGGCGAGCTCGATGCAATCGTCACCGGGCCGGTTCACAAGGCGCGGATGTACGAGATCGGATTCAGGTTCCCCGGACAGACGGAATTTTTTGCCCAGCGCTGCGGCGTGAAAAATTTCGCGATGTGTTTGAGTGGCGGGAACCTGACCGTTGCGTTGGTGACTGCGCATATTCCTCTGCGCAAAGTCCCGGGCACGCTCAAACGATCCGAAATCGTTCGCGTCGGTGTTTTGCTTGCAGACTTTTTTCAAATGCGTGCCAAAACGGCGCCGCGGATTGCTGTGGCGGGACTAAATCCGCACGCCGGCGAGTCGGGCAAACTCGGCCGGGAAGAAATTGAGATTATCGCGCCGGCTGTCGAGGAACTGCAATCGAGAATCGAGAATCGAGAATCGAGAATCGTTGGTCCGGTTTCGCCCGACACTGTCTTCCATCGCGCCATTGAAGGCGAATTCGACGCGGTGCTTTGCATGTATCACGATCAGGGGTTGATCCCGCTAAAGGTGCATGCATTCCACAGCGGCGTGAACGTGACCCTCGGTCTCCCCTTCCCTCGCACGAGCCCCGATCACGGGACTGCATTCGAGATTGCCGGCAAGGGAATCGCGCGGCCCGACAGCATGATCACCGCGATCAATCTGGCGGTAGAGCTGGCAACGAAGTCATCCTGAGCGAAGTCGAAGGATCCCGTATCAACTAATGACGAAGCACGAATGCCGAATGTCGAAGGAAGCCCGAATGTTCAAATGACGAAGCGGCAAGCGATGCAACTTTTCGTCATTCAGATTTCGTCATTCGTTCGTCATTCGTCATTCGGATTTCGTCATTCCTGTGATCTTCGACGACTACAAGCATGAGCACGAACAGGATCACGAAGTACGCTTCGGTCTTTAACATCGGCCTCCAGAACACGTTCGTATATCGCTGGAATTATTTCCTGCGCGCGCTCTTTGGGCTGATCCCGTTGGCGGGCACGGTGTTTCTTTGGAGTGCAGTGTTCAAGGAGCGCGGCGGCGAACTGCACGGCTACGATTACGGCTCGATGATTTATTACTATTTGCTCACCCTTTTGGTCAGCAACCTGGTCGTGCCGACAGAGGACGAATTTCAAATCGCCGCCGACATTCGGGAAGGCCAGATCAATTCGCTACTCACGAAACCGATGAGTTATTTGGCGTATCGGACCAGCATTTTCTTGAGTGGCCGTCTCGTTTACAGCTTCGTCACGTTGCCGCCAATCGCGCTGATCTTCATTTATTTCCGAGAGTACGTCGCCCTGCCGACCGATCCGCTGGTGTACGTGTTAACGGTGATCTCGATTGTGATGGCCGCGTTCATTCAATTCTTCATCACCTACAGCCTGGCAATGTTCGCGTTCTGGATTTTGGAAATTTCCACTGTCGTGTTCCTCGTTTATTCCTTCGAGTATTTCCTCGGCGGCCAGATGTTTCCGATCGACATCATGCCGACTTCGGTGCAAGCCGTAATGAAGTGGCTGCCGTTTTATTATGAGTTATTCTGCCCGGTCGCCATCTTTCTCGGTCGATTAAAGGGGCCTGATCTTGTGGCAGCGCTGGCGATTCAAACTGGCTGGCTATTGCTCGCGTGGATGTGGGCGCGATTCATGTGGAAACGCGGTCTCGGCCATTACCAGGCTGTGGGCGGGTAGCCGCGGCGATTACGGGGAGTGGGGTGGGTCAATCCTTTAGTGGCAGGCGTGCCGCCTGCGAAATTCAAGAACGCAGCCGGCACGGCTGCCTCTACAAATTTATTTCGGCACTGGCGAAGCGAGGAGTTTTTGGAAACGCGGATCGTTCCGGAGCGGGTCGAACATTGGATCGAGCCGGAGCAGCGCAGGAGTGAGCGGGCCGTTCGGAGCCAATGGGCCTACGTAGGGTATTGACAAAAGTTTCTGTAAAGCAGCGATGGCGCGATCGGGTTCCCCCATGCGCGCCGCCACGCGGGCGAGGATCTCAATCGGAATGGGACCATAGTCGGCGTCCTTCTCGATCGGGATCAGGGCCATGGCTCGTTCAGTCAGAGCCAACGCGGCGGCTTTGTCACCGAGGCCCATATTGATCAGCGCGAGATCCCCAATTAGAAGAAAATTTTCCGGCTGTTCTTGGAGGAAAGATTCGAGTTCGCTGCGCGCCTGTCGCCAACTTTCCTGGGCGGCGACATGGTCGCCAGCAACTTCTTGCGCCCAGCCTAACCAAAAGCGCAGTTCGCCATTGAAGTAACCCAACGCTGGATCCGGCTTGATCAGGATTTCCTTTAGCCGAGGGATAATTTGCGCAGGGCGACGCTCCAAGATCGCTTGGTAAACCTGTGTCTCCAAGGCCCCCGGGTCGTCGGCAGCAGCAGGGTGGAGCGGAGCGAGGAGCGCCGCAGCCCGCGGCAGATCGCCCTCTGCTTGCGCGATAGCCGCCTTGTATACCAGCGTATCCACGTCGTCCGGTGTGATGTTTAGGACCTGATCAAACTTCCGCAAGGCTTCGGGGAAACGACGAAGATCGATATAGGAAAGCGCGTGCTGGGCGAGTAGGTCAACGTTGCGCGGGTCGAGTCGCTCGGCTTCGTTGAAGTAGGCTTCGCTCTGGTCCCAGTGGCCCTGCTTCCGCGTGACATAGGCTAGCAATTCAGGAATCCGGCTGCTGTTCGGCAGCAACTGACGTGCTTGCTCATAGTAACGCACTGCGGCGTCGTAATCCTTTAAACAGGCATAGTGGTAATAGCCCTTGGCCAATACGGCTTCGCCAAGGTTGGGCTGAAGAGTGAGCGCGGTTTCGGCTGCCTGCCGCGCCTCTTCACGCAGGGCGACCGTGGGTTGAAGAGCCTGTGTGAGGTAGCCGCGCGCCTCCACATATGACAGCAGCGCCCAGGCAAGGGCGAACTTCGGGTCCAATCTCACCGCTTCTCTGAGATATTTTTGCGCGCCGAGGGTGTTGGGGAGTGAGGCCGACACAGGTTTCAATGTATAAGCTAGCCCGCGCAGGTAGGCATCGTACGCCTCGGGGTTATCGGTCGGTTTCGCAGCGATCACTTGCTCTTCCTGCCCTGTGAGTTTCGCTCGCAACTGGTCGGCGATGGCTTTGGCCACCTCGCTCTCAACCGAAAAGATGTCGGTCAGTTTCCGATCAAAGGTATCGGCCCAAAGATGGGAATCATTGCCTGCTTTGATTAGCTGCACATTCACGCGCACGGCGTCGCCGCTCTTCTGCACACTTCCTTCCAGGATGTGGGCGACGCCAAGTTGCTTTGCAATCTCAGACAGATTTTCCGGCGCGCTTTTGTAATGTTGCGTCGATGTGCGCGAGATCACCTTTAAGTCTGCTATCTTCGATAAGCGTGTCAGAATCTCATCCTGGATGCCTTCTGCAAAATAAGCGTTAGCTTTTTCCTCGCTACGGTTTTCGAAGGGAAGCACCGCGATGCTTTTCTCCGGAACAATTGATGTCGATTTGACCGATTTCTTGGAAACGAGAACAAAGACAGCTGCGATGCCGGCAAGTAAAAGCAGTGCAGCTGCCATTGCGGCCCAGCGAACTCGGGCGCGCTGTTTCTTGAGAGCTTGAAACTTTTGTGGGAGGTGCGGGTTCCCCACGTCGTCGGACCACAGATTGACGATGGCTACCTGCATCCCGTGCTTTACCTCGCATGTACCCAGATCGTGCAGTAGCGGTCGCCACTTCTCGTATTCTTCGAGATCTTCGGCGACATGCTTGGAAACGAGGATGTGCCCCGCGTCGCCGCAATCCATCACCCGTTTGGCCATGTTGATTCCAGCGCCTGCGAGATTGGCCCTTTCATTTACATCGACTACGCCGCTAACGGGACCGCTGTGGATTCCCATCCGAACTTGCAGGCGAGGATGTTCCTTGAGCTTGCCGCTGACTTCCACCGCGCACTGCGCAGGCGCTTCCGGATTGGTATAAAAGACCAGCACCATCCCATCGCCAGTTGGGATCCTAATCAAACGGTTCGCGGCTTCGGCTCGTTGAAACTGTTCGGAGGCGCGAACAATCCGGGTCAATTCCTCGACCGCCGCATGCTGGTCGCTAATCGAAAGCTTCGAGTAGCCAATGATGTCTGTGAAAAGAACATGGGCGATTTCGAGCTGAATTTCCTTCTTAAGCTCGGCGGGCATATCACTGCTCCAATGCTGCTAGCAGGCGGTATGATTCCGACTCAACTGCCGATAGTCGAGAGTAAAGGGTAGCGCACGCGTTTCCGGGGAGCGCAGGCTGCCAGCCTGCAGGCGTCGGCAGCTTGCCGACGACATTCTTCGCGAAAGCGAAATCTGAACAACCTCACGAGCTTTTCGGCAGGCTGCCGAAAAGAACAGGCTGGCAGCCTGTGCTCCCCAGAGAAGCATGCGCTGAGCGAAGCCGAAGGGGCGTCCCGACAAAGACAATCTTTCCTCTGAGTATCACTGCTCCTGGTCACTGAGAGCTCACAGAGAAAGTCCGCGATTGCGAGACGCAATCGCCAGCACGCGAGCCGCGTGCGCTCCCCGGAAATTTCGCTACGCTCTGTGGCATGGCGCGTCTTCACGAGTACCAAGGCAAGGCGATTCTTGCTGCGAACGGATTCAAGATCCCGCGCGGTCGGGCCGCGTCCAATGCGGACGAAGCTGTCGCGGCGGCGAAGGAACTGGGCGGCGAAGTTGTGGTCAAGATTCAAGCCTGGACCACCGGACGCGCAGGGATCGGTGGAGTGGCGTTCGCCAAAAATCCGGAGGATGTGCGAGAGCACACTAAGCGAATGTTGGCGATGAAAGTGGGACAGTTTCCCGTCGAAGCCGTGCTGGTGGAAGAAAAGATCGATATCGAGCGCGAATTTTTTCTCTCGTTCGCGATCGATGACGCCGCTCGCGCGCCGATGATCATTTTCGCCGCCGGTGGCGGCACAGGGATCGAAGAACGCGCCGCTGCAACGCGAAGAATTCCGTGCGACGTGAATGGCGGACCATTGGATTCAGCAGTCGATGAAGCCGTGGCGTCGTGCGGACTCTCAGCGAATAATGCGAAGCAGCTGAATGACTCGATCCGAAAATTGTTCGCCGCCGCGCGCAGCGTCGAGGCGCGATCGCTGGAGATCAATCCTCTGGTGCTGACCAAAACCGGCGAGTTCGTCGCGGCGGATTGCCGCATCACGATCGATGACTACGCCGTCGGGCGACATCCGGAGCTCGCGATCGAGATTGCACGTGAGTTCGATCATCCGCCGACGGCTCTCGAGCAGGTCGCTTATGCCGTCGAACAAAACGATCATCGCGGCACATTCTATTTCGCACAGTTGGCGACGGTTGCTCCCAAAGATTCCAAAGGTCTTGTTGGTTTTCACGGCGCAGGAGGCGGCGGCTCAATGATGTCGATGGACGCGATCGTCAACGCGGGATTTACCATCGCCAACTTCACCGATACCAGCGGCAACCCATCTGCATCGAAAGTGTATCGCGCCGCGCGAATCATTCTAGCCCAGCCCGATCTGGTTGGTTATTTCGGTTCCGGATCCGGTGTTGCAAGCCAGGAGCAATACTGGTCCGCGTACGGGCTGGCCAAGGCATTTTGGGAACTCGATCTCGACATCCCTGCGGTGATTCGTCTGGGCGGCAACACCGAAGATCGAGCAGTGGAGATCTTGCATCGCGTGTCAAAGCTCTTGCGTGCGCCGGTCGAAGGCTACCGCAAAACCGACACGCCGGCGTTCATCGCCTCGCGTTTTTCAGAACTGATCGCCAGCGCGGGCGGGAAAAAATGGAAACCTCGCACGCCGCGAGTGCCAAAATTTGTCAACGATCCGTCCGCCACAAAGCTCGCGGTAAAAAATGGTCGTGTCTGGATCGACACTGCGCGTTGGCCGGAGATCCGCGCCGCAGTTGAAACGCATTCAGGCGGATTAATCATCGATCACAGCGGTGCGCCAGCAGCGGCATTGCCGCCCGAAGAATTCGGGATGAAGGATTCTGAGTTTCTCGCGTGCGACGTCGAATGCTGTCTTGCGGGACTCGAAGGCTTCTATCTTGAACTTGATATTCCGGGGCTGAATGAACTGATTGGGCCCAAAATGGAGTGCTTCAATTGACCGGTTAGGCTTGTATCGCTACCGTTCGAAAATGGGATCACTCGGATTCACTTATTGGCAAGATGGAGAGATGTGGCTCGGATATTTGGACCGGTATCCCGATTACATGACAAAGGGAACTTCGCTGGAGGACTTGAAAGAACATCTGCTCGATCTGCACAAAGACTTGTCTTCTGGAGCGATACCGAACGTTCGTCAGCACTCCGAGCTTGAGCTGGCGTGAAACGACGCGAGCTGATTAAGAAAATCGAAGAGGACGGTGCAGTTCTCGTCCGACATGGCGGAAAACACGATTGGTATCAGAATCCCCAGACAAAGGTTTGCCAGCCTGTCCGCGGCACAACGAGATCAAAGAGTATCTCGCTCGGCATATCCTGCGAAAGTTTTCATCGAAACCTTAGCCGCGGACTGCCGTACCACATTAAATGGCGATTTTGATTGACGAGAAAAAGCGCGTGCTGGTGCAGGGGATCACAGGACGCGAAGGACGGGCGCGCACGCGGCTGATGCGCGAATACGGAACGAACGTGGTCGGAGGCGTCACGCCAGGCAAAGGCGGACAGAGCGTTCTCGGCGTGCAGGTATTTAACACGCCGCAGGAAGCAGTGAATTCGTTAGGCAATATCGATGTCTCCGTCGTCTTTGTGCCGGCGGCCGGTGTAAAAGACGCTGCGATCTCGGCGATTGAAGCAGGGATCAAACTCGCGGTGCTTGTGCCCGATCGCGTTCCGGTGTGGGATGCAATGGAGATCGCCGCGGCTGCGAAGGCGAGTGGCGCAACGTTTCTCGGACCGAATACGCTCGGGGCCCTGAGCCCAGGGAAGGCAGTGGTCGGCATGATTGGCGGCCGCGCGGAGAGCGCGCGCCAATGGTTTAAGCCCGGCGTGCCGAAAGGCGTCGGCGTGATTAGTCGGTCGGGCGGCATGGCTTCGAGCACGGGATATTATCTCGGGCAAGCCGGCGTGCGGCTTTCAACCATTGTGCACATCGGCGGAGACGCGGTCATTGGAATTCGCCTGCCCGATGCGGCGCTGATGTTCGAGGCCGATCCGCTCACCGAAGCGATCGTCATCTTTGGTGAAATTGGTTCTTCACAGGAAGAAGAACTGGCGCAGTTGATCGGCGATGGCAAAATCACAAAGCCGCTGATCGCTTATATAGGCGGCAAAGCGGCGCGCGAAGGCACGCGCTTCAGCCACGCCGGCGCAATTATCGAAGGCGGCCGCGGCACGCACGCCGGCAAAGTGAAAGCACTGCGCGAAGCCGACGCGACCGTGGTCGATGCCTTTGGCGAATTGCCGGGTGCGGTGGTCCACATTCTGGAGCAAATCAAAGGTCAAAGTCTTATGAGTGAAGTCGAGAAAAAGGCCGTGTGGCACAGCGCCATTACGCGAATCGAGCCTAACAAAGTTGCCGTGCGCGGCTACGACATTGCTGACCTCATGGGCCGGGTCTCGTTTGGCGCAGCGGTTTATTTGATTGTGACGGGCGAACTGCCATCGCCAGCCGTCGCGCGGTTGATGGACGCGATCCTGGTCTCGTCGATTGATCACGGCGCGACGCCTCCCAGTGCATTGAGTGCGCGCACCGTTGCATCTACCGGCGCGACATTGAGCGCATCGGTCGCGGCCGGAATCATGTCGATCAATCGGCACCACGGCGGCGCAATTGAAGATTGCGCGTGTCGATTGAAAGCAATCGCCGATCGCGCCGCCCGCGAGTCCGTCTCATTGGACGAGGCGGCAACGCGCACGCTCGCGACCATTCGGGAAGCAGGTGAACGCATGCCGGGATTTGGTCATCGCCTGCACACTAAAGATCCGCGCACTGCGCGTTTGTTCCAACTTGCGCACGAAGCCGGCGTGGATGGCGTGCACATGCAGGCCGCGCGGGCCGTTGAGAAAGCATTCGCTGCAGCGAAGAAATCGCTGCCAATCAACGTGGACGGGGCAATCGGCGCCATTCTCGCCGACCTGGGAATGAATCCCGCAACCTTCAACGGCATTTTTATGATCGCGCGCACGCCGGGACTCATCACACACGTCATTGAAGAACAAAATCGCGAAAGACCCATGCGCCGCATCGATCCCGTCAACCATGGCTACGACGGTCCCCCACCCAGGACACTGTAACCTTTCTGCTGGTCCGGTTATTCTCTTTAAGCGCACAGCTGAAGTTAAAGCGTTTATTTCTGGACGTTTCGCCCAAAACTTGAAAGAAGCCCCCATCTATGAAAAAGAAATCCACTCCACAATCGACACCTGCTCGCCGTAACCCGTGGCTGGCCGTAGTTCTTAAACGAAGGTTGTCCTGTATGTATGGAGAGTCGATGCGGCTGAGGTCTGCGGTTGTGGTCTTCTGCGTCGCCGTGCTGAGTGGCGCCGAAGCACACGCTCAGGTCAATGTCACCCAGGAACACAACAATGCTTCGCGCGACGGGCTTTACATCGATGCAGGTTTTACACTCTCCGCCGCTGCAAACTTGACGCGAGACCTGAACTTCAACGGCGCCATTTCCGGCGACGTTTACGCCCAGCCACTTTACATCGAGGGCGGAATCAACGGGCCGATGGTCATTGCGGTCACGGAATCCAACAACGTTTATGCGCTCAACGCCACAGCAGGCACGGTAATTTGGCAGCGAAACCTCGGTGTACCAGTTCCATTAAGCCAGCTCGCGTGCGGTAACATCGATCCGGTCGGGATCACAAGTACGCCTGTCGTCGATCTCGCGTCGCGCGCACTCTTTATTGATGCGTTCACCACGCCCGACGGCGGCAATACGAAAAAACATCTCATTTTCTCTCTGAACGTGGACACAGGCGCGACCAATCCGGGCTGGCCAGTGGACGTGAATACCGCCGCTCACTATAACAGCATGACCTTTGATTCCTCGGTGCAGGAAGACCGGGGGGCATTAGCTCTCGTAGGTGGCCGGGTGTACGTGGCTTATTCCGGATACGCGGGGGACTGTGGGAATTACCACGGCTGGGTCGTAGGCGTGGACATCAACAATTCTTCTAATGTGATGGCTTGGGCGACAACGGCCATCGGCGGCGGAATTTGGGGACACGGCGGCGTTGCGAGTGACGGCACTAACATGTTTGTGGTCACTGGCAACACGTTCAACACAGCCGGTAACTGGATGGGCGGCGAAGCAATCATCCGGCTGCAGGCCGGACCCGTATGGACCGGTCAGCCCACCGACTACTGGGCCCCGACGAATTGGTTAAGTCTCGACAACAGCGACACCGATGTTGGCGGTGTCAGTGCGACAGTGATTGATGTGCCGGGCGCCACGCCTTCGCAGCTTGTGCTTGCGCTCGGCAAAGATCGCAACGCGTACCTCGTGAATCGCAACAATCTTGGCGGAATTACTGCGCCCGTGGCCCAGGCAAGTGTCTCGAGCACCACGTTAAGAGGCACATCTGCTGTTACGTATCACACCAGCCAGGGAACGTATTTTGCTTTCCATGACGACGGCAACGCAGTTACAGCGTACAAAATCACCGCAACAAACCCGCCGGCGCATTGCTAGCGCGTGGAGCATGGGTCAGGGCGGGCGAGGCTCCCCCTGGGTCACAACCACGGATGGCACCAACAACGCCATCGTCTGGGTGGCCGGCACAAATGGTGACCAGCGCTTGCACGGCTATAACGGAGACACCGGCGCGGTCGTTTACGCAGGCGGCGGGACTAACGAATTGATGACTGGCACCCGGCAGTGGAATACGGGCATCGTTGCTCGCGGCCGGATTTACTTCGCCGCCGACAATAAGGTGTATGCCTTCAGGCTGCCTGGACCAACGCCTACACCCACTGCTACAGCTACGTCCACTCCAACGCCTACACCGACTGCGACTGCAACAGCCACGGCTACACCAACCGTAGCGCCCAGCCCGACCCCTACAGCAACAGTTACGGCTACGCCGACTCCGACTGCCACAGCGACGGCTACGCCGACGCCCGGCATTACGCTTTCCGCTCTTGGGCGCACACTACATGGACAGCGGAGAGCTCAGCTCTCCTGGAGCGGGGCGATTTCGAATCGCGTCGACGTTTATCGCGACGGCGCGTTAATCGTCACTACAAGGAATGACGGTCTCTACGCCGATCGGATCGATGGCAGCGGCCATGGCAGCTTCACGTATAAAGTTTGCGAAACGGGCACTCAAACCTGTTCGAACGAAGCGACTGTGACGTTCTGAATGCGGCGATCGTCGTAACCGCCGAGCTGGGTTCTCAATGCGCTGACGACAGCGCACACTACAGGGTCAACGTTGCATTCCGCGTGGAGCGCTTTTGGAATGCATAGGGGCACTCGGGTCGCTTTTTGTGGCAGCACGATGTCTGAAAGCGATGCGAAGACGCATCGACTCTAAAAATCCGGCTCCGCGGACCAAGCGATCTTCATTACGAGGCGAGTGCAGGCCACGCAGCAGGATAATCTGTTATCAGATTTAAAAATTCTAAAAGAAGTATTGACAGCGTTACCGCGCCTCACATAGGATGCTGATCACCGTCTCGGGTTCACCGCAGAGGGAAACAACTCCGCTTAAACCATGAAAAAAAAATCCACTTCAAAATCTGCCTTCTTTAATTTGCGCATCTTAACGGCTTGTGTGTTTTGCCTCCTCGGCATCGCTGTGGCGCTATTCGCCCAGGGAAATCGCACGAAGCCCGCTCAACAAACTAATCGCTCCACTGCAAAACAGGACGCTCCTGGTACCCAGCGACCTGACGTGGTGCAAATGGTCGGTCCCGTTGCTATGAACCAGGATTTGCGCAACCTCCCCTACGTTCCGCCAAAGCAGAAAGAAGAAGAGAGACGTTTGAGGCGATATCCGTTCCCGCTGACGGGTTCGGACGCGCCGGCAGGATCGGACATCTCCGGCCTCAAGTATGTCCAAGCGTTGCTCAGAAATCTCTGGCGCCCGACCCCGACGATGCCCGGGCCACTGTTCACATTCGAGGGGAATCTCGACACCTGCGGTTGTCAGCCGAGTGACAGCGAGGGGGATGTCGGCCCGAATCATTACATTGAAGCGATCAACGAAACCATCCAGATCTTTGATAAAAGCGGTAATACCCTGTCGGGCCCGACCAGTTACAATTCATTCTTTTCGGGTTTGACTGGGACTCCTTGCACCAACGCGAACGACGGAGACCCTTATGTTGTTTATGATCGCTTCGCTGATCGCTGGCTGATCAGCGATTTCGCCTTTCCGTCATTCCCGGGCAGTTCATTCTGGCAGTGCATTGGCGTCTCTCAGACCAGTGACCCCGTCAGCGGGGGTTGGTTCCTTTATGCCGTGCAGGTTGACCCGGCAAACCCTACATACCTTGGCGACTATCCGAAGTTCGCGCTGTGGAACGACGGCGGGACTCAGAACGCCTATTTCTTCACGGTCAACACGTTTAGTAGCCCGACTACCTTCAACGGCGTCCACGTTTATGCTCTTGACCGCGCCAGCATGCTCACCGGCGGTCCCGCCAATACGATCAGCTTTGGACTCACCGCAGCCGATGTCGGCGCTTCCTATAGCTTCGTTGCCGCTACCGCCAAAGGTAATCCGCCACCCACAGGTAGAGACGAAATGGTGCTCGCGATCGACAGCCCGGCTACCGGCGGCGTCAGCCTGACCCAGGTTCATGCCCGGTTCTTTCATGTCGATTTTGCCAACCCGGCAAATTCCACTTTCGGCGTTGGTGCTAACCACGCACCGAATGCAGAGATCACGGTCAATGGCTTCATTGACGCGTTCACAAACACGACCAGCGACCTTGTGCCCCAGCAAGGTACGGCGACAAAACTGGATACCCTGGGCGATAAGATCATGACGCCCGTGGTTTATCAAAATCTCGCTGGCACAGAATCGCTCTGGGCGGATAGTTCTGTCTGTACCGACGCCAACTGCACCGGGCCAACGGGTGTTCGCTGGTACCAGTTCGATGTGACAGGCGGCAATTTCCCTGCTACAGCTGTGCAACAGCAGACCTGGACCAATACCAATGACGGTTTATGGCGCTGGATGCCCAGCATAGCTGTCGATCAAAGCGGAAATACGGTCATAGGTTATTCCACTTCGAGCACTGCAATCTTTCCTTCCATTCGGTACGCCGGACGTCTCGCCAATGATCCGCCCAGTAACATGGGGCAGGGAGAAGCCATCATGTTCGCGGGAGTCGGATTCCACAATGGCAGCCGCTGGGGTGATTATACGAGGACAGAAGTCGATCCTTCTGACGGCATGTCCTTCTACCATATCAACCAATATGCCAAACAGCATCTGGCACACGCGTGTCGGTAAGTTCAACTTCGGCGGCGGCCCAAGCCCGACGCCTACACCGACCGCTACCCCATCTTCTTGCAGTTGGGCGGCCGGGGCGCCTCTGCCGACCCCCGGGGCCCGGTTGGTCGGTGTGTATTTCCCTGCTAACGGGAAGTTCTACGCTATGGGCGGGCGCGCCTCCGATAATGCAGGGGACGATTTCACGCATCCGTTTGAGTACGATCCAGTCGGCAACAGTTGGACTACCAAGTCAGCCACTTATCCTGACAACCAGGTAAACAACATGGCGTGTGGCGTGCTCAATGACAGTGGAACGGACTACATCTATTGCGTGGGCGGCTCGGCAGCTGGAGGAACCACTGCTACTGATCGCGTCTTCCGGTATAACCCTGTCACGGATGCCATCGACAACATTTCTGCGCCATGGCCCGGTGACGTTGCCGGAGTGACTCTGCCTGGCGGCTTTTCTGTGTTTAACAACAAGCTGTATATCCTGGGCGGCTTCCAGATTCAAACCAACATGACAGACACGATTTGGGAGTTCACCCCGGGCACCAACGCGTGGGTGGAGAAGAACGCTGTTCTGCCCGTCCCGCTTGGCTATATACCGACGACTACCATCGGCAACTTCATCTACACCGGTGGCGGCAGCGCGTTCGACCCCACTGTCATCCTTATCGATACGAACAATTCATTTAGATATGACCCTGTAGCTGATTCCATCACCACGATCGCAACCATACCGAGGGCCACGGCTGAGACCCGGGCGCTTAACTTCTGCAACCAGATGTATGTGATGGGCGGCGGGAGAACCGCGCCTAATCCCTCTAACGAGGTCGACATCTACGATCCCGTGGCCAATAGCTGGTCGCTTGGTCAGCCATTTGTGGACGCGCGTCGCAACTTCGCTACCGACACCGATGGCACCAACAACATCTGGCTGGCAGGGGGCTACGATGTTATCGATGGTATAACGGCTTCTATGGAGATCTTCAACTGCCCGGTGAGTCCTTGTGCGTCGCCTTCGCCTACGCCCACAGCGACGGCAACCGCGACGGCAACCGCAACAGCAACAGCAACGGCTACGCCAACTGCAACACCTGGCGGCAGAACTACCCCCACACCGCGTCCGCGTCCCACACCGGCGCCTCGACCGTAGCCTTCGAGCTGTCTGCAGCTTTCTTCGGGAACTCGCGAATCTATTCGCGAGTTCCCGAAAGGCGTTAGCTCTTTGTTTTCAGAGCGCCGCCAACCCAAGGATCAAGGTGGAAGGCGTTAGCCAAGGCGCGGCATTACCTTTCTGAGATTTTTCGAGGTCGCCAGCCGGCGACCTCATCCTGCGCGCTCCACCGTTTCATCTGGAATCCTCTTCGCTGCCGGTTTTCAGCAAAAGCACACCGCTAAAGAAAAAAAACTGTTGACACTGTTTAAGCATCTCACCTAGCATCCCGGTCACCGTCTCGGATTTGCCGCAGACGGGAAAAACTCGTTCCAACCATGAAAAAGAAATCCCTCAGCTCGGAAACGCCACTTATGAAAAAGCGAAATAACTCTTCGATTAAAGCGCATCTTCTTCGAGGCGGGTTTTACCTGCTTCCGATATTGGCCGGAACATCGCTGGCTTTTCTTCGTCTTGAAGCTCGAGTCGATGTCAGCCACAGGACTCTGACGTTTGCAGAACGCGTAACTTACCAACGAGCCATTGAAGAAGTTTACTGGAGCCATCGTATCTGGCCGGAAGAGAACCTTAATCCCAAGCCATCGCTTGATGCAGTGATGTCTCAGGCAGAGCTTGAAAAGAAAGTCGAAGACTATCTGCGCAGAACCCAGGCATTGCAGGATTACTGGGAACGGCCGATCACTGCTGGGGATTTGCAAGGTGAAATGGATCGCATGGCCGAGAACACGAAGCAGCCCGAGGTGCTGCGTGAAGTCTTTGGCGCGCTCGGAAATGATCCCTTTGTTATAGCGGAGTGTTTGGTGAGACCCGTGCTATCGGAGCGGCTGATAACAAGCTTCGCTCAGCAACAACGGGGGGACCGTTTAGCTTCACGGGAAGTCGAAGCGAACATCCGAACACGGAAGATGATCCTGGCGAATGCTACCTACACGCTTCCCGCAATATCGGACGTGACGGCTGGATGCACTCCTGATACTTGGACACCTACCGACCTGCCCCACGCCCCTCCGGGCCGCGAGTTTCACACAGCAGTTTGGACTGGCAGCGAGATGATTGTTTGGGGCGGAGCCAGCAGGAACTCTATAGTCAACTCCGGCGCCAGATATGATCCCGTCGGTGACAGTTGGATAAAAATCAGCAACACGAACGCGCCCACTGCCCGAGAGTCTCACACGGCAGTGTGGACCGGCAGCGAAATGATCGTCTGGGGCGGGGATGATGGCAACGGCAATTACTTCAACACCGGCGGGAGATATAATCCCAGCACGGACACATGGACAGCCACCAGCACCACTAACGCGCCCGACGCTCGTAATTTTCACACGGCAGTGTGGACCGGCAGCGAAATGATCGTCTGGGGCGGAACTGACGGTGTCAACTTCTTCAACACCGGTGGCAGATACGCTCCCGGCACCGACAGTTGGACAGCCACGACCACCACGGACGCACCCGCTGCTCGAGAGCGTCACACGGCAGTGTGGACCGGCAGCGAAATGATCGTCTGGGGCGGGGATGATGGCAACGGCAATTACTTCAACACCGGCGGGAGATATAATCCCAGCACGGATACATGGACAGCCACCAGCACCACTAACGCGCCCGACGCTCGTGATTTTCACACGGCAGTGTGGACCGGCAGCGAAATGATCGTGTGGGGCGGAACTGACGGTGTCAACTTCTTCAACACCGGTGGCAGATACACTCCCGACACCGACAGTTGGGCAGCCACGACCACCAACAACGCACCCGCTGCTCGAGAGCGTCACACGGCAGTATCGACCGGCAGCGAAATGATTGTCTGGGGCGGGGACGAAGGTTTGGCCGTGCTTTTTAATACCGGCGGGAGATACGATCCCGGTAGCGATAGTTGGACAGCCACCAGCACCATAAGTGCGCCACAAGCCCGCACCTTTCAAACAGCAGTCTGGACCGGCAGTCAAATGATTATCTGGGCCGGAGGAGGTCCAGGCGGCAGAACCAATACTGGCGGAAGGTACTGCGCGCAATCCGGTGCACCAACACCAACTCCCACTGTAACAGCCACGCCAACGGCAACAACTACTCCAACAGCCACGCCAACAGTTACTGGTACACCTTCAGCTACGCCAACAGCAACGGGCAGGCCTAGTCCAACTCCAAGAGAGCATCCCACACCGCGGCCGCGCCCAACTCCGCTGCCTCGGCCGTAAGCCTCGGAGCTATACGCAGCTTTCTTCGGGAAACTCGCGAAGTAATTGGCGAGTTTCCATGAAGCGCAGCTTCCAAAGTGCGAAGAGAGCGCCAAGAGCAACGCATAAACGCAGAGCGCTTTGTCTCAATGCTCAACAAGGCCGAAGCGGCAGCCGACCTGATTTACGGAGCATCGGAAACGGTGAGAATCCCACTCAACGCGTTCGTCGGTTTCGCCAATATTCCGTCTAACTATCCTGTTCCGAGGCTGCGGCGTGGCAAAAGAGAAGCCAATTCATCAAAATGGGCAATTGGTGACCATGGGTCACTGACTCAATTGCCGACACTCTGATCAGTTTCCGATGACGCCAGAATCCGGCTAGAACTCGGCCTTGATGCGGTATCACCGTAAGCCTCGATCCTACTCTCGTAACCGGTTGTAGCGATCCCCTGTGGAACGACCGCGTGGTACCTCGCTTAAAAAGCAACGAGCCCTGTCGCGATACGGATATTTATGAGTTGTCCCTCATCGCAGATCAGTACCCTGCAACCTTTCGGAGAAGGAAAATTCCTATGGCCGCGGCCGCGGTGTCGGGCGAGGTCTCGGTGTTGGGATTGATCTGGGCGTGGGTGTTGGCCGCGGTGTCGGTGTTACTGACGACGTCGCAGTTGCAGTGGGTGTTGCTGTCGCCGTAGCCGTAGCCGTAGCAGTGGCCGTAGCCGTCGCTGTTGGCGATGCGGTCGGAGTTGGAGTTGGACTAGCAGCGCCTGCAAGCGGATAAACATATGCGCCTCGGCTGCGAGTCCAGACTGACAGCGTCGTGCTGCCCCGGTCTATTTGCATGTCCCATACCATTGCGTGCGGTATACCGTTCTCGAAACGCTGCCAGGTTGGAGACGCTACTGTTATATCATCGGTGTAGTAAACGCCCCAGTCAGTGCCGGCAAAAATCTGCTGCGCATTGTTGGGATTGACAATGATCGAGTCCACGGGAATGTCCGGCAGATCGCCGGTCTTGTCCGTCCAGGTGAATGAGCCGCAATTGGCCGTGCATGTTAGCTGGAACACGTGGCCGGGTGTGGTCGGCGTGTTAGGGTTAAAGCCGCCGATCCCTGCATACCCAACCGGCAGGTTGGCGGCCGACACGGAAGGATCGAGCGCGATGCCCATCACAGGGCGATTCGGCAGGACAGTATTGTTGCCAGTAACATCTATCCAGTTGGCCTGTGATTGAGTGCCAGTACCAAGATTGAACCCGATCCAGACGTTGGCGTCGTTTGTTCCCGCCATTGCGACGCTCTGATACTTCGGAGAGTACTTTACCTGATTGATGTACGAACGATTTCCTAATGTCTGCTTCGTCATGTTTTGGGTAGTCGGATTGTTTGTGACATACCAGCTAGAGGAGTTCATGGTAGCGTTTCCGCCGGCGATCGTCTCCCAAACCCGGGTAGAGCCGACAACCAGATGACCGCAGCCGCCGGGAACCCCGGCTGGCGGGCAGTCATCACCGCCTGGAATGCCGCCGTGGAAAAGGTCGTATGGCACCACAAAAGACCTGGTGTCACTGGTCCAGCCGCCCGTGACGCCGGGCCATGAGGCAAACTGATTGGTGCAGTTACTAACGCAACGGCTCATTGCTCCTCCGTTATTACCTTGAAAAAAGCGAAGACTTGACCCAGTGCCCACTGGGTCAATACGCGAGTAGAACCCGTCACCGCCCACTCCCAGTTGCCATAGCACCGGTCCAGTTGGTGCTCCGCTAAAAGTGATGGAACTGGAGCCATTATCCTGCGCGCCACCGCTTGCCTGTGGCGAGGCCGCATTGAGAAAATTGCCGCTAATGTCGCCTGAGTAGAACTCGATTGTATTAAGGCCCGCATCCATGTTAAACCAGGTGGGGTCCTGGGTCTGGTTTGTAATGTCCGCGTTTGTTGTTCCGTGAGCGCCGCCATCATTCCCAATTAGCAAAATACTCGAAGAGCCCGGCAAAAACGCGAGTGCGTGCTGGTCCACGTGCACCGGCCCTGCACTGCCGGAGTAGGAATATCCGCAGGTTGTATCGTTCCACACTGTCCCGGTCCTCGTTGCAAACCACACGTCAAAGGTGTCAAAGAACACCCGTTCTGCGTTGTTCGGGTCTACGGCAACCCCCTGGTCGTACCAGTTTTGTGGGTAATCGCCGGCGCCGCTTTGGCAGTTTCGTAGCGAACCGCCTTGAGAACCTTCCATATAAGTCCAGCTCGTGCCGCCATCTGTCGTGGCCCATGCACCGAGCTGACAACCGTTGGTACTGCCGCAACCGCCGTTGCTATTCCAAACGATGGATTGCGCCTGCGCGTAGATGTAATCCGGATTATTCGGCGCGACTCCGATCTCGATTCGTCCCAGTTGGTTCGTGCTGCTATTACAGGTCCCATTACCACCACTAATTGGATAGTCGCAAGGACTACCGTTACCGGCGTTCATAGGCGCACCCGTCGTATACGGGCTACCGGTCACCTGATTGCCGAAGACAAACCCATTGGTATTACTGGCGATTGAGGTAAAGCCAGGGCAGCCACTCGATCCCATCGTGGCACTGTAGATGCCGTTTGCGCCATTTTTGCCTAGATCATACTGCACATATGTTGGGAACCCGCGCGTACCGATCGCAGCGATGACTCGAGTACTGCCTCCACCCATATCGCTTAGTTCCAGTCCCGTAACATCCTGGCGTTGCGTGCCGAAGTTGTTCGTAAAGCACGGTCCGGACCAGTTCGTGCCGCCGTCATACGAAAAGTAGAGACCCTGTTTCGTTCCCGCTACGACTTTGTTACTGTTATTCGGATCGACGCGCACTTTACCGACTGCGTTGTATTGTGGATATTCACCAGGCGGCTGAGTGTAAATCATGCCGAACACATCCGCGCCCAGCACCGTCCATGTCGCACCGGCATCAGTTGACTTGAGAATCCCCTGGCTACCCATGGCAAAGGAACCAAAATTGAGGTCACCCGTGCCAGCATACACGGTGTTATGGTCGTTCGGATCGATTGTAATAGTGTCGATAGATGTGGTAGCTATCAGAGGATCATCGGTTACCACGTTCCAAGTCGTGGATGCGCCACAACAGTTGGTCGTTTTCCATACCCCGCCTCCGACCGACCCAAGATAAGCCACAATACTGCCATTCACTGTGGTCGTTGGATCGACTGCCATCGTATTAACTCGCCCTTCAGTCGTCGTGTAATCATAACAGCCCGAGCAGCCAGTCATGCGTTCTGGTTGCGGGCCCAGAGCGATAAAACCGGTAGTACTGAGGACCAGCGGACTCAATCGATTCAGCCTGGCAGGCACTCCTGCAGGGACCCCTATCGGCAGACGTGCATGTTGAGCGGCGGCAGCGCGCAACCATTTCGGATCAAAACGGCCCGTTGGATATGTCAAACGATCGTTCCAGAATTGTTCCAATCGCCCAAGATCGGCAGCCTCTGTCTCTGGTTTATTACCGGGCACTGGCATATACCGCGCTGGCCGCTCGGCCTCCCTGCTGCTGAAAACGCCAGATCCAAAAAGCGCAAGTAACGCACCAGAAAAGGTAAAAAGCAGGCTGATTAATAGGCGGAGATTAAAGAATGCCGAGTGGGTACAAGAATTTTGTTTCATCTTTTTTTATACAGTGGAGTTTCGGGGCACGTTCCTGAGAACACCAGACGCTACTGCTCTCGCTTGCGCGCCATGAAACCTTTGTTTCGGGATCTCAAAATACAGAACACCGCCCCCTTGTAATTGACTCGACCTACGTCGGTCAAGCGTTTTCAACAGCTTTCAACAGTCCGGCGTTAAAACATGCTGGGTAAACGAGTCTGCCTGGCGTCTCTCGTCAACTTGCAGAGAAAGTCAGTTTTCTCGGGTTGGCCATTCATTGCCATGGTGCGCGCGTAGAACGTCAGCGAGCTGCCATTGCGCAGACTTATCAACCCGTGTTACCAGGCAGTTGCTGAACGTGCCGATGCCGGAAGTACAACTGAAGTTCGCAGCAACGTCCGCAGATTGGCGGACCATCGAAGGCAGGAAACACGGTGTCATTCTGGCCAGCCAATCCGAGTGGCTCGCTGTGATTGATCAACGCCCATCTAGGCAGGTTTGTACCTATCATCAAAACCTTCATCCAGGCTCGGCGTTGCGGTGGGCGTGTTACCCACCTGTGATCGCGTGTTCCGGCTGAGATCTGGCCACCACACACAAGGAACTCGCGAGTTTCGCTCGCGAGTTCCCGCCTTAATTGTTCCGGTTACCGTTACGGACGAGGCAAGGGCGTCGGACGCGGTCTCGGCGTCGGTGTCTCCCGCGGCGGGACCGTAGCTGTCGGCGTTGCTGTTGCCGTTGCCGTAGCTGTTGCGGTTGCCGTAGCTGTTGCTGTAGCTGTTGCCGTGGCCGTGGCTGTTGCCGTCGCTGTGGCCGTCGGCGTGAATGTGGCAGTGGCAGTCGCTGTTGGAGTCGGCGTGAACGTCGCCGTTGCCGTAGGGGTCGGCGATGGTGACCCGCAGGGACCTGCGGCGAGACTGCTCTCCACCACATTAGTGTCGCCGCTGACACCGTCAAATCCGGTCACAATAATCAGCAGGCTCCCGATTGCTGTTCCGCCTGTAAAGGAGTGCGCCACATTCGTATTCGGCCCGGTCGACCAGCTGTCGCTGGTAGTGTCGTAAATGTAAGTCGACGTGTACGAAGTGGCCGGCGCTCGCGTCGAAGCTAGCTTGCGAGCTTGCGGACTCGTCTTAGGGCCAAGGTCTGGGTTACCTCCACCGACCAGATACTCATTTGTGCCAATGCTAGCTGAGTCCGGTCGATAGATACTCACAGGCACAGGCGCCACGGACGTCCAGCTATCGGCCACGATGTCGTAGCGATAATGAACGTTCGATCCTAAGCCGCCGTTCCAAGTGCCCGCCATATAAATGTTCTGGCCTACAATACTGTATCCCGAGCCACCCAGCGGGATGGGAACATTTGCCCGCGAGGTATTCCACGTATTTGTAATCGGATCATACTCCCAAGTCGTGTTAGTTTCAGTAAAGCTAGAGTCAAACCCACCGATAACGTAGATTTTGTCGGTACTACCATAATACGCCGCGCCCGCAAAATAACGCGCACCAGGCATTGGAGCGCCCGTCGTCCAGATGCCGGTACCGACGTTATATATCTGGACGACATTGCTTGGCGTGAAGGTGGCATCGAGGCCGCCAAATACGTAAACCGAGTTGGTGGTCGAATCGTAAACAGACGGGGCATCATAGAAGGCCCCTGGAATGTTTGGTAAGGGCATCCAGGTATTGGCAACCGGATCGTACATGTTAAATGCAGTCGTCGGGCCGCCGCTGTTGGAGTCAAAGCCGCCTACGGCATAGCCCACGGTGCCATCGCTCGACACAGAAACCGATTCAGAGATGAGCGGGTAAGGAGCCACGATCGTCCACGGACCAGGTGTACCTCCGGGAGTGCAACTGGGCGATAGCCGTGGGCGTTGGCGTGGGGCTCGCGCATCCGCCACCGGTGACGTTGATCTCTACTGAGGTAATCGTGTTACTGCCGTCGTACCCGCCTACTGCCACTGCTGTATTACCTACATCTGTCCCAGCAGGGAATGAACGCGGCACATTCAGAGACGGCCCGTTGCTCCAGCTGTCGCTAACCGGATCATAGACCTCCAGGGCGTTTGTCGTATCGGGTCGCAACAGCCGCTTCAGCCACGCCGTCAGCCCCTTCTTCGCGGACCGAGGCGCTGCCGCCGAACTGCCGTTGAAGGGATTGCCGCCACCGAAGATCCACAGCTTCCCGCCAATCACCGCCGAACCCGGAACGTTGTTCGCAGTAGGCAGATTAGCTCGCTGCGTCCACGTGTCGGCAGCAATGTCGTAGTCCCATGTAGTAGCGATCACGGTGTTGTTAGCATCGCGTCCGCCGGCCACATACAGATGACCATTGACCACCCCCGAGCCCGCACCGCCAAAGCCCGTCGCCGCCGGTATGCTGGTCTTCGTGGCGAAGGTGTTGGCAACCGGGTCATACTCCCAGGTCTGGAGGAAGGCCGGATTGATATTCCCAGTGGTGTAGCCCCCTACCAGGTAGATTTTGCCGTTGTAATAGCCCGAGGCCATAAAGGCGCGCACGTCAGGCATCGACGCCCCGGTGCTCCACGTGTTGGTGGCAATGTCGTAGATGCGCGTGGTATCGACCACGGTGCCCGTCGTAAACTCTGAACCGCCGAAGACAAAGAGCTTGTTAACGTTGGGCGCATACACGCCAGAGGCCTCGCCGTTGTTCAGGTCGGGCACCGGCGCAAGAGACGTCCACGTATTGGCAACCGGGTCGAACTTGCCGAACTCGTTGATATTATCGCCGGCCGAGAAGGAGTAACCGCCACCCTCATACGCGACAGTGCCATCGCTGTCCATGAACCCGCCGTAGTGATCAACCCCCACCGGAGCCGCCTGCGTCCACGGACCAGGTGTGCCTCCTGCTGTGCAGGTGGGTGTCGGCGATGGTGTTCCCGTGGACGTTGCCGTGGCCGATGGTGAGGCCGTCGGGGTTGCGCTAGGTGTCCCCGTTGGGGTTGGGCTGGCGCCAACGCAACCGCCGTTGGTGCGATGATATACATCAGAGAGGAACGTGAAGGTCGATCCGTCTATGCCGCCTACACTCCAGATATCCCCATTTCCGAAGAACCCGGCCTGGTTCGCCTGACGGTTGGGCGCCGGCAGAACAGGCGGTGATGAAGTCCAGGTTCCTCCGGGCCAGGCTGACACATCGAGCTCATTGACCTGGTTGGTCGAGTTGAAGAAGTTACCATCATTCGGCAGGTCTCCACCCAGCGAGTACAGCTTGTTGGTTCCCGGATCATAGGCAAGGCCGAAGTCTGCCAGTTGCGGGGGGAATGCCGGGCCCGTTTCCCACGTTCCAGTACCTCATGTCCAGACGCAAGGTGGTTGCATAGTTAAGCGCACTCGGGTCGAAGCCACCCACTACGTATAGGAATTGACCTATCTGATGATAGCCCGCCAGCAGGAAGGGGCCTATTGGCGCCGGTGTTCCGGCCGACCACGTGTTAGTGCCTACGTTATAGACGTCCAGCTGGTTGCTAAAGGAGCTCGTCCCACCCGCCACAAACACCTGGCCGTTGAAGAAACCCGACGCAGAGCCGTAGTGATCCGGAACAAACGGATCGGAAGCCAATGACGTCCAGCTGTCACCGGCGATGTTGTAGGCTGCGAATTGGTTGGTGCCGAAACCGTCCGCGCAATAGACGATGCCTCCACTCTCATCGAGCGCGCAGGTAGGCGCTTCATCGCCAAATGGCATCGGCGCACGGGACTGCCACGTTCCGGTAGCAAGATCCATGCGGTTGACGGCGTTCGTGGCGAAGCCATTATCTACACCACCGAAAACGTAGAAGTGCGTGGCCGTCTGGGCGAACCCATAGCGCACGATGGTCGTCGGGTACGGACTGGCCGTCATCCACGGCCCGGGTGTGCCGCCGCCTCCTGTGCATGTGGGCGTCGCCGTTGGCGTCGGAGTAGGCGAGCCGCCGCCGCCACATATCGTGTCCGGCGTAATCGTCAGGGTGTAGCCAGGACACCCGGCGTCAGGAGTAACTTCACTGACCACCACTACAAGCGTCTGCCCGTTGTCCACATTAACCTGGAACGCTTGGTCCGGATTCGGACTAAAACCACTGTCTCCAATCCAGTTAGTGCAAATGTTGGCCGGATCGAAGCTGCCCAGATATGCCCCAGTGAAGATGAAGTTGGTGCCAGTGCATGCCGTGTTCGTATCAATGTTCACGCATTGAGTCGCGCCGGTGGTGTTGGTGAAGGTGTACGAATCGTAATGGCGCGGAAGCCCATCGCCGAAGGTCGCGCAGGTCGTACTCGCCGGACAGGTTTGCGGAATACCGCTGCGGAACAGCCGGTCAGTCTGCGTGGGATCCCCAGTGTCGATGCTCCCGTTGATTGTGCAGCCACCCGGTGTACCTGTTGCCGTTGGCGTTGGCGTAGGTGAGCCGCCGCCTCCAGCGCAGGTGTAAGTGACTTTCAATCCGTTGGTAAGCGTCGCCGCACCACATGAGAAAGTAGTAGCCGGACCGCCGGAGCTTGCTTGCACGCCGCTCGTCTCATCGCTGCCATTGTCATTGGTTGCGCCGTAGATGATGTCAAAGTGGCTTGGATCGTTCTCGTAGAATACCACTTCGAAGTTCGCCGACGTGGTCGTGTCCGCGAAGTGCGTAGCGCGCCATTCGATATAAAAGGTTTGGTTAGGCGGGCTGCCAGCGGTGGAGGTGAAAATGCCACAGTTGCCACCGGGGAAACCCGAGCAGCCGGCGAACGAGATGTTATCGGTGCGCAGGTCATCCTGATAGGGTAAAATGGCCATCTCCCAGCTGCTGCTCGGCAACACCTGACAGCCGTGGGTGAAGGGAGTCTCAGTGCCTATAAGGTCCAGACTGCCGTTGGAGGCTACATTCGCACTGTTGAAGGTCTGCCCGTAAACGCTGACCGGGAACGGAAGAGGAACGAGGGTTACGCAATCGTCGCAGTGGTTGCCTGTGTCAGTGCTGCCGGCCGTGATTGTCCCCGAGCCGGTGCTTGTGATATAAGCATTGCACCCGGCAGGTGTCCCCGTAGGTGTCGGAGTGGGCGTGCCACCGCCGCCACTTGTCCCGTTAATGCGATACACGCAATCGGGTCCGCTTGCCGTGGGAATGCAGATTAGTTTTGCCATCCAAGTCGGGCAGACTCCGAAGCCCCCACCGGTGTTTTGCCAGGCTGCGCTGCTGTTAGATTGCACAGTGCGATCAGTCCAGCCCCACTCACCTTGCGTACCAAAGTCCATGTTGGCCTGAATCTCAATCCAATATGTGCCTGCATTAAGCACCGCAGCAGGGCTCAGGTTTACCGTGAAGGTCGTCCCGCTTACCGACACCGGCTGGTTTAAAGTGCTGTAAACCTGCGCCCCGGGAAGCCCCGCGTTATTGGCGTAAATGAACACATTCCAATTGGTAGCAGGTCCGACGCCGTTGAAATATACACCGTCAGCGTCGATCGACTGCACATTCCAAGTCTGACCTCCGGGCACCACAAAATCGTCGGCCAGATCGGCGCTAAAGGTCGGGAAGTCGTCGAACGTCGCGCACAAGGTGGCGTTCGTTCCGGCGTTATTGTACTGATCATAGAGCACCACCTGTGGAGCTTTCGGCGGCCGCGGAATCGGAATTATGTGCGCTGCACGTGCGCCACTGGTCTTCTGAGGTAGCTCCGATATGCGCGGCAGGTCCGGACCCCCCCTAACGTCATAGGGAAGAAGCCGCGAGCCAGTCTTAGACTGCGAAGCAGCTTTGGACTGTAAGCCAGCGTTAAACTGCGAGACGCCCTTAGAGTGAACGCCCGAGAGCTTCGTCGCCTGAGCCGCTCCGTTCGCAGCCGGCCCAGCTGCCAATTTCGAAACCACGCCTCGCTTGGTAACATTGCGTTGCGCCAATGCGAATGGAATGGCGCACACCGCCAGAAGCAGAAGCAGATAAAATGCGCCTCGGATAAGATGCGCTTTAATGGTGGGATTAATTTGCTTTTTCATTTTGGTGTTGTCCTCGTTTGAGCCCTGAGTGATCCCTGTGTTGGAAAGAGATTTGGTTGACTGCAACCCTGATTTTCCCTGCTGGAAAAGTAGATTTTGCCACGGGACACTCTTTTTAGGCGGGCGCGACAAGAAGTGTCAAGAGTTTTTTCTTCGGAAATTTCGAAAAGGGCGATCTGGCGTCGAAAGGGAAGATCTTAACCGCAGATCACACGGACAATCACGGATGTTTGGAAGAAAATCTCAGCCGTGAATTCTGGGGAGCGCCCGCGCCCTCGTCAAATAAATGACGGATCGCCGTGGCGAACGTGCCGCGTTGGGCGCGCTCGCGAGTGTCGCTCTCCCGCGCGTCCCGACGGCTTCAGCAAGTCGTGGAACGCCATCCCGAGGGTTTGCCGACGGGCGTGTGTTTTCGGTGCGTTCGGCGGAGGCGTCGAACAAAGCACGCGCGCCGCGTGCGGTCCCGGGACCAGCTACCAGCCATCAGCCGCCTATCCGCCGTAGTGTTGGCGAAGGCTGATCAGTTTTGCCCGAGCTTACGGCCTCGGCGCCGGTGTGGGACGAGCTCTGGGCGTTGGTTCAGAACGCGGCGTGGGCGTCGGCCTCGGCGTAGCCGTAGGCGTACTACTCGGTGTAACGGTTGCTGTAGGTGTAGCTGTGGCCGTGGGTGTAGCTGTGGCCGTGGGGGTCGCCGTTGGCGTAGGCGTTGGCGTTGGCGACACAGTTGGTGTCGGCGTAGGTGTAGGTGTAGGTCCGCCACTGGGCGACACACGAACAAAATAGACGTCTTGCTCGTGCTGCCCCCTGCTGGCGTTAAAGTTGTACGTGGCCGAGTATGCAACATCGCCTCCGGCGTTATCGGACACAACGGTGATGTAATCACCTATCTTCTGCTGAATCGGCCAGCCTTCCAGCGGATTAAAGGAATTGCTCACAGCTAAGTTGGGCGACCAGGTGACACCGCCATCAGTGCTGTAGGAATAGAACAACTGTGAATCAATGTTGTTTGCAGCATTTCGCGAATCCAGCCACACAGAGTCAATCCGACCGTTGGGCGCGACTCCGATAGTCCCGAACCAATGCCATTTGTTAGGGTTGACGGGATCATCGTTAATCCGATGCGGTGCACTGAATGTTGCCCCTCCATCGGTGCTGCGAGAGAACATCACGTCCGTGCCATTGCCGCCGAAAGGGCTGACGCTCGCTACCATGTAAACGTTGTTGTTAGTGGCGCCGCCGGAGCGATCGACAGCAAGGAAGATTTGGCCCGCGAGTCCGCCTGGATTCACCGTGCCACCGTAAACAAGGCTGCCGTCCATGTTGACTGTCGTGATCTGGTCAAACGTCGGCGTGACGGCTGGGTTCTGCGCGTTGCTCGACCGAATGCACCAAAAGCTGCTGCCTGAATCTCCGCCGCCGATGAAAAGATTGCCATTGCTGGCGACATCGAGCGTTCCCCACTGAGGAGCATTAGGAATGCTGATTGGAGTCTGCCACGTCGCTCCGTCGTCGATCGAGCGGCTGAATCCTCCGAATTCGCACGCGAAGAATTCGGTCCAAAACTGATATTGGAAACCGTGACCCATGCTGGTGGGCGTTCTGTCGACGGTGAACCATTCCTTGTCGCCGCTGTGTGCGCCTCCGTCGGGTGACTGCTCCGTCCACGTTTGTCCGCCGTTTATGGAGCGCCAGATGTCTCCGCAAAAGGTATTCACCAACAGGCTAAGATAGAAAAAAGTCCCAGTCTCATCGGAGTTTGTTACCGGGTCGCTACGAAAGACCTGGTTTTGCAACACGCCTGGGAAATGCCAGGTGAGGCCGGCATCACTGCTGTAGCCGTAGCCGGCCTGCCGAAAATCAGATTGCCACGTGTCGAATTGCCGCCAGCCGACTGCGATCTTGTTGCCGTCCGTCGGATCAACCGAAATGGACGGCTCGTTCGCAGCGTCGCCGACGATGTTGTTTCCATTTGCGTCAACGTTGACCTGGTAGCTGACGAAAGGTCCGTACTGCGAGATCATTCGCGGCGAAGTCTCAAGCCGGTAAACACGAGGAGCCGGCGCCATTTCATATTTTTCGAGCGGCTCTGGGAAACGCCCCGCGGGTGGCGTTTGGCCGTATGCGCTCGCGAGCGAGGCTATCGACGTTAGAAGAATGAAGACGTTACGGGCTGAATCGGTAGCAGATCTCATTGCGTGTGAAGCGGTGAAGTGTTGTCGCGTTCGGTCGCTGCGGCGACCTACAGCGGACCGGACAAGCGATTCATGATTCGCACCATCGGCAACCCCGAAATCGCCGCGCCGGCGCGCTTCCCTTAATCCAGAACAGCAACGCTGTCGAGAAATATTCTGCCAGTGTTTCGGTAAAAAGATTGAAACCCGATTTTGCTGTACGGTCTGGCTGCGTCGAGGCATTGATCGCAGGCGAACACGACGACACTGCGGTGGCTACAACTGACACCGATCATCTGGGAATCAAGGCACCTGGCCGCGGGGCGGGCGTAGGCCGAACTCTCGGCGTTGGCATTGATCTCGGCGTCGGCGTGGGTCTGGGCGTTGCAGTAGCTGTAGATGTTGCCGTAGGTGTAGGAGTCTTGTAGGAGTAACGGTAGGCGTGGTTGTGGGTGTAGATGTGGGTGTAGGCGTAGGTACGCCCGATGGAGAAACCCGTACGTAATATACATCTTCCTCATGCTGCCCAGTGGTCGGATTGAAATTGAATGTGGCAGGATACGCCACATCGCCCCCGGTATTGTCAGACACGATCGTAATGTAATCGCCTATCTTATTCTGCACCGGATAGCCTTCGAAAGGAGTAAACGGATTGCTTACCGCGACATTGGGCGCCCATGTCACGCCGCCATCTGTGCTCCAGGAGTAAAATAGCTGCGAATCGGTATTGTTCGCGGCGTTTCGCGTGTCCAGCCACACAGAATCAATCCGTCCGTTGGGGGCTACCGAGAGTGTGCCGAACCAATGCCATTTGTTCTGATTGACGGGATCGTCAGTGATTCGCTGAGGCGCGCTAAAGCTTAGCCCGCCATCCGTGCTGCGCGTGAACATCACGTCGGTCCCGTTACTGGCGCTGAACTGCCGCACCGTGGCAAGCATATAAATATTGTTGTTGGTAGCCATGCCGGAGCGGTCTATTGCCAGGAAGATTTGGCCCGCCAAACCACCGGGGTTGATCGCGGCGCCGAATAGCACGCTCCCACCGAGGTTGACTGAAACGTCCTGGTCAAAACTTGGCGTAACGGCTGGATTCTGCGCGTTACTGGAGCGAACGCAAAAAAACTGGCTGCCAAAGTCGCCACCGCCAATGAAGAGATTGCCATTAGTGTCCACATCCAGCGTGCCCCACACGGGGGTGTCCGGGATATTGATAGGACTCATCCAGGTAACGCCGCCATCGGTTGACCGGCTGAACTGCCCGAAGCTACAAGCGGCTGCCGTGCTCCAGGCCTGGTATTGGAACCCGTGACCAGGCCCACTGGTCTTGTCAATCGTAAACCACTGCTTGTCCCCGCCTCCCGCGTCTCCGTCGGGTTGGAGGCGCGTCCAGGTTTGACCGAAATCTAGTGAGCCATACATGTTATCGCAGAACGATTGGAGAAGGCTGAGATAGAAAAAATTTCCTGCCTCATCGGATTTCAGTACGGGGTCGCTGCGAAAAACGTTATTTTCCAACACCCCCGGGAACGTCCACGTCGTGCCGGCATCGGTGGTAAATCCCCAACCGCCCTGCCGGAAATCGGACATAACACTGTTAAACTGTCTCCAGCCGATTGCCATCCTGTTATGGTTTTTTGGGTCGACTGTAATGGAAGACTCGTTGGCCGCGTCACCGAGGATGTTGTTGCCATTGGCATCAACATTCACCTGGAAGCTGGTGAACAAACCGAATCGCGAAATCATGCGCGGCCCTGCCTCTAACCGATAAATGTACGCAGGCGGCATGTTGTATTTTTCCAGCGGCTCAGCCGCGATTGGCTTGCCTTGCGGCGCTTGTCCAGAAGCGGTAGCGACGAAAACCAGAAAGATAGCTGATAGCAGGTAGTGGATAGTTTGCATTTGTTTGGTCATGGAAGGTGAGCGCTCAAGACGTTGTCGGCTTGAGCGTTGAGTGGTTAAGGTCTCGGCGGTGGCGTCGGACGTGGCCTGGGCGTGGGCCCAAACCTTGGCGTCGGCGTCGGTCTCGGAGTAGTTGTAGCAGTAGGCGTCGCCGTCGGTGTAGACGTAGCGGTGGCAGTTGCCGTAGGCGTAGCCGTTACTGTCGGTGTAGCAGTAGGTGTCGCTGTCGGAGTAGACGTAGCGGTGGCTGTTGCCGTAGGCGTAGCTGTTATTGTCGGTGTAGCAGTAGGTGTTGCTGTCGCAGTAGCTGTAGCGGTGGGCGTCGGCGTTGGTGAAGCTGTAGGTGTCGGTGTAGGTGTACCGCCGCCACTCGGGAATACTCGTACGTAATAGACGTCTTGTTCGTGCCCACCGACCGCGTTCGAATTGACATTGAAAGTCGCGGCATATGCCACATTTCCCCCGGTAGCGTCTGAAACGATCGTAATGTAATCTCCTATCTTGTTATTGCTTGGATAGCCTGCCTGAGGATTAAATGAACTGCTCACTGCGATGTTCGTCGCCCACGTCACGCCACCGTCGGTGCTGTAGGAATAGAATAACTGCATATCAATGTTGTTCGCAGCATTGCGCGAATCCAGCCAAACAATATCAATACGTCCATTGGGCGCTACGGAAGGTGTGCCGAAGATGTGCCACTTGTTATGGTTGATGGGATCGTCATTGATCCGTTGCGGCGCGCTAAACGTTTGACCGCCGTTCGTGCTGCGGGCAAACATCACGTCGGTCCCGTTGCCGGCGCCGGTCGGCAGCACACTGGCGACCATGTAGATGTTATTGTTAGTAGAACCGCCGGAACGGTCCACTGCTACGAACGTCTGCCCACAGAGTCCTATTCCATTTACCCCGCCCTGAATGAGGTCGCCACCCATGTTGACCTGAGTAGTTTGGTCAAAAGTCGGTGTCTGACCCCCATTCTGAGCATTGCTCGAACGCACGCACCAAAACGGGCTCCCGCCTCCGGCGAGAAAAAGGTTGCCGTTGGTGTCGACGCCCATCGCTCCGGTATCGGGAGAGTTGGGAATATTAATCGGCGTCATCCAGGTGGCCCCGCTGTCCGTGGAACGGTTAAATTCCCCCACGTCACAAGCAAAGAAGCCCGTCCAAAACTGGTACACGAATCCATGACCCATGCCCCCAACATTCGTATCGATGGTAAACCATTCCTTGTCACCTCCATGCCCCGCTTCATCCGGCGACTGCTCCGTCCAGGATTGGCCGCCGTTTGTTGAGCGCCACAGATCATCGCAAAAAAATGACTCTTGCTGAGTCGACTGGAGACTGAGATAGAAAAAATTTGCCGGTTTCATCCGATTTTGTCACCGGATCGCTTCGGAAAATGTTATTTTGCAGAACGCCGGGAAACGTCCACGTGACGCCGGCATCGGTGGTATAACCCCAGCCGGCTTGCCGGAAGTCGGAGTTAATGCTATTGAACTGCCGCCAGGCGATCATCATTTTATTGCCATTCGTCGGATCGACAGCAATCGAAGGTTCATTCGCGGCGTCGCCCAGGATATTGTTGCCATTTGCATCGACGTTGGCCTGGTAACTGGTGAACACGCCGAATTGAGAAACCATGCGCGGCGAAGTCTCTATCTTCCGAGGAGGCGCAGGCGGCATGTTGTATTTTTCGAGCGGCTCGTTGAAGGGCGCCTTGTGGATCGGCGCCAGCGTTTGTGCCGAAGCGGTAGCAAAACCAAACGGGAGAAGCAGTACGGTAGTTAAGAGCTGATAGTTGATGGCTGATCGTTTTTTCTTCATGGCTGAGTGCGAATGGCTAATACCTGATCCCTGATGTTGATTTTCCCGTGGAGCGGCAGAGGAGCGCTTTACGCTCGCCGCGGTTCTTTATCCAGAACAACAACCTTGTCGAGAACTATCTGCAGAATATTTCGTGACAAGATTGAGATGCGTATTTGTTTGCCCTCGTAGCGCTGCAGACTTCTGCGGAGCACAGGCTGCCTGCCGACGATATCTCGGCACCCGGCGCGAAAAAGCGGTATTTTCCTACTCTCCGCAGGCTGCCGAGACTTACAGGCTGGTAGTCGTTCCCCCCAGAAACCCGCCCAAAAGGAGCAAGCCGGCATTACACCAGCCAGCGACTATGAGCTATCGGCTATCCGTTCTTTCCACCCTCAGGGCCTTGGATGTGGAGTCGGGCGAGCCCTTGGGATTGGAGTACCCCTCGGCGTAGGAGTAGGCCTTGGTGTCGGCGTGGCCGTCGGAGTTGCCGTGGCGGTCGGGGTTGCCGTTGGTGTCACTGTAGGTGTAGGTGTGCTTGTCGCTGTGGCCGTTGGCGTAGCCGTCGGTGTCGGTGAGGGTCCTTGCCCACCAGGAAATACCCGAACGTAATAAACGTCTTCCTCGTGCTGACCGTTGTTCGGGTTGAAGTTGAAGGTGGCAGAATAAGCCACGTTGCCGCCCGTCTCGTCGGAAACAATGGTGATGTAGTCCCCTATCTTGCTCTGGTTCGGATAGCCCTGAGAAGGATCAAATGAGTTGCTCACAGCAACATTGGACGACCAGGTGAGGCCAGCGTCGGTGCTATAGGAGTAGAACAACTGCGAGTCTCTGTTATTGGCAGCATTCCGCGTGTCATACCAGACCGCGTCAAGCCGGCCATTGGGCGCCACCGAGAAAGTGCCGAACCAGTGCCACTTGCTTTGGTGGTTGGTGTCGTCATTGATCCGGAGAGGCGCGCTGAAGGTTAGTCCGCCATCGGTGCTGCGGACAAACATCACTTCGGTTGTGCTTTGCCCGGAAGGCAGCACGCTTGCCAGCATGTAAATGTTGTTATTAGTCGGGCCGCCGGAATGGTCCACCGCAAGAAAACACTGTCCGGTCAATCCCGCTGGATTGATTCCCCCGCCACTGAGCTCGCCACCCATGTCGACCGGGATTACTTGATCAAAAGTCGGTGTCTGGCCGCCGTTCTGAGCATTGCTCGAGCGAGCGCAGTAAAACGTGCTACCCTCCCCGCCAACGTAGAGATTGCCATTGCTGTCCACATCCAGCGTTCCGTATATAGGCTCGTTAGGGATGTCGACCTGTGCCCCCCATGTGACGCCGGCGTCGGTGGAACGGTTGAATATCCCAGTGTCGCAACTAGCCTGGTCGTTCGCCTGGTATTGGAAGTGATGCCCCGGGCCGCCGGTCTTATCAATCGTAAACCATTGTTTATCGCCTCCGATCGCGCCTTGTTTGCCTGAGATTAGGTCCCAGGTCGCACCGCCGTTAGTCGAGCGCCACATATCATCACAGTAAAATGTTTGTACTGGCCAGCTCGATCGCAAACTCAGGTAGAAAAAATTCCCTGTCTCATCCGAGCCGGTTACCGGGTCGCTGCGGAAAAAACCCGGTTGCAACACGCCGGGGAACGTCCACGTCAAGCCGCCGTCGGTGGTATAACCGTAGCCGGCCTGCCGGAAGTTTGAGGTAACATCGTCAAACTGCCTCCAGCCGATAGCCATCCTGCTGAGGTTTGTTGCATCGACGGAAATCGTACACTCATTCGCAGCGTCGCCAATAATGTTGTTCCCGCTCGCATCGACGTTTACCTGGTAGCTGATGAAAACGCCGTACGGCGAGATCATTCGTGGGGAAGTCTCTATTTTCCGAGGCCGGGCAGGTGGATTGTCATATTTTTCGAAAGGCTCGCGCCCATGCGGTTTCCAAGTGGGCGCCGGCTGAGCTGAAGAGCTGGACAGAGCGATCGGCAGGGCCAGACAAATCAATAGCGTGAGTGAAACTGTGGAGCGTCTCATATCAGTGGTGTGGTTAGAAAGTTGAATTGAGAAAGCAGATTAAGATTCACGAATCTCGGTCGACTGGCTGGCGCTCTTCGTAATCGCAAGCGGCTGCCTTGTCGAGAGTTTATTTTGTGGATCTGGAGATTAGAAACGCGATTTCCTCGCCGGCGGCATTCCAGTGAGCGCCCTCCACGTGATCCATGATCTACTAATCACTGTGAACCCGCGGGCCTTGGATGCGGAGTCGGGCGAGGCCTTGGGATTGGAGTACCCCTCGGAGTAGGAGTAGGTCTCGGTGTCGGTGTGGACGTTGGCGTAGGTGTAGACGTCGGGGTTGGCGTGGACGTCGGAGTCGAAGTCGCCGTGGCGGTCGGGGTTGCTGTTGCCGTTGGTGTCACTGTAGGTGTAGGTGTGCTCGTCGCCGTGGGTGTAGCCGTCGGTGTCGGCGAGGGTCCTTGACCACCAGGAAATACCCGAACGTAATAAACGTCTTCCTCGTGCTGACCGTTGTTCGGGTTGAAGTTGAATGTGGCAGAGTAAGCCACGTTACCCCCGGTCTCATCAGATACAATCGTAATGTAATCCCCTATCTTGCTCTGGTTCGGATAACCCTGAGAAGGATCAAATGAGTTGCTCACAGCAACATTAGACGACCAGGTGACGCCAGCGTCGGTGCTATAGGAGTAGAACAACTGTGAGTCTCTGTTATTGGCAGCATTCCGCGTGTCATACCAGACGGCATCCAGTCGGCCATTGGGCGCCACCGCGAACGTGCCGAACCAGTGCCACTTGCTTTGGTGGTTGGTGTCGTCATTGATCCGGAGAGGAGCGCTGAAAGTTAACCCGCCATCGGTGCTTCGCACAAACATCACTTCGGTTGTGCTTTGCCCGGGTGGCACGACACTGGCCAGCATGTAAACGTTGTTGTTGGTCGCGCCGCCGGAGCGATCAACTGCCAGGAACAACATTCCATCCAACCCGGCGGGATTTATCCCTCCACCATCCAGGTCGCCACCCATGTTAACTGCTATTTGCTGGTCAAAAGTCGGTGTCTGGCCCCCGAACTGAGCGTTGCTCGAACGCACGCAATAAAAGGTGCTCCCCTCTCCTCCAATGAAAAGATTCCCGTTCGTGTCCACATCGAGTGTCCCGTCTGTAGGCCCGTGTGGAATAATGATTGGAGCCTGCCAGGTGATCCCGCCGTCAGTCGACCGTTGGAATTGTACGCCGCCGCCGCTACAGTTAATTCCGTCACTAGACTGGTACTGAAAACCGTGGCCGGGCCCGTTCGTCTTGTCGATGGTAAACCACTGTTTGTCGCCACCACCGGCGAGTCCGTCGGCTTGCAGCTCTGTCCAGAATTGGCCGCCGTTGGTTGACTGGTACATATTCTCACAAAACGTCTCAAGAAGACTGAGGTAGAAGAAGGTGCCCGTCTCATCCGAGTTCGTTACCGGATCGCTCCGAAAAACATTGTCTTCCAGAACACCAGGGAACGTCCACGTTGTGCCGGCATCAGCGGTGTACCCCCAGCCGCCTTGCCGAAAGTTGGATGATACACTGTCAAATTGCCTCCATCCGATTACCATTTTGCTGGTGTTTGTCGGATCAACCGAGATCGTGCATTCGTTGGCCGCATCGCCGACGATGTTATTCCCATTTGCATCGACGTTTACCTGGTAGCTGATGAAAACGCCATACGGCGAGATCATTCGCGGGGAACTCTCCAGCCGATAGATATACCCGGGTGGATTGTCGTATTTTTCCAGTGGCCTGGTGGTGCGCGGGTTCCACAAGGGCGCAGGCCCTTGGGCGAAAGCGGTGGCAAACATTGGCAGAGTGAGCAGCAGGGTGAGCGGCAACCGGTAGTGGAGCGTTGATGGGCATTTCTTCATGGCTGAGTGGTTAAGTGGTTAAAACGTCGAAGCTGGAGCTTCGTCCAGAACAACTCCTTGTCGAGGAGTATCTGCACGATAATGGTAGGAAAGTTGTACATGCCCGTATAGCAGCAGCCGTGCCGGCTGCAACCTGCACGCGACACGCTGCGACATGCGTGCGAGCATAGACCATCGTCTTCGGACAAGCCGATCCGCCTAACTGCGCCTGCGGCGAAGGATCTGTCATCGTGTTTAGGACAAGCCGATCTCACCGAGCACTGATCACCTAAGACTGAGGGCTCGCGAGAGCTCGCCCCTGCAAACGCTTTAACGCTCCAACGCCTCAACGCTTTTAATGCGCCAGCCTACGGGCGAGGGGCCGGCGTTGGACGAGGTCTAGGTGTCGGCGCTGATCTCGGCGTGGGCGTCGGCCTCGGGGTCGGTGTTACTGTTGCCGTAGTCGTAGCCGTCGCTGTAGGTGTCGCCGTCGCTGTAGGTGTCGCCGTCGCTGTAGCTGTCGCCGTCGCGGTAGCTGTCGCTGTAGCTGTAGCTGTCGCCGTCGCGGTAGCTGTGGGAGTTGGCGTGGCCGTGGATGTAGCCAGCGGGTCGGTGTAGGCGTCGCCGGCGGGGCTATTGCGGCTGTCGAACCACATGCCCAGCACGTTGCCGTTGCCCTGGCCGCCGGCGCCCAGGCCGTGGTAGTCGCCGATGAAGGTCGAGGGCTGGGTCTGCACGTCGGCCACGACGTCGTTGCCGGGCGCGCCGTTGATGTCGAGCCAGGTCGCGCCCTCGTCGTTGGAGTGCGCCTGATACCACTTGCTCAGGAAGTCGTTGGCGTCGTCGCGACGGTCGTTCCAGCCGACCCAGATCTGGCCGTTGGGCAGCACGCTCATCCACGGGTAGTACTGGTCTTTGTTTGCGCCGTCGGGGTCGCTGTTGATCTTGACCGGCGCCGACCAGGTGGCGCCGCTGTCGGTCGATTTGCGGAATAGCGTGTCGCTGTGATTGCCGGTGCCGCCGCCGCAGCTATAAGTGCCGGTGGGTTCCAGATCGCCGCCGGAGTAGACCATGTAGACGTGTGTCGGGTCGGAAGGGTTGACGCCCATGATCGGGTGGCTGCGCGAGCGGAAGGAGGAGCCGCTGCCGTTGATGCAGAAGATGCCGCGCCCGGCCTGCGTGGAGACGCACGCGCCGCCCTGCACGATGGTCAGCTCGGTGATCGTCCAGGTGGCCCCGCCGTCTGTCGAGCGGGCCACTTCGTTGCGCACGCCGGCGGCGCAGCCGGCGTTCTGGTCGTTATACTCCTGGTAGCCGACGTAGATCCAGCCGTTGGAGGCTACGCGCGGCTGGCTCGATTGCTGGTAGCCGGGCGGGGAGATGGGGTCGCCGATAAGGAACTCCGATCCCCAGGTGACACCGCCGTCTGTGGATTTGTAGCCGGCGATGCGGCCCGCCGGCTGGTTGAAGTCGGTGAAGGTGATGTAAACGATGTTCGCGTTGCTTGGGTCCACCGCAACGTTCGGCCGGTCGGGGGTGGAGACAGAGGTAGGGGCGCGCCAGGTGGCACCGCCGTCGGTGGACTTGATGATGTAGGTGGCCTCCGGGCTGGTGTCGAGGATGATCGCGTAGACGCTGCCATCGGAGCCGTAGGCCACGCCGGGGTCGCAGCAGGCGGCCTGCACGCCGTAGAAGGAGGCGTCGTGCGAAGTCCAGGTGCCGCCGCCGTCGGTGGTACGGAAGATACCGACGCCGGCGGACTGGCCGTCGTTGGAGGTGCCGATGGCGTTCAGGCTATCGAGCGGGTTGACGTCGATCTGGAATTCGTTCTGCCCGCTGCCGAGGACATTGCCGTTGCTCATGCGCACGTCCGGCCCGTATAGCGGGTTCAGCAGGTCACTCAGTAGGGCGCCCGGCGAGGGGATGGCCTGTTGCAGCCGGGTTTCATATTCGGCGGTCCAGATGTTGTCGTACTTGCCGTGGTTGACGGCCAACCAGGCATCCGGATAGGGATTCTGGCGCTGCACCTGCGGGGCGGTGTAGATTGGCTGCTGTGAATTGCCGGACTGTCCCAAAAAGGTTTGAGGCTGCGCTGAAACTTTGCCAAGCGCCAACAGGACAAGTGTGATCGCGCCGAAGCAAAGCAGAACGCCCAGAACTACGCGGAATTTAAAGAAGGCGGATTGAGAAGCGGATTTCTTTTTCATTGGATGATGTGTGGTAATGCTGATACGCCTGAAAGCGTATCAACGTTGATTGCTCCGGAATTGATCATTTCCCAAGTTGCAATAGTGGAACGCCCTTCTAACTACATGACCGGCGCCTGCGCAATCACGAAGGTCGATGCCGGCTGTGGAGCGTAGGTTTCGGGGTAGAACACTTCACACCCGAAGCGAATGTCCATGACAGCGGCGTTCGTAGGCATGTTTGGAACAGTCCAATCGAAAAATTTGTCCTTCGGGTTCAGCCAGGGACTAATGCACATCAGGAATGTTCTCCCACCGTCCACCGACAGCCACACTTCCATTTCGCAGCCCGCCAAGCCCTTTAAGTTGGGAAGCACTGATGTCCATTCAACCCTGATATGCTGCCCAGGGTAGAGAACCTGCCCAACCCTCGGCGAAATCAGCCTCGCAGAATATGTCCCTTGCGCGCTTGCAGTAGTTACGAGTTGTGGAGCTGCGCTGAGCGCCACCGCAAAAACGATAGCAAGTAACAGTCGAAGTTTAAAGAATGCGGATTGTGAAGCGGATTTCTTTTTCATTGGATGAATTTTGGCCTCAGTGGCGCTGTCGTCGCTGCGCCATAAGGCGTAGCGACTTAATTTCCCTTAGTGTGGTTAATTTCCCTGGGTTCCAACAGTGGAACGCCCTTGTACCTGAACTCGCAAAAACGTGTCAACACTATTTTGAGAAAATCGGGTGTCCAATCCCGCATATACGAAACGAGTGAGGAGAATCCGAACTCCTGAGATCGCGCGCTAGTAGAGTCAGTCCACTAGAGACGCGGGAACTCGCGAGTTTTCGTTCGCGAGTTCCCGCCTTAATCGTTCCAGTTACCGTTATGGGCGCGGAAGTGGCGTCGGACGCGGTCTCGGCGTCGGGGTAGGCCGTGGCGGTTCGGTCGCAGTTGCCGTCGGACTCGCGGTTGCCGTGGCCGTTGCAGTCGCCGTTGCCGTTGGTGTCGCTGTTGGCGTGAACGTGGCGGTAGGAGTCGCGGTTGCCGTCGCAGTCGGTGTTGCCGTCGGCGTGAATGTGGCAGTTGGCGTCGCCGTTGGCGTGGGGCTCGCGCATCCTCCACCGGTGACGTTGATCTCTACTGAGGTAATCGTGTTACTGCCGTCGTACCCGCCTACTGCCACTGCTGTATTACCTACATCTGTCCCAGCAGGGAATGAACGCGGCACATTCAGAGACGGCCCGTTGCTCCAGCTGTCGCTAACCGGATCATAGACCTCCAGGGCGTTTGTCGTATCGGGTCGCAACAGCCGCTTCAGCCACGCCGTCAGCCCCTTCTTCGCGGACCGAGGCGCTGCCGCCGAACTGCCGTTGAAGGGATTGCCGCCACCGAAGATCCACAGCTTCCCGCCAATCACCGCCGAACCCGGAACGTTGTTCGCAGTAGGCAGATTAGCTCGCTGCGTCCACGTGTCGGCAGCAATGTCGTAGTCCCATGTAGTAGCGATCACGGTGTTGTTAGCATCGCGTCCGCCGGCCACATACAGATGACCATTGACCACCCCCGAGCCCGCACCGCCAAAGCCCGTCGCCGCCGGTATGCTGGTCTTCGTGGCGAAGGTGTTGGCAACCGGGTCATACTCCCAGGTCTGGAGGAAGGCCGGATTGATATTCCCAGTGGTGTAGCCCCCTACCAGGTAGATTTTGCCGTTGTAATAGCCCGAGGCCATAAAGGCGCGCACGTCAGGCATCGACGCCCCGGTGCTCCACGTGTTGGTGGCAATGTCGTAGATGCGCGTGGTATCGACCACGGTGCCCGTCGTAAACTCTGAACCGCCGAAGACAAAGAGCTTGTTAACGTTGGGCGCATACACGCCAGAGGCCTCGCCGTTGTTCAGGTCGGGCACCGGCGCAAGAGACGTCCACGTATTGGCAACCGGGTCGAACTTGCCGAACTCGTTGATATTATCGCCGGCCGAGAAGGAGTAACCCCCGCCCTCATACGCGACAGTGCCATCGCTGTCCATGAACCCGCCGTAGTGATCAACCCCCACCGGAGCGGCCTGCGTCCACGGACCAGGTGTGCCTCCTGCTGTGCAGGTGGGCGTCGGCGATGGTGTTCCTGTTGGCGTTGCCGAAGCAGTTACTGTAGCCGTCGGGGTTGGCGAAGGCGTTCCACCGCCCTGGCAAAAGACTTCCGTCGAGTCCGTCGGAAGACCGGTAATATCATAACCGCCCGACAGCCAGATGTGGTCGGCTCCGTTGGTGTCAGTCGGGAAATTGCGGCGCGCATTCATAAACGCCGGAACCGGAGAACCCGTTGTCCAGGCGTTCGTGCCCGGATCGTAGATGTCCACTTCGTTCGATGGATTGGGCGCGACTCGACCGCCGCCCATCACTAACACTAGTCCGTTGAAACTCAAGGCTCGCGTCTCGCCCGTGGCCCTCGGTATAGCCGCTATGCTACCAGTGGTATTGTTAGCAGGATCAAAACTGAAGGAGTTGGTCGTATCCACTACCAATCCACCTTGGAAATCCGATGCGCCTCCCACATAGATAATGCCATTTATCGCGGAGGTGGGCGCATACATAATCGCAACTGGCGTATTTATTCTCTGCGTCCATTTGGCGCCTACGGCGGCAGTCGGATCAAACTGCCAGATCTGATTTGTCGATGCTACGTTAATGTTGAATCCGCCAAGGATATCTAGCTTATTGTCAACCACTGCGAACCCACCGGGCAGAATTGTGCCTGCGGCGTCGCCTGGCCAGTTGTCCGTAGCGCCGAGCGTCTCAATTGTGTCGCTAACCGGGTTGTAGCGAAAGACGCGCGCGGTAGCTGTCGTTGCTCCGGCTGCCGAGCCGCCCACACAGTAAATGTATGGCGTTCCTGATTCGATTAGCACGCCGCAAGCCATATTGTTCACCTGGTTGTCCGGATAAGTAGCTCCTTTGGTAGCCCAGGTATTGCTGCCGGGATCATATTCAAACGGATTAGTGAAATCGCTGCCCGCGACGTCGGAAGAGCGCCCACCCATACCATAAAATTTCCCGTTGGCGGGGAAATAAACTCCAACCAAGCGAACGCCGACGCTTGGCAGGTTGGCGCCCGCGGACCACCCTGGTGTGCAACCGGGTGTCGCCGTTGGTGAAGTCGTAGGAGTTGGAGTCGGTGAAGCCGTAGGAGTTGGAGTTGGAGTCCCGGCCCCGGCTAGCTCCTGGTCGAAGAAAGTATCCTGCTGGGATGCGCCACTGATGGCCACGCGACCGTCATCCCATGATGTCACATGCTTGGTGAACAACGCAGAGCCATAGTCGTAATCGCCGGCGTAGCCTGTCACGATATTAGGGTCGCTTTGTCCTGGAAGGGGTGCGACGACGTCGCTGAAGGTCATGTCGGCGAGCCAGGTTGCGCCGTTGTCAGTGGACTTGCGCCCCCACATCCTGTAGCACGGGACGCCCGGGTTACCCTTGGCACAGGTGGTGCTCTCGCGTGCGTCATACCACGCGGCGAAAACAGTGCCTCCGGGGCTGACCGAAAGGTTAGGCTGCCACTGAGGACGCGTCGTAGAATCGGTGTTCAACTTGAAGGGCGTAGAAAAGGTGACACCGCCGTCCGTGGAGCGAATGTAATAGACGTCGCCGGCGATCACTACCGGTGCCGTGCTGGGCATAGACCAGGTGAACAACGCCGTTGAGGGCAGCAGGTTCACCCCAACCTTCGTGCCGCCAGAAGCCACCCTGGTCGGAAAACATGCAGCTGAAGTACGTGTTGTCACTGCAAGCTTGCACGCCCGGCCCCGGGAACGCGGTGCCGGTGTACGTGTTGGTCCAGGTATTGCCGCCGTCGGTGGACCTGAAAATCTTATTGGTGTCATTGTGTGGGAAGCCACCACCGCCTTCATCCATGCCCGCAATGTAGATGGTCCCGTTGCCTGACTGATCACCGGTGATCTGGACATCGCGAATGAAGGTACTGGTCACACTTACTGGGGCGTGCCACGTTGCGCCGTTATCGGTAGAGAAAGTGACCTGGAGGGCGCCGCCACCAACACTGAAGTTGTTCCAGGAAACGTACATCCGTCCAAAAAACGGAGATGACGGATTGTTGTCCGCCCAGCCAGATTCCCGGTCGTCGCTGCCGTTAGTGTGAACGCAGAAATGAGTCCAGCTATTTGGATCCGAAGGATTGGTCGACTTGTAGCCGCCCAACGTGCAGCTCCCGTTCCCATCCAGCCAGACCGTAAACCAAGTCTGGGTCGGTTTGTTATACAAAATAACAGGATCGCCAAATGTATTGGCAAAAGGACCTTGACCGCTGGCGTTGGTGACGCGGGTGAAGGTCAAACCGCCGTCGGTGGAACACGATACGCCAGAGAATTGGTTAATTGCAGCGCCTCGGGAGTCATTGAAAGCGACGCAAATCTGGTTGGGGTTATCCGGGTTGGCCGTACTGTATGTCTCCGACTGAATGATGTGTGGAGGGGTTTCGGTGCCCGTGACCAGGTCAACATCCGCGGCGCCGTACGCCAGCGGCGCTGTCAGGTTATTGAGAAGCTGAGAGAAGGCAGGGTAAGGTGAAGCTAAACCACCCGTTGCCTCGCCGCAGGCAATCATGATGAGGCCGGCGCGAAAACCCTCCATCTTGTCGATGCCCTTCTCGTGAATCGTAGCGCAGTCAAACCCAGGAGGAAGGCCTTGGATGTTGATAATTTTGTGCCTTTGCTGCGCTTGTACGGAGTTGGCAGTAAGCCCTGAAAACGTCCCAAGGCCGACCAGCGCCAGAACGGCGCCGGCCAGGACTATAAACAGGCCGATTAAGACGCGCAGATTAAAGAAGGCGGATTGTGAAGTGGATTTCTTTTTCATTGGATGAATTTTGGAGTGAATGGTTCATGTCGTCGGCACACTGGTTTCCAACGGTGGAACGCCCTTGTAACTAATTTCGCAAAAACATGTCAACATTATTTTGAGAAAATCGGCGTGCAGAGGACTGCCCGCCCCTACTAAATGCGCGCGCATTCGCCTTTGCAGGTGGGCGCGTCGCTCCGCGGGAGCCGCTCCAAAGGAGCACTACCGATCAACGGTGACCGCCTTCGTCCGACGCTACGGCGCAGCAGGCCCGAAATTTTCGCGATTGCGAAAATCTCTATGGTCTCGGCGCGGGAGTCGGACGAGACCTCGGCGAAGGCGCTGAGCGCGGCGTAGGGGTAGGTCTCGGCGTAGAGCTAGCCGTAGCCGTCGGGGTAGCGGTGGGAGTAGCTGTAGCTGTGGCCGTCGCGGTTGGTGTGGCTGTCGCTGTCGCGGTTGGGGTAGCCGTAACCGTTACCGTTGCAGTTGGCGTCGGCGTTGGTGTCGTAGCGCCGCAGGGAGTAGCGCTTGACACGGGAGTGGGCGAAACGCTTGGGGTTGGCCCCGGCGTCCCTACGGCCGTGGCGATATCGACTCGGCCCCAGCCATAAACGTTGTTTGGCGGGCCAGCCGTACCGCACGCGGTGGAAGAGATAAAGACAGCCGCATTATCCAAAGCGTCGCGACTTGGCTGGATTTGGTGCTGCAAGCTTGGAATGGCAGACCATAACAGCGCCATGGCGCCAGCAATATGCGGAGTGGCCATGGATGTCCCGCTGGCAAACGTATATGCACTATCGGACGTGTTGCTGGCCGAACGCGTGTTAGTGCCCGGAGCAGTGATATCCGGCTTAGTTCGGTTGCTGCCATCCCGGGTGACCGGACCGCGGCTGCTAAAGCTGGCAATCGTATCGGTGCCAGTATTCAAGGCACCTACTGTGTACGAGGCTTCATAAAACGAAGGCGGATCTGAAACAGTAGAACAACCCGAACCGGAGTTACCGGCGGCAACCACCATCTGGATACCGGCAGCTTCCTGCGCCTCAACCGCGGTTCGCAGTTCGTCGCCAGTTGTGCAACCCTCCGAGGTGGGGCAACCCCAGGAGTTGATGGTGATATCAGGCGCTTTAGTAGGGTCGCCTTCGGCTGGCGTGCAGTTCAATGGATAGGGTGCCAGGAAAAATTCCATGCACTCGATGTACCTTGCCGGTGTGCCGTTGCCCTGGTCCATGTTACGACAGGCAATCCATTTTGCCCCGGGCGCCATCCCGATCTGGTTAGTGCCACCGTCATCGCCAATCGCCGTGCCGGTGGTATGGCTGCCGTGAAAGAAATCATCGCAAGGCTCCTGAGAATCGTTCCCGCAGGGATTGCCCACGCTGTCGTGAATGGAATCATGCCAGTTAAAGTTATGGTTTGCGGTTGTTCCGTCCCAACCTCGGTAATGTGGCTTGAGCGCGTTATGCGTCCAGCGAACACCGGTATCTGCGCTGGCCAGCACGATGGTCTCCCCTCTGAACCCGAGCGCCCAGACATCGGGCGCGTGCGTGTAAACGATTCCCGGCTCAATCGTCGCCGGTGCGCCAGGTCCGCGGGGTTGCAAAGGCGATTGCTCGACAGGGCCTTGCTGAGGAAGATCGTTGTGAATCACCGGATTGCCCTCGACACGCACCACATCCGGCCGGGCAGCCAGCGCGTTGGCGATCTCGCGAGTACCTTTCACCAAAATAGCGTTAACGATATAGAAAGATTGATACTCCATGTTGCGATCGCGAAGCCATTGCAGGATTGGCTCTTGCGTCATTTGGGCCTTCTCCAGCAGGGTTTGATAAACGAACCGGCCCTTTTCCGCCTTGGTTGGCAAACTGATCGCGCCGCTCAGATCGGCCTGATCCGCGAGAACAACAAGAAATTCAGCCTGCTGTCCGTTGGCCGTGTGTTCCATTACCCACGCCGCGATCTTGTTCGCCGCAGCGGATCTGTCCATTGGCGCACTGGCATGACCCGACGGAGTCCGAGGTTGTCCGGCCGCCGCCGGACCAAGTGCAAGGACGACAACCGCGATCGCTGCAAAACAAAACAGAACTCCAATTAGGACGCGGAGTTTAAAGAAGCCGGCTTCGCCCAAGTTGCCGCTAACAGATTGAGACACAGATTTCCTTTTCATTGGGTCAATGATGATGGTTGTGGCTGAACCGGCGCGAGCCGCAACAGCACGATTTTTCTCCTTTCCGTGATACTAATGCCCTCAGATTCCTGGAGTGGAAAGGCCCTTCTACCTGAATCAACGAGAAGGTGTCAATACTATTTTGAAATTGTTTCACCACAAATGGACACCAATTGACAGGAATTGGGCTTCGGGTCCGGTGCACCGAAGCGTTCTGTCGGCTATCGGATATCGGCTATTCGCTTTGCTCCCTACGGGCGAGGCACGGGAGTAGGACGCGGTCTTGCCGTTGGCTGAGACCTTGGGGTTGGCGTCGGACGTGGGGTTGCTGTTGCTGTTGCCGTCGCTGTTGCTGTGGGGGTTACAGTAGCGGTTGCAGTGGGCGTGGCAGTGGCGGTCGCAGTCGGTGTTGGCGTTGGGCTTCCGCCTACGGCCGCGAAAATATCGACCCGGCCCCAGCCATACACATTGTTTGGTGGACCCGCGTCGCCGCATTGAGTCGAATCTATATGGACGGCCGAGTTATTCAAAGCATCGCGGCTCGCAGTAAGTTGATTCTGCAGGCTGGGAATAGCCGACCAGAGCAACGCCATTGCACCCGCGATATGTGGAGTAGCCATCGACGTGCCGCTGAAAAATGCATATGAACTGTCGCTGGTGTTCGTGGACGATCGCGTTGGGTTGCCCGGGGCAGAAATGTCAGGCTTAATCCGGTTGCTTCCATCAGCTGTCACCGGACCCCGGCTGCTAAAGGAAGCTATGGTGTCAGTGCCGGTATTCAACGCGCCAACCGAGTAAGTTGCCTCGTAAATTCCCGGTGGATTTTCAACGGTCGAGCAATTTGGCCCGGCGTTTTGTGCGGCTGACACCATCATAATGCCCGCAGCAAATTGTGCTTCGACAGCAGCTTGCAACGTGTCAAATGAACAACCCTCTGAATCCGGGCACTCCCAGGAATTGTTAGTTATGTCCGGCGCCTTGGTGGGGTCGGGGTCGCCGCCGCCGATCGTGGTCGGCGCCAGAAACCATTGCATGCATTCGATATAACGAGCCGGTGTGCCGTTGCCTTGGTCCATGTTACGGCAACCAATCCACTTTGCGCCCGGCGCCATCCCGATCTGGTTGCCCAGGCCGTCGTCACCAATCATGGTACCAGTGGTGTGTGAGCCGTGAGCGACATCGTCGCAAGGAAAAGGCGAATCATTCCCACACGGATTGCCGACGCTATCATGGATCGAGTCGTGCCAGTTGTAATCGTGATCGGCGTTCTGACCATCCCAGCCGCGGTAATGAGGCTTGAGCGCATCATGCGTCCAGCGAACACCGGTATCCGCGCTCGCGACAACAATGTTCTGTCCGGTGAAGCCCAACGCCCATACCAGCGGCGCGTGCGTGTATTGGATGCCCGGCTCGATCGTCGCAGGACGCTGGAGAGACGGAGGCGCTTCCTCGACAGCCTGCGGTTGAGGAAAATGATTCTGGATGTGGGGATTGCCTTCCACGCGCGCCACGTCTGGACGAGCTGCCAATTCTGCTGCGATCTCGCGGGTCCCTTTTACTAAAATCATGTTAACAATGTAAAAAGAACGGTACTCAAGCCCGCGTTCCCGCAGCCATTGCAGGATTGGCCCCTGGGTGGCATGGGCCTTGTTCAACAGGGTGTTGTACACGAAGCGCCCCTTCTCTGCTTTGGTCTGCAAGCTCGCGGCCTGGTGCAAACCGGCCTGATCCGTGAGCACAACGAAAAATTCCGCTTGCTGGCCGTTGGCGGTGTGTTCCATCACCCATGGCGCGATCTTGCCAAGTTGCAACCCGTAGCCCCTGCCCGCGTCCGCCGCGACGGCCGGCTGGCGAGAAAGAGCGATTGTCCCTACGAAGGCGGCTATAGCGGCCAAAAGGAACAGTGAGCAAAAAATACGGCGCCAGGGCGACGGCGTAAACGTGGAAGCAAAGCGTGAGTTTGTGATCATGGAATTACCGATGGGTTAGGATTGATTGGATGAAATGATTGAAAGCCCGTCTTGTTAACCCGGAGCGGAACGCGATGTCAAACCTTTTCGCTGGCACCGCGCCCTGGGCGACTACGTTCTGCAGTCGGTTGCAAGGCGGCTTTTCAGCGCCTGACATATTCTCTATCCAAGCACGCTCTTTCGGAGCAACCAATCCCTGGAAGCGGAAAACTCGCGAGCTTTCGCTCGCGAGTTTCCGCCTTAATCATTCCAGTTGCCGTTATGGGCGCGGAAGTGGCGTCGGACGCGGCCTTGGCGTCGGTGTCTGCCGCGGCGGGACCGTCGCACTTGCTGTCGCGGTTGCCGTAGCCGTGGCCGTAGCGGTCGGAGTTGCTGTAGCCGTAGGTGTGGCTGTTGCCGTAGGTGTGACCGTTGCTGTTGCCGTTGCCGTGGCCGTTGGGGTTGGGCTGGCGCCAACGCAACCGCCGTTGGTGCGATGATATACATCAGAGAGGAACGTGAAGGTCGATCCGTCTATGCCGCCTACACTCCAGATATCCCCATTTCCAAAGAACCCGGCCTGGTTCGCCTGACGGTTGGGCGCCGGCAGAACAGGCGGTGATGAAGTCCAGGTTCCTCCGGGCCAGGCTGACACATCGAGCTCATTGACCTGGTTGGTCGAGTTGAAGAAGTTACCATCATTCGGCAGGTCTCCACCCAGCGAGTACAGCTTGTTGGTTCCCGGATCATAGGCAAGGCCGAAGTCTGCCAGTTGCGGGGGGAATGCCGGGCCCGTTTCCCACGTTCCAGTCCTCATGTCCAGACGCAAGGTCGTTGCATAGTTAAGCGCACTCGGGTCGAAGCCACCCACTACGTATAGGAATTGACCTATCTGATGATAGCCTGCCAGCAGGAAGGGGCCTATTGGCGCCGGTGTTCCGGCCGACCACGTGTTAGTGCCTACGTTATAGACGTCCAGCTGGTTGCTAAAGGAGCTCGTCCCACCCGCCACAAACACCTGGCCGTTGAAGAAACCCGACGCAGAGCCGTAGTGATCCGGAACAAACGGATCGGAAGCCAATGACGTCCAGCTGTCACCGGCGATGTTGTAGGCTGCGAATTGGTTGGTGCCGAAACCGTCCGCGCAATAGACGATGCCTCCACTCTCATCGAGCGCGCAGGTAGGCGCTTCATCGCCAAATGGCATCGGCGCACGGGACTGCCACGTTCCGGTAGCAAGATCCATGCGGTTGACGGCGTTCGTGGCGAAGCCATTATCTACACCACCGAAAACGTAGAAGTGCGTGGCCGTCTGGGCGAACCCATAGCGCACGATGGTCGTCGGGTACGGACTGGCCGTCATCCACGGCCCGGGTGTGCCGCCGCCTCCTGTGCATGTGGGCGTCGCCGTTGGCGTCGGAGTAGGCGAGCCGCCGCCGCCACATATCGTGTCCGGCGTAATCGTCAGGGTGTAGCCAGGACACCCGGCGTCGGGAGTAACTTCACTGACCACCACTACAAGCGTCTGCCCGTTGTCCACATTAACCTGGAACGCTTGGTCCGGATTCGGACTAAAACCACTGTCTCCAATCCAGTTAGTGCAAATGTTGGCCGGATCGAAGCTGCCCAGATATGCCCCAGTGAAGATGAAGTTCGTGCCAGTGCATGCCGTGTTCGTATCAATGTTCACGCATTGAGTCGCGCCGGTGGTGTTGGTGAAGGTGTACGAATCGTAATGGCGCGGAAGCCCATCGCCGAAGGTCGCGCAGGTCGTGCTCGCCGGGCAGGTTTGCGGAATACCGCTGCGGAACAGCCGGTCAGTCTGCGTGGGATCCCCTGTGTCGATGCTCCCGTTGATTGTGCAGCCACCCGGTGTACCTGTTGCCGTTGGCGTTGGCGTCGGCGAGCCGCCGCCACCAGTGCAGGTGTAAGTGGCCGAGCCTGCGACTGGCGGATTTGGATCGCAGAAGTCCTGGGTAAAGGCTCCGCCTGCTCCCTGTACGCCACTGACATAGGAGTGGTCGCCGCCAGGTTGCACAGTGCCGAAGATCACATCGAAGCGATTGTTAGGATCGTTCTCATACAGCCGCGCTTCGAAATTCGCCGTAGAGGCGTTGTCGGCAAAATACACTGCGCGCCACTCAATGTTAAAGATACGGTTAGGCGCACTGCCGGAGATCGATGTAAAGATACCGCATCCGCTGGTAAAATTCGCACAGCCGCTCAGACCGATATCGGTGCGCAAATCCTCCCACATCGGGAAGATGGTGTAGTCATAAGGCCCGATGTTGGGCGGCGCCGGCAGGCAGGCCGTCTGATAACCGCCCGGTTCGTTGATCGTAACAAAATCGAGACGCCCATTGGAGTTCACATTCACGCCATTATAGGTCTGACCATATAACTGGAAGGAGAACGGCAAGGCAACGAAGGTATCGCCATCGTCAGTGTGATTACCCGTGTCGGTAGTTCCGGGAACAATCGGATCGGTGCCGGTGGCGAACACGTAATTGTTGCACCCGGCAGGTGTCCCCGTAGGTGTCGGAGTGGGCGTGCCACCGCCGCCACTTGTCCCGTTAATGCGATACACGCAATCGGGTCCGCTTGCCGTGGGAATGCAGATTAGTTTTGCCATCCAAGTCGGGCAGACTCCGAAGCCCCCACCGGTGTTTTGCCAGGCTGCGCTGCTGTTAGATTGCACAGTGCGATCAGTCCAGCCCCACTCACCTTGCGTACCAAAGTCCATGTTGGCCTGAATCTCAATCCAATATGTGCCTGCACTAAGCACCGCAGCAGGGCTCAGGTTTACCGTGAAGGTCGTCCCGCTTACCGACACCGGCTGGTTTAAAGTGCTGTAAACCTGCGCCCCGGGAAGCCCCGCGTTATTGGCGTAAATGAACACATTCCAATTGGTAGCAGGTCCGACGCCGTTGAAATATACACCGTCAGCGTCGATCGACTGCACATTCCAAGTCTGACCTCCGGGCACCACAAAATCGTCGGCCAGATCGGCGCTAAAGGTCGGGAAGTCGTCGAACGTCGCGCACAAGGTGGCGTTCGTTCCGGCGTTATTGTACTGATCATAGAGCACCACCTGTGGAGCTTTCGGCGGCCGCGGAATCGGAATTATGTGCGCTGCACGTGCGCCACTGGTCTTTTGAGGTAGCTCCGATATGCGCGGCAGGTCCGGACCCCCCCTAACGTCATAGGGAAGAAGCCGCGAGCCAGTCTTAGACTGCGAAGCAGCTTTGGAGTGAACGCCCGAGAGCTTCGTCGCCTGAGCCGCTCCGCTCGCACGCGGCCCAGTTGCCAATTTCGAAACCACGCCTCGCTTGGTAACATTGCGTTGCGCCAATGCGAATGGAATGGCGCACACCGCCAGAAGTAGAAGCAGATAAAATGCGCCTCGGATAAGATGCGCTTTGATGGTAGGATTAATTTGTTTTTTCATTTTGGTGTTGTCCTCGTTTGAATCCTGACTTTCCGAATTGCAAAATCATATTTTGCGCACGGGACACTCTTTTTAGTCGAGCGCGCCAAAAACCGTCAAGACCTTTTTCTCATTTTTTTTTGACCGCGATTGAATCCGGGATGCCGTCTTGCGATGATATGTTTTACGAACTGTCGAAAAACCTCTTCGAGTTAACTACCTGTTCCAAACAAGCGGATTGCGGCGCTCTCAGATCCGCGGCGCACCGAAAGAAACGGCAATCCCCCGGGGAGGAAACCCGCTGTCCCCCCTTTTACCGGTTTCAACGCTTGAACGAATCAGGCTCGTCGCGCGTTTCCTGATCGAGAACGGCGATGGCGCGATCGTACGTTGCCTTCGCGTCTTGGTGTGAATTGCCAACCGCGGTCAACCCTGTTCTTCCCAGCTCTCCCAATGCGCTCATCATGTGAAACACGACGCCTGTTTGGCGGGTTTGACCAAAATGCAGGTTGTGCCGCACCACGATGTCGAAAAGATCGTCCGGTGTCAAAGTGCGATACCGGGGGGACTCAACGTGATCGCTGGCGACAAAAAATTTCTGCCGACCATTCGGAGCGGTGAAGATGCCGGTCTCGGGATTGTAGGTGCCGTCGGTGAGAAATTGCAGCGTCAAAAACGGATGAGTGGTGCCGCCTTTTCTTAAATTAATCTCGATCGCGTACGGGTCCCATTTTTTATTTTTTGAGCGCACCACTACGAAATCAAGGGCGAACCGGCCGATAACACCTTCCCTGGCCAAACGCCTGCCTATCTTTGCAGCTTCCTGGATGATCAGGCCGGCATAGGCTGTGTCGGCTGGAAAAACGCAGCCCAGGTAGCTTTGCCCTGATGGACCGCCCAGGAGCTGGTCGTGCGTCGACAACAATTCAACCTTGCCTAGCGGCGTGACGCGAAGCTGGACACTGGGGCTTCTGAACTCTTCTCCCATGATCCGTTCCTCGACAACCCCCTGGCGCTCCTGCAGATTCTTCATGTAACTATCGTAAGTAACTCCTTCTGACTCAAACTTCATTCCGCGAAGGCGTTTTTCTAACGCAGCTTTGTCTCCGCCGGAGTCAGCGCTCCCGGCTACGGGTGCAAGCCCTCCAAGGTCGACGATGGCGTTGCCCTCGCCGGAGACACCTTCGTTAAGCTTTACCAAAACCTGCTGAATCGAAGGTTTTCTTGCGCACATTCGGGCGATGGCGGCCAGCAGGTCTTCTTTGCTGCCGATGTTTTCATGGCCCAAAGGATGCGGCACGTTTTCCTCCTGGAAGATTTTCCGGCAGCCGCTCTTTGTCCCCAGATGGAAGAATTTTGGATCGGCCCCGTACATGGGAATGCCAAGCCGCAACGCGAGTTCTTTCTCGCGATTGGTTGTGTTAAAAGGAACAAGGTGCGCCCGATCGGGGTCCAATATCAGCGAGCGGATACGCTCGATCAGCCGTGGTCGCTCGAGGAGTTTGTCGCTGAGTGGACGCGCCGACCCATCCAGGGGTGAAGCCAGGAATAGCCGCTGCCGCGCATGGCTTGGGATAACGCCGGGCAGAAGAGCAAGGTAATAATCGATAACGCTCGGCAGAATCATTTGCGATGTAACATAGATGAGGCGAGCTCGTGGCTGGCGTAGCAGTAGTAACAAGAACAAAAAGCGTTCCTCGTACGCCTGCATCACTGCGCCGGACTTGACCGCGTCCATCGACATCGAAGGCACGACCACGACCGTCTGCGGGTCCTGGTTGAATCGTTCGATCGATTTCCACAATGGCACCAGTTTCTTCTGCAACTCATCGAACTCGGTCTGTGCGGCAGGAGCCAGTTTTGAATCGGACATAAGCAGCGAACCCAAGTCTTTCCTCAAAGTGAATCGAATTACAAGCGGGATGGCCGAAAACGACGAACACCGAAATCCAAAGCGAAGGGAAGAAAATTCGTCATTCGTCACCTCCTTCGCCCGACTGAATATCCGCGATGAGTTCTTCGGCCGGTAATGCCCCGTCTGCCAGTAGTTCCAGACTCCGGTTCAAATAGTGCCGTGTACAGGTAGGGAAAGTTCTCCAGCTTCAGTCGCGGAATTTTCTGGCCGATGAAATGTTCGATCGCCTGCAAGGCCGACACCTCCTGGCCGTTCATGAGCGTGAAGGCGTCGCCGACATTTTGGGCCCGCCCTGTGCGGCCGATGCGGTGCACATAATCTTCCGGATGCTCGGGCACATCGTAATTGATAACGTGACTCACACCGGCAATGTCGAGTCCGCGCGATGCGATATCGGTCGCCACCATGACTTCGTACTTGCCGCTCTTGAATCCCTCCAGCGCTTCGATTCGTTCGCGCTGTGTCCTATTGGAATGCAATACCGCCACCGCATGCTTGCCCTGCTTTAATTGATGCGCGATGCGATCGGCGCCGTACTTGGTTCTGCAGAAAATCAGCGCGCTGTCGAAGTTCGTTCGCTCGAGCAAAGCCATTAACAGATCGAATTTTTGTTCAGCGGCAACGGGATAAACCGCGTGAGTGACTGTTTCCGCAGGCGAACGGCGTACGCCAATTTCCACCATCTCAGGATTGCGCAACACCCATGCGGCCAGGCGTTCGATTTCGGGGGGCAACGTAGCTGAGAAGAGGAGAGTTTGTCGGTCGTTGGGGATTTTCTCAACGATCCGGCGCACGTCCGGTAGAAAACCCATGTCGAGCATCCGATCCACTTCATCGAGCACGAGGATTTCTATCTCTTTGAGACTCATTACGCGCTGCTCGAGCAGATCGAGCAACCGCCCCGGCGTCGCGACGAGGACATCCACGCCGCGCTTGAGTTCCTCGCGTTGTTTCCCGTAACCGACGCCACCGTGCACGAGAGCGACTCGCAAATCCGTAAAACGGCCATAATCACGAAACGCCGTCTCCACTTGCGCGGCCAGTTCGCGCGTGGGCTCGAGCACGAGACAACGGAAGGCGCCGTGCTTCGCAAGCAATGTCAGAATAGGCAGGGCAAACGCCGCGGTCTTACCCGTGCCGGTCTGCGCGGTGCCGATCAAATCCTTCCCGGCAAGAACAATTGGGAACGCGCGGAGCTGAATAGGCGTCGGCTCGGCAAATCCCATCGCCTGCGTTCCACGCACGACTTCAGTCGAAAGTCCGAAATGATTAAATGACACGGCACCACAAAGGTTAAGGGAGTTAGAAAAGTTACAAGCTTAAAACACAAGATAGCAATTTGAGCCGTTCTGGCCGACGGGCCAACCTAAAAGCTCACCGTGCGCCGCTCACAGCCGGATTTCCCAGCCCTGGGATCTGTATCCGACACTGCTGCCACGGCAGCCAGAATTCCGGCGGGGTTAGAAAACGTTGACACCCTTCCGTGCGTCAGTTACAAGCGGCGGCGTTAACGCCAACCCCCTGCAATGGAAAGACAATCTACCTCCCGCTCTGTTTTCCTTAATGCGCGCGCCTTAGTCGCTCTTCTGCTTTGTGCAGTCGCATGCTCAATTCTGACAGGAACACTTTTGGCATTTTTCCGTTCTGAAACGCCGACGAACGTTTCCAATAGAACGCTCACGTTTGCAGAACGCGTAGCATATCAGCGCGCGATTGAAGATGTTTACTGGCACCATCGGATCTGGCCCCGCGGCAGCGGGGAACGTCCCGATCCCAAGCCGTCGCTCGATGCAGTGATGACTCAGCAGCAGCTCGAAAAGAAAGTCGCAGATTACCTGCGCAAATCGCAGGCGCTGGAGGATTACTGGCAACGGCCTATCACCGCTGAGCAGTTACAGGCCGAAATGGATCGCATGGCGCAGCATACCAGACGGCCAGAGGTGTTGCGCGAGCTCTTTGATGCGCTCGGGAACGATCCTTTTGTCATCGCCGAGTGTCTGGCTCGACCAGTGCTGGCTGATCGCTTGCTGACAAACTGGTATGCCTACGACCAACGTATTCACGGCGAGCTAAAGCAACGCGCGGAAGCTGATCTGCTGGCGCATCAGGCGGTCGACGAAATGAGACAACTTAGCGGCAACTACAGCGAGATCGAACTCGTCAGAGGCGATAGCAGAGAGACTGTAAGGCAAGCGCATCGCTTGCCGAACGGACAATTGGCAGGCGGAGCGCCCGCCCTACAACGGCCGGATTTGATGGGAAGCATAAAGCTAAACAGCCGTGAATGGGATGAAACGGCGCAGAAACTGGCGGCGATGTTTGCCGATTACCCTAGAGCAGCAGGCGTGTCGCCTGCAAAAGCGATAGCACAGATCGAAACAGGAGCATTGAGCGCCTTGCAGGAAGACGAAACGCGCTATTATGCGACGGCAGTAATCGACAAGACCGCTGACCACTTAAAGCTCGCTACAGTTGCATGGTCGAAGGAGCCGTCGGAGTCCTGGCTGAGCAGGGCGGAGAATCAAATTGGTGACGCAAGGTCGGCTGGCACTTTTACCTATAGACTTCCTGCAATGACGGAAGGCGGCTGCATTGATGATACTTGGACGGCTACCAATGCCGAACCTTTTGGCCGGTTCGGACATACGGCAGTCTGGACCGGTGCTGAAATGATTATCTGGGGTGGTTATGCTGACGCCGAATCTAACACTGGCGGGAGGTATGCTCCCGGGACAGACACATGGACTCCTACGAACATTACCAACGCTCCCACTGGCCGAGAGTCGCACACCGCGGTCTGGACCGGTACTGAAATGATCGTTTGGGGCGGTTATGATGGCGGACACCCGAACACTGGTGGCAGATACAATCCGGGCACAGACAGTTGGACGGCTACAAGCACGAATAATGCACCGACTGGCCGAGAGTCCGCCACCGCGGTTTGGACCGGTGCCGAAATGATTATCTGGGGCGGATGGGATGGCAGCACACTGGTTAACACCGGGGGCAAATACGACCCTAGCACCGATAGCTGGACAGCTACGACTACGGTGAACGCACCATCTGCTCGATCTGGCCATACGGCAGTGTGGACTGGCGCAGAGATGATCGTCTGGGGTGGAAGCACCGATAACACTGGCGGTCGATACGATCCACGCATGGATAGTTGGACGGTTACCAGCACAACAAACGCGCCCACTAGCCGTGGCGGTCACACTGCGGTTTGGACTGGGAGTGAAATGATCGTCTGGGGCGGGCACAGTGACACCGCCGGTGATTTGAATACTGGCGGTAGATACAATCCAATTACGAATAGCTGGATGAGTACCAGTACCTACCAACGCACCTGACGCCCGATACGGTCACACAGTAGTGTGGACAGGTAGCCAAATGATCGTATGGGGTGGAACCAATTTCCTCGGCGCTTTTAATACTGGCGGGCGATACAGTCCCGGCGCAAATAGTTGGACACCGACGACGACGAGCAATGCACCTGATGGCCGAGCGGGTCACACAGCAGTGTGGAGTGGCAGTGAAATGATCGTCTGGGGCGGCTATTTTGAGTTAAACACTGGCGGGCGATATAATCCGGGCACCGACAATTGGACAGCAACCGCCGTTGCGCCTTCTGCCAGGAGCTCGCACACGGCGATCTGGACCGGTACTGAGATGATTGTCTGGGGTGGCTATTCATTGGTTGTTGTAAACACCGGGGGGAGGTACAACCCCAGCATAGATGATTGGACAGCTACTAATACGACGAATGCGCCCAGCGCACGCGCCTTTCACACGGCGGTGTGGTCTGGTAGTGAGATGATCGTGTGGGGTGGAGATGCCGGGAATAGTGTCGGTTTGAATACTGGTGGGAAGTACAACCCGAGCACGGATAGCTGGACGGCGACCAGCACCACCAACGCGCCCGCCGCGAGATTGTACCACACAGCCGCGTGGAACGGCGCTGAGATGATCATTTGGGCTGGGTATTTTTCTGATGGCAACGATCACTATTTCAACACAGGCGGTAAATACAACCCGGCAACCAACAGTTGGACAGCTACCAGCACAAGCAATGTCCCATCTGCGCGAGCTGCACCAACAGCAGTCTTTACCGGCAGTGAAATGATTGTGTGGGGAGGTTATAACGACGCGGGCGATTTTGATACAGGGGGGAGATACAATCCGATCACGAATGCTTGGAGAGCCACCAGCACGATTAACGCGCCTGCCGCGCGGGACTCACACACCGCAGTTTGGACGGGCCACGAGATGATTGTCTGGGGCGGAGTCAGCCCGACTTTTTCGAACACAGGCGGCAGATACAATCCCGCCGCGAACAGTTGGACTGCAACCACAACCGCTGATGCGCCAAGTAGCCGAGCGTATCACACAGCAGCCTGGACTGGCGCTGAAATGATCATCTGGGGCGGAATTGCCAGCGGTGGCACACGCTTCAACACGGGCGGCAGATACAATCCCGGCGCGGATAGTTGGATGGTTACTAGCGTCGTTAATGCCCCTGCCGCACGAGGCTTTCACACGGCAATATGGACTGGCGATGAAATGATTGTCTGGGGCGGAGACGTTCACTACCCCGAACTTGGGAACAGGGGCGGCAGATATTGCGCGCAAACAGGTCCGCCGCCATCACCGACTCCGACGCCGACGCCTTGTACCGGGCGATGTACTCCCACACCGAGACCGCGCCCGACTCCCGCTCCGAGGCCCAGTCCATAGCCAACTAGTGAGAAATCGTGAGTGACTAGTAATTGGTTCGCTGATTCCTGCCGGATTTCGGCAAGCTGCCGAAAAGGACAGGTTCGCCACGGCGAATCCGTCCTGTGGCGGACTGGTCCCGCAGAGGCGGGATGCTCCCCAGAATTACGCTGCGCCGGATAACCGGATGGTCGCGTAAAAAATTAGTGTTCATTCGTGTGTACCTGTGCACCGTGGCTAGCGGCTTGCCTCGCTGTGGCTTAGGCTTGAGCAAATACAAAGCCTCTTACAATTGGTGGTTGGCGCGAAGTCGGATTCGTGGTTAGTAGAAGCTCAATGAAAATCAAAATGAGGTCCGATATCAGATCCATCGCCGTCGCCGCGGCGCTGCCATGGCTTGTCGCAATTACGCCAGCAGGCGCGACTACGCCTCAATATCACATTTATGATATCGGCATCATTAATACCGGCGACACCGCTTCGCAGGGTTTTGGGGTGTCGCATGCAGGAGTTGCCGTTGGTCGCTCGATAGGCACCGCGGGTAGCCAGGCGTTTACCTGGACGCTCAAAGGCGGCATCGTTGGGCTGCCGAATCTTGCCGTCCGCAACTTTGCCGTTTCGAACAGCGCCAATGACAGCGGCGTTGTGGTTGGGACAGCAGCTACCACACTTTTCGGCACCAGCCGATTACCAGTTATCTGGGAAAATGGCGTCGTTTCGCAGCTGCCGTTGCCATCGGGCGAAACGCTCGGTGACGCCAACTCAGTGAACGCCTCAACTGTTGCGGTCGGTTCAGTCGACGCCGGGAGCTTGCAGCGGGGCGCGATCTACAGCGGCGGCACCGGGACAATCATCACTCAAACCACGGTGAACGGCAGTTATTTCCTCACCGCGTTCGGCATCAACGATTCAGGGCGAATTGTGGGTCAGGGCATCGATCCGACGAATGCCGCGCGCAACGTTGGGATCGTCTACGATATCGGGCAGAGTATGGCATTTGAGGTTGGCGCATTGCCGGGTATGAACGGAGCGCTTGCTTTCGGCGTCAGTAACACCGGTTACGTGGTTGGCTCGAGCATGCTGAACCAGGGCTCGGGTCTGCCGTTCATCTGGTCTGACCAGAACGGAATCGTTGCCATCCCACTCGCCTCAGGGACGAGCGAAGGCTCCGGGCGCGCAGTGAATTCGGCCGGCTGGGTGGTGGGCACCGACTCGTCTGCGTTCGCGATCCCCTTTCTTTATGATGGAACAACCACCTATCGGCTTGCCGATCTGCTTCCTCCAGGATCGGGCTGGGACTTGTCGATGAATACGTCCTCTTCGGCAGACGGTATTAGCGACGACGGTGTCATTGTCGGCACCGGTGTACACAATGGCGACCTTCACGCCTATGCGATGGTGCCCGTAGCGGCTACGCCCACACCCAGTCCCACACCAACCGCAACCGCTACTGCAACGGCTACACCCACTGCAACAGCTGCGCCCAGGATTACTCCTACACCAAGGCCGCGCCCAACTCCGCGACCCCGGCCGTAGTTTTTCGAACGCTACGTTCGAAGTGCAGTTCGCTCTTGAAGCAAAGGCTGCAAGCCGTCCTTTGGGCAGTCTGCCGAAAGGCTCTTTGCGCACCCATACCGAGATCTTGTTCCGAGTGCGACCTGTCGCCGGCAGGCTACCGACGACTACAGGCTGGCAGCCTGTGCTCCGTAGAACGCCGCGATCACTCTTTCTTGTCTTTCACGTTCGCCAGCGCCAAGATCGCATTGCACTTCATGAATCAACATCACGAGGACCCGCACGCGCCGTTGAGTTATCAGGGCGCCTGGCGCGTCGTATGGCTGATTTTCTTCCTGTTTATTCTCTGGTTGATTCTGCGCGCGTTGCAGCCGGTGATTTTGCTTTTTGCGCTGGTCTTCCTCATCGCAATGGTCCTGAACCCAATCGTGGTCTGGCTGCACAAACATCGCGTCCCCCGTTTCGTCAGTGTGATACTGCTGATGGTTGCGCTCATCGCTCTGACTACTACGATCATCTTGTTTGCGATCCCGCCGTTGACCATCCAGATGCAGGAACTCCTGCGGAGCGCACCCAAACTCGCGCAAGGCCTTCAAACCAGGATCGAATCGCTCACGCGAAGTTATCCGGCGGTTCGTGGGGCGTTGCCTCGCACTGATGAGATCGCAGGCAAAGTTGCCGCAGCCGCCGCAACGATCGGAAATATTTTGCTCAGATCGACACTTGGACTGGTCGGCGGCGTCGCCAGCGTTGTACTCGCGATTTTATTGCTGATCTTTGTGCTCGCCAGCCCGCGCCCGCTGGTCGCCGGGTATCTGGCACTCGTGCCCGATCGCTATCGCGAGCAGGCGCACCGGACTCTCGCGCGCATGATGCGACAGATGACCGCCTGGGCACGCGGCGTAGCTATCAATGGCATCATCACCGGTCTTTCGATCGGCGTGTTACTTTGGCTGGTCGGCGTGCAACCGGCGCTAATCTTCGGCGTATTGGCCTTTTTCGGTGAGTTTCTGCCAAACATCGGCGCGTTTCTCGTTTCCATTCCCATCTTGCTGGTCGCGCTGAGCTTGGGCGCCACAAAATTCTGGCTCGCGCTTGGGGTAATAGTGCTGGTTTACCAGGTTGAGATGAATGTTCTGGTGCCGGGCGTGCTCGGCAAAGAAATGCGGCTGCATCCAGTAAACATTTTGTTTTTCACCCTTGCGACTGCCGAACTCTTCGGGCTTTTCGGAGTATTTCTCGCCGTCCCCGCCGCGGCGCTGGTTCAAATTGTGATCGACGAGTTTTATTTACAACCGCGCAAAATGGATCCTGCCGCACTGGATCGCGAAGCGGCAGCCCTTGTGGAAGGCAGGGAGTGACAAACTCCTAAGGCGTCTGTGACCCGGCGGGCAGAGACCACCGCTACAGCTTGTGTCGGGACGAAAGCTTGACTCGCCACACCAATTTAAGTAAAACCGGGCTACGAAGGAATCCATCACACAATGTCCAAACTTCAAGTAGCCCTTACCGCTTTCGTGCTCCCTTTAGTTTTGCTGTTTGCGTCGCCCAACCTGGCCTCGCCTGATTCCGCGAAAAGGAAAAACCAGAATCGCTTTGGCGAGACTGGAACGCTTCAGAAGATGATCGTCGAAAACGCGGGCGTAACGATGCAACTTGATCTGAATGGATTGAATGGAAGCGGTTCTCTGGTGGCAAGGCCAGTCGCGTTGCACTTCACTGCGGCGGCCAATTCTTTCTTTCCCATTCTCGTGTTAAACGATGCACTGCGCGGCCTCGAGCCTGGCTCGATCGCGCTGGCTTTGCAAGGTTCCTCTTCGGGCGCGGTCAACGCGCTCAACTACAGCCTTCCTGCCGCAATAAGCGCATCTCTTAAGCGGCTCACAGTTGAAAAACTTCCTTCTGGCCAGGGGTTCGAGCTTGCAGTGCGCGATAGCAAGACAGGATTCACCTTTTTCAATATCGAAGGGCAGCAGTATGGTTACGATGCCCCTGCGCAGGCCCTTACCATCACCGGAGGCAGACTGCTCCTTTCAAAACAGTTTGCCAACGCACTTGGTATTTCCTCAGACGCCGGTTCATGGGCCGGAACAATTTCTATCGGCGCGGCGATGCGACCGATTCAAATCGACTACCTTGTTAGAGGCGAAACCAAATCAATGGTTATGCCGCCCATGCAACACGCCTTCGGCTCCGGACTGCCAGACCTCGTAGCTGGCCCTGATGTTATAGTCGGAAATGTCGAGGACGTGGCACAATTTAGTGCTCCCGTCGGGACGCAGGTTGGGTTGGCAATAGGAACAGACTCCTGCAACAACGGGGACCAGCCAATCGATTGGTTTCAGTTGCCCAATACGGATCACCCAGTCGTTCCGCAGAACCTGTATCGCATGAGCGGAGGCATGGATAACCAGGAGCGCTTCGAACAGATTGGCCAGTCATGGATGAAACATACCTTCGAGGCATTAGAAGATACTGTGTGCGGCACCTGTAACACCAGCGGCTGCCAGACGGGCACACACCTATGCCCCGGCTGTTCCGACCCGTACGTGTCAAGCTTGAATGGGGACCAGAACGGCATTGGATCGCGCGCCTGGATCAATCCTTTCACCGGATCTTTTCCTTCGAATGCCAACAATCACGGCGGCCACAACCACGACGGCGTATCGCACCGGATTCGCGTGGAGACGAGTGATCTAATCCCAAGCGAAAATCCGGGTGCGACCTATTTTGGCGAAGCCGCCTACATTACACCGCATGAATATACATGGTGCCAGTCAAATCCCACGGAGTGCAACATGTTTAACAATTTCTCCTATCGTCAGTTCTCGGTTACTGGCGGCCCGACATTTTTCAATTTCTCGCCAGTGAGTTCGACCGTTCGAATGGAGCCTGCTATCCAGGCATGGGCAGCTACAGGCGCCACGGTCAATGAGGTTGAGCCCGATCCGGGCAACGATGGCATCTGGTTCATGGGGCTTAAGGTGACCAACCCGTCTGCCGGGCTCTGGCACTACGAGTATGCGCTGTTTAACATGAACCTGGACCGTGCAATTCAATCCTTTAGTGTACCGCTGGGTCCCGGAGCTAACATCAGTAATATCGACTTTCACGCGCCGCCACAGGAGCCCGGGTGGTCGAACGACGGAACGTTTAACAATCAGGGTTACAGCAGTACACCGTGGACTGTCACCCAGACTTCCGATTCCATCACCTGGAACACCGAAACGTTTGCGCAAAATCAGAACGCGAATGCGATTCGCTGGGGCACATTATACAATTTCCGCTTTGACGCCGATCTACCGCCACAGAGCATCAATGCGACAGTAGGATTTTTCAAGACCGGCTCGCCAATGACAGTGGCAATCCAGGCGCCATTCCTGGGTGAAACCCCGACACCCACACCGACGAGTACTCCAACGGCGACGGCTACTGCAACGTTCACACCGACCCCAACAGCAACTGCTACTGCGACAGCCACAGCGACGCCGACCGCCACTGCAACAGCGACCCCCACTCCGCGGCCTACTCCAACCCCGAGGTCCTATCCGTCGCCAAGGGTTCGTCCCACGCCCGCACCTCGCCCCTAGGGCCTTGGTAACCGTAGTGGGTGGAACGTTGGCCGGGCGACTCCTTAAGCCGTCGCCAAAACGTGGCGACTCGCCGCGGCGATCCGATAAACGCTCTAAACTGGAACACGCTCGCAAAAGGATCATTGGTTCTTTCTGTAGAGGCAGCCGTGTCGGCTGCAACACGACCGTCTTATGCAGGCGGCACACCTGCCGATACAGCGCCGCGCCAGAACGGTAAAAGAATTGTTAAGAATCTTTTTTTGCGTTCGCCGCGAGCACGTGAGAAAAATGACCACTCAATCGTCGCCACGCACCCTTACCCGAACCAGGAAGACCCGCACAATGTCAAAATTAATGCTTACCGGTTTTGCGCTGCTGTCAGTGCTGTTTTTCGGAAACAACTCAGAGAACTACGCAGCCGCCTCCGCCAAGGCTACGGCGGCCGAGGCCCAATTCAAACCGAGCAATTCAGCAAGCCAGCCTGCCCGCCGTAGTCTTGACGAAGGTGGGACCGGCACGCTTCAAAAAATGATCGTGGAAAATGGAAGCGTGACGCTGAACCTCGATCTAAACGGATTGAACGGAAGCAATGACCTGACCGCCAGGCCTGTCACGCTACAGTTCGCCGCCGGGAGCGAGTCGGTTTTTCCGGTTCTCGTTTTCAACGATCTGTTACGCGGTGCCGAGCCGGGATCGATCGCACTCGTTCCGGAAGTCCGACCAAACCCCTTGCTTCCCGCCACGCTGACCGCGTCCCTTAAGCAGCTTGTCGTCGAAAAACTTTCTCCCGGCGCGGCCTTCGATCTTGTTGTGCGCGACGCCAGGACCGGTCTCACCTTTTTCAACGTCGAAGGACACGAGTACCGCTACGATGCTACTGCGAAGTTGCTGAGCATCCAGGGTGGACGGCTCCTGATCTCGGATGAATTTGCGAAGGTGCTCGGGCGGCCACGGGACGCCGGTGCGACCGTTGGCAAGATCGCGATCGGCGCTGCGATGCAGCCGATTGAGATCACTCAGTTCGTGAGTGGAGAACCCAAATCCGTCGTGATGCCACCACTTCTTGGGGTAATGCGGGGCGAAATGCCAACACAAACATCCGGGCCCGATGTCATTGTCGGAGATCTACCAGACGTAGAGGAACTCGGGAGTGCTGGGACCCAGGTCGGTCTTGGTATAGCGACAACTTCTTGTAACAATGGCGACCAGCCCGTTGATTGGTTTCAGTTGCCCAATACGGATCACCCAGTCGTTCCGCAGAACCTTTATCGGATGAGCGGCGGGGCAGATAATACCGAACGGTTCGAACAAATTGGCCAGTCCTGGCTCAAGCATACCTTCTTCGCTTTAGAAGACGACGCCTGTAACCTTGGTTGTAATACCAGCGGTTGCGGCACAGGCAGCCATCTTTGCCCCGGGTGCTCTGATCCGTACTCCGCCGGCTTAAACGGCCAGCAGACCCAGATCGGTTCGCGCGCGTGGGTCAATCCTTTCACTGGTAACTTTCCAACGACTGCGAACGATCACAGCGGCCACAACCACGACGGCGTGTCGCACCGGGTTCTCGTGGAGGTGGACGATCTTAACACGACACTCAATCAAGGCGCAACCTACTTCGCTGAAGCGCAATATGTGGCCCCGAGTGAATATACATGGTGCCAGGCGCATCCATCGGAATGCAACATGTATAATAACGCTTCCTATCGCCAGTATAGCGTCAGCGGCACCACCAGTTTCAGCTTTTCAGCCGTGGGTAACACGGTGCGGATGAAACCCGCCATCACCGCGTGGGCAGATACCGGTGCCACAGTAAGCCAAGTTGAGCCTGACCCTGGAAACGATGGCGTCTGGTTTATGGGTTTCAAAGTCACGAACCCCACTGCCGGCGTCTGGCACTATGAATACGCGCTCTACAACGAGAACCTCGATCGGGCTATCCAATCGTTTAGCGTGCCTCTGGCCCCCGGAGTAAACATAAGCAGTATAGGATTTCACGCGCCTCCTCAACATCCCGGTTGGGCAAACGACGGCACGTTCAACAACCAGGGATATAGTAGCACGCCGTGGACTGCTACTCAGTCGTCTGATTCCCTAACCTGGAACTCGGAAACGTTTGCACAGAACCAGAATGCCAACGCGATTCGCTGGGGCACACTGTATAATTTCCGGTTCGACGCCGATCAGCCGCCCCAGAGTGCCAATGCAACGGTCGGCTTTTTCAAGACCGGTTCGCCGATGATGGTTCCAATCCAGGGACCTGCTGGTGGCGCCACGCCAACACCAACGGCCACGGCAACGGCGACTGCCACTGCCACCGCCACGCCGACAGCAACAGCGACATCGACCGCGACAGCCACTCCCCGTCCGACTCCGACACCAAGGTCTAGCCCCCAGCCAATGGTTCGCCCGACTCCAGCACCTCGTCCGTAGCAGCGCGGAATGAACTGGCGATTAGTAAACGTACCTTTGGCGATCAAGTCGGCGAGCGGCACCATTGTCCCGCCGTAGCTTCGGCGAAGGCGGATGCGTCCCTTTCGGACAATCCGAGCATCACTTCAGCTGTGTTCGCCCGCGCAAAGGATTTTTTACAAAAATCTTCTTTGCGCAGGCGCTGAGCGCGTGAGAAAGGGGTAGCTTTCCAAATCTTAACCCGCTTCCCGCAACCAAAGGAATTCGCCAATGTCAAAGATAACACTTACCAGCTTCGCTCTTCTGTCAGTTCTGTTTTTCGGAAATAGCCCGGAGATTTATGCAGTCACCTCCGCCAATGCTACGACGGCACAGGCCCAATTCAAACCGAGCAATTCAGCAAGCCAGCCCGCCCGCCGTAGTCTTGACGAAAGCGGGACCGGCACGCTTCAGAAAATGATCGTGGAAAATGGAAGCGTGACACTGAACCTCGATCTAAACGGATTGAACGGAAGCAATGACCTGACCGCCAGGCCTGTCACGCTACAGTTCGCCGCTGGGAGTGACTCGTTTTTTCCGATTCTCGTTTTCAACGATCTATTGCGCGGGCCGGAGCCCGGGTCGATGGCGCTGATCCCATCGGCCGGGGTTAACGCCCCGGGCTACAGTTTACCAATGCCGCTGCGCGCATCTCTCAGGCAGCTTGTGATCGAGAAACTTCCTTCCGACGCGGCGTTTGATCTCGCTGTGCGCGACGGCAAGACAGGATTCACGTTTTTCAATATCGAAGGACACCAATACGATTACGATGCCACAGGTCAGTTGCTCAGCATAACCGGGGGAAGACTTCTGATTTCAAAAGAGTTTGCCACCGCGCTCGGCCGGCCGGCAGACGTCAGCGCGGCGGTTGGAAGGATTTCAATAGGTGCGGCGATGCAACCGATCGAGATCGACCAGCTCGTTAACGGCGAACCCAGATCGATGGTCATGCCGCCCGTGCAACATGGTGTGGATTCGGCGACGCCAACTTTGGTGCCCGGCCCCGATGTCATTGTGGGCGACTTGCCAGAGATGGCACAGGTACGGAAACGACACTGTAAATCATCTTGTTGGGCTGGGGGTGGGTACAACTTCTTGTAATAACGGCGACCAGCCGTTCGATTGGTTTGGGCTGCCCCAAACCGATCATCCAGTTATCCCGCAAAATCTCTATCGGATGAGCGGGGGCGCTACCAATGATGAGCGGTTCGAACAGATCGGCCAGTCCTGGCTTAAGCACGCATTTACGGCGTTGGAGGGCAGTGTCTGCGGTAGCTGTAACACCAGCGGTTGCACTACGGGCACCCATCTATGCCCGGGTTGCTCCGACCCTTACGGCTCCAGTTTGAATGCGAGCCAAACCGGGATCGGCTCACGCGCGTGGGTGAACCCATTTACAGGCGTCTTCCCATCGACCGCAAACAATCACAGCGGGCACAGTCACACTGGAACATCGCACCGGATCACGGTAGCTAGCAGCGATCTAAACCCTGCGCAGAACTCTGGCGCGACTTATTTTGCGGAAGGCCAATACCTGACTCCACATGAATACGCTTGGTGCCAGAGTCATCCCGGGCAATGCAACATGTACAACAACGCCTCCTACCGCCGGTTTAACGTCAGCGGGAGCGGGGACAGCTACACATTTTCTCCTTCCGGCTCCACCGTGCGCATGCAGGGTGCTATTAACGCTTGGCAAACGCTCGGCGGCGCAACAGTGAATCAGATCGAGCCTGATCCGGGAAACGACGGGATTTGGTTTATGGGTTACAAGGTGACCAATCCTTCAACTGGCGTTTGGCACTATGAATACGCGCTGTACAACCAGAACCTCGATCGCTCTATCCAATCCTTCAGCGTTCCCCTCGCACCCGGAGTGAACATCTCCAACATTGGGTTTCACGCCCCGCGTCAGGAACCCGGCTGGGCAAGTGACGGCACGTTTAACAACCTGGGCTATAGCAGTACCCCGTGGAATGTTACTCAGGACGCAAGCTCTATCACCTGGAACACAGAAACTCTTGCTCAGAATCAGAACGCCAACGCGATTCGCTTCGGCACGCTGTATAACTTCCGGTTTGATGCCGACCAATCACCGAATCCTACCAACGCCACAGTAGGCTTCTTCAAGACAGGCTCGCCCCAGATAGTTGCGATCCAGGCGCCGGCAGGAGGGGCGACGCCAACTCCGACGCCCACAGCTACTGCAACCGTCACGCCGACCGCAACTCCAACAGCGACACCGACCGCGACAGCAACAGCGGCAGCTACTGCAACTCCAACGCCTACGGCTGGACCTATTACCCTCACGGCCCGGAAGAAGAAGATACATGGAATAAATTCGGTGCGTCTCACCTGGACGGGGGCGACCTCGGCCAACATCGACGTCTACCGCAATGGCGTGCTGATCGCGACAACGCCGAACGATGGACAGTATGATGATTCCACCGGCGACACGGGCCAGGCCCAATACGTGTATCGGGTGTGTGAAGCTGGCACCGGGACGTGCTCCAATGATCTAACCGTGACCTTCCCGCATTAGGGGACAACGAAAACGCTTCTCTCACGTCGAGCGCAGGAATCCTTTAAAAATCTTCCTGGCTTTTAGCGTGAACGCGTGAGAAGAATGACGCTCGCTAAACCTTAACCAGGTTTCATCGCAACCCGCGATTCAATACAATGTCAAAAATAACGCTTACCACTTTCGCTCTCGTGCTTCTTCTGTTTCTTGTGAACACTTCAGGGAACTACGCAGCCGCCTCCGCCAAGGCTGCGGCGGCCGAGGCCCAATTCAAACCGAGCAATTCAGCAAGCCAGCCTGCCCGCCGTAGTCTCTCGCCCACCGTAGCCTTGGCGAAGGCGGGTGACGAAGGCGGGAGCGGCACGCTTCAGAAGATGATCGTGGAAAATGGAAGCGTGTCCATGAACCTCGATCTCAACCGGTTGAATGGAATTAATTCCGCTTCGCAAAATCTCCAGCAAGCGCATTTCGCCGTAGGAGCGAATTCTTTCTTTCCCATTCTGGTTTTTAACGATCTGTTGCGCGGTCCGGCGCCCGGAACGATGGCCTTGATCCCGTCGGCCGGGGTCAACGTCCCAGGCTACAGTTTGCCAACGCCACTGGGCGCGTCGTTCAACGGACTCGTAATTGAAAAGCTCCCTTCGAGTCAAGGATTCGATCTTGCCGTGCGCGACGGCAACACCGGATTCACGTTTTTCAATATTGAAGGACACCAGTACGACTACGATCCCGCTGCGAAGTCTCTTGCCATCACCGGAGGCCGGCTTCTCGTTTCAAAGGAGTTTGCCGACGCGCTAGGCAGACCATCAGACGCCAGTGCGGTAGCGGGAACAATCTCCGTCGGCGCGGCGATGCAACCGATCGAGATCGACCAGCTTGTTAACGGCGGGAAGAAATCGATGGTAATGCCACCCCTGCAACACGGAGCCGGCCCCGCAGTCCCAAATCTTGTGCCTGGTCCGGATGTAATCGTCGGAAATGTAGAAAATGTGGCTCAAATGGGAAGCGCTGGGACTCAGGTTGGTCTTGCAATAGGGACAGACTCTTGTAACAACGGCGACCAACCGGTCGATTGGTTCGCGTTACCAAATACCGATCACCCCGTCGTGCCGCAAAATCTCTATCGTATGAGCGGAGGCGCCGATAACACCGAGCGCTTCGAACAAATTGGTCAGTCGTGGATGAAACATACCTTTGAGGCATTGGAAGACAGTGTTTGCGGCACTTGTAACACTAGTGGTTGCCAAACAGGCACGCATCTGTGCCCCGGTTGCTCCGACCCGTACGTGTCAAGCTTGAATGGGGACCAGAACAGCATCGGCTCTCGCGCCTGGATCAATCCATTCACCGGATCCTTTCCATCGAGCGCCAACAACCACAGCGGCCACCATCACGACGGCGTGTCGCACCGGATCAGGGTTAATGTCAACGACTTGGACACAACACAGAATGCGGGTGCGACTTATTTTGGCGAAGCCGCTTACCTTAGTCCGCACGAGTACACCTGGTGCCAGTCGCATCCCGATGAATGCAACATGTTCAACAATGCCTCTTACCGGCAGTTCCATGTTACCGGCACCACCAATTTCACGTTTACAGCTGTCGGTAGCACGGTGCGAATGCAGCCCGCCATCCAAGCCTGGGTACCTACGGGCGCGACAGTGAATCAGATCGAGCCAGATCCGGGCAACGATGGCATCTGGTTTATGGGGCTTAAAGTGACCAACCCTTCTGCGGGAGTCTGGCACTATGAGTACGCGCTCTATAACCAAAATCTCGACCGCGGAATTCAGTCGTTCAGCGTGCCTTTGGGACCTGGGGTTAACATCAGCAACATCGATTTTCACGCCCCACCACAGGAACCTGGATGGGCAAACGACGGCACGTTTAACAACCTGGGCTATAGCAGCACGCCGTGGAATGTTACTCAGGACGCGAGCTCTATTACATGGAACTCGGAAACGTTTGCACAGAACCAGAACGCCAACGCGATCCGCTGGGGGACATTGTATAACTTCCGGTTTGATGCCGACCAGGCGCCGAATCCTACGGACGCCACAGTAGGCTTCTTTAAGACCGGCTCGCCTATTGGCGTTCTCGTCCAGGCACCGGGAGGTGTCCCGACCCCGTCGCCAACACCCACAGCTACTCCTACAGCGACAGCCACTCCCACGGCAACCTTCACACCGACCCCAACGGCGACGGCAACCGCAACGGCTACGTTTACGCCAACTCCCACAGCCACAGCCACGGCCACGGCAACTGCAACAGCTACTGCTACTCCAACAGCGACGGCTACAGCCACACCTTCGGCATCGCCTACGCCCACCTTAACACCAACTCCGACCGCGACGACCACGCCGAGGCCCACACCTACACCAAGGTCTGGTCCGTCACCGAGGGTCCGCCCCACTCCCGGACCCCGTCCGTAGCGGCAAGAGAGCGCAGACGGGACGGATATCCGGCTCAGAGGTCAAACGCGTTGTGCCCAACGCGTTGGCAAAAAATCCACTCCTTCTGTAGAGACAGCCGTGCCGGCTGCCATCTTGCCATCGTCACGTGCCGCAAAAAGAAAACCTTTGCTTCTGTCGCCAGCACGTGAGAAAAATCAGCCCTCTCAGCAAGCCCGCTTCAATTAAGGAATCCTGTTATGCAAAGAATATGTTTTGCCGGTTTCGCCCTGCTGTTGCTCCTCTTTCTCGGGAATAGCTCGGGAAACTATGCGGCCGCCTCCGCCAAGGCTACGGCGGCCGAGGCCCAATTCAAACCGAGCAATTCAGCAAGCCAACCCGCGCGCCGTAGTCTTGACGAAGGCGGGATCGGCACGCTTCAAAAAATGATTGTGGAAAACGGTAGCGTCACGATGCAACTTGATCTCAACCGGCTGAACGGAACCAGTTCCGCTGGAAAGCCGGCGACACTTCATTTCGCAACCGCAGCTAACTCTTTCTTCTCCATTCTGGTTTTTAACGACCAGTTACGCGGCCCCGAGCCAGGCTCGATTGCGCTGATCCCGTCGACCGGGGTCAACGACCCCGGCTACAGTTTGCCAATGCCGCTGGCCGCATCTCTTAAGCAGCTTGTGGTCGAAAAACTTTCCCCCGACGCGCCGTTCGATTTCGCTGTGCGCGACGCCAAGAGCGGATTCACCTTTTTTAAGATCGAAGGACACCAGTACCGATTACCAAGCCAACGCGCACTTGCTTAGCATCACCGGCGGCCGGCTGGTGGTCTCGCAAGAATTCGCCGAGTCGCTCCGCCGTCCGTCAGAGGCGGGCACTGTTGCGGGGGAAATTTCAATCGGCGCAACAATGCAACCCATCGAGATCACACGGCTCGACAAGAATGGCGATGTGAAATCCACAACGCTGCCAGCGCTGCACCAACCCGGAGTCGGGACTATCCCGGGCCCTGACGTCATCGTCGGAGACCTGATTGGTTTGGATCAACTGGACAACGGTTCAGTGAATGGGCGCGTTGGCCTCGCTTTGGGAACCGATGCTTGCAACAAAGGGACAATTGACGTGGATTGGATTGCCTTGCCAAGCAACGATCATCCGTTCATTCCGCAGAATGTCTATCGAATGAGTGGCGGCGCCGACAACACACAGCAGTTCGAACAAATCGGCCAATCCTGGGGTAAGCACGCATTCGCAGCGGCATCTTCAAACACGTGCAATTTTGGATGCAACGGCGTGAGCGGCAGCCATCTTGGTTCGGGTTGCTCCGATGCATACGGCTCAGGTTTGAACGGCAGCCAAAACGGCATCGGTTCGCGCGCCTGGGTCAATCCATTTACTGGAAACTTCCCAGGTTCAACAGCCAACGATCACAGCGGCCACGTTCATGACGTAACGTCCCACCGAATTCTTGTAGACGTTAACGACTTAAACACGTCGCTGAACCCGGGAGCGACTTATTTTGCCGAGGCGGAATATATCGTGCCGCATGAATACACATGGTGCCAAAGTCACCCGGGCGAGTGCAACATGTACAACAACGCTTCCTACCGTCAGTACACTGTAACGGGAATCAACCAGCCCTTTAGTTTTACCAGCGCAGCCCCGACCGTGCGAGAACAGCCGGCGATCATGGCTTGGACCGGCGCGACGGTAAATCAGAGTGAGCCCGATCCCGGAAACGATGGCATCTGGTTTATGGGTTACAAAGTGACGAACCCTACTGCCGGCGTCTGGCACTACGAATACGCGCTCTATAACCAAAACCTCGATCGCGCCATCCAATCTTTCAGCGTGCCTCTTGGGTCTGGCGTGAACGTTTCTAACATCGCATTTCATGCGCCACCTCAGCACCCTGGATTTGCACATGATGGCACCCAGGGCGATGCCGGATACAGCAGCACCCCATGGAATGTTACTCAAGACGCAAGCTCCATCACCTGGAGCACGGAAACCTTTGCGCAGAATCAAAACGCGAATGCGATTCGCTTTGGGACGTTGTATAACTTCCGGTTTGATGCGGACCAGGCGCCAAACCCTACGGACGCAACGGTTGGCTTCTTTAAGACTGGCGCGCCCGCGCCGGCTGTGATCGAGGCTCCTGGCAATGTCCCGACACCGTCGCCTACGCCGACACCGACGGCCAGCCCGACACCCACGCCTACTGCGACGCCAACACCAACAGCTTGCGGCGGTCTTACCATAACTCAGATAAGCGGCAGCATCGTCCCAGGCACAACGGACAGCGGCAATCACGGGGATGATCAAGTGACGAACCTTGCGCTTCCCTTCCCTTATATGGCCTGTGGAACGACTTACAACAGCATCAATGTGTCCTCCAACGGGAATGCACAATTCGTGACGAGCGATTCGGCCTTTACCAACGTGTGTCTGCCGTGGTCCGGTCACGACTGTACCATTTTCCCTTACTGGGACGACCTGCGCACCGATGCAAACGCCGGCTGCGCGGGGTTCCCCAGCGGGACATGCGGCGTTTACACTTCAGTCTCGGGCACTGTGCCGAATCGGATTTTCAACATCGAATGGCGCGCCGTTTACTTCGCTGATCCGAGCCAGACGGCCAACTTTGAGGTGAGGTTGTATGAGGGACAGAATCGGTTCGATGTAGTCTACGGTACGGCGGCTAGCGGCAATACCAGTGCCACGGCTGGAGTGCAGAACAACGATGCCTGCTTTACTCAGTACTTCTGCAATGGCTCAGGTGGTCCGCCTGCTGATGCATGGACCGTAGGTCCGGCTGGCACACCCAGCCCGACGGCAACAGCCACTGCGACTGCGACTGCGACATTCACGCCGACAGCAACGGCTACCGCGACAGCTACAGCTACGGCTACGCCGACACAAACGCCAACTGCGACGCCAACAACTACGCCACGGCCTACTCCGACACCAAGATCTATCCCGTCGCCAAGGGTTCGTCCCACTCCGGCGCCGCGTCCGCTTTAAAAAGGATACTAAACATTAGTCTGTCAGTTAACACAACGTCAAACACTCGATGATAAGATCTAAGATATTGTTCGCACTAATACTCACGACCGCGCTTGGCTTCATCGCCGGCTCAGTGAACGCAGCGATTATCAACATCACTCCCAGCAAGGACAACACACTCTATGAGTACGATCCCGCCGATGGCGATACCAGCAACGCCCTTGGATTGCACTTCTTTGCCGGCAAGACGGCTATGGGTGAACTTCGCCGCGGGGTGCTGGCATTCGATATCGCTGGAAGTATTCCAGCCGGCTCAACGATAACAGGCGTTACCCTCAGTATGAACATGTCCAGAACACCTCTTAACGCTGCGTATCCGGTCGAGCTGCACAAGCTGCTTGCCGACTGGGGTGAAGGAACTTCGCAGGCATCCGGAGAGGAAGGTGATGGAGCACCGGCCACGCCCAACGACGCAACGTGGCGGCACCGCTTCTTCGACACGATTTTTTGGACTAACGAAGGCGGCGACTTTTCCGCCACAGTCAGCGCGAGCCAGTCGGTCGGCGATATCGGACAGTACACGTGGAGCTCACCGCAAATGGTGGCGGATGTGCAGGATTGGCTGGATAACCCAGCAGGCAACTTCGGTTGGCTGGTATTGGGAGACGAGAAGCCCACGTTGACCTCGAAGCGGTTCGACACTCGGGAGAGCGCCAGCCCGCCTGTATTGATCATCCAATACACATCAGGCCCGAGAGTTCTGCCAACGCCGCGGCCTCGCCCCACGCCGGCGCCGAGACCGTAAGCCCCGGTAACGGAGGCATCCTGGCCGTTACGCCGAACAGGCATCTTGCCTGCGGATGGGCAGGCTAGCAGCTGTCCGACCTGTCAGCCTCGAAGGGCTAAAGTTACCTCAACGTTCACCAGGCATTTCTTTCGCAGCCCCGAGTCGGCTTGCTTGCTGGAAATGTTTGTCAGCCAAATCAGTCATGCCGAGATCCTGGAGTCGCCGTCCAATCATCCAATGAAAAAGCGGATCGTTGGGCGTGAACTGGTCGGCCTGCCTTTCATGAATACTGGCTTCTTCGAGTTTACCCAGCGACTGTTTCGCGCCGGCAAGTTCGTCGTTAACGAGGGCCAGGCGTGGATTGCGCCGCACGGCATCGGCCCACACCGAGATTGCTTCGTCCCTGCGTCCGAGCTGCCAGAGCGATTCGCCTTTTTCCTGTCGCGCCAAAATCAAGTCCTCTCTTTCGGCCAGAGCATGATCCAGACTTGCCTGTGCCTGGTCGTAACGCCCAAGCCGATTCAAGATTGCGCCGCGATAGTAAAGGCTCAGGGCCTTCGCTTCGCCCTTTTGGTAGGTCGCCGCTTCGCCGAGCAACTCGACGGATTGTTCCGCATCGCCTAACAGATATTCAAACCACGCCAACTTCGGCAGCGTTTCGCTGTTTACAAAAAGTCCACGCTTTGAAGCGCCTTGGAGGTGTTCTTTTCCCCGCAAAATGTTATCACGGTCAGCCGGGCTGAGCCAGCGAGCAGGATCGAGTTGGGCCAGGGCGAGTTCGTCAGGTAACTTAATCCTCTGGAATGCGAGGTTGCCGAGGAACTCGTCATATCGCACCCAGCCGCAGTGCGCGTTCAAGCCAATCCAAGCACAGGCGAAGGCCGCAAATGCCCAGCCCGCCTTTCGGATTTTGCCTGACGACTTCAGATTGAAACGGTAAAACGATGATTCCCGCGCCCGAAGCAATCGCCACAACTTCAGCGCGAGGAACGTTGTGACTGCTGCACAACCGAGAGCCATCAGGAACGGAACCAAAGCGTAAACACCGCGCACAGCCAGGAAACTGCCCAGAAAAACCAGTGCGCCGACGATTTCTTCGGGCCAAGTCAGCGAGTAGTTCCTCTTGATCGCGGCAGATTTGGGCGACAACAGCGTCGGTTTTCCGAAACCGAAATAGAGCGCGTCGTTCGGGCAGACGCTGACGCAATCCATGCATTTCATGCAACCCGGATCGACCACCATCCCGTACTGTTTCACTTCCGCATGCACCAGGACGTTAGAAGTGCAGGTGGCAGTGCAATGCCCGCACTGATTACACGCGGGAGTCACACGGATTTTTCCCGGCGAGAATTTGTCGGCGAGCCCGAAGAAACCGCCGTATGGACAGGCATACGTGCAAAATCCTTTCTGCCCCAAGAAATAAACTGTCATGAAACCGCATATGAACAGAAACGGGAGCGCCACCGCGACGGAAGGGAACGTCAGCCAAAAATTTGTGGTCACCAGATGATTGGTGAATTTGGGGATAAGCGGTTCCTGCGGTTCCGTGAACAGTCGATATACGACGGGCCAGACAAACATGTACAGCGCCGCGATGATCGGGACATATACGAGCAGGCGCGACCGAAACGGCTTCGGATGAAGGCCCATTTTCTTTAAAAGCCAGCCGCAGAGATCCTGCAACGCAAGAATGTGACAACCCCAGCCACAAACGAAACGCCCGAAGATCAGCGTTGCTAGAATTGCCAGGGCGAAAAAGATGAACCCCGCGTTGACGAATCCCTTTTGCAGCGTGTACATCGTCTCCGAGGGCTCGATAGGTGAAATCGTTTTGCCCATGATCCACCACTGAATGATGTGAGCGATCATGAATAAATTCAGAGCGATCAGCGCCGCCGCGCGCCACCGGCTGGTCTTTGATTTGCGGATGCCAGCTTTGCTGTAGCCGGGGACGTTGACCCCGGCAGTCGTGCTTGGGGAAATCCCCATTGTTTTCAATTCCCGGCTGACGCAACCAGTTTTCACAAAGTTAGCGAATTTACGCCAAAACACGGCCTAAGCCAGTGACCAGCGGCATGGCTCGCTTGCTCGAACCCCAAGTTCGGATTAGAGAAAATGACAATCCGAATAATGAAGCTCGAGAGAATGATGAACGATCAAATGACGAAGTGCCGTGATGCTGTTTCCTGCTCATTTGCCTGTCACGCCGTAACCGGGCGAAGGCGGGTGCTTCGTGCTTCATTCCTCATTTGCCGGAGTGTGCTTCTCCTGGTGATCGCACAGATCTGTTGCACCGCCCTGGCTCAAGCACAAACTCCCAGCATGACTGGCATCTGGAACGTGGAGATAACCTTTGCGAATGAACGACACCACTCGCTGCGCTTTGAGGCACAAGGTGACGGCAAGGGCTCGTTGCAGTTGACCGACTCCGCCGCCAAGGTTTGGGGCGCGGCCAAGCCTTCGGAGGCAAAGTGGAGTCGGGGCGAAGGAAACTCCGCGACCTTCTCAGGGCCAGTGGAATTTCTGCTCGGCAATGTAGGGCGCGACGCGGGGACATTGACCTGTAAAGGAAAATTTGAAAGCGCCGATTTGATTTCTGGCGAGGTGGACTTTTCCCCGTCAGTGGGAGACCGGCCATCGAAACACGGCACGTTCAAAGCAGTTCGGGCCACGGGCGAATAAACGCGTTCGGCACAACAATGTGGATCGGCTTGTCCTCAAGACGATGGCAAAACTAATCGACGAAAGGCGCAATTATCACGCGGCAAAGCCGCGCTCGTTGCCAACGCGTTGAGGACAACGCGTTCCACCTTGAAGCACGAACGCATCCGATTCAGAATCGAGATCGTGATTTATCGAGGGTTCCCACGGCGATTGCATCACACCGTGCCGCACTGGGTCGAACCCGGCGCGTTGTTTCACATACGCATCGCGGTTGATCGCGAGAAAGAACAAAAACCGTTAACAGATCCGACGTTGGCTCAGGCAATTTTGGATTCCGTAAGGTTCTATGAAACTAAGATGCGATGGCACGTCACGCTCTTTCTCTTGATGCCCGATCATTTGCACGCGCTTCTATCGTTCGCACGCGATGAATCAATGAGCGAAGTCATCAGAGACTGGAAGCGTTTTTCATACAAGAACCAACCAAACCGTCTGGCAGGAAGGATACTTCGATCATCGGCTACGAAACGATGAGCGTGGCGAACAACTTTCTGCAAAGATGAACTATATTCGGCAGAATCCAATGGTTGCCGGTTTGTGCGCGAAAGCCGAACACTGGCCGTGGATGATCGAATGAGGCGCGAGCTCCTGCGAGCCCGCGCACGTTCCCTCGAGCGTCGCAGAGCTTCGCCCTCCCGGTTGGCATCGATCCGTGTCGATTCGTGAAATTCGTGTCTCGGTTCCGCAGGAAAATTCTTAAAAAAAGCTTGCCAAGCGTCTGCGCATTTAATAAACCTAGGGGCAGCCACACACAAAATCAGAAAAAGTGTTGACGCGGTAGCGGCGGTTCCGCTATAACGGCGCTTCACACTGAAAGTCCATCCACATCACAACCATTCATGAAAAAGAAATCCACTTCACGATCCGCCTTCTTCAATCTGCGTGTCTTAATCGGCTTGTTCGTCGTCCTGGCCGGCGTCTTTCTGGCGCTAGCTAGCATTGGCACGTTCTCCGCAATTGCTGCCAATTCCGCAAGGGCGCAGAGAAAGCCGCAGCAAAAGCACAAAATTATTAACATCCCGGGCCTTCCTCCGGGATTTGACTGCGCCACCATTCACGAGAAGGGCATCGACAAGATGGAGAGCATGCGGGCTGGACTCATCATGATTGCCTGCGGCGAGGCAGAGGGAGGTTCGGGTTCACCTGGCAATGCCCTGGTCAAGCTTGCCCAAAACCTGATGCCAGTCCCGCTGGCGTATGGCGCCGCGGATGTTGACTTGGTCACTGGCACCGAAACTCCTCCCCACATTATCCAGTCTGAGACATACACTACGACCAACCCGGATAACCTCAATCAGATCGGCGCCGCTTTCAATGACTCCCGATGCGCCGCAAGCAACAACTTCTCCGGCGCATCGTTCTCCACCGACGGTGGAACGACCTTCACCCGTCTCACGAACGCCGGCGGTTGCAGCCCCTTCGCCAATACCTTTGGCGACCCCGTTCTTCTGTACCACAGACCAACTACCACTTGGTTGACCGTTTGGATCGACGGCAACGCGGGCTGCACGTTGGGCGGCTACAAGTCCACGACTCCTTTGGACCCGAATAGCTGGACGCATTTCTGTGTTCACAGCGGCGTCTCTGACGACCGAGAGTCCGGCTGGGCCGACAACAACCCATCGTCCCCGCACTACGGTACAATGTATGTTTCCTGGAATGACTTCGGTCAGAGCGAGCAGATCCGCGTGACGCACTCCACCGACGGCGGCGTCACTTGGAGCTCACCCATCGACGTCAACAACACCTTCATCCGGAACGTCCAGATTACCGGCGACGACGTCACAGGCGACGTGTACATCGCCGGCATGGACGAAGGCGGTGGTGGATTCCCCCACAACAACACCAACTACTTGTACAAGTCAACCGACGGTGGAGTCACCTGGGCCACCACTTACGTCGGCACGCCCTTCCCAGGACCCGGTGTGTGTTCTTCAGGTTACTTCGCCGGGATGTTTACCACTAACGGCTGCTACTGGCGTCACGAGGGCTGGGGTGAGCCTGCCGCACATAACGGCATCGTTCACCTGGTCTATGACCAGCAGGGCACAGGGGGCGATCCAGCCGACGTCTATTACATCCGCTCCACGGATGGCGGTCACACCTTCGGTACGCCGGTCAAGCTGAACACCGATACTACGAGCCGTCCTAATTGGCAGCCTAACCTCTCGGTTAGCCCCGGTGGCACCCTCTTTGCCGCGTGGTATGACGCGCGTGGGACCACCAGCTCCGACTGCGTTTACGGAAGCCCGACTTCTCCTTGTTACCAGATGTGGGCGCGCAAGTCCAACGACAACGGCGCGACCTGGCTGCCTGACGACACCTTCTCGGACGTGATCAGCCCACTGCCTGCGCAAAATGACCCGAACATCGTGGGGAGCTACGTGGGCGATTACGACTACGGCTCGGCGATCCTTACCCAGCACGTCTCTTCATGGGCGGACGGGCGCGTGGCCATCAGCGGTCAATCCCAGCAGGATGCCTTCACCGATAGGGAACTGGTGGGTTTTTCGGTGACCACTACTGACCCGGCGTGCAACAGCATCATCAGTACGCAGCCGACGGATTTTGTCATCAATCTGAGCGATGCGGTGGATCCGGCAACTGTCCAGGCAAGCGATTTCACCGTGAACGGGATTGCGGCGAACTCGTTTACGTTGAATTCCCCGGACAACACACAGATTACGTTCCACTTTAACAGCTCGCCGGTGACCACTCAGGGTGTGCAGACGATGCATATCCCGGCCGGCGCATTTAATCGTATTTCTGACAACATGCCGAACTTCGAGTTCATGTGCACGTTCTGTTACGCACTGATGCCGCTACAGGTTACTTCGACTAACCCGCCTGATGGGGGCACATTCTCGCCACCAGCACCAGGCGACTATCAGTATGACGTGAACTTCAACCAGGCTATTGATCCAGGGTCGGTCGACACGAGCGATCTGACACTGACAGGCAATGCTGGCGGCAGCGTGAGCGCTGTGTCGGTCAGTGGAAGCACAGCGACGTTCACCGTGCACTTTAGTTTCGGAGGCAGCGTGACAGCGAGCATTGGGGCTGGATCGATCACTGCTAATGGATGTAATGGTAACGCGGCCTTCACAGGGAATTACACGGTCGAAGGTTGTCCGCCGCAAAACCATTACGACATTCAACAGATAGGCGGCAGTATTGTGCCAGGCACCACTGACACGGGCAATCACATAGACGATGGCACGACCCCCGTCACGCTGCCGTTCTCTTATACGCTATATGACCAGACCTACACTGTTGCGAATGTGGACTCCAACGGCACACTGCAATTTGTGAACCCTTCCTCGATCTTCACAAACAGCTGCCTGCCTGACACAAGCGGCCGCACCTACATCGTCTTCCCGTATTGGGATGATTTGCGCACCGATGCGAACTCGGGCTGCTCGGTTTTCCCTGGCGGGAACTGCGGTATTTTCACTACGGTAGAAGGCACCGCGCCCAACCGTATCTTCGATATCGAATATCGCGCAGTCTATTTCGCCAGCCCAACTACCACAGCCAACTTCGAAGTGAGGCTGTATGAGGGGCAGAGCCGTTTTGACGTAGTGTACGGCACGGTGGCCGGCGGCAATACCAGCGCCACAGCTGGCGTGCAGCAGACCGACAGCGCGTTTGATCAGTACTTCTGCAACGGCTCCGGTGGTGCAGCAACCGGCGGACAAAGCTACATCCTGCAAAGCTGTAGCCCGTCGCCCACGCCTACGGCAAGCCCAAGTGCAACGGCCACTGCAACCGCCACAGCAACAGCGACTGCAACAGCCACGCCAACCGCTACGGCCTCGGCTACGCCTACTGCAACGGCTAGACCTTCGCCTACGCCGCGAACACCGCCGACACCGAGGCCTCGCCCGACGCCAGCTCCACGGCCGTGATGTTGGCTGATAGTCGATAGCTCTTCCAGCGCAGCCGGGATCGAAAGATTCCGGCTGCGTGTTTTCTGGCGAGCGCACACGCGTCGTCGCAATCGCGCAATTTTATCGACTCTGCGATCGCTGGGCTATGACCTTGGAGAAACTCTCTGGAGCCAACAGTGGCAAAATCGACACCCGAGCACTTCAAACATTTAGATTTATCGAATTCCCGAGTCGCATTCCCAATGCACGTTTGTCATCTTGCCTGAGGCAACGTCGGCTTCGAAAGGCCCGAATCGGCCGATGCTGGATTTCCTTCCCTTGAGCGATACTGTGTAATGACCCGGCGGCAACAGCACGTGAAAACGTCCGTTGTCGTCGGTGGTAAGTGACGCGACTTCGCTGCTTTTGTTTTCCACGACAAACGTGGCATTTGCCAGCGGCACCGAGGCAGCCGAGTCCTCTCTGACTGGCCCCGGGTTAGCCGGGCTGATCCTAATGACTCCTTCGATCCCCGATTGTCCTTCGGAAGGAGTTTGCCCTGGACAAGCGCAAACAGCCATAACAATGAGCCCAAAAATGATCGCGAATCTTCGAACCCGCACTGCGGAATGTACTCGCGCGACATGGTATCGGTCAAGACTTTCAAACCGAACGCGAAATGCCAAAAGAACCACGATGAGGCAGATTGACGCGGACTTCAGAGAAATCGGCAGACCGGCGCAGACACGCTCCGTAATCTGCGGAAGTTTTAGATGGCATCGGTCGCGGCCCAGGAGTGCTTAATGTTGATTTGGGATTACGCAGGCTCGCCACTTGACGATTCGGTTCTGGCATCGAAAATTCTTCGCTCGTCTCGCGCATGAAACGCTATCTGCCGTTTGTAATTGTGGCTGTGGTCGCATTGGCCACATTTGGAAGTGGAGCAATGCTCTATCGCGCAAAGCTTCCGCAGCTTAAGAACATCCCCGAAAGCCAGCGTCTGTCTGCAAAAAGCGGCTCTGAATCGGTGCACATTCGCGGCAATCCCGATGCTCCGGTTACGCTGGAAGAGTTCGGCGATTTTCAATGTCCGCCCTGCGGGCAATTCGCCGTGTTTGTTGACGAGTTGCTGAAAGAATACGATTCGCGGTTGCGCATCATTTTCCGGAATTTTCCGCTCTCAGCTCACCAGCACGCTCGCGAAGCTGCGCTGGCTGCCGAAGCTGCGGGCTTCCAGGGGAAATTTTGGGAGATGTACGACACCCTGTATCGAGAACAGGCGATGTGGAGCAATACCACAAACGCGCGTGGATTGTTCGAATCGTATGCGGGAATGATCGGGCTCGACGTAGATAAGTTTAAGAAAGATGTGGACAGTGATAAAGCCAGGGAGCGTGTCGATTCCGATCAAGCGCTCGCCGATTCTCTGGGAATAAAGGTCACGCCAACGTTATTCATCAATAACCGCCCCGTGGACACGAAAGACAAAAACCCGGAGGGAATTCGTGCCGAGATCAACGCGGCGCTACAAGAGAAATCAAAAAGCGGGGCCTGATGTTTCCGCGAATCACATGAATCCATGAACAGAAAACGCGTGTGCCAATGATAAAACTTGAATGACGAAGCTCGAACGAATGACGCATTGCCGAGTGACGAACGATGACACCGCTGGTGCTGCGCCATTCGAGGTCGCAACGTCTTTCATCAGTCGGCGTTTAGACTTGGGCATTTCTTTCGTTCGTTCGCCATTCGTCATTCGTCATTCACCACTCCGATCATGAGCGCATCGCGGTTTCGCACAATTCTTTACACAGCAGTCGCCATTGTTTCTGTGGTCGGTCTGGCGGACGCGACGTATTTGACTGTGCAGGCGCTCACTGGTGAGACGCTCAGCTGCGGGGGATCGCCTGATTGTTTTCGCGTATTGGGCAGTTCGTATGCGAAGGTAGGCAGAATTCCGGTGGCTCTCATGGGCGCACTGGCATATTTCAGCGTATTTACTTTCGCCACATTCGCGGCATTCGGCTATGCACGCACACGGAAATTCCTTGCTCTAATGGTGGGCGTGATGTTTCTGGCAACACTATGGCTGCTGTACGTGCAGGCGTTTCTGCTGCATGCATACTGCCGGTACTGCCTGTTTTCAGCGGCGATTACGTTTCTCATTGCCGGGCTGCTGATCGCCATACCGCCCTCACAACCCCGCCCAGCCTCGTAGAAGGTTGTATCGCAGAAAAGATATGAGCCCTGCGCGGATCTTGGTGATCGAGGACGAGGGCAAAACCGCCGCATTTCTCTCTAAAGGATTGCGCGAAGCCGGCTTTGCAGTTGACGTAGCCCGCGACGGCGAAACCGGCTTGGAGCAGGCGCGCGCAACCAGGTCTGACCTTCTAATTGTGGACATCATGCTGCCGCATAAGGACGGTTGGGATGTCGTCACGGAATTGCGGCGCGATGGGATGCGGACCCCGATTCTCTTTCTTACCGCGCGTGACAGTGTCCGCGATCGGGTGAAAGGACTTGAACTCGGCGCAGATGACTATCTGGTGAAACCGTTCGCGTTTTCAGAATTGCTTGCGCGCGTACACTCGGTGTTGCGGCGGGCCCCCCAGCGGCAAGCCGAACATTTGCGAATCGACGATTTGGAACTCGACATGCGGCACCACAAGGCCACGCGTTCCGGGATTCCGCTGAACCTCACACCGAAGGAATTTCTTTTGCTTGCGCATTTGGCCCGCTCGGCCGGTGCCGTGGTGTCGCGCGACGAAATTGCAGAGCATGTTTGGGACGTCGGATTTACTACTGACACGAATGTCGTCGACGTCGTGGTCCGCCGGTTGCGTGCAAAGGTGGACGACCCTTTCAATACGAAGCTGATTCACACCATCCGCGGCGTTGGTTACGTTCTCAAAGCACACTGAATGGCGCACAACCTGACGAGATGTTGTCATGTCGTTCTGAACGGAGCGAAAGATTTCTGATTATTTTTTCGGCCGATTCCACGAATAGTGCCCGCGATGTTTCGCTTCGCTCAACATGACACGCCAGGCAGCCAAGCCGCGATCTATTGCTTTCCAGCTTATTTTGCTGTTTACGCTGGCGGCGGCGTTGTTGTTGGCATGTGGGCTTGGGATTTTTTATTCCATCGTTGTCCGCCATGCGTTAGCCGAAGATAACGCCGTTCTGGCTGATAAGATGTTCGCCGTGAGCGCGGATCTCCGCGAGAACGGACCCGAGGTCTTCGCCCGAGAATTGAGAGCACATCGGCCGGGAGAACATATGCCTTACTGGATCAGGATACTCGACTCAGAACACCGCACTGTTGCAGAAACGCCGGGGATGGCTCGGTTGCTTCCGACTCAAATTTTTCCCGCGGCGCGAGAACCGGCGTTGCCCCTCGGGAATCGCGACGACTATCGCACGGCAGCGAAGTTGTTTTCCTTAGTGGCCTTCACTGCACATTTCAGTAGTCAAACTTATACGCTCCAGATGGCGCAGGACCGCTCGAGTGATGAGCAAGTCGAAATGAACTTCGCTGTTTTGTTCGTTGTCGTTCTTTCAGGCGGCGTGTTAGCGTCGGCTTTCATTGCGATCATCGTGACGCGCCGCGGGTTGCAACCGCTGCGAGAAATGGCGCAATCACTAGGGCGCATTGGTCCGGACCAACTGAAGCAACGCATCGGTCCCAAAGGATGGCCGCGCGAGCTTCAGCCTCTCGCGATGGCTTTCGACGAAATGTTTACGCGACTCGACGATTCCTTTACGCGGCTGTCGCAGTTCTCCGCCGACCTTGCGCACGAACTGCGAACGCCCATCGCCAATATACTGGGCGAAGCACAGGTCGCTCTCACGCGGGACCGTACCAATGTCGAGTATCGCGAGACCATCGAATCCGCCGTGGCCGAATGCGAACGGCTCTCCAGGATCGTAGATAATCTGCTTTTTGTCGCCCGCGTGGATGCAGCGCGCGAACCGATCGCACGCAAGTGGTTCGATGCTGAGGCTGCCGTGAAAAAAATCGCCGCGTTTTATCAAACAGCCGCCGATGATCGCCACGTTACGATCGATTGCAGCGGCAACGGACACGTTTATGCCGATTCCGATTTGTTCGAGCGCGCCGTTGGAAATTTATTGGATAATGCGCTGCGATTCACTCCCGAGCACGGTTCAATTCGTGTGGTAGTTTCACGTCACAACAGTGATTTCGAAATTGCGGTCAGTGATAACGGCAGCGGGATAGCTGCAGAACATTTGCCGCGCGTTTTCGACCGATTTTACCGCGCCGAATCATCGCGCGGTTCCGATGGCGCAGGCCTCGGCCTGGCCTTGGTAAAATCGATTGTCGATCTCCACGGCGGCTCAGCCGTCATCGAGAGCAACCCGGGTCGCGGAACAATGGTCAAACTGATATTCCCGCTTCCGCAGAAATAGAAGTCACCGTAGCACACCATCTCTCAGTCGCCGGACAGATGACAAAAAAGTAAGGATAAAATCCTTTGACAGAGTTTCGATCGTGGTCGGAGTCTCTAACCATATGGAGGATTCAAATATGAAAACTTGCGGATTTGTTTTGATCATGGTTGCGGTGGCATTTGCTTTCGCTCCTGCGAAGTTGAATGCTCAAGGCAATTACGCTGTCAAGCTGATTTCGCCAGTGGCGGGACAGGTTCTCTACGCTGGGCAGAAGATTATGATCGAGTGGCAGCACACGCTTCCTAAGATCCCCTTGCCGGGGTGTGAGAGCGAGGCTTGGCTGTCGCTGGATGGTGGCAGGACGTTTTCCATGTGGCTTACGTTTCTTGACCCGAGGAGTACATCTTTCCTCTGGACTGTTCCGAACACGCCTACCAACGCGGCGGTCCTGGACATTCGCTTCGGATGTGACTTGCATTATCCCGAAAGCTACGCTCCCCAGCCTGCATCGATGTTCACGATCGCGAAGAGTGGAGTGCCGACCTCCTAATTCTGTTCGGAAGACCAACGTTTAGCCAATTCCGCTGTCCAACAGCAACGGTGGTTCGGCTTCCGGTTTTCCGATTATCTTTCAATCTCGCTGTGCTGTCTCAGGAGTTTCCCGCCTGGATCGACCTCGAAGCCCAACTCTTTTCCGTCCGTTCTAACGATGACCTCATAATTCCATTTGCCATTCGTGTCGTCTTCCCTTTTCACCTGAACGACCTCTCCTCTCGCCGCCTTCTGATTAATTGTTTGTTGAACAGAGGCGGAAAGCGATTTAGCTGACCACTTCTCCGGGTTGCTCTTTAAGTTGTGCGCTCGCGCTGCACGCCAAGCCGACGCCAACCATTGCTGCCAGCACTGTCGTTGTACTTTTCACATTTATCCTTCCGTTTCTCCGGCGTCGGACGGTCGTGCAAAAATTTCTCTTGCTAATCATTACAAAATTGTAATGATTGCTCTGTAAGAAGCTGTAAACCGCGGCTGTTTCCGCGGTTGCTGAAGTGGATAGGCCGCAGCTCGGTGGAGCGGGCTGCGGCTGCCCTTTCCCGGCCTACCGGCTGTGGCGTCGAATTGGAATCCGCAAACGAGAAGTACGCCCTGCAACATGCCGCGGCCGGGCGATTCGAACTTAGGCTGGCTGACGCAAGAATGCTACTAGCTTCTTTGAAGACGCGGCGAGCGGAACGTGCTGAGTTCGCGCGAAACGGCGGCTCATCTCCACAAAACTTCATCAAAATTTGTCTTGTCAAGAATGACAATTCTGTAATGATCGGTCGCGACAACTAACCTTAACCTCAATTTCAGCCATGCTTAATGTTCACTTTCTTCGACAGACCCTTTCGCGCCACGCGCTTCTAATGGCAGGTGCCTGCTTTCTTAGTCCTGTCCTCAATTGTTCAATTTGCGGGCAGACTCCCACAACGGAGCAGGAAATAGTCGTCAGCGGCGAGGAGGTGCCCAGCGCTTACGGTGCGCCTCCCGGCCTTTCCCGCAGCCGCTTTTCCAACACAACGCAAGCGTATGTTTTACCGCCATGGTCATTTTTCTTCGGCGAACTTTTTGAGGGCCAGGGGTTCCGTCATGGACCACCAGATTATCTTTTCACCCAAGAGATCGAAATGGGTTTGCCCTATCGTTTTAACGTAGCGGCGGAATCACAGTTCGAACGATTTAACGGTGGTGGCGGCGCGCAGACCGTGAGTCTCGAGGCACGATGGGCTCTGGCTGACTGGAATAAGATTCCGCTCAACCCAACTCTCTTCGCGGAATATAAATTCGGTGTCGGCACTATTCGACATGAAGAAGTTCCGCCCCCTCCCGGAGGAGGAGAAGAGGAAGAGAGCGGACCGCCCAAGGTTCCCGATGCCTACGAAGTTCGTTTGCTCCTTGCTCAGGAATTCTTCGAACGCGTGGAATGGGCGATGAACTGGTTCTTTGAAAAAGAGAACACCGGGGATCGTGGCCGAGAATGGGGTTTCTCACAGGCGGTGATGACGCCAATTCTCCTGGCTGAAGAGCGCCTGAAAGTCGGCATAGAAATGGAATATAGGAATTTGACGGTCAAAGATACGCGCGGCGATCCGTTAAACAGTTTCACCATCGGCCCAACCGTGGCGTGGAAACCGACAGCGCAAACTCGCCTCGACATCTCGCCCTTGTTCGGCTGCACCCACGACTCGCCGGTGGCTGATGTCTTTGCTGCCTTCACCTGGCTCTTCGGTGGCGAACGCGCCGAAGCAGAAGCCCCGATCTCTACGCGCTTCCGTTATTACACCGACGCTGCCTATAGCCATTCCGGAAAAGATTCAGGAAAAGAGATAAAACAGGTCGCGCATTCTCGCATGTCCCGGTTGGTACGGCGATCGCGAATGGAATGTGAATCTCTGGGGCACATATGCATTCACCAACACCGAATTCGCTCCTAATCCTTCGTTGGTGGACATCGTGCAAAGTACCAGTGAGGGCGGCGCCGTGCTTGGCACCTACGACCATTACATTGGCGGCGATCACGCCTGGGGTGGCGGAGCCGACATTAAGTATTTTTTCTGTCGCTATGCTGGTGTGGGCGTTGAAGGGTTTGCTCTGGACGCCAGCAAGCCTGGTTTCAATATCTTCGAGGACCAGGCGGTCCCGATTTTTGTTCACCAAAGAATCAATCATAATCATACCATCGGCTCTGTTTTAGGAACACTTACGCTGCGCTATCCGATTCCGTGCACGCGTCTCGCCCCCTATGCATGGGCAGGTGTTGGCGCGATTTTCGGCGGCGGCGAAAGGGATGTCGTTCACACACAGGGGCCGCCGGACGCCTTCGCTGTCAATGCGCAGACCGAACATTTCGGAAGCGAAACCAAATTACTTGGCCAATTCGGAGCCGGTCTCGAATTCCGATTCGCGCGGAACATCGGTTGGACTAACGACCTGAGCTTCGGCGTCATCAATGGGCCGCAAAATAATTTTGGAATGTTTCGCAGCGGCATCAATTTCGCCTTTTGACATCTTTAGGTTAGGGCCCCTCAGAGCTGAAACCCGCGGCTGTTTCCGCGCTTGCTGATGTGGACGCGCCGCAGCTTGGTGGAGCTGGGCTGCGGCGCACTTTCCTTTTTGAGACTGTACAGGCGCTGGTGTCAATCCTTAGACAAACAAAAGGGCTGACAGAACCGCTGCCACAACTCTTGACCCTTCCGAGCCGCGTCGATACTTTCCTGTCGGAAAGGAGCTCTGTGCGGTGAAAACCGAGGTATCAATCGAATACTGCGTCGTTTGAAACTACACGCCGAAGGCCGTCAGTTTGGCGGCTAAAATTCTCGAACTCGGCGAGCGTATCAAATCGCTGACGCTGATTCCTTCGAGCGGCGGCGCCTTCGAAGTTCGCGCCAATGGCAAACTGCTCCACTCCAAACTCGATTCTGGCGAATGGCCGGACTTCGACCAGATGGTCAAGGCGATTAAGAAAGCGTGAGAATCAGCGGACTGCTTCGGTTCTTGTAATCCCTCGCTGGGAATCATCCGTACAAGAGCGGCGTCAAGTTCACCACGGCGAATCCGTTCTCGGGCGGACGGTCGCACTCCAAAACGCGCTCAGCGCGCGAAAGATTCAGTTTTGGGCGTTGAACGCCGGATGTTGCATGTTTTCCACGATCTGGAGAGTGAAGGGTGCCTGGTGGCCCTCGCGGTCTTCAAAACCGTCGTTGTCCCGCCTGGCGGGACGAGATAGGTTCGATTCCTATCCTCTCCGCCATTTGATTTCCGATCGGCGTCCTGAGCGGAGCGAAGTGGAGTCGAATGATTCGGAGGCGGTACCCACAGGCAACTCACCGGGATTCATCGACTTGGCTTCGAATAGCAAAATGACCGAAAGGAGGTGAACGACATGTCGCGCGAGCAGATTCGTAAACTGACTTCGCTTTCATCCTGCGCCGGCTGAGCTTCCAAATTGAGCCAAAAGGCCCTGCGGCAAGTTTTGCCGCAGCTTCCCATTTCGTTGGACCGCAATGTGCTCGTCAGCTCCAGAACGTTCGATGACGCCGGCGTCTATCGCCTGGATCGGCATCGCGCGCTGGTGCAGACGGTTGACTTCTTTACGCCCATTGTGGACGACCCGTTTTCATATGGTCAGATTGCAGCCGCCAACTCACTCTCCGATATTTTTGCCATGGGCGGACGTCCGTTGACCGCACTGAACATCGTCGGTTTCCCTCCTGATCTCGTTAGGCCAAGAGTAATTTCGTCGATTTTGCGCGGCGGCCTTGCCAAGGCGGCTGAAGTGCGCTGCGTTATCATCGGCGGCCATTCAATTCGTAATCCAGAACCGATCTATGGACTCGCTGTTACCGGGCTGGTCGATGTGCGGCGCGTTACCAGCAACGCAAACGCACGTCCCGGCGATTTGCTGGTGCTGACAAAGCCATTGGGCACCGGTATCGCCACGACCGCATTGAAACGCGGCATGGCTTCGCGCGTGCTAGAGAAGAAGACGGTCGCGCTCATGTCACAGATCAACACGGTCGGGGCGGAACTTGCAGAGTCCGGATTGGTCCGGGCCGCCACCGATGTCACCGGGTACGGGTTGATCGGGCATCTCATTTCATTATGCCGGGCGAGCGGCGTATACGCCGATATAAATCCCGCTGCTGTGCCGATGATCAGCGAAGAGATCGGCGAACTAATCGGGCTGGGCTGCATTCCTCAAGGAAGCCGGGACAATCTCCATGCGGCCAGAGTGGTTGTCGATTGGGCAGAAACAAATGACCCCCGCCGAATTCTGTTAACCGATGCACAGACCAGCGGCGGATTGCTGCTGTGTGTACGCGAAGTGCATCTTGCAGACGTACTGACGATCCTGCGAAAAGCACGCACACCTGTCGTCGCGCTAATCGGAAAAATCGTAAAGCCACGGCGGCGGCGACCAGTGATATGCATGATCAGATGAACTCAATGACGCGACGGCAAATTCCGGCCGTCTCGACAATCCTCGACGCGCTGAACCACCGTGGTTTGCCGCGCCCTTTCGTTGTTAAGGTTGTCCGCCGCAAACTTTCAGATATTCGAGCTACCAACGACGTCCCGTCATTCGAATCGATCGTCGCCGATATTCGCCGTTCCCTGGATGAACTTCGCGCCAGCAGGCTTAAACGTATCGTTAACGGAACTGGAATTGTCATTCACACAAACTTCGGACGCGCCCTGCTCGCCACCGAAGCCATTCGTGCACTGCACGAAATCGGCTCAGGCTATTCGAGTCTGGAATATGATCTTGTGACAGGCGAACGCGGCCCCCGCGGTGGTTATGTCGAGGCTGCGCTCGCGCTGCTGTGTGAAGCCGAATCGGCAACGGTGGTCAACAATTGTGCAGCCGCGCTGGTACTCATCGTCAGTCATTTCACAAATCTCAACATCAAACATCGAAGGTCGAACGCCGAACAGCGAACCGAGGTTATCATTTCACGAGGCGAACTGGTGCAAATCGGCGGCGGATTTCGCGTCAGCGAGATTCTCCAAACCAGCGGCGCCAATTTGCGGGAAATCGGCGCAACGAACAAAACGACGCTGGAAGATTATGCGCGCGCCATCGGACCGAGGACGGCGATGATTCTCAAAGTGCACCGCAGCAATTTTTTCCTGGGCGGTTTTGTCGAATCGCCCTCTTCAAAAGAAATCAGCGCGCTCGCGCGGAAAAAGGGGATTGCATTTGTCGAGGACCTCGGCAGCGGCGCCATGTTCGCTACCGAATCCTTGGGAATCGCCGAGCACGAACCGACCGCGGCCGAAGTGTTAAAGGCCGGCGCCGACCTTGTTTGTTTCAGCGGGGATAAACTGTTCGGCGGCCCGCAGGCCGGCATCATCGCCGGGAAAAAACGGTTAGTCACCGCGCTGAAACGGGAACCGCTATTTCGTGCGTTGCGATCCGACAAACTTTGTCTTGCCGCGTTACAGGCGACGGTGGATCTCCATCTCGATCAAAAAATCGGCGAAATTCCAACGATCGCGGTTTTGAAAATTTCGGACGATGGGTTGCGCGCCCGTGCTGTGGCGATTTCTTCAGGTTTGCAGGGATTGCCGGCAACCGTTGGAATCGGTCGCGGCAGAGCGAAGGCCGGCGGTGGCACTTTGCCGAGCTCAAACGTGCCGTCAGTGACAATCGACGTCATTCCACGGAATTCATCGGTGACCGAGTTTGCGGCAACTCTTCGCGCATCAGATCCGCCGGTCATCGGCTACATTTCCGACGAGCGATTCAAGCTCGATATGCGCACCATCTTTCCTGATCAGGACGATCTGGTGATCAAAGCGATTCGCGCAGCGTGCACGAAGTGAGTACTCGCCATTTCGTCATCGCCACCGCCGGTCACGTCGATCATGGCAAAAGCGCGCTGGTCAAAGCTCTGACCGGAACTGATCCCGACCGTCTGCCGGAGGAACGAGAAAGGCAGATCACAATCGATCTCGGTTTCGCCGAACTAAACCTAATCGGTCCGAATGGCGACAAGATCCACGTCTGGCGTGATTGATGTCCCCGGGCACGAAGATTTTGTGCGCAACATGATCGCGGGCGTTGGCTCGATCGATCTGGCGCTGTTTGCCGTTGCCGCGGATGACGGCTGGATGCCGCAAACTGAAGAACATTTGCAAATCCTGAATTACCTGGGTGTGCAACGCGCTGTGGTTAGTCTGACCAAAAGCGATCTCAGTCAAATCGACGTCGTTATCGAGCAGATTCGTGGGAAACTCCGCGGAACATCATTCGCATGCTCGCCAATTGTTCCCACCTCTGTCCGCGCCGGGACAGGGATTCAGAACCTGGAAAAAGCGCTGGCCATAGAACTCGGGACAGCGAAGCCGCAGCGCGACATCGGCAAGCCGCGCCTGTTTGTCGATCGAGTATTCACCCTGCGTGGAATCGGCACGGTTGTAACGGGAACATTGACCGGTGGACGATTGCACCGCCGCCAGCAGATTATTCTATATCCGACGAATCTCGAAGCGCGTATTCGCTCCATTCAAAGTCACGGCCATGAGTTGGAAGTCGCCCAGCCGGGGATGCGCACCGCCATCAATGTGCCTGATATTCCCGTCGATCAGATCAAGCGCGGCGACGTTGTGACGATTGCCGGTCTCGGCGAACCAGGTTCGATTCCTGTTGTGCTTCTTGAAAAATCTTCGCGGCTTGATCCCGAGAGTCGCGCCGTGACCCGTCCCATAAAAAACGGGTCTTTGCTGTATCTTCATCATGGAACATCCCGGGTTGCGGCCAAGATTGCGTTGCGTGAAGATGGCCCGCTCGAAGCCGGCCAAAAAAAAGTCGCTCAGCTAAAGCTTCTGTCACCGATCTTTGCGTTTGTTGGCGATCGTTTTGTCGTTCGCGATTCGGCCGAACAGAACACCATTGCGGGCGGAGTGGTGCTGGATCCAGAGGGCCACAAAGAATCACTCACCTCCAGCCTCGCTTTGGACGACGTCGATTCGGTGGTACGCCTAACGATCTCACGGCATGGATTTGCACAGCGGGAAAATCTTTTGAGCAAATCACAGTTCAACGCGGATGAAATTTCTGAGGCACTGATGCGTTTACAAGGGCGGGGAGAGATTATCCTGCGCCAACACATTGCCGTCGATTGCGAATTGTGGCGGAAACTCAGCACACAGGCGGCTGGGTTGGTCGATGAAGCGCACAAACAAAATCCCGAGTGCGCCGGTGTTGATCTGAACGAGATGCGCTCGGCGCTGAGCATTCAAGAAGCGCATACCATGGAAGCGTTAGTGGCGGACTTATGCGCCGGAAATTTTGTCCGCAAAGGATCAGTCATTGCGCGCGCTTCCCATCGACCGAAGCTGCCGATCCCCCTTCAGTTGGTTGAAGCAAGAATTCGCGAAACCCTCTCGAAAAAGCCGTTCGACCCTCCATCACGCAGGGAGATCGAGGCAGATTCGCATTCGCAGCGAGTGGTGCGGTTTTTGATCGAGAATGGCGACCTTATCGAGATTGCTCCCGATGTCGTGTTAATGCGTGAGAACTTTGAACGTATGAAGAATGCAGTCGCTGATTTCCTTTCCGGAAACGGCCCAGCCACAGTGAGCGAGCTGCGACGCGCGCTGGAGAGTTCGCGGCGCGTGATCGTGCCGTTACTAGAGAGGCTCGATCGCGAGGGATTCACGCGGCGCATCGATGACAAACGCTCCCTTGCCAGGATCGTGTAACAGATGAAACGATCACAGCCAGTTCTACTCGTTGCGCCGTCCGTTAGGGACGCCTGGGACGATGCGATCGCGCCCTGGTTCGAACGAGTCCTGCCGACAGCGTGGAAACAACCGTTGCCTCCGCTGGTGATCGTCCCAACGCGTGGACACGTCAACGATCTCAGGGCGCGCTTGATTGCAAAAGGCGCTTCGCATCTCGGTCTGCAGTTTGTAACACCTGTTGGTTTGCGGGCCTTGCTGGCACGATACGATGCGACCCCTCCTGCCAGCGCGGCACATCTGCGTCTGCTTCTCGCAATTGCAGCGAGCGAAATGGCAAATCGGCCTAACGAACCGGAAGCGCTCGCCGCCAAAGCCGTTGCTCGCGCGCCAGCGCCACTGCTGCGCGCATTGGATCGTCTGGAAATCGCCGGATGGAAATTTGAAGAACTCCCGCTGCCGTTGTTTGCGCCAGTGGTTCAGCGTTTCGACGAGCTCCTAAGAAAATGTGGTTTTGTACTTCGCGGCGAGGCCGATCGAAAGCGTTTGCAAGAAGCGGTACGTGACAAACGAGAATTTTCCCGCGTGCTTATCACCGGATTTGACGGCGCGCATTGGGCAGACTGGTTTCTCCTGCGCACCGCGGTCGAACTGGCAGAAAACGCCACGATAGTGCTTGAGGAACCGCGGCAGAACTTTTCGGATGTCGATCTTTGCTGGATCGGCTCCTGGGAAGAAATCTGTGGCGAAGCCCAACGCTCGTCAAGAGCGATCACCGCGCCCGGCGATTCGCTTTTTAGCGAAATGGAAATGCGCGGAGGCACGGAAACGGCAAAGCGCTTCGATTTTCTGATCGGCACAAACTTTTCAGAACAATCCGAAGCGATCGCCCGGCAATGCATCCGTTATTTGGCAGATGAGAAATGCACGCGGCTCGGTCTGATTTTTCCCGGCGGCGGGGCCTTGCCGCGGCTAGTCGCGAACTTACTAGAGCGGCTTGAAATCCCGCATAATGACGGACTCGCCCACATTCTGCCCGGCATTTTCGAATCGGCAGAGTGGCGGGCATGGATCGAACTGCAACGCGCGCCACGACTCAATTCGTTTTTGCGCTTTCTAAATGCGTTGCCCGACCCAGCGGTCGTATCGCCCAAGATCAGCCGGCAAGTTTTCGAAAAAATTCTGCGCGACAGTTACAAGGATGTGTTGCTGGACGATCTCGAGTTGCTGCGCGAATTCTGTGCCACGCGCGCGGATGACAAATTTCAGTCGGCCGCTGAAGCTCTGCGAGCGCTGCCGTTTCTCCCGCCGCGAGCCACTCTCGCGCAGTTTCTTGAACGGACTCACGCCGCTCTTGCCCATCTCAACTGGAAGCGACACGCACTCGAACTTGTCAACGTCGCTCGTGATTGGTCGCAACGACCCGATGACGAATTTTCGCGCGCGCTTTTTTTGCGCTGGCTGGAAGAAACGGCTGCGACCTCAGAAAACGCCCGCTCAGCCGCAGGCGACCATCCGTATGCGCGCGTGCAATTGCTAACAGTAGCGCGCGCGCAAAACCAGGAATGGTCGCACTTGATTCTTGCCGGATGGAACGAAGGGGCGTGGCCGCCGCCAGCCGGCACGGAGTTCGCACGCCCCGAAGAGATTCGCGCCTTCAATCGCAACGTACAACAGCTCAACAAGCGAGCCGCGCGCCAGGGAAGCCAGGGCGAGGGCCATACCAGTGTGCGCGAAAATCACGCGCTCTATCTCGGTCCATTGGAGCAACGCGCGATCGCGTTACGGCAATTCGATGCTCTCCTCGAATCGGCTACCAAAGGGGTGACGCTGGCGGCCAGCCTGGTGCAGGAAGACGCGCCGGAACGGTTCTGGAATCCGAGCGAATGTTTTACCGAGCTTTATCTCAAAACGAGGCGTGAACCGCTCACCGAAACGACACTCAAAAATCTGCGTCGCGCCACTGCACTGTTGCCGAAGCCTGCAGGCGTAGCGACGGATGTGCAGCAAACCCTCATTGCATTCAACACGCGCCGCGACCCCTTTAAACCGGCGGGGGAATATGATTTCGCTTTGCGGCCCAACGAGTCGTATCGACCGGTGCCGGCGCTGAGTGTGAGCGATCTCGAACGAATGGTTTCGTCGCCAGCGATTATTTGGATGAAGCGTTATCTTGGCGTGGAAGCACCGGAGGACGTCGCGAATCCGTGGGCGGCGACGACCGGTAAATGGGTGCATCACTGGCTGGCGAATATTATCGAAGCTCGGGCCGGAAGGATTTTCTCGGCGTTTCCTTCCCTAAAGGAGATTGACAACCGCATCCGGCTTGCAGCAGATGAACGCTGTGCGAAGCTTCGGCATCTTTGCGACTTGTTAGGCAAAGTCGTCCCTGATTGGTGGAACTCCGGCTGGTTGAATGCGCGCTATCTCGCACGGCACCTCGGCGCCAAAATCGGAGGTGCGAAAGGATGGAAATGGATGGCGCCGGAGTTGTCTGTCGATCGCGAAGGGGCGGTGAAAATTGCCGACGGTGTGCAGCTTGAGCTGCACGGCCGAATCGATTTGGTGCTCGCGGAAAATGACGGGGCCAGTTTCGCCGAGCAAAAGATATGGATTGTCGATTACAAAACCGGTTCGACCAGGGAACTGAAGGCATCCGATCTGCACGACGATCTGGTCAAAGGCAAAACGTTGCAACTCGGTCTTTACGCCGTAGCCATTCGCGAGCTCGGTGCTGCCGAAGTGAGCATGAGCATTATTTCGCTGGTGGTTAAAAACGTCGCGCCACAATTGTCGGTTGTCGATCTTGCACCGCATACAGACGTCTTTGCCAATCTCGCGGCAATGCAGCGCACCGGGGTTTTTGGAATGAAAGGTGAAGTCCGTCCGGCGTTCGGCTACGGCGCGGCGTATCCGCTCGCGACGTTGCCGATCGACAACGACACTTTGGAAGATAAATGGGCGCTGACGCATCCCGCGCTCGTCCTTGAGAAAGAGGAATGGGAAACATGGTGAAGCCGCGCGACGAAAGTGTACGCGCTCGTTTTGCCGCCGAGTTGGACCGCAATTTTTCTGTAGTCGCATCGGCGGGTTCTGGCAAAACCACTGCGATCACTCAACGGATCTTGTCGATCGCGCGCTCACCTGACGCCGCGGAAATTTTGCCGCGTCTTGTCGTCGTCACCTTCACCAATCGTGCGGCGGACGAAATGCAACAGCGCACCCGGCAGGCTCTGCTCCAGGAACATTTGCGACAAGACGTGCAGACTGCGTTCAACCGCGCCTTTTTCGGAACAATCCATTCGTTTTGCATGAAACTCCTGACCGACTTCGGTCATTATCTTGGTCTGCCTGCGCCGCTTGAGTTAGTCGAAGACGACGACGATCTATGGCAGGAGTTTGTGCAAAACCAAACTCGAATTGGGAAGTCGTTAAGCGACAACGACCGCGCGATGCTTCTGCGTTTCGTGCAGGCGCGCGACCTCATGGAGCTGGCTCGACGCGCGCTCTCGGCTGTTTTGCAGGTGCCAGGGTTGTCACCGTGTCCGCCGCTCGATTTCGCTGAGGTTTACTCACAATCGGCTAAGGGAAAGGGGAACGACAATATCGCTAAATCGCAGGCGGAATTGCGCGAGTGGGAAAGGCGTTTCGCCGGCGATTGGGAATATCTGCATTGGCCAGTTTGTTTCACGGCGGGAAACGCCAGGTTCACTCAGCTCTGGCAAGAAAAATTTGCGCCGCTGCGAAAATGGATCTGCGCCGCGGCCACGTGCGTCGCAGCAGAGGTGCAGCGTGATTATCTCAATTTTCGTCTCGACCACGGACTCGTCACCTACGGAGATCAAATCGCGCTCGCGCAAGAGTTGCTGCAACATCCGGTGGCCGCGCCGAGAATTCGCGAAGAGAACTTTCGTGTCATCCTCGACGAGGCACAGGACACTGAGCCGCTACAATTTTCCGTGCTTCTGGAAGCGACGCGCCCGCCGGGAGCAGAGGGACTTTGGTTGCAGGATCGACGTTTAGGTCCGCGGCCGGGGCACTTCTGCATGGTCGGCGATTTGCAGCAATCGATTTACTGGCAGCGGGCGGATTTGAATTATTACCGAGCTGTTCATGAAGCGCTCATTTCCGCCAAGAACGGTGAGAGCCTGGAATTTGCCGTCACGTTTCGAATGGACCAGAAGCAACTCGATTTCGTTAACCAAACTTTCCGAGAGATTTTGAATAACAAGGGCGGACAGGTCCCTTTCGTAGAATTGCAACCCCGCCCGGAAATTCTCCCCGGGAAAGTCATTCGGGTGCCGCTCGACGCGAAAGAACTGTTGCCGGAAGGAAAAAAACTCAAAGACTACCAAAAGGCACGCTTCGAAGCGGAATATCTGGCGCGATGGATAAGGGACGCGGGATTGAAAAAACTTTCGGCCGATTCGTGGCGGGAAGTGGCAATCCTTTGTCCGCGCAAAGCCTGGCTGCAAACGATGGCCGCAGCGTTACGTCGCGTCGATTTACCGGTGGCGATCCAATCTGAACGCGATGTCAAAGGCGACAGCCCGGCTTATGCGTGGCTGACCGCGGTCCTTACGATCATGACCGACCCGTTCAATGCCTATGAAATTGTCGGCGTGCTGCGCGAGATCTTCGGCGCGTCTGATCACGATCTTGCCGTCCTTTCCGAAGGCCGGAAAACGAAATTTCGCATCGACGAGGTTTTGTCGGCGAGCGGAAGAATTTCATCGGTTTTGCATACGCTCGCAGAAATTCGCGAACGCGCGGAAGGTCTGGCGCTATTCGATGCGGCGAGTTTCATCGTCGAGCAAACGCAATTACGCGAGCGTTTGCTCCTATTGCCCGCGACGGAGTTTGGCGATCTCACGCGCGAACTCGATGCCTTGCTCGCACAAGCGGCGGAAGCCGAAGCGAACGGAATGATCCTGGCAGGATTCGCCGAACAGTTACGTAACGACTTCGCGTCGCCACGCGCCGTCCGCTTTTCCGGTGATGACAACGCGATCCAACTCATCACTTCGCATAAGGCAAAAGGGTCTGAATGGCAGGCGGTGATCGTGCCATTCCTGGCGCGCGAACTGCGGCCGCCGTCGCCGCGTTACCCAGATTTCGTAAAATCGCCCGTGGATGGCGAACTGATTATCGCCTTCAGCAAAGAAGACAAATCGAAGGATCTAAAAGACGCGATCGAGCGGGCGGAACAACAGCAACTTGAGCGCCTTCTCTATGTCGCAACAACACGGGCACGCCACGCGCTAGTCGTTGTGCTCGACCAGGAAATCTTCTCCAGTAGCGAAGGTAAACTGCTGAAGACAGCGCAACTGCGAAGGCTGCTTCGTGACAAAGATTCTTATTCCGGCGAATTCGATCAACACAGCAGTATGATCGATGAAATCCTCGAACCTTCCCCGACCGTGAGGCAGGCGCCCGAGAAAAACGGCGCCGAAATCGAGTGTTTAACTTCTCGCGAACTCAAGAATGCCGCGAAACACGCTTCAGAATTCGTGCGCAAGATCACACCGAGCACGCTCGATTCGGACGTCCCGGCAGAGTTGCAGGCAAACTCGCGGCTGGATAATCTGGCAACTCTTTATGGCCGCTGGTGGCACAAATTTTTCGAGCGCCTGGATTGGAAAGGCGGGATCGATGCCGCGCAAAAGTTGTTCGAAAAACAATTACCGACTTGTCCCGATGCCGAATCCGCGAAAAAAGACTGGAAGGCTACACGCCAGAATCTGTTTAGCGACGCCAGCATCACTCGTTTTCTTGGGAGCGATGAAACGCTATTTCATGCCGAGTTCCCATTTTCCTGGCGCAGAAACGATCGCAGCGTATTCGAAGGCTTGGTTGATTCAGTTATGATTAATCGCAAATTCAGCCGATGTCTTCTGCTTGATTGGAAAACGAACAGCGTTTCGCCAAGCGATGCGGAAGCATTTCGCGCACGTTACCGTCCGCAGTTGGCAGCCTACTGGAAAGTGGTCGAAGAAATTACCCGTCTCGAGGTGGAAGCTGGTTTGTTTTCGACCGCGCTGGGACGCTTACTTCTTTACTCCAAGGAAGAACTGCAAGGCGAATGGCACCGACTAAGACAACTTCCTCCCGCACAACTGGAGAATGAAATTCGACCGGACGTGCCTGAAGAGTAGAAGCACAAAAGCCACGAGCGGCGACGCACAGTTGCCTGGCCGCTTCCGAACTAGCTAGCTCTCGCGTTCGCCGCGGATAAATTGCTCCACGCAGCGATACGCTTCGTCATCCGTCATTTGCACGGGCGGATGTTTGGAGAAATAGGCGGAGGGTGAATGCAACACGCCGCCGATGCCGCGGTCGAGCGCAACCTTGCAGCAGCGGATAGCGTCGATTGCCACCCCGGCTGAGTTTGGCGAATCTTCCACGGAGAGTTTCAGGTCGATTTCCATCGGCACGTCGCCAAAAAGGCGGCCTTCCACACGAATGAAAGCAATTTTATTGTCGAGCTGCCAGGGCACGTAATCACTCGGACCAATATGGATGTTTTCGTCCGCCAGACGATCGCCCATGACGGATTGCACCGCCTCCGTTTTCGAAGCTTTCTTCGACGCCAGCCGGGTGCGATTTAGCATGTTCAGGAAATCGGTGTTCCCACCTGTGTTCAGCTGATAGGTCCGCACAACTTTTACGCCGCGCTTGCGAAAAAGATCGACCAACGCCCGGTGCAGAATAGTGGCACCCATCTGCGCCTTGATGTCGTCGCCAATCAACGGCAGATTTTTGTCGGCAAAGCGCTTTGCCCACGACGGGTCGCTGGCGATGAACACGGGAATGTTGTTCACAAAACCGAGCCCGGCTTCCAGCGCGCACCCAGCATAGAAACGGGTCGCCTGCTCGGAACCGACAGGGAGATAGTTGACCATGAGTTCAGCCGAAGAGTTTTTCAGCTCAGCGATGATGTCTTCGCGGGTGGACTCTTTCTCCAATGGAAGGAATGTGCGCAGTGGATCCTGATCGTGCATGTGCGGAGGGTAGCCATCCATAACGCAGCCCATTTTCACAATGGCGCCCGTGAGCTTGATGCTTTCACAAAAAACCTGCGTGCAATTGGGTGGCGAGAAAATGGCTTTGCTCACGTCCAGCCCAACCTTGCGCCGGTCGATATCGAATGCGGCCACAACTTCAATGTCACTGGGGCGGTAACCGCCGATGTCCCGGTGCATCAACCCGATACCGGTGCTATTGACGGAAGAACCGTCGTAAAAATTGATTCCCTGTACAAGAGAGCTGGCGCAGTTTCCGATACCGACAATGGCAATTCTTATTTTTCTCATTTCTAGGTTCTTAAAGCTGACAAACTACCTAAGTTGGGCTATTCGAAGCAAGATACAATTTAGGCCGCTTCAATCAGATGGTTGCACCTGTCTGGAGCGCCCCCAAGGATTGCAAAAAGCGAATGTGTCCGAAGTCGCGCTGGCTTGCAAGAGCTGATATAAGGGCAACAGTCAGAGGCGTTCCTAGAAAAGGAAAGCCGTCGCACAGGAGACAGACCACATGTGTTCGAAGTTCGGGGCCACCGGCATACTGATTGTTGCCGCTTTGGCCGCCTGTCCAGAATCGCTGCACGCAATGCCAGTTTATGGCATCAAACAGGCAGTCGCCGTGGCCCGGGAACACAACCCCGAAATCCTGATCGCGCGGAAAAAACTGCTGGGTGCGCATGGCAGTTTCATTGAAGCTCGTTCCGGATATCTGCCCTGGCTAACCTCCAGCGGCCTGGTCGACAAGCGACAGACTCAGAGCGAGACGAACCTTCGACCGGAAGATTACAACGCGATACTCAAGCTGGAACAAAACCTTTACACCGGCGGAGCGGTGAGCAGCCAGGTAGCAATCGCGCAGTTAAACATCGTCAAGGCGAATTATGAGCTTCAGGAAACCGTCAGCCGCGTCACGATGGATGTGCAAATCGCGTTCAACGAACTTCTGTTGAACCGGGCTAAAATCGGCGTCCGCGAAAATTCCGTACGTGTACTGGATGAGGAACTGAAGAGCCAGCAGGAGCAACTAAGCGCCGGAATCGTTGGCAAACTAAATGTGCAGCGGGCTGAGGTAGCGCTTGCCAACGAGCGCCCAGAATTGTTTGATGCGCAAACCGAATTGAAAAACTCCTACTTGCGATTGTCGGAGCTTTTCGGAACCGATGTGCACCCGGGAGACCGGACGCCGCCGTTTGAGATCTCCGGTGAATTGCAGTATCGGCCGGCTCATCCGGACTTAAACGACTGCCTGGCCAGGGCTGACGCCAATCGGCCCGTGATCAAAGCTCGGGAGAAAGACATCGAGATCGAAGATCACCAGTACATTCTGGACCGGAGCGCAACGCGCCCACACGTCCGCGCCTTCTCGGGGTATGAGGTTTACAGCGAGCGAGATCCGGATGTCGGGCCGGAGTTTAACTACGGGGGAGTTGTAGGGATAAACGCTACCTGGAATATCTTCGACGGATTCGCAACGAAAGGGCGCATGCAAGCAACGCGCGCCCGGCGCGAAGGGGCGGTGCAAGCTCTGGCAGCAGCGCGGCGTAGCGTGGCCTCGGAAGTGCGCAGCGCATTTTTTGACCTTCAACAAGCCGAACGGGTCCTGGAAAGTGAAACACAAAACGTGCAAACAGCGGATGAAGCGCTGGACATGGCAAAAGGAAATTTCGCTGCCGGGTTGGGAACACAACTCGATGTCCTGCAAGCCGCATCTGATGTAACGCGGATCCGCACCACTCGATTGAGCGCGATTTATCTGCACAACGTGGCGCTCGCCCGTCTTGCCCACGCCTGTGTGAGTTCTGCAGAAACGCTCAATTTTGGATCGGATTTCAAAGACGCGAAAAATCAAAATCACACCGGGGCGCACGCCGCCGATCTGGCGAAGCCGCCGGAAAAATTAAGTCAGAGATGAAGCGCGAACTCGTACTTCTGATCGCAGTGTTGATAATTTGCTTCGCACCTTCGGCCAGCGCCGCAACGCTGGGCGAGGTCCTGCGAACTACGCTGGACAAAAATCCAGCCATCCAGGAAGCGAAAGCCGGTCTCGAGGAGGCTGCTGGGCAACGTCTTGTTTTTCGTTCCGTTGTGTGGCCCGACGCCCAACTTGCTGTGCCGGCCGGTGTTCAAGCTGGTCACCGCGCTGGTGAAAACGGAGTAAAAGGCTTTGGCATCGGGCGCGCCCTGCTCGACCAGGCTTTGTTCGATATGGCTGTGCCGCCATCGCTCCGGCGTGGAGACATTGAAGTCTTGATTGCCCAACAGCAATTAAATGTCGCTGTTGTAGACCAGTTACACGCCGCCCGGCTGGCGTTTTACGCGGCGCTTTACAATCGCTCACTGGAATCCATTCGAGACGAACAACGACAGAAACTCGAAGAAAACGTTGCCACTCAGAAGAGTCGCTTTGAAGCCGGCCTGGCCGATCGAAGCGCATTCACGAGCGCAACTGTCGAAGCCGACGAGTTGGTCCCGCAAATTGAGACGGCGCATCGGGCGTACACCGACGCACAATTAAAACTGGCGGAAGCGATGGGGATGAATCCTGCGAAATCATCGCTCCCCAACCCCGAAGGCGAGCTGGCGTTTGCCCCGACTCATCTCGATCTGGATTCCGATACAGCAGAAGCCCTGCAGCGCAGGGCCGATCTGAAGCTCGCCCGCCTGTTTACGCGGGCTGCCAACGAAGACCAGCGGATCATTGCGGCGGACTACTATCCTGCCATCGGAGGACACATTCGTGGCGAGTATGTTCCGGTCAAAGGCATCCATCGGCAGGAATCAACCAGCAAAACACAGGACTTCATTGGATCGGAAGTCATGGAAAGGGCCACATATACCTGGCGAGTGGTCGATAATGGTCAGGTGCATGGCGCAGTGTTAAAGGCGCGCGCCGCACGGGAAGAGAACGAGCTGACGTGCAGGACGCTGGAGGCCAATGTCAGCCGTGAACTGTCGCGAATCGCCAACGACCTTCAGGCAATTGATGCCCGTGAAACATCGCTTGCAACGGCCTCTGCCGCCGCGGAGGAAAGCGCCCGCACGGTACGGGAGAATGTCGTCAGCGGTCTGGTCTCGGCGCTTGAATACCGCGTAACCCAAACCGCTTTTTTAAAGACCAAGAGTGGGCTGCTAGATGCCGTTTACCAACATAACCTTGCACTCGCAGAATGGGACCGTGCCACTGGCCGTTATTTTCAATTTTCAGACCGGCCTACGCGGTCAGGTAATCCGACCAAGTGATCCGCTGAAGGTTGCAGAACATCGGCTCGCCTTGGCGCTTTCGAAGTTGGATTGTCAGTGGCCTGATTTTCCTCCTAACCTTCGAATTTCAGTGTGGCTGACTCAACGGATCGAACGGACCTGTCCGCCGCGGTGTCTTGCAAATAATGCCCTCCAACATTTACGAAAAAACAGAAACGAGAACAACAAACGCCGGGCACGAGGTTATTGCAAAGAACCGCCCTGGACATCAGACTAGTTTTCCCAAATTGAAATTGCCCGAATCAAAAACCGTCTTGTGGATCGGCGGTGCGTCGCTCGTGGTCCTTTTCGCGCTGGCGTATTTTTTTTTGATGCCGGTCGCGGAGGTGACGACGGTGCGTCGCGGCACAGCCATCTCCGCAGTTTACGGCACAGTAAGGATTGAACCGGCATTCGTCGTGCGAGTGCGCGCGCAAAATGACGGGTTCATCCGGCTGGCGGAACCCTTCTCTGCCGGTCGCGGCGCGATCGGAAAGAGCGTCGAAAAAGGGCAATTGCTGGCGACAATCGCGGACCAGGATACTTCGCGACAATTAAAACAGGCCCGCGCCGATTTGCAGGCCGCCGTCGACAGAGCCGCGCTTCCCCTGCCCTCTTCGGAGTTGCTCAAGACGGCCGAGGACAATCTGCAACGGCTCGAAAAGGTAGTGGGTTCGGGCAACGTGCCAGCAGTCGAATACCAGAAGGCAAAAAGCGAGGCGAACCGATTGCGCGGGGCGGTCGAGACAGAGCGCATCGAACGGGATCGAAATCTCAATTCGCTGCAGGAAACCACGAAAAAGCTGGAAGCACAGATGAAGAACGCCGAAGTTCGTTCGCCGATTGACGGAATCCTAACGAACGTTCAGACAATCGACGGGGAACTGGTGTCTGACGCCAACGAGCTTTTCACGGTTTCTTCGCGCAAGACCTACGTGCGTGGCGAAGTCAACGAGGAAGACGTAGGGGAGGTGAAGCCCGGGATGAAAGCCAAAGTACAATTGTACGCCTACCGCACGCGTACTTTCACGGCGAGTGTCACATCGGTTCAGCCAGCGGCCGATCCAACCACTCAGCGCTACACCGTTGTGCTGGAGATGACTAATCCCCCCGACAATTTGATGGTCGGAATGACAGGCGAAATGAACATCATCACCGGCGTCCATGAAAATGCCTTGCTGGTAGCAACGCGCGCGCTGCTGGTGGATCAAGCTTTGGTCGTGAACGGCGGAATCGTGCAGCGACGAACGGTCAACGTGGGATTTCGCACCCTGGATTACTCTGAGGCGCTCAATGGCCTGGTCGAAGGCGATCATGTTATCATCTCCGACCAGGACAAGTTTCACTCCGGTCAGCCGGTGCGCCAGCGCATGGTCAGCTCGCCGCCTCCGCCGAAGGCGCCATGACCCCGCCGCTCTATATTGCTCTGCGTTTTTTGACGCACCGCAAGCGGGCGCTGCTTCTGAGCCTTAGCGGTGTCGTCTTCGGTGTTGCCATCTTTGTTTGCACCCAAGCGCAGACCCAGGGCTTCGCCCGCTATTTCATCGAGTCCAACATCGGAGCCAACGGCGCCCTGGTCCTCAGATCGCGTTTCCGGCCCCGCTACGAACCGCTCATGGTGGCGGCGAAAGGCTCTAAGGAACCCACCAGCCGCCGTCTCTATTTTGAAGGCATCACTAATCCCAATGAAATCATGCGAGTGAGCAGGCAATTCCCCGATGTGGTTTCCTGTTCACCAGTTTTACGCGGAACGGTTAGCGCGCGCTCGGGATTTGAGAACGCCACGGTCGATCTTTACGGCATCGATCCGGCCCTGCACGCGCGAACCACCGACATTCTCCACCAGTTGATTGAGGGCAACTTTGATGACTTTCGAAATAACACAGGATCGATCATTATCGGTTCGGTCCTCGCGGAACTGCTTCGAGCTGGCGTCGGGGACCCGGTGCAATTGCTGGCGCCTAACGGCGAGTACTGGCGATTCACCGTTGCCGCGATCGCTCGCGCAGGAATTGGCTCGATTGATTCGGTCCGCGTTTATTCGCATGCCAAGGTCGCGGAGGCTTTACTGCAACAGCCGTCCGGTGCGTCGATGATCATTTATAAGCTGCGAAATCCCGACCGCGCGCCGGCGTTGGCCAGCCGGTTCGAAACACTGTTCCAACACAGTGCCTTAAGTTGGCAGCAACGCGAGGAAAGCACGCTGCAACTTTTTCTGACTCTGAGAATGTCCGTCGCGATTACCGTTTCGCTCATCATTTTACTAGCCGGTTTCGGCATTTTCAATGTGTTGACTATGTCGGTGCTGGCGAAGATCAAGGAGATCGCCATTTTGCGTTCGATGGGCTATCGCCGCATCGATATTTCGTCGATTTTTCTGTGGCAAGGCGCGATGATCGCTGCGGCGGGATCGTTGCTCGGTTGTGCGCTGGGCGCGTTGATGACTTGGGGCGTGTCGCACATTCCCATTCGCCTCCGCGGTTTGCTGTACACAAATTATTTTTTGGTCACATGGGACTGGCGTCATTACGTATTCGCGACGTTGCTCGCGATTGTGGCCGTTTTCATCGCGAGTTACGTCCCCGCGCGACGCGCCGCTGAATTGGCGCCCGTTGTCACCATTCGAGGGTCAAGATGAATGGCGAAAGCTGTCTCAGTTGTGATGGAATCGAACGGTATTTGGGCGAAGAGGAGGAACGGGTGCATGCGCTTCGCGGCGTGTCGCTGGAGATCGAGACCGGAAGCGTCCACGCAGTTGTGGGTCCGTCCGGCTGCGGCAAAAGTTCGTTACTCTACGTTCTTGGGCTGCTCGATGTGCCAGATGCCGGCTACGTCTCAATCGAATCGGAGTCGATGTCGCACTTGAGCGATGATCAGTTGGCATATAAACGGAGCCAGTTCATCGGGTTCATTTTCCAGTTCCATTTTTTGATGGAAGATTTTACCGCACAGGAAAACGTGATGATCCCCATGCGCAAGCTCGGTCAACTTTCCGATGGGCAGATGCGTGACCGGGCGGCCGATCTGCTCGAAGGAGTAGGTTTGGGGAACAAATTGCGAAGGCCCAGCCGACATCTTTCCGGGGGCGAACAACAACGCGTGGCCATCGCGCGCGCGCTGGCCAATGATCCGAAGATTATTCTAGCCGACGAGCCCACAGGCAACCTCGATACAGCGAACTCCGAGCGTGCCTTCGAATTGCTGCGAAATCTGGTGCATCAACGCAGAAAAGCCCTGCTACTGGCCACGCACAATCCGGCGATTGCCGAAGCGTGCGATTGGATCCACGAAATGAAAGACGGCAGCATCATCGCCAGCCAGCAGCGCGCCGCTGGCGGCAGTTCGATTTCTTGAGGACCGTGCGTTTAAGAGGCGTATCGCGAAGGAAAACCCAAGAGCCGCTCAAAGTTGGCGCGACGCGGCGGCATCGTTAATCTCAACAGGATGGAGAACATCCTGCCAATCGTAACAGCGGATGCTCCCGGAGCGCTAAGCGTATTGTGTGGCGTCAACTTGCTTGAACGTTCACTCCGTGTTTTACAGCGACTCGGATTTCGCAGCGCCATTGTTTTTTCGAGCACGCCAGAAATCGTTGGAGCTGACTTAGCGAAGCGCTCATGGGCACGGAACGAGTTGACGATTCAGCTTGTATCGACCGCAATATTACCTCTCACCGCCCAACTGCTTTTGGAACAAACGGCGGAACGGTTTTTAATCATGCCGGCAAATATATATTGTGATGCCCGGCTGCTCGCCGCCCTCTGTGTTAACAATTCATCGGCCGCGCTGGTCGATTCAAATCCGCCGGAATTCGCGCGAGATTTGATTCGAAACCCGTGCGGCCCAGCATTGATCACGAGGGATTTTCTTTCTGCTCTTTCACCCGTGACGCCGTTTTTAAACGAACTCACGAAGAAGATCGACCACGCGAAGATCGACGTCGTCGACGCGGCGAAGCAAGATGATTATATCTTCAGCATGCGCCGGCATGTGCGGCCACTCTGCTTTCGGGTGCCACTGGATCAGGACCGTCGCCTAGCGGAACGCATCATCCTCGATTCCGCGCAGAAGGGAACGCTTGACTTGCCGGCTTACCTTCACGCGCCAATTGAAACCGCATTGATATCGCTTCTTTGCAAAACGCCAATCACACCAAACCAAATTACCATCGCAGGATTAATCATCGGATGCAGTGCTACCGTGGCTTTTGTGGCGGGCCGCGTTGGCCTGGGAATCCTGGCCGCTCTTATTTTTGGCATCGTTGATGGACTGGACGGTAAACAGTCGCGCGTGAAAGTTGAAACCACCGAACACGGCAAGTGGGAGCATCATCTGGGCAATTTGATCGAGAATTCTTGGTGGGCAGCGATCGCTTTTTATTTGTGGCGAAGCGGCCAATTTTCTAACGCGTTCTATTTTCTCGGTCTGCTCGTCGCATCGCATCTGCTGGATGAATCCGCAAAGCGTTGGGCAAAGATGGTGAAAGGTCGCCTGCTGGATGATATTTCGCCGTTCGACCGTGCTTTCCGCCTGATCGCGGCCCGCAGGAATATTTATGTCTGGATATTGGCGTTTGGGTTTTTGCTAAACGCTTTCCCGCAAAGTTACGGGATCATCTGCGGATGGGCTACCGTTAGCGCTGTCGTTCATCTGGTGCGTTCCGTCTGGATTGGCAATGCCCCGCGGTTTCGGACCGCCGATACGCGGACGTGAAGAATGTGGAATATCGATGGCACGCGTTCGGCGCGTGCCACGATTTCCTTGCCGAGCCTCTTTCACGACGGAGTTGACGTTGCCGCAACGTTATCCTTGACGGTGAAGCCGATTTGCAACGCACGGAAGATGTGGATGACCGCGCTCGCCACCCCCCAAAAACAGAGGCAAATGAAGCCAATCGCCGGGGCCCCCATGACAAGAAAAAAAGTGAACAGCCAGGTATAAATGTTGCGGCGGCCAGCGACGATGCGCACGAAACGATCAAATGGGGCGAAATCATCCAGGCTTCGACCAATTCGTCGCTGAACGGCTTTTGTGGCCACGCGCTCTACCCTGTGGAAGGCAAAGAAAGCCAAGAAAATTACGTAAGCGTAACGAATTTGACCGGTGGCATGGAAATGATACGCCAGCGCCGCCCACCACGACGTTTCAACAAGATAATCGAGGTCGTGCTCGCTGTTTCCAAGCTTGGTCGTTTGCGCTTTCAAACGTGCGAGCTTGCCATCAACGCCATCGAGAACTCCTATAACGAGGGCTAGCAACACACCAGCCCAAAGATACCCGCAGGCATAAAGCAGCGTCACACATAGACCGAGAAGTCCGGTTCCAAGCGTGATCTGATTCGGAGTGATCGTCGTCCGACAGAGATGCGAAACAAGCCACTTCTCAATCGGTGCGTGCACAAGCGCGGGAAAATCAAGGACACCTTTTTGTGTTGCGTCACGCAGGAAACGCTCGGCCAGCGGACGGCGTTCGAGCGAAGGAGCGGGAAAGAAGACCGGCCGCACACTCCTGCGCATGTTTCGAATGTATGCCTGCTGTCGGGCAGCGTCGAAGCGCGCTATGCGACCCGCCATCGTATCCGAAGCAACCTCTTCAACGAGTGTGCCAGCGCGATTTTTCCGAGAAAGCCATTCGCTCGAGAGCAGAGCCGCACACAAAAGCCGGGAAGAATTGGTATCTGAATTTTCCAAAAGCGGCGCAATAATCGACGGGGGACCCGAATCGATGAGAGCGGAATTGGTCTGTGCGCCGGCGAGCGAGCGCAGCAGGCGTTCATCGCAATAAAAACCAGCGAATACGATGAGGACCCGCCCGTCGGAGGGGACCCTCAGTGCAGCGAGGCAATCCAGAATATCGCCAACCGTGACCTTCGCACCGGTGCGCTCTCGAAACGTGAGCGACACATCTGCACGATGCCACGACTCGTTAGCCACATGCGCAGCCACCGCCTTCACGGAGTTGGACAAAATCATCGCCTCGCGAAAACCGAGGTGCAGCACGATGCGACGCATTCGTTCCAGCAGCGAGATGCCGCACAGGTCCGTCAACGCCTCCGGCGAATCTGCGACGATCAATAATGGCGGGCGAAAAGGTTCCGTCATATTAGGTGTTGCAGATCTCTTCCGTCAGTTTGTATCAAGCCATACGCGCCTTGTTCGAATGCTTAGGTATGCGCGACCTGAACAGCCTGAAGAGCAGTGTGATCAGGGAAAAAGCGAAAACAATGTGCAGAATCCATGACGCGCGACCGGCGATCGCCAAAAGGAGAAACACAAAATAAATCACGTCGCGCTGGGTGATTTGAAAAATGAAAGCGGGCAACGTGCGACCGAAAAAACGCTCTGCTATGTTGAAATCTTCCTGCCGGCGCGAGACTACGCGCGTGGTATCGCGAGCGAGAAGCGGCATGAGGTAACGGCCAAACCCGCGCGCCATTAAAAAGAATGTGATCAAGCTCTCGAGCAGATAAACGAAGCGAATGTTTGCGCTCACCGACGGTTGCCGGAATAGACCGACGCCCAGGCAGAGAACAAAAATCAGATTGGCGACGAAATCGCAGAAGGCGTCGAGACGCCTGCCTCTTTCCGAATCGAGATACTTCGCGCGCGCAATCTCGCCATCACATCCGTCCAAAATATTGATCAATTGGAAAAGTGCAGTCCCGGCCAGGAACCCGGTGTAGTCACCGCGCACCAAAAACACAAAAGCCACGGGAGCGAGCGCGAAGATCACCATCGTCCAGGCATTGGGAGTAATCGGGAGCTTAAGGAGACGCCGCGTGATTACGCGTGAGATCGGGCGGTTCAAAAACTTCGAAACCATTCCGTCCTGCGGTTTGCCGATGTCGCGAAGGAGGTGTTTCTCGCTGGTGACAATCTCGCTCGGCTGCGCGAGAAAACGCCAATGCTCTTCCTCTGCGCGGGTCGCGTTTCGACACGTTCTCTCGAACTGCTCGAAGAGTCGTGGCCACGCTCCCGTTAGGTCGATAATCGGTTGCTCGATCTTCACTGGGGGCGTCGTTGCAAAGAACTTCGACAAAGCATTTCGCGCGACGAACAGGCGCGTAGCGAGAATGCGTGCTTCCGGTTCAACCGAACCGGAAGCTTCGGTTAACCGAACACGCGTGATTCGTGGGTGCTTGGGCAACAATCGCTCCGAAAGTGGAATCTCGGGCTTCCAGAAAACGACAATCTCAATCTTGTTTGCCGTTCCCATTGCTTTGGCGAATTCATCGAGCCCCAGCACGAGCCGATCAAGCTGGCGCAATCCGGCGATCTGCCAATTGGCCGATTCATCACCTAAAATCACGACGCGATCGAAACCGTGGTGCTCCTCGATCATGGAACGCGAGCCTGATCTGCGTGGAAAGATGAAATTAACAAATTCTTAAGAGTAAGGAGCATCGCCACCGGTCAGTGAGATGCCAAATATACCGAGCTCTTTGAGTCTTAGAAGGCGCTTCTCCAAGACCTCCGCCGGCACCGGATCGCTGAACTTGTCATGTTCGGAGCAGTAACCGCAAGAAAGATTACACCTTGCTATAGCCGGAAAATCCAACGGCCGATTTTGTCCGAGAGCTTCATGCAAATAATCGGAAAGGTTCAGGTTAGGGCTAGTTGTCCGCAACGCAATTCATTAGGAGCTTGAGTTGTTCCCACATCCGAACGCCCGCACGAACGAGGTCAGTGCGATTCCCTGTTCCTTTAGAACCACCCGCGTTTCGGGCGCGGTCAGGGCCTCCAGTTCCTCAGCCCATCGATAGCCCCAATGACTGTATCGCCTCCGCGTCTCCGCATCATCTTCGCCGGGATGGCAAATCAATTCATAGACGCCGTCGGGAATTTTCCGAAGTATTTGTTCGAGCGCAGAGCGAGTTAGACACCCGCTGACTTCGAATCCGTACGTGCCATCCAGCATTTGCGGCAAGGGCGTGCGGTGCAAAGCTCGCGCTGACAAACAGATCAGATTCAAACCAAGCCGCTGTACCCACCGTCCCATTCGGACACTCGCCGATTTTCGCCAGGGGCCAGCAGGATTGCGAATCCAAACATTATCCATCCGGAGCATAAGCCGCCTAACGATTTGGAATACAGGCGGGAACATGTGGAGATGTTGGTGGCTATCAAGATGGGAAAGTCGCAGGCCTGTATTCTGAAAACGGGCGATCTGCGCCGCGATCTCACGCTCAACTTCATCCCAGCTAATGCGTGCCAGCAACGCGCGTCTGAGAAATTCACCACTCGTACGGGGCAAGCGTCCACTTGCATCAACCAGGGTTGGCAATACCTCGCGGCCAAGGATCGCTTGCTCTTCCACCAGCGCCAGATGCAGGCCAACATCCAGCTCCGGGTTCCGCCGAGCCAGCGCGACGGCATCGTCGAATGCACTGCCCGTCACAAGCAACGAGGCACTCGTTACGATTCCATCTTGAAAAGCCCGCAGTACCCCTCGGTTGACTCCCGTCGTCAGTCCCAAGTCATCAGCGTTAACAATCAGCTTTTTCAAGGCGCGGAGACCCGGGCGGCCCGAATCTCGTGTCGCATCTTCATCCGGAAGGCAACCAGTTCCCGAATCATTTTGAAAATCACATCGGGGCTGGCCAGAGTGGAGGTGCCACGATTTCGGGGAAAATAGTCCACACCGAATTGCACGATCTTGAATCCGTGCAATTTGCCCTTGATTAGCAGCTCCGCGTCAATGAACGAACCCTCGGCTTCCAACGCAACCTTATCCAACACCTCTCGCTTGAACAATTTGAAGGAAAAATTGATGTCCTTCACCCGCAACGGAAAAAGGAAACGGATAAGCAAATTGTAAACGACCGAATACACCGTGCGGACAGGTCCTTCTGCGGTGCGATCAAACCGAAAAGCCGAAATGATATCGGACCTTGTTAGCTCCATGATGCGCACCGCCCGGTTCAACTCCATTAGATCGACCGGCAAATCCGAGTCGCAGTAAAAGACCAGCTCTTTGGTCGCGTTGCTAAAACCGGTGCGAAGCGCGCCTCCCAGTTTCAAATTCCGTTCGTGATGGAACACCTTCACACAAGGGTTTGCCCGGGCCAATGCTTCCGCGATCTCCGCAGATCGGTCGGTGCTGGCATCGTTGACGATGAGGATCTCGTAGTCGGGCGTCATATCGGCCAAGGCGGCCTCGGCGAAATAGACTGCGCGCTCGATGTTCTCTTCCTCATTGAACATTGGATAAACAACCGAGATGCTTGGCTTTCGTGTCGTCATGCGCGTAGTTTCGATTGCGGTGTCAAAGCCGACGATAAATTGTTTTGCCGTCGATCACTGTCTCCACGCGATATTCCCCGAGGAAGGCACGAAGCACGGGATATCGCGTCATTGGATGAGCCAACCAGAACGGGTCCACGGTTGACATATCGATGATCAGCACTGGAGGGTGGGCTTGCCAGTCCGCCTGGAACATCTTCCAACTTTCCGGAATCACGCTCTGCCCTTTATCTCTCACCTCGTGAGGCCGGCTGGCATAGGCGCCGACCAGGTGTGTGCAGCTCACGAAACGCGTCGCCATCCGCCGGTTGGAGAAACTGTAGAGTTGCGGGCTACTTCCCCAGACAAAAATACGATCGTTCGGTCTCGTCTCATTGACGATCTTCTGAACAACCGGGAGAAAATCGAGTGTCTGTGTTCGCACTACAAAAGCGCCGACGAGAAAACCTATTGCCGGCAAAGCAGCCGCACCAACAACGCCTATTCGAATCCATCGCCAGCGTTGTTGAGAAGAGCGCCGTTGCTCCGCGACAAAACGTGAGAACGCCTGGCCGGCGAGAATCGAAAGCGGCGGAAGTACGGCCAAATGATAATGTCCCGGAAATCGCCATCCAATAAATATCGTCAAATAACTGAGGACCAGCCAGAAAATGAAGAGTACCTGCTCGGTTGGCAGAGTTCTCCCGCGCCGAAAAGATCTAAGTGTCTCAATCACTTGCCGAACACCAAAATACCATAACAGCCCCCAGGCGAGCATCACAACCAGATGAACGGTGACGAGACGTTTCACTACATAAAGGAAGGTTGTTTCAGACTCGACGTAGCGAATTGCAAACGCCCACGCCCACAGATACGCGTCATGTAGATTGCCCTGCCACCGGTAATACCACGCCAGTGCGCCGATTACGGCGACGAATCCAGTAACCACACCGGTGCCTGCTGCCAAAACACGTCCGAGTGATTGGGAACGGGGAATGAGCCAGACGTAAACGAGGTACGTCAGCATTGCTCCCAAAGTCACTGCGGAAGGCTGCCGAATCAAAGTCGCCACGCCGACCAGCGCGCCACTGAGGAACATCCAACCCCAGACCGGCTTTTTCTGCCCTCGGAGGAAGGCAAGAACGCTCAAAGCGAGCGGAAAAGACGCGAAAATCTCGGTGTTCGCAGCAAGTGTATCCCCTGGCCGGTAGGCATGGACGAACACGGCATAGCCAATACCACTCCATGCCCCCGCCCAATCATCCCCCACTCGCGCGCCAATCCGGCGCACGACCAAGGCGGTGGCTGCGACGACCAGGATGGCGAGGATATGAACGGCAAGAAGATTGTTCTTCCCGGCGACCTTGAAAACGGCAATGTAAATGTAATAGATGCCTGGCGGCTTCGTATCCACGGCCGTCTGGTAAAGCGTACCGCCGTCCAGGGTATCGTTCGCGATTATCCCGTAATAGCCCTCGTCAGCGTTGTACAACGATGGCAGGAGCGTGGGAAAACGCAGGATGACTACGATCGTGATGATTGTCACGTTGACCCAGCGGCTTTGACATCGCCTCATGAATGACGGCCCTGCTCAATAATGCCCACTAGGTCTTTCTTGAAGAACTCGATTGTTGCGCGCAGTCCGCTGGCCAAATCGGTGACGGACTTAAAGCCAGCCGTCTGAGCCTTGTCCACATCTGCGAGGGAATGTTTCACGTCGCCGGATCGCTCCGCGCCGGAATCAATCGTGCAGCTGGACTTGGTAAGTTTGCGAATGGCCAGAGCCAGATCGGTTATTGTGATCTGCTTCCCGCAAGCGACGTTGAAGACCCCGGTGTCCTGTGATTTTAACGCGAAGAACGCATTGGCCGCAGTCACATCCTCTACATAAATGAAGTCTCGAGTCTGCCGGCCGTCTCCGAAAATCGTAATCGGCTCGTTCTTAATCGCTTTCTCAATAAAAGCCGGAATGACCGCGGCGTATTCACTTCTTGGATCCTGGTAGGGACCAAAAACGTTAAAATAACGAAGGGACACCGTGGCGAGTCGCCCTTCATCCGTGAAAGAGTTGCAGTACCGTTCGCCCTCATTCTTGCTTATGGCATACGGATTTTTCGGGTCGGCAGGCATACTTTCGATCTTTGGATTGGTCGGATTGTCGCCGTAAATTGCAGCAGAGCTGCTGAAGATCAGCTTTTTCACACCCGCCCGCTCCGCTTCTTCCAAAACAATTGCTGTACCCCCGGTATTGATCTCGGCGCATTCCTTCGGCTTCTGCATGGATTCCTGCACGCTCGCCATGGCCGCTAGATGAAAGACAAAGTCCACGCCTTTCATGGCTTCTCTCACGAGATCGTGATCGAGAACTGAGCCAGCGATGAATTGACATTCCAAGCCAGACAGATTGCCCTTCAAACCACTGCGCAGGTTATCAAGGACGCGAACTTCCGCTCGATCCTGAAAGTGTTCGGCAATATGCCGGCCGATGAAACCGGCACCTCCCGTAATTAAGACTCGCATACTCGAAAGAAGGAAGGCGGCGCACCAATCCACCAAGCTGTGCGTTGTAAGATTGGATTACCTATAGAGGGGGCCATTTCCAGCTCCTTCCTAAGACGAAAAATTTTGGCGATTCGAGCAGCCGATTGTAGCATCGGGGCGATACTAGCGCGAATGTCGGGTGATCGTTGCATCGAGCGTATTTCCGGCGAAGAATCACGCCCCTGTTTCTCATGACGCATAACACTGAAATCGCCCAAGCCTCTGACCCGTTTCACGGGGAGTCAGTGAGCCCGACGGAAGTTTTGCTTGATGTTCCGCCGCCGGCGTCGGACGCGCCAGCGCGTGTAGACGAAACCGGAGTCGAGCTAAAACGCGGCGCCTTCTTGAACACGATCGCGATGTTGGCCTCGAATTTCCGAGGCATCTTCTCATTTCTCGTCGCGCGTCTGCTCGGACCGGCAGCACTTGGCATATTCTCCGTCGCGTGGTCAACCACTGACATCATCAGCAAGATCGGTGTTCTTGGGCTGGACAATGCGATCACCACATTCATCGCGCGCTCGGAAGCTGTCGGCAACCGGGCGCGGAGCCGGGCCCTTTTTCGAGTCGCCGTAGTACTGGGAGTCGCGCAGTCTATTGTGACCGCTGCCATCGTCATAGTAGCGCTCCGGTTTTTTAACAATCGTCTTCACGTACAACCACAGATGGTTTCGGCCCTTGCACTCGTTCTCTGCGCGATGCCGGGTCTGGCTCTGTACCGGATCAGCACCGCCGTTTCGCGCGGGATGAAGGTGATGCAGCACGACATCTACTCGCGCGGGATGACCGAGCCGATTGCGACCACGCTCGCCTTTCTGCTCGCATTCGCAGTTGGGTTCAAGGAGTCCTCACCGGAGGTAGCTGCGATCGTTGGGACAGCAGCCTCGGGACTCATCGCACTCGCGCTCGCCTCAACGTTGTTTCGCCACGTTCCCGCGGAGGCGGATGTTGTATCACCTTTTCGCGAAGCACGCTCTTTGGTCGGATATGCTGCTCCTATCAGCATTTATCAGCTGATTAACGCGTTCATTTCCCGGTTGGACCTCCTCATGCTCGGCTACTTTGTTGGACGCGCGCCAGGTGTGACGCTTGCAACGGTTGGTGTTTACAGTGCAGTCATCGGCACCGCGAACGGTTTGCGAAAGGTTAATCAGGCTTTCAACCCTATTTTTGCACCGGTTGTGGCCGGAATGACTGCGACGGGCGATCACAAAATTGCGGCTGCGACTTACGCGCGGCTCGCTCAGTGGATGCTCTGGATTTTGTTGCCACTCGTTGCGGTCCTGTCTCTAGCGGGCAGCACGATTCTGCTCATTTACGGTCCGGCATTTTGGCAAGGCGGCCGCTGGCTGGGCATCGTTGCTTTGGCCAGCGCTACCAATGCCTTTGTTTCCTTGGGTGAGACGGTAATCATGGTGCAACGGCCGCGTTTGAATCTACTGCATTCATCAATCACCTGTGTCGTCGCCGTGGCGGGACTTCTCTGGTTGATTCCGCGGTTCGGTGCAATGGGTGCGGCATTTGGTATTCTTTTGCCCTACCTGGTGCAGGGAACGTTGCGCTACGTGACCCTGCGATGGGTCTTTCATTGGAAGGATTCGTGGAGCGACATTCGACCGCCGCTGGTCGCCGCAGGAATCGCGCTGCTTCCAGCTATCCCTTGCCGCGTATTGCTGAGTGGAATTATCGCACAAGTCACCAGCGCTGCGGTTTTCCTCGCAGTCTTCGGCGTTCAGTGGTGGCGGCATCATACCCATCGCAAGGACGAACATCCGTAGTTACGAAGCAAAGACGTCCCAAGCATCGCGAAAAAACGCGATGATTTCATTGTTGAGTTTCTGACGGGCGTGAATCTTGTTTAGCGACACAGTTCGTCGCTGCCGACGCACGCTTCGCATCATGGCTGACGCCGGAATAACATATCTCTTCACGCCGCGGCGGCTGAGCCATGCGCTAATCCAAATGTCATCAATGTAAAACGCCACGGACGGGGCCTGCGAATAATCCCAGAGCGGTCGGTCAAAGAACCGCGGCCGTACAAGGTAACTTCCGCACCCGGTGATGACAGCTACGGGGCAAGGCTCGCGAAGGTCCCTGCCGTAAATCATTTTGGCATCGTCCCAATCCAAGGTGGAAGGCATGGCGGCGCCGCGAAAGCATAGGGCCGCGTTCGGCAGTTGCTCGCTATAATAAAGATAAGTTTCAAGGGCATCGCGCGGATAAAGCCGATCGTCGTCTACGACCATGATCAACGTATTCTCCCGTCCCGCTGCCAGCTCATCCTGAATCGCGCCGATAAACTTCGTTGCCGGCCCCCAATCCTCACGGCAACGCAAAACACGCACGCGCGGCAAGCGCGAAATATATTTCGGCACGACATAAGGTTGCCGCTCGCGAACCGAAAATTCCGGGATGGCCAGTACAATCTCATCCGGCGGCCGCGTTTGTTTTAGAAGGGAGCGGATCGTCGGCCCAAGATTGCCGATCCGGTCGGGCACCGTCGAAAGTGAAGCAATAACTCGCCGATCGTCTGATGTCCTGCCGTTTGCCAAAGTTTCACGGATGAAACGGACTTGTCGCCGACGCGTTCTAACATTTCTAATGACAGGAAACAGACGCTTGAGACCCAGCGCACCCAGGATCACAAGAACAAACGAAATTAGCAGCCACATCTGGACAAAGTCGACATCTCGAAGTTGCAGGAGTTCTTTAGTACGGTCGCAACGCCGGTGAGATACGCATGATCTCTTGCATCTAGGCTATAGTTAAAATAGGAATCAATCCCGTTGCAACACATGTACTGCGTCGCATGACGCGAAACAAATTTTCGAAATGGTGAAGAGAGTTTTTCTCACTGGTGCGAGTTCGGGTATTGGTCTGGCCATCGCCAAGCTACTCGTCGCTGAGGGTCACGAAGTCTGGGGCACATCCCGCGATTTGGAGCGAATTCCCAAAACGCCACGATTGCATCCGATTCGTCTCGACCTCGCCGATCGGCTCTCGATAGAAGACGCATTCAACTCCGCGCTCGGCGAAGCTGGTTACTTCGACGTTCTGATTAACAATGCCGGAGCCGGTCATTTCGGGGCTGCTGAGCTTCTGCCTCTCGAGACCATCGCGAGCCAGTTTCAAATCCTTGTGTTCGGCCAAATCCAACTGATGCAGCTCGCATTGCGGCACATGCAGCCGCACGGGGAAGGTTTGATCATTAACGTCACTTCGTTAGCTTCCCGGCTTCCAGTGCCGTTCATGGCTGCTTACAACTCCGCCAAAGCAGCGCTGGCAAGTTTTACCATGTCCATCCAGCTTGAGTTTGCTCATCCCCGCGTGCGCATCGTCGATCTTCAACCCGGCGACATTCGCACCGAATTCAACCGGAGCGTGATGGTGAGCGACAACCTCTATAGCGATGACGCCAAAATCGCCAGAACCTGGAAAGTAGTCGAACGGAACATGAAAAATGCTCCGGGCCCGGAAATGGTTGCGCTGCAGGTTCTCAAACTGATCCACGCGGTCGAGCCTCCGCCGCGAGTAACTGTTGGAAACGCGTTTGAATCCAAAATCGCACCGCTGATTTTCAGCTTTCTCCCACAGCGTGTTCGAATTTGGGGACTGAAAAAATACTACGGCATATGAGTGCTATTTCTGAAGCTGTAATCTTAATTGCTGGCCAAGGCTCGCGCCTCCGCGGAACGGATAAGAATTTCCTCAAACCGTTTGTGCCGGTGCTTGGCCGACCATTAATGTCGTACACGCTGGAGGCCTTGAGCTGCGCCGGAATCAGGAGTGCCCATTTCGTGGTCGGCTACGAAAGCGAGCGGGTAATTGCGGAGGCAAAGCAGTTAATTCCCCCGCACATCTGCGCGTCGTTCATCGTAAATCGCGATTGGCGAAAACAAAACGGCATTTCGCTTCTTGCGGCCGCAGGTCATGGCAGCGCACCCTTTCTTCTCACAATGGGCGACCATCTTTTCGACGGTGCCGTGGTCGATCATTTACTTGATTCTTCTGAATCGAGTTTCCTCAACATCGCTGTAGATCGAAAACTCGATTCCATTTTCGATTTGGAAGACGCGATGAAAGTCCAAACCTGCGGGGATAAGATCACCGATATCGGGAAAAAACTGCGGCACTACGATGCGATTGATACTGGCTTGTTCGTTTGTCCCGCGGAAATCTTCGACTATCTCGAGCGGGCGAAGTCCGGCAGCCGCCGGAGCGACTGCAGCCTGGCGGACGCAGTTCAATTGATGGCCAGCGATAAGAATGTCCGAGCCATCGATATAGGCGACGCTTGGTGGCAGGATGTTGATACTCCGCAGATGCTGAAATATGCAGAGAAACGGATGTCGGAACACATGCAGAGCGCGGCTACTTAAACGGGGCGCATCAACAGTCCACCCGACAGCATGCAATCACGATCGTCGCTCCTGCGTGACGATTTCGCCCGGAGCGCAGCTGGCCCTAATCGCAGCCAACGCGCTGAGAACCACGCTCACGCCGGCAACAGTCACCCAAAGGTGAAGGATCCACTGGGCCAGACCCAGTAATGCAAGCATTAGAAAAACGACCAGAGCCATGTCGCGTTTAGTTAACTGAAAGAGCCACCACACAAATCGTTCGCCGAGATTGAGTAAACCGGAATGCCCGATCATTCCGCGGTGTCTCTCATAAAACGATTCATGCAACGCGGAAGGAGCAAGCGCCGTTTGGCTCTTACCAGCTCGTAGGAGCATCTCGTTGGCAGTAATCAGAACTGCACACACAATTCCTTCACTGGAATGATGAAGCCCCAACCCGAGAGCGAGGACGTAGAGAAGGCTAGCGATGAAGTCGCAGAAATAATCCAGGCGTTCCCCGAACTTTGATTCGAGGTTCCTGGCACGCGCAATTTCGCCGTCGCAACCATCAAGAATACTGAACGCTTGAAAAATTGCCGCCCCGATAACGATGCTGACGTAATTGCCGCGCACTAAAAATACGCAGGCGATTAGCGGCAAAACAAAGATCGATATCGTCCAGGCGTTGGGATGAATCGGAAACTTGATCAGGAAACGCGTTATTCGGCAGGAAATCGGCCGATTCAAAAACCGTGAAACGAAACCGTCCTGGGGCTTGCTCATTCGGTCAGCGTCCTTTCGAAAATTCGATATGTCTTGTAGCGATAGGCTCCGATCGCTTCGAGAAAGCGGTTGATCATGAAGTTATCTTCTAACGTCATGCTTAGTTCGCCGGTGATCCCGCGTTTGACCATTGTTTCTTCTATCACGCGCAGCACGAGCACCTCGGCAATGCCGGCGCGGCGATATTTTTCAATTACGCCGAGAGCGATCAAGCGACCCTTTTGGATACGGTTCTTGCAAAACAGTAATTTGATCAAACCGATTGGAAACCCAAATCGTGTCAGCCGACCGTTGAGGTCGCGCAGGACCACATTGATGTCCGGCACACCCAGCGCGAACCCGACCGGCTCATCGCCGTTCTCGGCGACCCAGGCGAACTTCGGCAGGAGCAGCGGCTTCAATTCTTTGGTCATAAACTCGATCTCCGCTTCTGTGAATGGCACAAAGCCCCAGTTCTTTTCCCACGCCTGGTTGTAAATTTCACGGAGCCGTCTGCTTTCATCCCGAAGATTTTTGAGATTGGCTGGACGAAAAGTGACAGGACAATGCCTGTGAACGCGAGCCGCGAGCCGTCGCAACTGCGCCACGGCTTTTGACGGATCAGCGAACCACCACGCGTACCAATCCTTCGCTTTTGTAAAACCACGGCCCTCGATTAGCTGCCGGTAATACGGTGGATTGTGCGCGGTCAATACTGTGGGCGGAAATTCGAAGCCGTCGATCAACAGGCCACAGACGTAATTGGTTGAATAATCGATCGGGCCCATGATTTCAGTGCGGCCTTTCTTGCGAAGCCAGAGGGCCGCGGCTTCGAAGAGCGCAGCGGCTACATCGGGATCATCGATGCACTCAAACAGGCCGAAACAGCCGACGTTGGTTTGGTGCAACGAATTGTAATTCGGGTCATCGCTGGCCATGATTCGGCCGAGGATTTTGCCGTTTTTCCGCGCCAGGAATAACGTGGCGTCCCCGTGCTTGTAAAATGGATGATGTTTGCGATCAAGGAAGGCTTTCCGTTCGATGATCAGTGGCGGCACCCACGCCGGATCGTTCGCATAAATTTGCCACTGGAATTTGATGAAGGCATCGCGCTCCCGGCGCGAGGTCACTTCTAAAACTTCGATCTTTGACACGAATGGAAAAGGCTAGCAGCGATTTATAATGTCATTCTGAGCGAAGCGAAGAATCTTTGATCGCTTTCTTTACTGAGTGCCCGCAATAGACAGAGATGTTTGAAAGCCTGGCCTCATGCTTCGCATTTCGTTGCAGGGCTTCGCTCGACATGACAATGCTGCGACGGAATTCGTTCTATGCCGAACGCTTCGAATCTTCTACCGCCTCTAGCAGGGATTCAGCCATTTTTTCCTGATGCACGATCAGGTAAAGGAACAGCAAATTCAGCGGGATCAGCTCAAACCAGAAGTAGTAAATCGGTTGGCCGATAAACAGAAGCGCAAACAGGACCAGCATCCGAATATTCGTCATCAACAATCCCCACCACTTGAGCATCTGACGGGTTAGATTTCGATAACGTGTTCTAAACCAGTCGGGGATTCCGCTACGAAATAATCGGCTGGCGACATCGCGTAACGTTTTCAATCTTGGCGCAAGCATTTCCTGTTGCCGGGTGAAATTCAGATACAAAGCAAGCAGAAGTTTCTGCCACGGTACCTGACGCCAGGCCAACTTTCGGTAATCTGATCGCAGTCGAGAGGAGGAATCTACGCCAGACCGCGCTCCCGGGGTTACAAAATAAAGGTAGGTGCTGCGATAATAATCAGCAGCCGCGCCTTGCAATGCGTGACTGATCCCGGCGGCGAGCGCCAGAAGGCAGATGGCCGGCGACCAACCTTCGAACAGGTAGCGGAGAGTCAAATGGAAATAAATGCTGACGAAGACCAGGTGGTCGGCAATGCTGTCAATGATACGACCCTCCCGGCTTTCCCGGTGCGTCAAGCGCGCCAGCTGTCCGTCCGCGTTATCGAGTGTATTCGCGCAAACATGGAGCACCATCCCGGCAATGTTGATGCTCAGGTTGCGATAGAAATAGAGGTGTCCGGCAATGACCCCGAAGGTGCCGGCCAGCAAAGTCACGGCCGCCGGAGTCATCTTCAGCCGCGCGAAAAGCCCAGCCAGGCGGAAGCCTATGGGCCGGTAAAAATGAAGATCCAGGATTCCCTCGACTTCGCGCGCTTTGAAAGTCGATTCGACCTTGGGGACTGCCGTGTGAACAACCTCTGCCAGCATCAAGAACTCATCCTCACCGCCAGCTCAGACATTTTGCAGCGCAACCGGAACGTGGTTGCCTTAATTTTCGAATCCGCTTTGAGTGTGTCACCGAGAATGTTCAGGGCTTCGTCGAGATCGGCGCGGGTATGTTTGGCAGTCACGCAGGCGCGGAAACAAATCTTGTTTTGCGGCACCGCTGGGTAATCTACCGGCGCGACCCACAAACCGCGCCGTCGCAATTCATGGCCTAACCGGTACATGCGTTCCCGGTCGCCGATCACCAGAGGCATAATGTACGTTGTCGACATTCCGGTATCGATTCCAATGTTGCGCAGTTGCGCGTGAAAGTATTCTGCGTTCTCCCAAAGTTTTTTCCGTAACTCCGGCTCGCGCATTCCGATTTCCAGCGCTTTTAAAATCGCCGCCACGACGACGGGCGGTAAAGCGCATGAATAAACATACGGGTGCGCGTAAAAACGCAGGTAACGAAGGGTGTCCTTCGGCCCGGCCACAAACCCGCCCAGCGCGCCAAAAGCTTTTGAAAATGTGCCGTAAACAAGCGGTATGCGACCTTCCACACCGAATTTTTCCGCGGCGCCGCGACCGTTTTCGCCGCAAGCGAGCATCGAGTGCGCTTCATCGACAAAAACGCTCGCCCCATGCGACTCCGCGATATCGAGCAGCGCTGGCAGGTTCCCGAAATCGCCATCCATGGAATAAATTCCTTCCATCACCACGAGTTGGCGGCGAGCCTGTTTGCGTGCCAGCGCCTTATCGAGCGATACCGGGTCGTTGTGCTCGAATTTGTCCGCGCGACATCGCGAAAGCGCCGCGCCGTCGCGCAAACTCAAATGCGAACGATTATCCAGGATCGCTACGTCGTTTTTGCGCAGCAAACCGGAGATAGTTCCAAGCGCGCCGCCAAACCCACTGTTAAAAAGCATGGCGTCTTCGCGTCCGAGAAAATTCGCCACCTGCCTCTCAAGCTCGCGGTGCAGGTCCGTCATGCCGGAAAGCATCGGCGAACCGCATGCGCCAAGACCATGTGTGTTCAACGCTTCCTGCGCTGCCGCAATGACTTCGGGGTGATTCGCCAACCCGAGATAATTGTAGGAACAAAGGTTGATCACCGAGCGCGGCCGGCCGTTGTAATCGATGATCGTGCGCGCATCGGCACTGGAGAGCAGCGCCGGTTCATAAAGTTCCACCGCGAATGTGGCCTGTCGCATCCAGTGCGTGAATCCAGGCGGCGGCTCGAGAGGATCACTCGTTTCGTGTGCCAGAAAATCACTCAGACTGAGTTTTGCCGGGTTCTGATTCATCGAATCGTACACCGTCTTTCGCTCGCCGCCGTGTCCCAGCAAAATTGAGAGTTTTTATGTTTCACAGATTCCTTACGAAATTCTCCGCCGCAGCGGTTCCGTGTCGGGGCAGCCAATCTAGCGGGTTTCTGATTTCAGGACAAGATTTTTGCTGCAATGGCAGAAGCGCCTGGCATTCGACGCATCAACCGATTATGTGATCGTGAGACATAGCCCCAGGCGGCGTTATTTTCGCGTCGTTCTGAAAACGTAATCCCACAGCGGCGAGCTGATGCCGTACCCCGCGTGATCATCTTTGTAGTGATGGCGAAGATGATACTGCTTCAGCCAGAGTAAGAGGCCGCGCTTCATCGGAAAATGGTGCGTCGCATAGTGGAGCATGTCGTAACAAACATAGCCGAAGACCAAGCCGGCGAACGCGCTGGACGTAAAGCGCCCGAAAATTAGCAGAAACATGCCGTAAAAGAGAAACGCCAGAGGAACACTGATACTGGGGGGCATAACTAGTCTTCTTCCATCATTCGGATAATCGTGATGCACGCCGTGAACGATGTAGTGCAGCCGTTTCCCCAAGCGCGTTTTTGGTTCGTAATGGAAAATGTATCGGTGGATCAGATATTCGAGCAGGGTCCAGAGGAGCATGCCGAGCAGAGAAAAATCCCACGACAACAAACACCGGGAATCCTTGCCTCCAAATTGCCACGTAAAGCATAAAACCGACGACTGGAAGGTAGAGAATCAATGGAATCGCTGGGTGCACGCGCGAAAAGAATTCCATGAAATCGCTGTCGAACATCCGGACCGTTTCGTTCTTGGTCGAAAGGTAGAGGGGCGGCTTCGAGAGAGTTCTTCTCTGGTCTAATTGATCCGCCATGGCTAAAAGCTAATGGGCCGGGCACTCAGATCAAGGTTGCTCGCTTCGCGGCTTACCATCTGTGAAGCGGTGCGTGGCCCGTCCGTTTCGGTTCGCTCGACTCGCGAATAGAGGCTGTATCGCCTGTCGAAAATAAACTGAAAGAGCAGTCTACTCCACGAAGAGTGATATTTCAGATTGTTATAAAACTCCGGCGCCATCGCGCGCAACTTCGGCAGATTGTTCCACGGTACCGACGGCAGATCGTGGTGCTCGTTGTGATAACCCATATTCAGCGCCACCCAATTGATCGGCCCATAGTAGCTGAACGTCTCCTGGTCGAAGTCGTAAGTATAATGCTCCTGAATCCAGCGCGCTCCCACCGGATGCAACCCAATGGAAAACAAAAACGCGAACACCAAATAAAGAAATCCAGCCCAACCGCATAAATAAACGATCGTCACGTCGTACGCGATCGCGCATGCAAGATTGATTGAGAACCAGCGGTCCCACATCTTGATCGCTTTGAGTCGAGGCGGACGCGTTACCTGAAAAAATGGAAACAGCATCAGCCAGATTGCCTTCCGGTACCATGAGTTGCCTACCAGGCGGGCCTCCCAATGGTTCGCCAGGTCTGCGTCCCATTCGTAATCGCCCTGATGGGAATGATGTTTCAAGTGAAAAACACGAAATCCCATCGCACCTGATGTGAGGTTTGGAAGATCGGCGATTATCGCGACCATCTTGTTCCAGCTCGGGCTCCGGAAAATCAGGTTATGCGTCGCATCATGAATGATAACGTAGTTGGCATGATTGCCGAACGCGCCGACGCAAAAGGCGATCAGCAGACTGACCCACCAATAACCGAAGCCCAACTGGCCCATGCCGAACGCGATCGCCGTCTGCATCATCAAAATCGAGATCGCGATCAGCGCAGTCCACGGATTGCGCTCCATTAACTCACGAACCTCGGGATGCGCTTTAATGATCGCTCGTGCCCGCCCCGGATGCGGCTGCTCAGCTTCCGATTGGTAAAACGCCGCCTGCATCGCCCTTCAAATTATTGCATCGCGACCGCATCCTCAATTCAGCACAAACCGGCTACGACCTAACGTGATTCGAACCCACTTTGAAATTTTCGCGGCTTTGCGCAATTCCTCCGTAAACATGCGTTAAGCTGCGCGTCAGCGACGAAAATGCAAATCAGGGAGTTTGCACGATTCGCGCATAATAACGCACCTTCGCGTTCGAAATTGTCCGAAATCTTTTGGGGAGCCTTTTCTTCTCTCGCAGATGCATCTCAGAGCACCCTCAGTATTTACGCGGTCGTCTCAGCGCCAGCTGTCCGGCGTCTAGGAGCGCAAGTGGTGCATTTTTGGAGTTGGAGCGGCAGAGTCCTGGCTTTAAGGCCGGTGCGGCTTCAGGGTTCACTGCATGAGTCGCTCTTTACTCATTTGCTTGTCTCCGCTCGCGACATTCCGGTTTTTGACATCACCGCAAGGACCAATGCTCATAGGCCTAACTATAATTAGACTGGATCTTGCAATCTATTTCCTGCCTTCCCAGGCGAAAGCGATGAAAAGGCTGAACGGCGAGAATCGTGCCGAATCGTTCGGGATTTAGGAAGTGGAATTGTCGGAAGCGTGAACGCACGCGCTACCACTCTTTGAAATTGTTCGCGTTCTCGTGCCTTTCGATTACGTTGCCCGCATCGTCATAAACGCGAATGACGGCCCGATGTGGGTAACGCCTAGGGCTCATGACTGGGAGAAGGTGACCAAGTGATGAAACCCGAAGAGACGAAGATACGCGCCGACTGCCACCTTCGGCAGGAGAAACAACGCGAAGGGCAGGCGCAACCCAAGTACGGCAGCCACATCCATGAATGGTTCCGGCCTAAAATGCGAAAAGCAGCGCAAGAGCTTTCCGCTGAGATGCGGACCAGAGCGATAAAACCAGCCGAAAGGGAAAAGCCCAAAGGCACGGTGCTCACCGTTGGCGAGGGACGCGGGTTTGTCGTCGAGCATCGCGGCGAACACCTTGTTGTTACTGCCAGCCACTGCCTGCCCTGGCTTCCTTCGGGATTCGGCATCGCTTACTCCGAAGAACACGTTTACCGGAACATGCTCGGCCCACTCGGCTCCGCTCCGACTGTTGCTTGCGAGTGTCTGTTCATAAATCCCATCGCCGACGTGGCCGTGCTCGGCGTTCCCGATACACAGACCTGTTCCGATGAAGCAGACGCTTATCGCGCGCTTCTTGAATACGCTACACCGTTCCGAATTACTGAGGCACCGGAGAACGGACGCGGTTTTCTTCTTAACCTGGAAGGGGAATGGTTTGGATGCCAGGTCGAATGGATGAACAGGATTGATGGTCCGCTCTGGGTCTCAAAGCTCGCGCAATCGATCGAAGGCAGCATGTCGGGCTCGCCGATCGTTTCCGAAAACCGTAACGCCATCGGCATAGTTGCAGCCTCTGTGATGGAAAAGGGGAAAGACGCAGTCACGGACGAATTCGGCGCGTCGAATCCACGACTAACGCGCGATCTGCCGCTCTGGCTTTTGCGGACCCAGACGGGAAGGAAGCCATGATCGGCCAAAACATTTGAACGGCTAACTGTCATGACGATTCTTCCCGTGACCAATGAGAGTAAAGTTTCGAATGACGGCGGGACGGCACAAGACACATATTGTCTTTACCGATAATCTTCGACTTGCGCTACATTTTTAGGGAACTTCGCCGCGCAGTTTCCGTTTAAACGGAGGGGACGCAAACCGTCATCGATGGCGGATTCTCTACAACGCAACTTAAGCGGGCAAAGGAAAGGAAGAACCATGAATCTGTTGACTCATTTCAAACAAATAATTCTGCCACTTCTCATCACTATCGTGTTTGGCTGCTTTGGGCTTTTGCCACAAGCGCGAGCGGCGCGTGGTGCGGTCGGCTGCTTTCCGAACTTCACGACAGCCGTAGGGTGCAATGCGCTGGACTCTCTCAACAGCGGTATTGGAAATACTGGCCTTGGTTGGTATTCGCTTTTTGGCAACAGCATCGGCAATTACAACACCGCTATTGGTGTGGGAGCGCTGTACCTCAACAACGCAGACAACAATACGGCCACCGGCGCGACAGCGCTTTTGCTCAACACCATCGGCACGGACAATACAGCCAACGGTTTTCAAGCGCTCTTGAACAACACCATCGGTAGCGACAACACGGCCATCGGTTTTCAAGCGCTCATAAACAACACCACCGGCAGCGACAACACGGCCATCGGTCTAAATGCGGGAGCGAACGTTGTCACGGCCGGGGACGTTACTTGTATAGGTTCGAACGTCGCTGGTGCGGACGTCAGCAACACGACTTGGATTGCTAACGTGTATGCTGTGACTACGCAAAGCGGCACCACTGCGCCAGTCGTCGTGTCCAACACCGGCCAACTGGGCACGGTCGTCTCCTCAGAGCGGTTCAAGAAGGACATCGCCGCCATGGATAAAGCCAGCGAAGCAGTTCTGTCGCTCCGCCCAGTTAGCTTCCACTACAAGACCGACACCAAAGACACACCGCAATTTGGTTTGATTGCCGAGGAAGTCGCAAAGGTGAATCCCGCTCTGGTGTTGCCCGATAAGGAAGGAAAACCATACACCGTGCGTTACGACGCCGTGAATGCAATGTTGCTCAATGAGTTCCTCAAAGAGCATTCGAGAGTGCAGGCCTTGGAAAAACAGGTTGAAAAGCTCACTGCCGGCCTTCAGAAAGTGAGCGACCAGCTCGAAGCGACCAAACCTACACCGCAAGTGGTCAACAATCCCTAAAGCCGCTCCCCAGCCAATTAAGAAGGAGCATTTCACAATCAGTCGTCACGCTTCACCGCGCGGCGGCTTTTTGTTTCATGCGTCACGGCTCTTTGAAACTCGCCCCGCGTGCTCGTGCGTTTTGATCACATTGCCCACGTCATCGTAAACGCGAATCGCAGCATCATGCGAGCAGCTGAAAAACGTAGCGTAGTCGGTTGCGTTGTCGACCGCGTTCACATCCTCGTATCACAGCCGACCGAATGGCCGTTCACTCGAGATTGGACCGACGCCGCGATGATATTTGCGGGGGGCAGACTTCGTGAGCGTGCATCACTTAAAACCGTAGGAAAGCCGTATTTTAATCGCAAGCGCGTTCCGGTTAATTTGATGTTCCCAAACCGCGGCAACGGTGACCCCAAGGTCTTCTTGACTAATGAGATAGGGGGTAGCGCTTGCTGAGAGGAAAGTTTCGAATGACGCCAAGACGGCGCAAGGCACAGATTGTCCTTTACCGATAATCTTCGACTTGCGATACATTTTTCGGGAACTTCGCCCCGCAGTTTCCGTTGAAACGGAGGGACGTAACCGTCATTGATGGCGGATTTTCTGCAGTTTTACCGACGCAGGGTCAAGCTCGCACCACCAAGGTGACAAAAACTCAAAACAGATACCATTTATCTTGAGAAAAGACCTTCATCTCATATGCACGAGGCCCTCGAGCCTAAGTGCCAAGCCTTTTCTCGGAATGAGCCGACTCATCGCGATTGCATGTTTCGTGGCTGCTGCCTGCGGTCTCGGCGTGGAGAACAATCTCCTGGCAGCAACGGCGACAGCCACGGCTACATCAACAGCGGCGCCCAGGAATAAGCCTACGCCGCGGGCTCGTCCAACACCGGCGGGGCGTCCTACTCATACACCCAGACCAACACCTACGGCTACATTTACGCCAACACCAACGGCTACCTTTACTCCGACTCCGACACCCACGGCAACAGCAACGGCGACAGCGACATTTACGCCAACTCCTACCGCGACGGCGACGTTCACTCCCACACCAACGCCCGAGGAGAGCCCGACACCGACGCCAACAGCTACCTTTACTCCAACTCAGACGCCTACGGCAACAGCAACGGCGACAGCGACGTTTACTCCCACACCGACACCCGAGGAAAGCCCGACACCGACGCCAACCTTTACTCCCACTCCGACACCCACGGCAACAGCAACGGCGACAGCGACATTTACGCCAACTCCTACCGCGACGGCGACGTTCACTCCCACACCAACGCCCGAGGAAAGCCCAACACCAACGCCAACCTTTACTCCCACTCCGACACCCACGGCAACAGCAACCGCGACAGCGACGTTTACTCCCACACCCACACCTACGCCCGAGGAGAGCCCGACACCGACGCCAACGGCTACCTTTACCCCGACTCCAACACCTACGGCAACGGCTACAGCTACGTTTACTCCAACTCCGAGCGCAACTGCAACCCCGACGCCTACTGGTACACCAACTCCTACATTCGCCGCGGATGATTTCAATCGCGCAGATGGGGAGCTAGGAGCCAATTGGACTAAGCCGCTGGCGTCGGAGAACAACTTGGTGATCGTTAACAACCAGGTAGGGGTAGATGTCGAGGACAGCCACAACTATGCGTTCTGGTCGGCCAACAGCTTCAGTGAGGATCAATACTCGCAGATCACGATTACAAAGATGGGGTCGTGGCCGGGCGTAATCGTGCGGGCGGATGGGATTCTGGATCGGTTTTATCTGGGGCTTTTAGTTGGGCCGAACGACTATCGGATCTATCGTCGGTGGGATGGAGATTATTATCTGCTAGCAACTGGAACGACGGAGACATGGCAGGTGGGCGATGTGTTAACGATGGGGGTAACCGGGAGCGCCAATTCGGTGACAGTGACCCTCTCCCACAACGGGAATGCGATCCTAAGTTGGACTAGCGGTTCGGAGGCGGAGGTGAAAACTGGTGGAAGCCCAGGGATTGGGATTTATTCACCCAGTGGCGAGGCATTGACGCTGGATAACTGGCAGGGCGGAAACTTAGGGCCGGACGGAGAGCCGCCCAGTGCGCCGGGAAATCTTGTTGCGACTGCGATAGGTGTTAGCCAGGTCCACGTGAACTGGACGGCGTCAACGGACAACGTGGGTGTGACGGGCTATCTCGTGGAGCGGCAGGACCCCGGAAGCGGGAGCTTTGTGCAAGTGGGGACGAGCCCGGAACGACACCGGAATGAGCTACAACGACACCGGATTAGTTGCGGGGAGCGCTTACAGTTATCGGGTCCGGGCAACGGATGCGACGCAGAACCTGAGCGATTACTCTGGGGTTGCCAGCGCAACGACGCTGACGGGTATCGCGGCTACTGATGATTTTAATCGGGCTGATGGAGCACTGGGTGTGAACTGGGCCAAACCGTTGCCGGCGTCGGAACAAACGCTGGTGATCCTTAACAACGAGGTGACCCCCAACACCGAAGACGCGCACTGTTACGCATATTGGACAAGCGACACGTTCAGCCAGGATCAGTATTCCCAGGTTCAGATCAGCAATTTGGGGCCGTGGAACGGAGTGATCGTCCGGGCACAACCCAGTATTGACCGATTCTATATGGCCTTTGTAATTGGCCCCAACGACTATCGCCTCTATCTGCGAAAGGACGGGCTTTATTACTCACTGAGCACGGGCAGCACGGAGACGTGGGTGCCTGGCGACATTATAGGATTGGAGGCGGCCGGCTTGAATCCGGTACAACTGACGCTGCTCCGGAACGGGAATCCGGTTTTGACCTACACGGATTCTATAGAGAACCTGGTTGGAGGCAGCCCGGGGATCGGGATCTATTCGCCTCCAGGGGACCATCTGGCGATTGACAACTGGGAGGGTGGAACTCTGGGGTTGATGGGAATTTTGAGGACTCCGGTAAGTCTGCTGCCCGACATGCGGGCACCAAGGGTGCAGGGGAACCTTGTGGCGACGGCATTAGGAGTCAACCAGGTTAAGCTGACTTGGACGGCGTTAACGCACAACTCCGGTGTGACAAAGTATGAAGTGCAGCGGCAGGACCCCGGAAGCACGAGTTTTGTGCATGTCACGACGACCACAGGAACGAACTACAACGACGCGGGATTGACAGAGGGCAGCAGCTACCGTTATCGGGTACTGGTGAGAGATGCGAAGGGGAACCTGAAGGAGTATTCGGCGGTGGCAGGCATGACAACAGCTTCACGAACAATCCTCCCTCGCATGGCACGATAACGAGCGGGAGAAAAACCAACTGGTGTCTGGTCTTTGGAAGATCAGTCCGTGGGTGGCGCCCATGCTATCTACGTACTTACCCACGATCACGTTGCCGCCGTCATTTAGCCCGTAGAAAAACGTCGAGGTAGAACCGGGTAATCGATCGGTGATAGGATGCGGGCGAAAGGAAATACCGTATCCCTTATATAACCATGCCACCCCGACGAATCCCTGGAATCGCCCACTGTTCCAGTATGGATATTAATGGCATTGCACTCTGAGTAATTGTTGGCCAGGGCGGACCTCTTAAGTCAGCCTCTTCGAACGGGCCGGAACGAACCTGCTGTCACCGGCATGAGTGGTGTACGAGAGACTCGGTGTTCACCCGGTGTTCGTGAGTCAAGAGCAAGCGATTAACCACGCCACTTGCCGTGCGTGTTTTCGCTCCGGCAAGATCCGTGTTCTCGATTCAAGCGGCACGGTCACACGCATCTTTCCGTTTTGTGAGACGAATCGAAGATTTGAAGACCAATCGCCCGAATGCTAGGAGCCTCTCAAGACGTCAGTAATTCTCTTGAAGACGCGCGCCACGGTGGCAAAATGCGCCCATGGCGACCTACATGGCAGTCGGCGACGACGGGACAATCGTGTGCAAGGGCGATGGGTGCAGTGGCGGCCAGACTTCGGGAACTAGTAAGCACCTGCGTGGGGTGGCGCGCGCCGGCATCAATCGAACGAACGGATCTCCACTCATGCTTGCCGTCGGCGACGGCGGCGCGTGCGTGCGGTTGGTCGGCGACGGCCAGTGGCAAAGCCTGTCGACCGGCATGTCGCGCGGTCTCAAATCAGTCAGCTTCGCGCCGAAGACCAGGACCGCGTGGATGGTCGGCGACGAAGGCACCATCCTCAAGACTACCGATGGCGGCAGCTCGTTCGGGGTCCAGACGTCCAACACGTCGAAGAACCTGCGTTCAGTGTGGGCCGTGGACGTACAGCTGGCCTACGCCTGCGGCGATTCGGTGGAGGTCTGGAGGACCGAAGACGGCGGCGCGAACTGGATGATGATCCATCATGGCAAGCCGTTCGGGGGGCCGGGCACCGGCACCACCATCATCGACGATGGGACCTTCTTCAGCGTCCATGCCGTCGCGAACAAGGTCATGGCGGTGGGAAGGTACGGCGGCGTCATCGCGAGCCACAACCGCGGCGACAATTGGAGTGCGAAGAGGCTGACGCCACAGACGAAGCTGCGTGCGGGCTGGCTCGGCGAGGACGGATTCGCCGTCGCCGTCGGCGACGACGGTGCCTTGTTCACGAACCCGCCGGGCGACGCCAGTTGGACACAGCGCGATTCCGGCACGTCACGCGATCTGAACGGCGTGATTCGTTCGGGCAGCTCAATCGTCGTTGTCGGTGACGAGGGCGAGGTCCTCCATTCCACGGACGAGGGGGCGACGTGGACCAAAGGCACGCGCGGTTCGAAACATTTGAATGCCGTCGCCTGAGCAGCCGGCAGGCGCGGACTTGAGTGCGCGTGCCGCCGTTTGCCGGTCAAGATGTTTTTCAGCTCGAACAACTTCACGCACGCGCGCGTGCGTGGGTGTGAAATGAAAAACAATCGCGTCCACTGAATCTTCCACGGTCTTCTGAGTTAAAAACGCGTTGGAGAGCCGCGATGCCTGTATCACTGCAGCGTGGCGGACGATAGCAGATTTCGGCGCATTCGATCGTTTAGCTAAACCAACGGCTTAAAGCGACGCTGCAACTGATTTCAAGTTCTCAGTCGCGGTCTTACTCTCGCCGGTTTCGAGGAGAGCCTGCTCCACGAAACGAGCGTTGTTCGGCCTATGGTCGGCATAAAACAGCGTGGTTTTATCGGTTTGAATACTCTTCAGCAAAGGAGCCACAGGGCTTCGACTCGGGGTGTGGATTGTAAGGGCACTAACCCCGACAATAGCCACAGCCACGAGCACTCCCACGACAAAACGTTTAAGAACAGCTAAGTTTTTTTTCATAAGTTGGTATAGTGCGCATACTGCACGCACATTCTACGCATATCTGCGTGTGTAGTCAACAACAAAAATCGCTCTGCTCAAAACGAAGGTACTTGTTGCTCAATGTTTTGGCGCGAGCGAAGCAACGATTGCTTCAAAGCGGGGGTCGCGCCGCAACGGGTCCCAAAGCGGGTTGAGACGCAAATCGCCGTAGCTGACATGGCTCCCGGGCAGGTTCACTATCTTCGTCAATCGTTCGATTGCGCGATCCTTTTCGCCCACCCACGCATAGATGACGGCCAGGTATTGGATCAACATCGGACCCTGGATAGCGTTTTTGTTGACAGGCACCAGTTCGACCGCATGCTCGCCTTCGCGAATTGCGGCGTCTTTATTTCCCAAGGCGGCGTCCACCACACCGAGCGCACAGATAGCCGCTGCGTAGCCAGGTTGATCGCGCACCATTTCCTCGAGTTCTTTTCGCGCGGTAGTAAAGGCGGCACGGGCCGCAGTTTCATCGCCGCGAAGCCGCGCAACAAGGCCCTCACACCAACCGTTAGGGAACGGAATATTTTCCTCGTAACATCCGCCTCCGCCGGCTGGCATGGCGGCTATCGCCCGCACGGCAGCGGCGGGATCGCGCTCGCGCAAGACAACGTCGAGCCAGGAGTGAACGAGAACTGGCGCCGCGCTCGGGTCCTCGCCTAGGACTGTCTCAATTGTTGTATGCAGCGGTTTTGAATTTGCGCGGGATTCGAGATCAACCCACGCGCGTCTTACCCGGCTGGGAACATCTTTCGGAGCGATAGCAAGCGCACTATCCAGAGTGGCCGCCATTTCTTTATAGCGTCGCAAACCTTCGTAAGTAAGAGATATTTGCTGGAGTATGGAAAAATTGTGCGGGTCCAGCTCCAACGCCTTGTTCATTTCCTCAAGAGATTTCTCCCAGCGACTCTGGCGCCGGTCAATGTAGCCAGACATAAGGGGAATTCGCGATTCGTTCGGCAGTATGCGCTGGGCGACAGCCAGCTCCTCCCGGGCTCGATCGTAATCCCCATACGCCCAGTAAAGATGTTGAGCGAAAGCTAAATGCGTCTCTCCAGATTCAGGACTCAGGCGGCGAATGGATTGGATGGCTGTTTCGGCCAATTGAAGGCGCGCTTCGGTGTGATCGAAACCAAGGAAGTAAATCCGGTCATGCGCTCCAGCCAGCAGATCATAGGCAACAACGAACGATGGGTCGCGCGCCACAGCCTGCTCAAGCAGTCGCACGGCTTGGAGTAAATCTTCTCTTGCCCGCGTGCTAAACGAAATGCCATCGACCAGTTGTTTGCCTCGCAGGTAGAGATCGTACGCCACAAGGTCCCTTGTGGGCGCCTTTTGGATCGCGGCTTTCTCGATAGACGAGATTTTGGTTTCAAACTTATCTGCGACTTCTTGAGCGATTACGCTTTGAATGGCAAACAGGTCGACCAAATCCCGGTCGTATTCTTCCGCCCAAACCTGAACATCGGTGCGGGCATCTATTAATCTGGCGTTTAAATGGATTCTTCCAGCTTCCCGGCGCACGCTGCCTTCGAGTACATATGGCACATTCAATGCGCGTCCGATTTCCTGTGTGTTATGTGCGCCACGATATCGTGCCACGCTCTCGTGGCTGATGACCTTCAGATTGGCAATCTTCGCCAGCTTGGTCGAAACGCCGTCATAGACACCATCCGCAAAGAACGCGTTGTCTTTATCTCCGCTGAGATTTTCAAAGGGCAGCACGGCAATGCCAGTTGTTGGTGGAGCGCTGGCAAATTGACCTTTCCAAATCAGCGTGCCCACTACGGTTGCGAGCGCTACCGACAGCGCGGTCATTACCGCGGTCATCCGATTACGCTTTGACCAGCGCCAGAGGCGAACAGGCAACGAGACAGGACGTGCGATAATGGACCGACCATCAAGCCAGCGATCGAGGTCTTCTGCCAGAGCGCCAGCGGAGCGATAGCGCGCACTCGGATCGCGCTCCAAACACCTTGCACAGATTGTTTCCAGATCCCTATCCAGCGTTGGGACCAGCGAACGCAATTTCGGCGCGGGCTTTTGACTCCCCTGCTGGATCACCGCCAACGCGTGCTCGCCTAAAAACGGCGGACGCCCAGCCAAGAGATCGAACAAGATCGCGCCCAGACTGTAAACATCAGCCGCAGGCGTGAGCTTCGTCGCTTCGGATAGTGCCGGATTCGCCTGCTCAGGCGCAATGTAACCAGGCGTGCCGAAAATGGTCAGACTGTGCGTAAGATCGCTGACGCTATCGAGCCATGTGGCCAGACCAAAATCGCTCACCAACGGTTCGCCGCGCTCATCGAGCAGAATGTTCGCCGGTTTCAGATCGCGATGCAGAATGCCTCTGAGATGCGCGTATTGAATTGCGCCCGCCACCTTCGCCATCAACCCCACGGCACGACGCGGCTCGCGGCGCAGGGCCGGGCCGGCTTCGACCAGGCGACCGCCAGCGGCAAACTTCATGCTGAAGAACGGCAGCTCATCCTCGCACTCGCCCACTTCATAAATGGGTAGAATGTTTGGATGATCCAGGTGGGCCGCTGCCTTCGCTTCGCGCCGGAAACGCGCCAACGTTTCCCGCGAATCCGCGTGATAAGCAAGGATGCGTTTTAATGCAACGATGCGGTGCGAGTGCCGTTGCCGAGCGCGATAAATCACGCCCATTCCACCGCGCCCGATCTCTTCCAGAATCTGATAATTGCCCAGCTGCCAGTCGTCGTCGCGCACCTCGATTTCACTGAGTACATCCTCCAGAGTTTCTCCGTGTTGGCCATCGCGGTTTTGAGTAGCCTGCGTCGAAGTTTCCTCAGGCAGGCCTTGAGAGAGCAGACAGCTCAGGCAAAGTCCGCGTTTGACGCGCGATTCCGATCCGCACTGCGGACAGGCGACTGGTTCCTTGGCGTGACTTCTCGTCATTGACAACTCATTTCCGGATCGTTTATGGTATGCGCCTTATATACGTATTTACAGCGTATGTCAAGGACAGATCTTAAGACCGGACACTCTTAGCGCATAAATTTATTGCTTTCAGACTGCGGGGTCGTCTATGAAGAACGAGGTGTAAAGAACTGCAAATGGCGAAATCCAAGAAGAATAAAAATAAAGCGAAGCTCAACCTGACCGTGCGTGATGAGCAGCGAAACAAACTGGAACAAATGGCCTCTTTAGAGAACCGTTCGGTCTCCAATCTTATCGAGGTCATGGCCAATGAACGCTGGGAGCGATTGGTCGAGCAGCAGGGCGTTGCTTACGCCAAAACCGTGGCGGAGGCGATGAACCTTAAACTCGACATGGACAATCCGGCAGACCGCGAGAAATTGCGCCGGGCAGTTCTCGATCTTGTCGCCGAGAGAAAAATGCGAAAGTAAAACGGCATGGCTGAAATTCTCGTTCTCTTTCTGGCGAGCATGAGCTAGGGCGCTCTGACCTTTCGTCGAAATCGCCTGGAGATTCTGCCCATTGGGCAGTAATTCATGGTTGCGCATTATTACTCGTGAATCACCGAATTGGCCAGTTTCATCACCGGGTGAATTTCCCACCCAGCGTAGCCGGGAAGATGGCTTCTCCGGTTTGATCTTGATCTTTGAGAGAATGGCCGACATCGAAAAACGCTTTGCCGGTAACTGTAACGACGGGAGTTTGATTGAGCGTCAGCTTCTTACCGAAGCTACTGTGAAAAGGAAATCGCGTCGACGGCCAACTAAATACAGTTTTACGAATCTCACACCACTGCGGTTTGGCGGGTACTTCGCACACGACAATTCCCGGCTTGTCGCCAGTTGCATCTTGAACCGCGATGTGTAGATCGCCGTCCGCTTCAACTTTTGAGAGCAACGACGCGGCCCGTGAGAGCAAACCAGTTGTTCTCAATGCCGGTGCGCTCTGAACTTTGAGTCAAAGGCACGTCCGGCCCCGACCAACTGTAGATGTCGCTAGGTGTAACCGCTTGAATCGCGTTTGCATCCACAGGCGGGAGCGACGGATCAATCTTCACTGACCAGCGATGTTGGCCGTGATTGTCGCGACAGTCGCACGGTGAAATGAATGTGACAGGCGGCGGTGTCGCCGTGGCGGTAGCCTAAAGGAAAGCAACTGCAACCGTGAACGTCGCGCGTGTCATTGCGACAGTTTGTATATCATTTTGTCCTTGCCGCGTGGAGTACAGAAAAGGGCAAAATCCGCCGCGTGAAACGGTACTGGGAGACTGTTAGGGACAACCTTAGGAAAGCTGGTTGGAATTGCGGCTGCATCTCAAGTACGGATCACAAGGGGCGCCAATTTTGGGTTGTGGCCGCGGAGCGTGAGCACACGGGACGTTTTATTGTGCACGCCGATGGAGTGCTAACTGCGTTTATCAAACTACAAGCAGCGATTCATCGTCAACTCGGATGAAGTATTGGGAAATCATCGCCTGCAACCTCAAGAAGCGCGGTTGGAGCTTGGGCTATGTCTCAGCGATTGATTCCAACGGGCGAACGATCTGGATTGCTAACGCGCACCGCGCGGATTTCCTCGCGCATTTTCGATGCTGCCAGGTCGCCGCCTTCCTCCGATACCTTGAACACCGACTCAACGGCAGCCAGACAGGCCCCACGGATGATGGCAGTGTTCGCACGTTGGACGCTGTCAAAGTCTCCATAGGTCCATAATTCACGTGTTGCTCGCGCCGCAATCTCATCCAGACTCAGTTGGATTCTTTTTCTGAGCATTGTTGTTGTCTTTTTCATTGTTGAAGTGGTGTGGTTTAACGTAGTCTGAGGGGAGAGTTGTTTGGCCTTCCGTGACTTCTCGTCATTGACAACTCATTCCCGGGCCGCTTAATGTATGCCTTGTATGCGCCGTATATGCGCCGTTATGGCATCGCACTGCGTATTACGGAATTGGAGATTCCAAGTCCCGAAAAATCTTAGAAATGACCTTTCCCAACGCCGCCCGGCGATCATGGTTTGCCGATGGGTAAGGGAGTTACGGCTCAGCGTATAAGATTTATTGCTTCCAGCCCGCGTGATCGGCCATGACTCGATCTTGTCGCCGAGAGAAAAATGCCAAAGCAAAAACGGCGTGATTGAAATTCTCGCGAACTTTGCTTCAAGCTGGGCGCTCCACCTTCTGGATTTGCGCTGCCTGCTCTTTAACCGATGGCGGTGTTTTGGTCGCCGGTCATGTACAAAATTCCTATTCCAGCCCATCCTTGTTGCGGGCTTTCAATGATCTCTTCGTGGCGGTATCGCTGTTTGATTTCGTTCCAGAATTGCGCAACCTCGCAGCCGCTGTCCTCCGGATGCTCAACAATGTCATGGAGGGCGACAACCCCGCCTGCCCGGACAAGTGGCGAACAAGCGAAAAAGTCGCGTTTCACTCCTTCATAGGTGTGATCACCATCAATAAAAAGAAGGTCCAGAGATTGAGTGATGTTCTTGACCCTGGTCAATCAAAAACGATTCTGGCGGCAATCCCGTGAAGCGGGCCGGGCGTTTCGGAAATCGGCGCGTTTGTTGTAACTGCTCTCAGCCGCCGCGGCCTATGGAGGAACCCAGACAGAAAATCGCTTTCGAAAAAGCGAAGTCTGCGCCGCGACGGGTGGGAATTGTTTCGTTGGTTTAATCGGTCTCCGCGACGATTCCCCGAATTCCTTTCTACGGAAACTGCGAAGCGAAGTTCTCTAACAATTTCAAACGCAATCGGCGATGCGATTCGTGCCTCTCGATCAGATTGCCAGCTTCATCGTAAACCCGGATGACGCCCCGGTGACAATCATCGAAATCAGACCATTCCGAAACGGCTGGAAGTGCTTTGAAGCGCCCGGCGTTGAGCCTCTCTTCCCGGAGAAAAATGACGCAATCAGTTATGCGCAAACCCGCGCCTGCTTTCGCTCAGGCGAGATTCGGATTCTGGATTTAAGCGGCGCGGTCACGCGCATCATTCCGTTTAGTGAGACGGATCGAAGATTGTGACGCGAGTGGTTAGAATTAAGAGCCTCGCTGGCGGAGAGATAAGCGCCGCTACCAATGGACTTGATGGCGTCATCAGAGTCATCGGCGAGCTATCTAACCAGAACAAAGATCAGCCACGGCAGGCGGGCGCGACCTTTGCTTTACTTTCAACTATCATCTCTTAACCCTCCTTTTCTTAGTACGACGGCCAGCGATTGGCCGGATCACTTGTTTTGACGTTTCAGCGGGATCGCGTGTGACCGACTTGCGATGATGGGACCCGCGAAATCTGGATGCTTGCATCATTTCAGCTCTAAACTCCTCCCAAACGCTCTCAAATATCTTAGCAAGTCTAATGTCTTTTTTTGACGGTTTGTGTCCGATGTTATTAGTACAAAGCCATACTTCAACCCTATTGAATGCATTTTGCCAACGTGGATGATGATTGTAAGGGCGAATACCAAGTTCATCCACTCTCGCCATAAATCTCCAAGCCATCTCATAACTTGTGAACTCATAAACGCGATACAGTTGGCGCATTACATCACCTGGCACCCCCTTATCATCTTTTCTAATGTCCCATTGTTTATATTCATTACGAAAAGCCTTCTCCTCTTTCTGTGTAAGTTGGAGCGGTATCTGATCAGACATTGGTGTAACGACGGCTGGACGTACGATGGGCTGAAATCGACATTGGATAAGTCGTTGTTTTACTTGGACAAAGTCGAGCCCGCTACCTCTACTTCGAACTTCCATAGGTTGATAGGCACACAAAGGTTTCAAATCCTTGTCGACATATTCCGAGCGGGGCATAGTCGCCCCATTCACTAATAAAGGCAGAATCAAGAGATCGTTGCGGGGCGCCTTCTTCCGTTTGAGAAAGGTAAGGATTTCCAGCCTAACCCAGTCATCTTTAATATCCAAACGACGTCGACCGCTCTGTTCGTCCTGGGTGTGAAGCCACTTTGGTCCGATGACTACCAACAAAGCACCAGCCTTTTGTGCGGCCACTCGAATAGCATCGGGCCATGCCGTACCCGGTGGAGCAGAGGTTTGGTCAAAAAAGACGTTTTCCTCACCGAACTCACGACGAAGTTCGATGTCAAGCCGGTGAGCAGTATCATAAGAGTCGCTTCGGCGATAGCTAATGAAGATTGTTTTCATGTCTAGTGTGAGGCGTTACCTTTCGTGCCACTGATTTGTTGACGAAACTGTGCGGTAGTCAACTGCGTTGCTGACTGCATTTGGCTCGCCGTACCACAGGCGACCGAATGGCGCTAACGACCATAGCTCATTGGCGCAAAGCTTGGGGGGCGTCCGCTGGAACGTTGGGCTGGGCACGTGCGCTCCATATTGAGGCTTCGAGGAAGAGTCGCAATCGCTCCTCAAGGGCGGGTACGCCCTCTCTATCGGGTAACGGTTCATAGATCACGCCCTCAAGGTCGGCAGGCATTTTGGCTCCTTCTTCTCGAATGAGGAGCACGCGTTTGTGCCCCTTCGATCGAATAAAGAAACCGGCTTCAAAGATCACATTGTCGCGCGGCGCCGCTTGTCCCCTTTTCCCCTTGAACAGGTCGTCGCGTGTGAACAAGAATACCCCACCGCTTGTACGCCTCGCAGCGTCTTCGACTTGCTCAAGAATCGTAGGTCCTCCAGCGAAATCCTTTTTCCAGTCGAGTACGCTTGCACCAAGTTCCGTCAGAATCGCGTGGATCCTGCTGGCTGTCCCTTCCTGCTTGCCGCTGTAGGCAAGGAAGATGTCCCTGCGTTCTCCGATCCGGGCATTCCAGCTGTCTAGAAAGCCACGAAAATTATTGCCCGCGACCCACGTAGGATCTGCGTCAGCAGGAACTCGGATAATCGGATCGCTGGCATATCGGTTGAAGAAGACCCTTCCCTCGACACCCTCTTCCAGCACGGCCAAGATGGGAAGTCCATACGTTCTTGCGATCGCCCCTTCGTAATGGCAGTACCTCTGTCACGAGCAAGACTCTCTCGCCCGACTTTGTTCCCGAACATTGCCAAATCGGGAACCCGAGGATCGCGGCCCCAATACAGTGCCGCATCACATCTTCTACAGCGCTGGGACTCCAGGACGTCGTAGCCAAGCCTCGACCGCCTTCAAGTGAACCAAACACCTGTGCTTCGTAGCCGAGGGTCTCGATCTCCTTGACGACTGCCCACTTGAGTTTGTTGCGACGATCATCCAGGTGTTCATCTCGAGGGCTACTTATGAATACGCGCCGCAATATTTTCATGAGCCGTCCCGCTGATTTGCTAATTGCGTGCCCAACTATAATGAGATTGCATCTCGCAATCTATTTCCCGCTCCATACTGGGTCTCGGTTTACGAGGCGATTACGCGGTCTTTCTTTTCCATTCTTTCCAGTCTGCTAGTGTCGCTTCGGCCATCGTCTCCGCGGACTGACGCAGCCATTTCGGTTTGTGGCGACGCAAATCCGCCCGGATTCGTCCGCTCGCGCCACGGGTGCCTAGGTGCACATTGGCCAGTTCATATCCCATCGTCCAGAGCAGCTTCTCCTCGTCGCGCCAGCGCGGAATCTGGCTCAGTTCGATCCGGCTGCAATAAGGTGAAAGCCGCCTCAGAATCCATGCCCTCTGCGTCCGCAAAAAAGGATCATGTGCCCGAACCGCGCGCCGCACGCATTCATCATAATAAATCTGCCGGTCGCCTGCCGCACCCGCGGCCCACAACCACCCCGACGGCAGCAATGCCTTCGCCTCGCGCGCAATTCCCCCCCCACGCCACTCCGCCAGAGCGGTGAACCGGGGCCGACCGAGGCTGCCCAAACCCGACTGCCGATGCACCATACGCAATTGCAGTCTCGGCTCCGGCAGCGCCGCTTCCAGCAACGACCGAATCTCGGTCGGAATTTCCCGCACCACCGGCCGCGCCACCAGCTTCTGCCAGAACTGCGTGGGATCACGTAACCGGCTCGTCACCGCGTCGCGCAGCCACCGGTTGTGTTCCGAGAGCACCACCGCCCGACCACCACCCTCCAGCGCCGCGACGTAACCTTCCAAGATCCCCCTGCAAGCGGCCCCGCGACCAAGTGCCAATTCGTCCGCTTCAACCGCTAAACATGCGCTCGTGGCGAGCCGTACCAAATCGTTCGTGTAAGGGAGCGGGCACGCCTCATCGAAATCGTTGATGCCCCAGACCAAGCGACCCTCGGCGTCGCGCCAAGTTCCGTAATTCTCGACGTGCAAATCTCCAACCCCCAAGACTTTTGGCGTGCGAACGAGTTTCGGGCACCGCGCGGGGAACAACTGCGCCCAGCGATAAAATGTGGCGCGCAGAAACGAAAAACCGTCCTCCGCCATCAACTTGTGTTTTGCCTGCAGGTCCGCTCTGACGACTCGAACCTGGCTGGCGAGCCACACCTCATAGTCACGCGTTGCGCGAACAATGCTATGCGCTGAATTCATCGCAATTCTCCTTTGAAAAACGGAATCATAGGGATGGGATCCGCGGAGGTCTGATTCATTGCGATTCGGATATATCACATTGTTGTCGCGGCGTGGAGAGAAAAAGAGGCAGAATGCGTGCCGCGTGGAAGTACTGGGAAATTATCGCCGACAATCTCAGCAAAGTCGGTTGGAGTTGGGGCTGTGTCTCAGCGATTGACGCCAGCGGGCGAACGATCTGGATTGCTGACGCGTATCGGGGGTGACGGTAGGCACAAAACGATGAACCTCTTTCCCTTGTGGCGTCGTGCAAGGCGAGACCTTATATGAAAATTAGGCGACACCCTACAGAAAGCTCGACAGATTGCAAACTCGAACCTAAAAGGAGAATCCAAATGAAAATAGCAATCGACCCAGGACATGGAATGAACAACGCCGGCACAGGCTTCGACTCGGGAGCTGAAGCAGCGGGTTTTCGTGAGGCGGATATAGCCCTCGATTACGGACTGCAGCTTCAGAAAGCATTTCAGGCCAACCAGATTCCTGTGTTTATGACGCGCGCTGATAACGTCGAAAAAGCGCCCGTCGGCCAGCGAGCAGGCCGCGCCGAGAAAGCAGGCTGCACGCACTATATCGCATTGCACCTGAATGATTCGAGCGACTCGAGTGCGCACGGACTGGAGGTTCTATTTCGCGATCGCACCAAAGACAAACCGCTGGCTGAGAAGCTTCAGAGCGCCCTAGTGAAAGTTACCAAGTTCCGCGACCGCGGAACCAATGTCCGGACGAATCTCGCCGTGCTCAAGTTTTCAAAGGGCCCAGCGGTGCTTATTGAGCTTGGCTTTATCAGCAATACGCCAGATCGCACCGATCTTTTGAGTCACGCCGTCAGAGACGGGGTCTGTGATGCCATTGTCGCCCAGCTTGTTCAGAACGCAGTGCCGGCACCAGCGTTGCTTGCTGGTAAGCCTGTCGCACCTGGCGGCAGCAAAGTCTTCGAAGTCAGGGTCATCGCAGACGCCCTGAATGTCCGCAAAACATCATCACTACAAGGCACCATTATCGGTTCACTCAACCAAGATGACGTCGTAGATTGTCTCGACACATCCGACGATGAGAAGTTTCTCAAGATTCAGAAGGGCGACTTGACCGGATGGTCATCTCATAGATTTCTGGTGCCCCTCACCCCGGATACGCCACCCGGGCCGCTTGACGAGATCATTCAGATCGCAACCACATCGGCCATTTCACGCTTTGACTGGGCCAACCGTGGAATCGCTCCACGTGGATATATCAAGGGGATGGCTGTCGTTTACGCGAGAGTTTGCTGCAAGCTGCAAGCCAGGGATGACGCCGCCATTGAAATGGCCAAGGCGAATACCGGCGATCGGCAGAGCGATGCCCTCGCGCATTATGCTCAGAAGTTCAGCGACGCTGGCATGAGTAACGAAGCTGACGGGGTTGATACCCTCCGTCATTTATTCGTGCTCTTGATCGGGCTTGGCATGCGCGAGAGTTCCGGACGCTACTGCGAGGGGCGCGATAGATCGGCCAGCAACACCACCGCGAATACGGCCGAAGCCGGGCTATTCCAGACAAGCTTTGACGCGAAGAGCGCCAGCCCGTTGATGCCGCAGCTCTTTCAGCAGTATTCGGATAATCCGTCAGGGTTCGTGGATATTTTCAAGGAGGGCGTTCAATGCCGGGATCGTGACTTCGAGAACTTCGGATCCGGCACAGGCAGGGACTTTCAGCGCTTGTCGAAGGAGTGTCCGGCATTTGCCGCTGAATTCGCCGCTGTAGGCCTGCGGAACATTCGGACACACTGGGGACCTATTAACACCAGAGCCGCGGAAATCCGCCCTGAATGCAACACAATGTTGCTGCAGGTCCAGCACGCTTTAGATACATCCAACCTCTGTCCAATATAAGGAATTACCTGTTGCAACTAAACGTCGCCTAACCCCTATGTAGATTGTCAAGTGTAGCAGGCGAATGCGGGTAGGTGGGTGGTTTAGTTCATAAGTTTTGGTTGATCGCGGTGGTGGTTAAGCTTCGGAGTGTTTCCTCTTCCTTTTGCTCGTTGGTTTGTTTCCCAGCGGCTCATATTCCTTTCCATGCCCTGCGCTGTTGGTTCGCAGCACTATTTGATCAATGCGATCGGTGTGGAAGAGGAACGAGGGCGCGCCCAATCTAAAGCGTCGAACAGAGACGTTCCGCTCAGGTTAGGCAGCGGGCGCGGCACCATAGCGCGTTCCAAGTTTAAAAATCTGTTCCCCTCGGCTGACAATCTCAGCAAAGTCGGTTGGAGTTTGGGCTACGTATCAGCGATTGATTCCAACGGGCAAACGATCTGGATTGCTGACGCGCACCGCGACGACGGAAAGCGTTTCGTTGTGCACGCTGATGAATTGTTGACTGCGTTTCTGGAACTGGAATCTGCGATTCGGGCTTGCGGCGAATTGTTTTGACAGGCTGCGGCGTTTTCGCCAAACTCGCCACTGTTCCAAAGGATCTGAATCCCGGGGTAGGGTAAGAGACCCCTTCTCTCGGACGTTTTCTTCCCCTCTTTCAGATCTGTGCGGTCGCAAGGTTAACTACCGAGAGAAAGAGAGGGACAACTATGAAGTTATCCGGATCAAACAACAGCGGGTGCGATCTACGTCGCCGCCTATTACGCTGTCGGCGTAACCACCGAGAGCGCGGAGGCAACCCTGCCGCTCATGTGAATATTCGTCGAAGTGTAAAACTCTTGCTTCTGTCCCTCATCGTTATTGGCGCGTGCTTTTTTTGCGTTCAGAGCGGCCACGCTTCTGCCGATCCGTTTCTCGACGGCAAGATCAAAGCCCTGAATGACAGAATTGCGTCCTGGGAACGGGACGGGCATATCGTGGGCTGGTTAATTTTTTCCGCGTTTTTGATCGGTTTGTTCGTGACGGTGCTGCAGGCAGTCCCCAAGTGGTGGATGAAGATAGTGACGGCCGGGCTCTCTGTCGGTGGCGCGGCCGTCATCGGCTATTACCATCAGTTCTTTCCGGCGGACGATCGGACTTACGACAAAGCAGCGAGACAAGCGCGAGGTCTGTTGGAGGATTTCACTTTACAACTGGAGCCTTATTCGGTCTTGGATGAAGCGACAAAGAGCGCCTTGCATGAAAAGTTTCGCCAACTGATCGTAACGATCGGCCACATCGAAGACGCCACCATCCACAGCGGAAGCGCACCCTCGGGAACGGAACTGACGAGTCCCTCTCCTGGGCTGGGATTGATTCTATTGCCGAGCGCACAGGCGCAAGCCATTCCGAGCGTCCCCCGAAGACCGGCCTGGGTCGATACCTTACCCAACGACGAAAAAAACTTCTACTTTCTCGGCAACGGCAGTGGTGCGACGTTTGAAGAAGCGCGGCAGAACGCCTTGCTCGATGCGCGGAAAGCGGTGACTGAGCTGTTCTCCCAATACGCGAAAGAGTCCTTTTCGTTGGCCCGAAACGGGCGATTGGCGGATCGGCTAGTGACAGCCCTGACCAAGGGCGCGGAAATCGCAGACACCTTCGTTATTCCGGAACAAGCAGCAGGCGGATATCGCAGCTATGCGCTGTTGCGTCTATCCAAAAGCGCGGCGCGTTTTACCGCGGAAAGCATTTTCGTTGAGAGCAGCGTCCCGTACGACAAATCTTTCCTCAATAAGGTACAGAAGGATTCGAAAAACTAAAAAAACATCTTGTTCGCTTTATTTGCGGCTTTCGTCGTTAAAAGCGGAGCCGGCTGCTCCCGTAAAGCGTCCAAGCTGCTTGGCAAACTTCACCACTCATTGAAATCGACCGCATGCTCGTGCGTCTCAATCACGTTGCTCGCTTCATCGTAAACGCGAATCACGGCATCATGTGAACGGCTGCGGTGCCATCCGAATCGAAGGTGACTGAAATGTCACTAATTTGCTCAGAAGAATCTCGCGAAGAAATTCAAGTGGGTTTGTCTACATATATTGCGCTAGCCCAGCCAGGACGGTCTGACACAGATCGAACCCATGGCCTAGGGGGGCAAACGCTTGGGGCGGTCATTCTTCGGGGTGGCTGCCCCTCTCGCATTAGCAGGCTAAAAACTCGCAGAGATCGCCATTGTGCTCGTGCGTGTCGATCACATTGCCAGTGTCATCGTAAACGCGAATCGCTCGCACTGGATGTGATGCTATCTGTGGCGGCGTGAATGTCGGTGACGCGTTCCGGCAGGTTGAGGGCTAGGTGATGGTGTGGGGTTCGGAGTCGGCGTAGCTATGGGTATTGCTTTTAATACAGGCTCGGCTGTTGGGGTGGAAGTTGAGGACTGTTCCGGCGGCGGAGTTGAAGGTTGACCAATCAGCGAGTGTGTCAATACATCCAAGCGCCGAGCATCTCTTGCTAAGACGATAGTCAAAACGATCAAGACGATGGTCAAAGCGATCAAGGCGATGGTCAGATAAGTATTTATGATCGCAAGCCTTCGGGAATCCATCGGCAGTCCATCTTAAGCCAGAAACGGCGACGTGACGTGAGAAAATCGTTGCCCCGTGGAGAGCAAAAGAGACACAATCCCGCGCGTGAAGTCCTGGGAAATTATCGCTGACAATCTCAGCAAAGTCGGTTGGAGTTGGGGCTGTGTCTCAGCGATTGACGCCAGCGGGCGAACGATCTGGATTGCTGACGCGTATCGGGGGTGACGGTAGGCACAAAACGATGAACCTCTTTCCCTTGTGGCGTCATATAAGGCGAGACCTTACATAAAAATTAGGCGGTGCCTGACTTGACCCAATGCGCACGAGTTCCGTATTAAACGATGCATATCAAACGGATCTGATTAGGCGGAGGATATTTCCCGCCGGGTTCCTCGCCTCTTTCGGACCCAAACAGAGAGCCAACTGACCCGGGGGGAATATTAAGGAATCGAAAAATGAAAATTCGTGGATTCGTCGTGATATTGCTTTTAGTGGCATTTGCTTTCGGTCCTGCGAAGTTGAATGCTCAAGGTAATTACGCTGCCAAGCTGATTTCGCCAGTGGCGGGACAGGTTCTCTACGCTGGGCAGAAGATTATGATCGAGTGGCAGCACACGCTTCCTAAAATCCCCTTGCCGGGGTGTGAGAGCGAGGCTTGGCTGTCGCTGGATGGCGGCAGGACGTTTTCCATGTGGCTTACGTTTCTTGACCCGAGGAGTACATCTTTCCTCTGGACTGTTCCGAACACGCCTACCAACGCGGCGGTCCTGGACATTCGCTTCGGATGTGACTTGCATTATCCCGAAAGCTATGCTCCACAGCCTGCATCGACCTTTGTGATCGCGGCGCGATAGCGCGGCCCGGCTACTCAACCTCCTTGAACTCGCCCGTGTGCTCGTGCGTCTCGATCACGATGCCAGCTTTGCCGTAGACGCGAATCACAGCATGATGTGAGCGGCTGCGATGGCATCATGGCCGGATCCTTTGTGGCAGCGATCAATCTAAAAGCGCGTACAGCGGCGAGGCGGTGCGTTTTCCCGCGACATTGTCGTTGGCTGGAAACTTCGTCGCTAGCAATCCGTAGTAGTATTTACGCGGCCCAGTAAGGCGCGGCGCGTCCTTGTTAAGGCGCGCCGTAGCCCGGTAGGCGCGGCAATGCCCGGCAAAGGCGCGGTAAGGCGCGGCAAGGCAAGGCTTCAGCGCGGTCAGTGTAAGACATTGGCCGCGCTGCTTTTTGCTGTACGCTGATGATATCATGACCGGATCGTCTGCCGTCCGCCAATCAAAAACGATTCCAGCGGCCTGATTGTCGGCATTTCCGTTGCCCGTTACGCGCGCGAGGGATGTCTCGCAACCATTGTTTTGATTCACCTTTTCGTTTGGTCTCGGATGAACACTCTGACTTGCTGCAGGGTCGTCGCCAAATCTTGCTCTACAGGAAAAGTCTTTTGGAAAAATTTCCCTCGGGAACGCCCGGATACTCTGACCTCTCCCGCTGCACGATCGTAATGATTTTAGCCGCAGGCCGTCCATCGCCATTGGGCCAGTTTTTCTCCCACGCTTCCAGTTCGCTTGCGCTGGAAAAGTGTTGGATTGCGACCCTAACGGGATTCGAACCCGCTTTCAAGATTTCGCGGCTCTGCGCAATTCCGACATAAACATGCGCTAGGCTGCGCGTTAGAGGGGAAAATGCAAATCAGGGAGTTTGCACGAATCGCGCAGAATCACGCAGTTCCCGTGTCCGAATTTGTCCGAAAATTTCGCCTCTAAGCAAAGTGCACAATTTGGCGTCGGAAATGATGCGAATCGGAAACGAGTTGTAAGAAACAATGGTCCGTTTGCGATGTCATAGCCGAAAAAATGGACCCTTTCGGTAACGATGAAATCGCAGGGCTGCTTCGGTTGAAACGCTACGAACAACCGCCGCCTGCCTATTTTGAGAATTTCCTGACCGAGTTCCATCGGCGGCAGCGCGACGAATTACTTCTTCAACCGCCTTGGCGTATCTGGTTCGAGCGCGCGCAGGGTTTCGCGGTCCAGTGCAACGTCCGTTTCTTGGCATCCTACGCCGCAGGTATCGCAGCAGTGGTCGCGTGCGCCTCAGTAATTTCAATCAGGATTTATCAGCAGCCGGAGCATGTTCAAGTCGCAGCCGAGAGCTCGCCTGTTCCAGGCGCACCACCAGCAAATGCGGAAAGAGAATTCAACCTTGCGCCTCCGGCGAGGCCTTTCAATGCAGAGCCGATTCTCCCCGTCGTTGCTGCAGGCGCACCGACTCCGGTTCGATGAATTTGTCCCGTTCAAGCTCGAATGGGGATCACTCGACGATCAGCCGCTGCTGGAGAAATAAAAGCACGGCTGAGAAAAGTGACTGCGCGCTGCGGCTTTCGGCTTACTCGGCAGGCGCGTTGAGACGCGCTGAGATTGCGTCCAATTTATCGTGCAGTGCTCGGCGCTCCTCGCGTTCAGCCTCCGATGGCATCCAGATATTGGCAATGTTCACGCTCGGAGCGTGACCCCTCAAGAAAGCGAGTTTATCCACAGAGACGCCGAATGCAGGAACTAGCGTATTAAGGGGGATGTTATCAGTGCCTTGGAGTTTATCCGTCATGCGTTCGGCAGCGAGAGTGGCGTTCAGTTCGCATTGAGCCGCGATGCGTTCTTTACGTGCTGCCACTTGTTGCCAGTCTTGCTCAGCGATAGCCGTCACTGTGTTGTTGCTGACTCGGAGTGCTCGCGCAATTGCACGCTTTGAATCACCGTTCGCGAGCGCGTTTACAATTCGCTGCCGAATGGCAAACGGACAAAGCTTTGCGTTGTGACGCTTTGGCATAAGGCGATGAGCCCGGGACAGCGATTCGCCGTTATTTGACTCGATCATGTTCAAGCGAACAGATAAGGTGGATTGCAGGAAAATGCAATCTTTGCCGTGACGGTCATCGAAATCAGACCATTCCGAAACGGCTGGAAGTGCTTTGAAGCGTCCGGCGTCGAGCCAGTTTTCCCCGGAGAAGACCTTGCTCGGCGAGGAGCGTCCCCTAAGTTGGCAAGGCCCTATGAATAACGTATGTTCGTGGCCGGTTGCGCTGATACGCGAAGGCTGCAAGTCTAGTGAAACTTGGATCGTTTGCAGAACTGAATCTTGAGCACTCCGAGACAGCCCCGCGTCTTCATTTCGCGCACCACTACCGGCCTCAAGGATGTCGCTGACGAAATCGCCGCCATCCTCCGGGGGCGCGGTGCGAATGTCGTCATCCAGACCGGCTTCCTCCCCGACTGGCGCAGCGTCCCGCAGATGTTGCAGGACAAGCTCATCGCCTGCGACAGCGTCGTCGCCCTCATCGGCCCCGCGCATGGCGGCGAGCCGGACCAGGAGCCTGCGCGACTGCGCGACGAGCGCACTCACGCGCGCACTTTCTCCTTCACCCAATGGGAATACCTCGTCGCCCGCGACCTACGCCGTCCCGTCTTCACCTTCCTCGTCTCCGGCCCCGCCATCGTCGCGCCCTTTGAAAGGGAGGACGCCACACTGGAGCAGCGCCAGCAGCAGTTCATCGCCGACTTCGCCAAGGACCGCACCGCCCTCTACTACGAATACACCGAGCGCGCGAAGCTCCTCGATCACGTCCGCAACATGGAGCTTCCGCTCAACGTCTCCGCAGGACGCCCCACAAATCTCCCCGAGCCCATCGGCACCCTCTTCAAGGGCCGCGCGGATTTCCTCGAATCCCTCCGCACTTCCCTCGCCGCCGGCGACACCACCGTCATCCGCGGCAAGCAGGCCATCCACGGCATGGGCGGCGTCGGCAAGACGCGCGCCGCCATCGAATACGGCTGGGCCAGCGCCGAAAAATACAACTCACTCCTCTTCGTCACCGCCGACAGCCCCGCGAGCCTTAACGCTAATCTCGCCGCACTCTGCGGCCCCCTCGTGCTGAATCTCCCCGAGCAGAACGCCCGCGAGACCGACCTCCGCATCGCTGCCGTCCTCCGGTGGCTCCAGCGCAATCCCGGTTGGTTCCTCGTGCTGGACAATGTGGACACCGCCGAGGGGCAGGATGCCGTCCTCGCGCTCATCGCGCAGATTCCGCAGGGCCACATCCTCATCACCTCGCGCCTCGCCGATTGGCCCGGCACCTTCACCTCGCTCGACCTCGATGTCCTCAGCGAAGCCAGCAGCGTCGAACTCCTCCTCGACCACACCGGGGGTCGCCGCACCGTCCGCCCTGGCGACGCCGCCGATGCCGCCACCATAGCCCGCAATCTCGACGGCCTTGCGCTCGCCCTCGAACAGGCCGCCGCCTTCGTCCGCAAGGACCGCCGCACCTTCGCCGACTACCTCGCCGCGTGGGAGACCACCCGCGCGCGCATCTACGCCGACTACCAGGGCAAGGGCCTCGGCGATTACCACAGCGAGATTCCCGGCATCCCTCGCAGCCTCCTCGTCACCTACGACACCAGCGTCGCCCAGCTTTCGGAAAATGCGCGCGAGCTGTTCCGCATCCTCGCATGGATCGCCCCCGACCCCACGCCCGTCTGGGCCGTCGAGAAAATCAAATCCCTCCCCGATCCGCGCACGCTCCTCGTCGAACTCGCCGACCTTCACCTCGCCCGCCTCACGCCCGACGGCGCAACCTGCACCGTCCACCGGATGTTGCAGGAAATCACGAGGCAGCAGCAGACCGATGCGAAACCGCAGGCGCTCATCACGGCGCTGGAGTGGATGAATGGGGAATATCCTTTCTATTCCAACGACGTGCGGTTCTGGCCCATCGCCGTTCCGCTCACACCGCACGCCATCGCCGCCGCCTCCTTCGGTGCCGACCGCGACATCACAGAGCCGAGCGGAAGGTTGCTCAACCAGACGGCAGTTTTGCTGAGTACTCAAGCGAACCACCGCGCCGCCGAACCGCTGTTTCGCCGCTCGCTCGCCATCAATGAAGCCAGTTTCGGCCCAGACCATCCCGAGGTTGCCATCCGCCTGAACAACGTCGCGCAATTGCTGCAAGCCACCAACCGCTTTGCCGAGGCAGAGCCGCTGTATCGCCGCTCGCTCGCCATCAATGAAGCCAGTTTCGGCCCAAACCATCCCGAGGTTGCCATCGGCCTGAACAACCTCGCGCAATTGCTGCAAGCCACCAACCGCCTTGCCGAGGCAGAGCCGCTGATGCGGCGCGCGCTGGCCATTGATGAGGGCAGCTTCGGCAAAGACCATCCAGGTGTCGCCAGAGACCTCAACAACCTCGCGCTATTGCTGAAAGCCACCAACCGCCTTGCCGAGGCAGAGCCGCTGATGCGCCGCGCGCTGGCCATTGATGAGGGCAGCCTCGGCAAAGACCATCCAGATGTCGCCAGAGACCTGAACAACCTCGCGAACTTGCTGCAAGCCACCAACCACCTTGCCGAGGCGGAGCCGCTGGTGCGGCGCGCGCTGGCCATTCATGAAGCCAGCTATGGCAAAGACCATCCCAACGTCGCCATCAACCTCAACGTCCTCGCGCACTTGCTGCACGCCACCAACCGCTTTGCCGAGGCAGAGCCGCTGATGCGCCGCGCGCTGGCCATTGATGAAGCCAGGTATGGCAAAGACCATCCCAAGGTTGTCATCCGCCTGAACAACCTCGCGAACTTGCTGCAAGCCACCAACCACCTTGCCGAGGCGGAGCCGCTGATGCGCCGCGCGCTGGCCATTGATGAAGCCAGCTATGGCAAAGACCATCCCAAGGTTGCCATCCACCTGAACAACCTCGCAGGATTGCTGCAAGCCACCAACCGCATTGCCGAGGCAGAGATGCTGATGCGACGCGCTCTGGAGATTTTCCTAAGATACACCCACGCCACCGGACACCAGCACTCGCAATTGAATAACGCAATCAACGGGTGCATCGGCCTGCTTATGAAAATGGGCGATACAAAGGCGCAGGCGTGGGAGAAGATTCGCGGGATATTGGCGCCGTATGGTGTGTCAATCTAGGCGCGGTGCGTCGGGCGGGGCGAATCGTCGCTCGGGGATCCAGTTACTCCGTTCCCGGTTCGCGCGACAGAAGCTAGATCGAACTCGAAAGAATCACATGCAATGACGGTAATTGAAATCAGGCCATACCGAAACGGCTGGAAGTGCTTTGAAGCGCCAGGCGTCGAGCCAGTTTTCTTGAGTCAAAGAGACGCAATCGGCATTAGGCGTCGTTGACATCATGGCAATCAAAAACGATTCTGGCGGCAATCCCGTGAAGCGGGCCGGGCGTTTCGGAAATCGGCGCGTTTGTTGTAACTGCTCTCAGCCGCCGCGACCTAAGGAGGAACCCAGACAGAAAATCGCTTTCGAAAAAGCGAAGTCTGCGTCGCGACGGGTGGGAATTGTTTCGTTGGTTTAATCGGTCTCCGCGACGATTCCCCCAATTCCTTTTTACGGAAACTGCGAAGCGCAGTTCTCGAAAAATTTCAAGCGCAATCGGCGATGCGGCTCGTGCGTCTCGATCGCGCTTCCAGCTTCATCGTAAACGCGAATCACGGCGTCGTTTGAACGGCTGAAAAAATCTGGCGTAGCCGATTGCATTGCTTTGCGCGATCGCACTTCCAAGCTGCGCGGCTCTGTTTCTCGTTAGGATTGCTTCCCGCTCAGTCATGTATTTGCCCTTCTTCGTCGTGCCGTAAAAACGAGAGCCTGCCCTGTGGTAAACATGCTTCTCGGTATTAACCCACACGAGACGGTGGCCTCCGTCGAGTGCGGGCGCGGTAGTCGGTGTCCCAGCGCTGCCGCTCTTTGCAGAGACTGAGCTTGGGGTGGCCGGGTTGGCGGAAGCAGACGTTGGCGAGTTGAACAAATGGCCCGTTTGTTCGTGCATTTCGATCACGTTGCCGGCTCCATCGAACACTCGAATGACAGCGTCATGCGAACGGCTGGAAAACTTTGGTACTTGATTGCATTGCTGATTGCGTTTGGCCCGGCATACCACAGCGAACCGAACGGCAGCACATCACTAATTAGATCGACGCCGTTATGATCGGCTCGTGGCCGAACCTCGTAAACGTGCGCGGAAGTCTTCGATGTTATAGGCGGTCGCATCATTTGCCATTTGGCTTTCAAAAACGATTCTAGCGACGTGTAGCAGTACGAAAAGGCCCTCGTCGTTTTCGAAGCAGCGCGCAGAAATACGACTCGAAGTTGGTGCGGCGATTTCTTGGTGAACATCATAAACCGCCCCCCGATACTGGTGTCCCACCGGAAAAAAGCGAACCAAAAATGGGAGTTGTGATTAAGATGACCGCTCACGGCTCTTTGAACTCGCCTCGTGCGTTTCAATCACTGGACTTCCAGTTTCATCACCGGGTGAATCTCCCATGCAGCCTTAGCCTTGAAGGTCGGTTCTCCGGGCTGAGTGATCTGCGGGAGCGTGGCTGATGTCGAAAAACGCCTTTCCGATTAAGGACTTGTGCCTTATTCCTTCGGCAAAAGTGACAAACGAATCCAATAGCGTGCGTACTCTTCTGTTGGTGGATCGATATCCCGAATTTCGAGGACTTGGGCCTTGTCTCCAGGCGTGAATTGCCCTGTGGGAGGTCCGACTTCGAGGGAATGTGTTTTTTTGTTCCACACTGGTGGCGAGTCATAGGCGAAACTAGAGTGTAGCGCAGTGACTAAATCGTTTGGTTTTGGCACGGAGGTCTCACCGCCACCTTGCACCTTAAAATCTGGGGGCCCGTGATGCCAATTTCCGCTGGCTCTAGTCTTTTCACCGTAGCCAGCCCACACTGGGCCGAAGCCGACGTGGGCTAGGCGGGTGGCGCCAGGCTGGGGCTGGGTTTGTCGTGGTTCTTTTTGCGATGGACCCAGCGGCTGACGCTCATTTTGCCACCCTAGTCGTTTTTGCTCCTCTAGCTTTCGTTGATTCAACACAAAAGTGCCCAACGCGACGATCACAGCCACGACGCCGATGATGACCGTAATCAAGCCGAAGACACGCTTCTTCGGGAAATTACCTTTGCTTGGAATGCCGTCGTAACCGGAAGCACCAGCGAGGCCTTGGTGCACCTGTTTCACGGCCTCTTCAGGCATTTTCGGTTGAGGTGAGCCGCTCACGGTTGGCGTAGAGCTACTAAGCGTAGATTGGAGACTGCTGCACAGCCGATCGATGTGATGGTGAAAATCAGCTCCCGAATCAACTCGAAGGGCATTGCGAAAGGGAAGGCTCTTGAGATCTTCTGGGAGGGAGCTGCTAGAGGGCATGTCGGTTCTGTCGATCAGGAGTGGAATGACTCGAATGTTTTGGGCAAGTGCTTGAGCGACCTCGAACCGAACAAAATCAGTCGGATCATCGATACGGCGAGAACCATCTGGTGACGCTCCTGACCAGTGCGGCCCAATGACGACAAGTAAAGTATCGCAGCGATTCAGCGATTCGGAGATGTGTGTCCGAAAATCCACTCCGAATGGAATGCTGTCGAAGTCCAAGAACACTCGATCTCGGCCGAATATGGATTGGAGCCGGTCATAAATTCGACCGGTAATCGGCGCGGTGTCTTCCCTTCGATAGGAAATAGCGATCATTTCTTGCCGAGGATGGGTACAAGGTCTAACTAACTAGATGACAACTTGCAATCTATTTCTGGCTCCCATTCGTTGTGCGCGCGGATGAAATGTTGACGGCTTTTCTCGAACTTGAAGCAGCGATTTTCAACGCGGCAAATAAAAGTAGCGAAGGGCAACCGCGTGCTTAAAAAAATCATCAGCGGCGGCCAAACGGGAGCGGACTCTGCAGCTCTGGACTTCGCAATCTGGCACGAAATTCCTCACGGCGGTTGGTGTCCCAAAGGTCGGCTTTGTGAAAACGGCACAATCGATCCGCGGTATCAGTTGAAGGAAACCTCAACCAAAAATTATCCGCAGCGCACAGAGAAAAATGTGCAGGATTCAGATGGAACCGTCATTTTCACGATTTCGCCGAAGTTGACTGGTGGGTCGAAGAAAACGGCTGAACTTGCAGCCAAACACCAGAAACCTTGGATTCACCTGCATCCCCGAACTGACTACGAGTCGGAGCTGCTGCCTCTGCTGGAGTTTCTGAGGGAACATAATATTGAAACACTGAACGTCGCTGGCTCACGAGCATCAAAGGAACCTGGCGTTTATAAATTCGTTAAATACACGCTGGAACACGCATTGTTCCCTCGACCATCCGGTATTTGGCTGGGTGGGCCGGGAGAAGGCTGACGGGTATTGCAAAACCAACGACGGTCGCTACGACGTTCGTGAGCATGATTCTCTCATTCCGCCCGCCGTCGCGGACATCCCGAACTGAGTCTGCTCGATTTCGACGTTAGGCAACTGACGACCAGTGTTCAAGCGCGGTTTCCATCGCTCAACGCCAAATCCATTCGGGTCTGGCTGCAAACACAGTCCACCCTGGCCTGCATCCAAGACCAAGGACAATCCGCGTCCATCTGCCTCCACTCGGTGTTGAATCATCCGCAAACACCGCGCTCGGTCGTCGAATTCATCCTTTGCCACGAGATGTTGCACCTCATGTTCCCCCCTCGCGAGGTGGACGGACGGCGGACGGCTCATCCTCCCGAGTTTTGGGAAGCCGAGAAGCGGTTTCCTCACCGTATAGAATCGTGGAGTTGGATTTTAATTGTCTTACAAGCTTGCCTGAAACGGGACAAGCGCCAGGAATGCACATTTGTAAAATCAAATTGGAAGCGGTTGATGGTCGCGGAGCGACCTTCACTCGAATGGATTATGAAGCTTTTGGAAAGCGGAGGGACCACAGTTGCCGGGAAGGAGGAGATATTCCTATGATTCAACAACTATTTGCAGCGTCCCTCCGTGAAATCGCCCGCGTGCTCGTGCGTTTCGATCACGTTGCCCGACGCATCGTAAACGCGAATCACAGCATCATGTGACCCGGCTGCGATGGCATTATGGCCGGAGCATTTGTGGGAGCTCCGTTGCCCGTTACGCGTGCGAGGGATGTCTCGCAACCATTGTTTTGATTCACGTTTTCGTTTGTTCCCGAACAAACGCGCTTACTTGTTGCAAAGTTGCCGCTAGATCTTTTTCCAAAGAAAAAGTCTTTTGGAAAAACTTCCCTCGGGAACGCCCAGATACTCTGACCTCTCCCGCTGCAGGATCGTAAATGATTTTAGCCGCAGGCCGTCCATCCCCATTGGGCCAGTTTTTCTCCCACGCTTCCAGTTCGCTTGCGCTGGAAAAGTGTTGGACTGGACTTTCCTTCCACGTTTCTTGAAGGGTCGCCAGTTCATTCATGTCCGGGCCGCGAGTCCCACCCACTGTGTCTAGCATCGCCAGTTGAATCACCGGTGCGTTCGGCGCGTGAAAGATAGACAACGCAACGATCACGACCACCGCTGTCGCCGCTGCCAGACCAAGCACCCAACGCCAGCCCCATGCCATACTACGATCCGGCTCCTTCCGCCGCAGATTCAGGGCGACCGAGCGTTTGCCGCACCGTCGTTTGCAACCGCTCGCGCGCATAGGCGGGAAACTCGCCCGTTGTTGCGGGCATCGCATTCACGAGCGGCAACGCGTCCTTCGCCACGCGCACGTCTGCTTCCAGGCGGGTGAACTCTGCACGCAACTCCGGCTCGCGCGCCAGCAGCGCGTCAAGATCCGCGCGCTCCGCATCCTTGGCTTGGTGCGCGATGACCTTCATGGCCAGATCAAAAAAGCGTTGGTCATTCATTGAGTTCATCGCAAATGCCGGATCGTTTGTTTCAACTATTTTCCTCCCGCCCCCAAATCCGCCGCATTGCTTCCAACCCGCGCTTCAAGTAAACACCCACCGAGCCGACTGCTACGCCACGGCTCCTGGCAATCTCCTCGTAGCGCAGACCGTGGAGAAAGAAATCTGAAAGGATGTCACCCATCGGCGGTTTGAGTTCCGCGAGTGATTTCCCGAGCCGCTGCGCCAGTTCCTTTTGCTCCAAATCCGCCAGAGGCGAATCGCTTGATGCCAGTTCGTGCGGATTCGCTCCCTCATCCGGCGGCGCGTCAAGCGAGTCCGTTTTACCTTCGCCGCGCTTTTTGGCAAACCGCTCACGAAGCAAACTTACCGCTCGATGGTGTGCGATGCTTGCCGCTAACGGTTTCAATTCCTCCACCGACTTTACCCCGCGCACCTTCTCCACCAATTGCTCTATGGATTCAATCGCCACATCCTCGACCTCGTTCGGGAAATACGGCTGAAGTTTCAGTTTCGCCACCGCAAAAACCGCCGGCCAGACCCAGCTAAACGCCTCATCCCACGCATTGGTATCGCCTGTTTTTAGAGCGCACAGGTCGGGCACGTTCACGGTGGAAAAACATGCACGAAGAACAGCCAGCAAGCCAAGCCTAAAGGTCGGAAACGCTCTGCCGAAAAAAGTTGTAAGAAAGAATCGCAGCTTTGCGATGTGATGGGCGAAAGGCAGCTCGAAGTGGACAAACAAAACTACCCAATGAAAAAACAACTGATGACAGTAATGCTTGCCCTAGTCGCACTAAGCACTGCGCAAGCCAAGATCGGGCAAACGCCCCAAGAGGTGATCCAGGACGCACGGCTGGAAAAAGCCGTTGGCGTTCAGTGGATCGAGTTCTTGGGTAAGCAGACTGCTGCAAGTGCAGTATCATGACGATGTCGTCTGCCACCTGTTTGGGACTGATGGCCGGGAGATCGCATTTTACTATTACGCGACCAACGGACTGAAGCCCGAGGACGTTGATAAACTTCAGCGCAGGTACCGTACTACATGGCGCGGCACGGGAACCGATGGCGGGGTTTTCACCTGGGAATCGGATAGCGGTCTTTGGATGGTGGCCGAGCGCCATGAGGGATATGATTATCCTGAGCCATTTTCGACCCAAGCAGAATCCAGGAGATCCCCGAGATTCGCAATGCGGTGCCAGCACCGGCACTGGCATCGGCGCCATCGGCAGCCCCGGTGGCGGCGCCCCCAGCACCAGCGGTCGCACCGGTTCCGCCAGCACATTTGGATTTCGTGCCGGATAAGCCTTCAAAAGACGAGAACGATTGCCTCCTTGTGGCCACGGAGGCATACGCGCGAATGCAAAAGACAGCCTATTGGGCCAAGATCGCCGGGTTTACATGGATCAAGGACGGCAAGGTCATAGGCAAACACGCGGTGTTATTCTTCCAGCCGACAGAGAGCAGCAATGTTTTCATGTATGACAAGAGCGGTTCGCTTGGCATTGCCACTCAATCACACGATCTAAATGAAATCATAAACTCGCTCAATGAGTTGTTTGGCACTGCAAAGGTGCCTCTCAGGGCCCAGTCCGCCAGATGGACCGACGCTGATGACTGGAATCAATTCCTGGCCAGCAAGCAATCATGGGTCCGGCCGTCCACCAGTCCACCAGCCGTTGCTGCATCAACTTCTGATAAAGACCTCGCTTATCAAATGGTTACTTGCTCGGCGACTCGGGGCATTCGCAGCGTCCTTGGCCTCTATGCGTGGGCATCGTGATTTGCTTTCTGAAAGGTAAGGGCGGATTTGTAATATTGGGTATATTCGGTTTTTTTATTCGGCATTCATCAGCTGGGCCGCCATCATCGGAGCGTGCAGAATTGCAAAGCCAACCTCATGGTGGGCGCGCAAAAAGTATGGCCCCGAAAAAATGGACATCGCACACCGCCGCTTTACACCTGTCTATAACGAAGTGCAGAAAGCAACACCTGTCATAATCGACGATCCCGTCGAACGGGCACTGGAAAGAGTAAGAACGAACCAACTAATAACAACCTAACCAACTATAAAAAGAAAATGAAAAACCAACCGGTGTGGCTGGCGATGACGACTAAAGTTGCCGCGAAAGAACCGTCGCTGGCAGATCCCGACGCTAAAGATCGGCTGCGAGCACAACTATCCGATGGAGCATCGAGGCAGTTTCTCGATGCTCCATCATTTTAACTTAACTTGGAGGCTGTTGTTTTGCCCGAAGCAACAATCATTGCCGAGTAGCCGGAGTGCTAGGTGTTAGTCCGCCAAGATTGTGACGATTGCTTTTCCCGCTGAACAGCGTTTCACTCTATCGTGATTATCCGGCGCGTCAGAGCAATTCTTCTCCAATCGCTTTGTCTTGCTCTAAACTTGGTCTGGTTGGCCGAAGCAAACGGGCAACCCTATCCGATCGGGAACTCAGCCGAAGAAAAAAGCTATCATCCGCCTTTTTGGATGTGGCCGGGTCAGGAACAGAATCAAAATCCGCAATCATCGGCGGCAGAAATTACGAAGTGGACGTAAGGAGGCTGAGGAGGCTAATGAACTGTGGCTTAAGCAAGATACTGACCAAGGGATTCCGAAATTTGAAAATTTGCTTGCCACACCGAGTTGGTGTTCGGGAAGGATTCTCCAGACAGTAGGCCTCGTCCTTTTTCGGATTGGCTTCCTTTACTGCAAGCGTGGTGACTTCGAGCGGGCCGTTCCTTATCATAGAGAGAAGTCTCAAGCTCCTGAGTCCATTGCCCGACAATGCTGAAAACTTAGAGATGAAGGCAGATCTCTATTGGGGATTGGGCACTGAGCTACTCGGTCCGTTTTGAGCTCGATCGAGCAATTCAAGCGTTCAACGAGTCTCTGAAACTCAAAGAGAAATTGGTGGGGGCTGACGATCCGAGCCTGGTGGAACTTTTGATCGAGATTGCCGATTTGCATTCTCTGCAAGGGCGGCCGATAGACGCAATTCCGCTGCTTGAACGCGCTTTGGCAATCAGCGAGAAAAAATTCGGAACGGAGAGCGCGGAAGCAGCGACAGCGCTCGCATCACTCGGAAACACTAGAGCACAGGCTGGGCAATTTGAGCCCGCGCTTGCCTCCTTAAAACGAAGTCTTCAAATCCGTGAAAAAATCCTTCCGCCAACAAACCCGGACCTCGGGATTGCAACGTTCAATCTCGGGAACATATACGCTCAGGTTGGTGATTACGGGCAAGCAATGCCTCTTCTTGAACGCTCCATACCATTACTCGAGAAAAGCTATGTTCCGCATGATGCCGTATCCGCTGGTCCGTTTGCCCTCGCGCTGAATAGCCTCGGTACTGCGCAGCTCAATATCGGAGAATACGACAAGGCTATCGCGACGCTTCAACGGTAGTCTGGCCGTAAACGAATTGGCGTTTGGGAGCGCGTCAATCAATCTCGTGGATCCGTTGAATTCTCTTGCAGAAGCATATTGTACGCGCGGCGATTTCGACCGTGCCCAACCATTGCTTGAACGAGCCTTGCGCATTCTTGAGGACGCGCCGTCCTTCATGAACAGCGTACGTGTTGATACGCTAAATAGCCTGGCGTTTATGCTTCTCAATATCGGCGACGAAGATGCGGCATTAAAGTTATTCAGCCAAGCAAGGGACTTGGGAGAGAAGCAACTTGGTTCAACCGCAATTCCTGTCGCCTCTAGTTTGGATGGTCTAGCATTGATCAACGAGCGGCGGGGAAACATCGCGGAAGCGTTGGCCCTTTCAGAACGTTCGCTCGCTATCCTGGAAAAAACGCTTGGCCCATCACACCCGGACCTCGCTGCCGCTCTGCACAATGCTTCTGAGTTGGTGGAAAGAAATGGCGACGCAGATCGTGCAAGGAGCATGCTCCAAAAAGCTTTGGCTATAGAGCAGAAGACTCTTCCTCCCAATCATCCCAACATCGGGATGACGCTTGACAAACTTGCGACGCTTTCCTTTAGGCGCGGGAATTTCAACGAAGCTCAAGACCTGTGGCGGAAAAGTATCGCGATTGCCGATTCGGCAGCTCCAGACAATCCAGATACGTGCATGCGTTTGGGAGGCTTAGGGACCGCCGAAATTTTCAACGGAGACGTCCCGAAGGGTGTCGCCGAATTTGTAGAAGCTTGGAAACGGTGGAGACGTTACATCGCTGGGCAAACAGTCTTCCAGCAAGGTTCAAGTGCGGCATCAATGCAGAAGCAGGAACAATTTGGACGCGACTGGTTTAATTCTCTATGTGAGCTCGCCCCGTTAACGACCTCACAACCAGCAGCCCGGTCGGGCGCGGAACAACTAGCGTTTGGCAAAGCTCTACTCGAGGAAATCGAAACTATCAGAGCAAAACTAACGGCCGAGGGTCGGACTCAAGTGCAAGCATTGCGGGACCAGGCCGACTCCGCTCGGATGCGGCTTATCGCAATTCCTAAACAGGAAGGGGTTGGATGCTTGAGGCAAAGAACGGATTGGCAAAATTCCCAACGCGACAAACTAGAAGCCGAGTTGAAATCAATCGAAGAGAAACTCGCCTCCGCGAGCGGATTGGTATCCCGGACCATTAGCGAGAGCAAACTGTCGCTGGCTGAAATTGCCCGCCGTTTGCCACCAAATGCTGCGTTGATTGATTTTGTCCAATATCGGCGATACGACACGCAATGGAGCGGAGCAACGGCTACGCCGCGTATGAGCAACGCTACGCCGCGTATCTGACTTTCCCGCTGGTGGGCGATTCTGCAAACGTTGTCGTCGAGCGGGTAGACTTGGGCGAGGCCGCGCCCATCAATGAAGCCGTCGAGTTGGTCTGCAAGCGGATGTCCGCCGGGCAGTTTGCCGCCAAAGATTTACCGGCGGCGTTGCAAAGTTGAGCCAGTTGGTCTATGCGCCGCTTGCCAAGCATCTGAAGAATGTCTCCCATCTCATCATCTGTCCCGACGGCCAGTTGAGCCGCCTGCCGTTCGAGATGTTGCCGGTCGGTAACAAATTTTTGGTGGAAGAAAAAACCATCAGCTATGTCACAAGCGGACGCGAAGTTGTTCGGCTCGCAAGTTCAAAGTCCAATGTCCAAAGTTCAAAGTCGCTCGTCATGGGAAATCCTGACTTTGATTTCGATTTGAAATCGTTCCCGGAGAAACGAGTTACACGAGTCCCCAATTCCAACGAGAAAGCGCGCGGTGAGTCAGGGACTAGTGTAGCTCATTCCTCTGAGAATGGGTTGGCTGTTACAAGGTCATTGAGCCGTGATTATAGCGGTTTGAAATTCCCGCCGTTGCCCGGAGCGGAAGCCGAGGCGCGAAGTGTGGCAAAACTGCTTGGCGGTGACGGCATCTTGCGGTTGGGAGCGGAAGCGCGAGAAGCAGAGTTGAAGTCCGTGCAGTCGCCGCGTGTTTTGGACTTGGCCACGCATGGCTTCTTTCTGTCCGATCAGGAATTTAGTCACACGAACTCTGGTAATGCCAACCTGCTGGCCAGCCTGGGCGCTCCGCAGAGCCTCTCTACAACGAAGACGGATTGGGAAAATCCGCTGGTGCGTTGTGGCATCGCGCTCGCTGGAGCAAATCGCGCGCGTCAAATCCCGAACGCGGTCGCGGAAGATGGTCTGCTCACCGGTTTGGAAGCGTCGCTCCTCAATTTGCAGGGAACGGAACTGGTCATCCTGAGCGCATGCGATTCTGGCTCGGGTGAAATCAAGAATGGCGAGGGAGTGATGTCCTTGCAACGCGCCTTTCGCATCGCCGGCGCGGAGACCGTGCTGGCGAGTCATTGGAAGGTGAACGACAAAGCTACAAGTCTGTTGATGACGGAATTCATGCGTCGCTGGCGCGCAGGTGAATCGCGCGCGAACGCGTGGCGCGAGGCGCAGTTGACCCTTTTACGCTCGAAGGATTTTTCAAATCCCTTCTTCTGGTCGGCTTTCACCCTCACCGGACAGTGGAGATGAAGGCGCTTGTTTCGGCATACGGGGGTCTGATTTAAGATCGGCCAATGCCATCCGATCAAATTCGCTGGAGCCAAGCTTGGCCAGCATTCGTTAAATCTTCCAAGGAGCACTGGAAGAAGCTTATTGGAGAAAGCGCGGTGGCACTGATACTTGGAGTTTTAGCTGCTGTTGGATTCAACGTGCCTCCATTGATTGCTGCAGTGCTTGCGCTCGGTTTGGCGGTCGTTGCGGCTTGCTGGTGTGGACGGGCGATTTTGATACTACTAAGCCATCTATCAAGCCGCCTTCGTCAGTTCCGAATAAGGGAAGCTTCGCCATGATGTAATAGTTCGCGCGCATCACTTGGTGATCCTCCCGCGAAACATCCGTTTGATCTCATGGACTTTCCGCAGTTCAGCGGCAGTCAGCGGCGCAATGCGGTTCTGCACGCAGAGCGTCCGCAACTCAGCGCGCGTGTAGATGCTCCAAGGATCTGCGCCAGCCTCTACCAGCGCCCCTTTGGTGTCGTCGTCCTCACAGAAGAAAAGAGGGGCGCCTAAAGCCTTGCTGTCCACCATGACGAAAGGGAGTTGCAACAGGGAGAGTAGATGCGGTTTGTGAGCCCGGAGTACGGGCACGAGATCCGGTGGGCAACAACGGGCTGGGTTCACATGCAGCTCGTTACCGACGGGTTTTAGGCGAAGCCCACGCTCCGCGGCTTGCCGGAAAATGTCAATTGTTGTCAGGGTCATAAAACCAAGTCAGAATCGGGGTTAGGAGCCAATCCAGGGCACTGCGCATCGGCGGCAGCCGTAGCAGCCAATTCCGTATTTATTGCGTCGAGATCAGGCTCCCTCTTGTACAAGGTGCAACACCGCAACATTGCCTCTGAGAAAAGCCCTTTTCAGGGTGCGACATGCCGTCAGCGTGTTGCACCTCCAAATCGGAGGCTTTACCTAGCGTTGTTGCACTGTTGCACTCTGAAAGAGACGCTGCTGGCAAGTATCGGTCAAAAGCCTCTTTAAAACTGGCCAACTCGTAGCCACGAGGCGTTTCGTCATCGACGCGGATCCCCTTCGGGAACACACCAAACCGCCGCAGTTGAATGGCAAGCTGGTTAGGAGAAATCCCCTTGCGGTGCTTTCCCCACTCTGCCCAAGGCCGGCCTTCGATTGCCGCCAACATCTCGGAGAGCTCGGAGGATGGTAGTTTATCAGTGCCTTCCTTTCGAAAAATTTCGGCAATGTCACCCAGTAAGAGTGTCCCTAGTCCTTGCGCGTCCAGGTCATTACTGCTTGTGAGTCTGGCAAACGATTCTGCTACTCGCTTTAGCCAATTGCCGCCCGCAATCTCAGCAATCGCATATAGCGGGCGCCAATTGTCCGCCAGCCGATTGAAAGCGCCATCAGGCATTTTCGGATCAAGAGATTCTAAGGCATGGCGATTATCTTCACTCCAACGGGCTAATTTTCGACAAAGCTCTTGTTCACGATTCGTGCGCCGCGAGTCGAATCGTTCCTTAAGTTCACCACGTTTTGCTCGCTCAAGCCGAATCACAATCGAGCGATCATGAAGTGTTCCCGGCAATGCACCGATACCGCTTAACACCACTGGCGCGTAAGCATTAAACCCCCGGACCTCATTGTTTTCTCCCTCGCAACGATAGACCATTGCGCCCTGTCGGTGTCCGGCGTTAAGAATTCCGCGCAGTTCTTCGTTGCTTGTTATCCAGCTATCGTACTCGTCCGCCAAGATCACTGGCTTTTCCGCATCAATCAGCCGAAACAAAACCGCCGTGGACAAATTCTCGGTTTCAACTGGTTTCGGGACAAATAACGCAATGACATCAAGAAGGGTCGATTTCCCGCACTGCTTTTCGGGACTAGAAACGTTCAGCCGCGGCGAGCAAAGGAACAATTCAAAGTAGTGAGTGTGCGCACACCACAGAGCAGCTACGTCTGCCGCGCCAGGAGGTAATACCATGTAGCGCATGAAGGTTTCGGCGATTGCGTCCAAGACCTTTGCCCCATCAACTGGTTCCGGCCAGGGCTCGATTTCTGTGAGTTGCACTTCGTGCCCTTGCAACGCCCGTGCCGCGATCTTAGGTCGCTTTTGTTGCACAAGTTTGTCGAGCACAGATTCGCGACAACCCAATTCTGAAGCTTTTTCCTTTCGCAGGCGCTCGTATTCCAATGGACGGAGATCAGCGAGCTCGCCAATTATTTTCTCATCACCAACACCATTGGCCTTGTTTGCTGACTGTTCAATTTCCCGGTATTCCGACCTAGGGTCTGCGGGTGCGACCTCTTTACGTTTTGGCATGGCGACTCCTTAATTGATGCGATAGCGCTGGTTGAGTTTTTGCAAGACATCCAGCCATCGGAAGCGCACGCTTTTGCCGATTTTCAGATACGGCAGACGCTGGCGTTTCATCCAGGCATCACAGGTACGTTTGCTGATTCCGAGTTTTGCCGCCAGTTGGTGCTTGTTTAACAGACCGTCGCTCGCGCCATCGACGGCTGCGTCGTGCATTTTGCTAATCGTGTTTTGCGTCGTCATAGTAGGTTCTTTCACCCTATGACGCGCTGAATGATTTCCCCGAATCGCGCCTGTGGCGCTTCCGTCGCGAATTCGCTAGCGGAGTATCCCGCTAGCATATTATTTCCCCGAATCAGCCAAGATGACGGCGAACGAGAGCCGCTACCGCATCCTTGACGTCTTCTGACAAGCGCTCCTCGATCCCTTTGACTAAGTGGTGGCAAACGACAGCCGTGAACGCGCCCCAAATATCATCGGACACTGAAACGCATTCCATTCGCTTATGAATTCCGATGAGCACCTGTATTCGTAGACCAGGATTACCGGGCCATAGCCGCACCTTTTTCCCGCGCCTCGGCTTTTTATCTTCCCGTGGTTCTTCACTCAACAAGCGGTGCATAATCTTCACCACAGCGCGATAGTCATACCACTCTTCACGGCCCTTTTTGATGCTTCGCAGTCCTGTTCCGAATCGATGGCGCTCCATACCGAATAACTCTTCCAGTCCGGCCTTATGCTGCGTTTTCGAAAGGAACGGAGCCAGGGGGCCGCTAGGCTGGGGATTTAGGGCGACGTCCTCGCTTCGCATACGGAGAGTGCCGCTAGCGAAGATGTTATCAAGGCAAGTAGGCTCATAAGCCGAGCCGAGCCCACCAGACAGCGAGTGCTTCCACCATTCTTCTCCGGCACCGCCAAATTCGTATTCAATCAGACCAACACCGCCGGGCAACTTATATCCGCGTCGCTTGTACTCCCATACTTCTTTTGGTTTTTGCTCGGCGAGTAGTTTCTCGAAGAGCGGCTGCCACGCGGCACGAAAGCTCGCGGTGCTTAGATTCTCTAATTGCCCAGGGTAATGAGCATGGATTTCTTCCCAGTCACGGCGGAACTGTGTCAGGTACTGGATCTCACGCTTTTGTAACTCCACAAGTTCGACCAGAGAACGGACGAGCTCACTGTCAGCTAACTCCTTTGCGTCCCGCGCAAGTTCGCCAGACGTTATCGCATCCCACAATACTTTGATTCTCTCTTGTCGATCCTCTGACTCACTGCGAGCGTCTAATTTTCGCTGAGCTTCCTTTCGCTCTAGCTGCTCATACGCTTTTTTGCTCCTCCTCCGCCTGCGCTTGCCGCTCATGCTCTTTTTTGTTCAAAATTTTCCGGCCGACCTAACGGTTAACGCTTCAGCCGTCCGCACAACTCGGAGCCCCCCCGCCCACTGGGGGAAGCGTGTTGGAATCTCGCTTCATCGCTTGCCAGAACCGAGCCTCATCGGCACGATGTTGGGCGCCGTCTGTGGTGCAATCGCAAACCATGCGCGAGCCTGCTCGGGTGTCGCGAGTTCGCGATAGTGGCGAAAGATTATCTGGGGCGAGTTACCCGCTTCCAATGCCAGGCGGTTTACGTCTTGCAGTTCAGCAAGCCGGTAAGAGATGAACGAGTGACGAAGTGCGTTTTGTTTCCACGTGGTACCGGCAGAAACAGCAGCGTTGCGTAGTGCTTCGAAGTACCACGCTTTGCTGTGAGGCCACACGCGCTCCCCGTTGCGTGGCGCTATCGCCAGCCAGCGCGAGAGGCTGTCAGCAATTGGAACGATCCGACGCGTTGCGGTCTTTGCCTTGTGCGCTGCCACTTCGATGAATCCCGGTCGGCGTTCAACGTCCGACCATTCCAAACGCAAGATTTCTTCCGCGCGGAGTCCTGCAAACGCAGCCAGAGCGATACACGGCGCAATCTGCGGGGAAGCGTATTTCAGCAGCGCGGCAAGCTCCGAGGGGATGAAGATTTCAACCGGTGTCGGTTTCCCGTTGCGCTTTTCCACGCGAGAGAGCAGATCGATTTCTTTCGACAGCCAATCGTGCTTCTGCGCAAACCTGAAGAACGTCCGCAGCGCACAGAGGAAATTGTTGTGACTGCGCGGTGAAAGCTTCAGACCATCAAAGAACGCGCTGACATCATCTGGCGTGATTGCGCTTACGTCGCAGTGGAACGCTTCCTTGAACACGCCGAGCCGGTAACGCAGATCGGCAAGGTAAAGCGTGCTCACGCCCTTTGTCGTTTTGCGCTCGATCATTTCATCCACCGCCAAAGCAACGCTCTTGCGCTTTATTCCCTTGCCATGATGCCGGGCGTAGAAGCGCACTGCATCAATCAGCGGGACGCCATCAAGAACCTTTCTCGCGTCCGCGTACTCGCTGGCGACGGTATCAAGCGGGACATCAAATTCTTTTACCGCATCCAGTGCGCGTGCATAGATGTGACGATCACGGCCTGAAAACTGCAGAGCATCCCCGTCAAGGCGCGATAACCACGAGGCTTTCGCTTCGGCTTCGTTCGTGGCTTCTTGAAAATCGCTATAGTTCAGCCGGTGTCGTTTTGAGACGTCTTTGCCCTCAACGGTTGTTTTGGTGTAGTAAACCACGCGGTAGTACATCCCCTCGGACTTGCGGTCCCGGTAGATTTTGACCTCAGACGACCCGCGTTTAACGACAATCGGGAATCGTGCTCTTTTCATGATTTCGGCGCTTAACGGCGTTTTACTGTCCGAAATCTGACCGAAAACACAACCTAAATGTTCAAAAAAAGCTTGATTCACATATGAAAATAGATTGCGACCCTAACGGGATTCGAACCCGTGTTACCGCCGTGAAAGGGCGGTGTCCTGGGCCTCTAGACGATAGGGTCATAAAAGCGCGGGCAATATCAGAATTGCCTTCGTTTCATGCAAGGCAAATTGCTGGCCGGATTTGGAGTTCCCTCATTCATTCGTTTTCAATCCGTGAACCAGCGTCGCTGCGCACGCGGTTGCGCCTTGATGCGCGCTTAGAACTTCATGGGCGTTTTGGACGAGGCGCTGCCGAGCTTCGCCATCCCGCAGAAGCTCAGCGGCCATCTTTTCGAGGGAATCGGAATCTCGGATTTGGATCGCGGCTTTTTTTGAGACAAGCGCTTCCACGAGGGTCGCGAAGTTTTCCATGTGCGGACCGAATATGACTGGTTTGCCCGCCAAAATCGGTTCTACGGGATTTTGTCCACCATGCGCCGTGAGACTTTTCCCTATGAACACAACGGTGGCGATCTCATACCAGCGATGGAGTTCACCGGTTGTATCGAGGAGGATACAATCTGCATCGTCAACCTCACTGCCCCTGCGCGCTTCGGTTGCAAGTGCGACACGCAATGGCAGTCGATTGAGTTCCGCCCGGATTTCACGCAGCCGTTCCACATGACGCGGCGCGATAAACAAACGCAATGATGGAAATTGCTGACGCAACCGCAGAAAAATTCTGGCCAGTATTCCTTCTTCGCCACGATGTGTGCTGCCGCCGAAGAGCACAACGCGATCCAAGGGACCAACTGGCGACGGGTCCCACCCGCCTTCGCACAGCTTAGCCGAGGCAGGCAGAGAAGTGGCTACAGCTTGGACTTGCGCCTGAACGTCTGGATCGTACTTGATGCTGCCTGTCACACGGATCCGGTCGCGTGCGACGCCTAGGGCCGTCCATCGCTTGACGTCTTGCTGTTCTGGGACACACACCAAACCCAGAAGCCGGAACGTTGGCGCAACAAAAAGCCGAAACTGGTGATAGCGTCGCTCCGAACGCGGGGACAGCCGTGCGTTGACCAGCGCGAGCGGAATGCAGCGCGCGTTCGCGGCAGCGGCTAGATTGGGCCAAATCTCCGCTTCAACGAGAACGATCCGTGCCGGACGAATCACAGAAAACGCGCGGTGCACGATTGGCCAGTAGTCGAGCGGCGTGTACATAACTTCGATCCAGGACGGAGCGTTTTTGCGCGCCAGCGCGAATCCGGTTGTTGTCGTAGTGGTCAGGGCGCAGTGCAGATCCGGTTCGAGCGCTCGCAACGCATTGGCCAGTTTCAGCGCAATGTTCACTTCGCCCACGCTTACCGCATGGAGCCATGTCGATTGTCGGTCTCGAAGCCGGTCACACACCGTGCGGCCGTAAAGTCCCAATCGTTGGCCGAATTTTTCGCGGTAGCCGCCGCGCCGAGCCATCTTGATGAAATAGCCGGGCAAAAAGAACAAGAGCCCAATCGGCCAAAGCAAATTGTAGATGAGACGGATCATCGATTGAGGATTCGAGATTGCGAACCGCGGATAGGCTCCAGAAACAAAACTTCAGTTGCGCCATAGATCTTCTGCCGAATGACGCGCCAAAGTTTCAACTCGGAGACCTTTTCACTGGGTTGTTTCTCTAAAACGAAGATGCTGCCAGGCGCCAGCAACCGCGTTAAGGGTTCGTTTGTCAGCAGTTTTTCGGTATCGCATTCGCCGTGCTTCGTTCTTTTATATGGCGGGTCGGCAAAGATGATTTGAAATTCGTAGGGGGTCGAAACTCCCTGGAGGAAATCGAAAGCATCCCGGTTTTGAACGCGCCCTTTTAGTTTTGTTGCGGCGAGATTTTTCTCAATTGCTTCCGCCATTTGCCGATCGTTCTCAACAAACACTGCCGAGGCCGCGCCACGGCTGAGTGCTTCGATTCCAAGTGCGCCGCTTCCGGCGAAAAGATCGAGCACGTGCGACCCGATGATTGCATCGCCCAGGCTGGAAAAGATTGCGGCTTTGACGCGGTCCATAGTCGGGCGCACACAGCGTTTCGGAACTGCCAGGCGGATCCCGCCGGCGCTCCCGGCGATCACCCTCATGGCGACGTGGCTGGACTTGGGGTTAAGCTAGCTTCGGGAAGTGATTCCTCCGGAGAAGCTGAAGGCGACGGGCCAGCGCTTATTGTCTCTCCAAGGGTCTTCTTTTTCTTTTTTGGCCGCTCCTTTTTTCCGCCAAGAAAGCTGTTAAGCATGCTACTGATGTCTCGGCCGACCAGGCGCTCAACCAGATTTGTGCCAGGGCGATCGATAGTGCCGCCGACCTGAAACTCGATGGCAGAATAACCCGGTTCATCAATCGGGTGAAAATTGTCGCGAATTGCTCTGAAAAGCTGCCCACGAATTCTTTCGTTGATCGCGAGCTGTGAATTGAGCCGCAGCGTCCCATCAAACGCGACTGTGCCAGACGCAGTAAGGCGAATGTTTGGCGAACGCAACGTCAGCTCGTCAATCGTGGCCAGCCCCGGAGTCAGGTGATACTTTGCCTCTGCCTGCTCCAGGTGAAGCTCTTCGAGTTCCTCAATCCGTAGTACCTGACCCAGCAACACGAGCAGTCTGTATTGTTGAACTCTGCCTTCGCGGAGGAAGATTTCGCCTTTTCCGGTAAGCGCGTCCGGATCGCCAGTTTTCCCAGACGCTTGAAAAGTTCCTTCCACCTTGCCCTTCACCATTCCTTTAGGGCCACCGGCATTTCCGACTATCTGATCCGCGAGCACGTCGTGGAAGTTTACGCTGGTGGTGAATGGCGAATCTTCCGCCTCTGGCTGGATGGCAAAATAGCCGTTGACCTCACCATCCGCGACGCGCGCGGTAATTTTGGAAAGCTCAAGCACGTCGGGCTCATAGCGGAGTGGCGAATGCAGGTCGTCCAGAAAAAAACGGTCGCGCAATGAAATTCTGGCGATCTTTGTCTCTCCATGAAGGGCCGATGCGCTACGGATATTGGTGCGGAAATCCACTCCTGTGAAACTCGCGAGCAATCTGCCAGCTTGATCGAGAAAAGTGAAATCGCCATTCTTAACAGTGACTCGTCGAACTTCCGGAGCGACGGTCAGTGTTGGCTCTCGTCCCGCGGTTTTATTCTTAACCGTGATCTGACGCGGAGATGGAACACTGGCGGTCGCCGTCGTAGCAGAGATCGTATTTGTCTGAACAACTTCGGCGCGTACTGGCGTCTGCGAGATCGCCGGAACCTGCTTTGTCGCAACAGCGTGTGACCGAGCCTTTTGCGCGGATGGGAGACGCCACTTTCCCTGGGCATCTTGTGGCCAGACAACCCTCGGATTGATGAGCGAAACTTCCTTGATCACAAGCCGTCGCGAAAAGAGCGATAGAAAACGAACCCGCAGCCGGAATGTTTTTGCTTGAAGAAAATGCTTAGGATCAACCCCCGGCGATGTTTGCGAAATCGTGATACCGCTCAGTTCGAGGCCGCCCCATGGGGTAACGCTCATACTGCGGATTTTGAGCGGAACGCCGAGGCTTCGGCTCAGTTCCTGCTGAATCTTTGCTTGTGCGCCTTGTGATTGCACATACAGGTTCACGCCAACCAAAAGAACCGCAGCAAGCGCAATCAATGCCCCCAGAGCAACCAATATCAGCCGGCGTAATCGTCGCACCCTGAAATGTTACGCGACCGCAGTTTGAAGCAAACATCAAACAACCATTATAGCCGTCGATTTCTCCTTAAATGGGTTGTCGTGCTGAGCGAAACGAAACATCTCTGGTCTATTCGGTTGCGCGATCGGTTGAACCTAATCCGAGATTCTTCGCTACGCCGGGAATGACACTATCGTGGCTTTTCTCCGTGACTGACACAGTTATCATTCTCAATCCAACCGCGGGAAGTCCCGAAATTATTCGGGACTGGCAGCAGCGCGTCGGATCCATCGCCCGCGGTTGGCCGATCAGAACTACGTCGAAGGCAGACGAAGCGGCGGCGCTCGCAAGAAGCGCGGTCGAAGAAGGTTTTGGACGGATCGTTGCGGCGGGCGGCGATGGAACCGTGAATCAAGTGGCGAATGGAATCGCCGGCAGCAATGCTGCGCTGGGAATTCTCCCGATAGGCACGGTTAACGTTTTCGCAATGGAGCTTGGTCTGCCCGCAAACGACCTGGAGCGTTGCTGGGATATTGTCGCGGCTGGAAACACACGTCTGGTGGACCTACCGAGCGCGAATGGAAAATACTTCGTCCAGCTCGGCGGCATCGGACTCGATGCACAAGCTGTCAAGGAAACCACCCTTGCCTCAAAGCGCAGTCTTGGCCCGCTCAGCTATCTCATCACCGCGGCTCACATCGCAGCACGGCAACCACCGAAGCTTTTTATCACATCGGAGAAGGCGTCTGTGCGCGAAGGATCGTTTGTTCTCATCGGAAACGGCCGTCTTTACGGTGGTCCCTTCCCATTTTTCAAACATGCTGTCATCGATGATGGATTGCTTGATGTCGTCGTGTTTAAGCGACTCGGCTATCTCGAAATTATCAAGTATCTTCAGGACGTTGTATTCAGCTCCGATATCCGTGCTCCTGAAATCGAATATTTTCAAACTCGCTACCTGCGTGTGGCGAGCGAGCAGGATGTTCCGATCGAGCTTGACGGCGAACTCGCTGGCAAATGCCCGGTCGATTTTCAAGTCCACGAAAGAGCGCTTCGAGTCCTGGCGCCTCTCCCTTCGACTTAATCGGAGCGCCGAGCCATTTGCTGTTACATATGTAACATGAAACTGTGCGCTTCTCCGCCGCTGAATTTGACGCACCGGTAACTAGTTTTTCGCGCAAAACCGGGTGAGTTTTTTACGAGATGGAACGTTGTGCGCGCTGGATTCGGAACAAAGCAGCCTCGTCTCTCAGTCCTTCACAGGTTCAGGTCACTCTGAT
>CAWHFD010000007.1:0-80181 GCA_963828355.1 uncultured Verrucomicrobiae bacterium | reverse complement strand
AGGAAATTACAGCCGCACCAGATCGACCAGAAACTGGCACCAGAGATAAATCATCCCGCGCCAGGAATATTTGACGTCGCCTGCTGCCGTTTGCTTCAGAACGCCTTTGTGAATGTTGTGCGCGATTTGGTCGCGCAGATCTCGCTCAATGTCCGTCTGAATCTGCTCTTCATCGAGCGGTTCGACGTCCGCAGCATCAACTCCGTCTCGGCGGAGAAATTCGCGATGACTTTGATCCAGTTGCCAAAACGATCGGTCCGGTCGCTGCCGATTGATTCGGAATGCGGGAGAGAGTTTCAGCCCATAGGACAACGGATAATTCCATGTGGTCCAAACAATGCCGCTGCTCGCACGCGAGGAAATGCGCAGGTAATAGAACGAAAAATCACGCTGTTCGTTCAGGCAAATGGCAGCCTGGGCACGATCTTCTTCTCTGTAAAACAACCGGAAGAACTGCCGGTAATCTTCCCAATCCCACCCAGCGTCACCCACATGAACGAATCCTTCGTCCTCAATCTCGCGTGTGATTTCGCTGAGCGCCGGGAAGGTATCCGAAGACGGGGGACTTTTAGGTCGAAGCTGTTTTTCTTTCGGAAGGCGCAACGCACGAATCCGGGTAAGAATTTCCAGCCACGGCAGAAACAGCCAGCCTACGGCGGCGATCAAACCCCATAGCCAGTTATCGGTGGCAAAATAGACAGCGAGAAAAGTTGCGGCAACAATTCCGAGCGCGCCGGCCTTTTGCGCATACGAATTGTGAAAAGTGCGCAGGCCGACACTGAGCACGGCCACGCCGAGCGTAAGAAGGACACCAAAAAGCATCGGGAATTGCCTGACTAAGGATTAATCTGGTGCTGGTTAAGAAATTTTTGAAGCTGTTCTGTATCGAAATTCGCCAGGACTTTATCGCCCGCCACGAAGGTGGGCACATAGGTCTGAGCAGAGACCTGCTTCATCTCTTCGTATGCCTGCCGGTCTTTACCGACGTCAATCTCCTGAAAACAATAGCCTTTCCCGCTGAGATAATCCTTCGCATCAATACACCAGGAACACCACTCGCGACTGTAGAGCTTCAACTGCATCGGCGGGCGCAAATAAATCAGTCACCGCTGCGCAGTCAACTGATTCGTCCCATTCATCCCATGGGGCAGCTCCGCGGCTGATTCTAATATGATTTTGCCCAAACAACGCGGCGCGCACTCGGTTCGCCGGTGAAAATGCATTGACCCGGCTCGGAGGAATCATCCAACGGAATAACGCGGATCGTAACTTTCAGATCGTTCTTAATCTGTTCTTCGACTGCTCGAGATCCATTCCAGTGCGCCAGCGCAAAACCGCCGTGGATTTCCGGTTTAGCATTATTTTTCGCCGTAAAAAAATCGTAGAAATCTTCTTTCGAGTTCAACACGTGGGTGTTTGCGTCCTGGAATTCTTTCGCACGCGCATATAGCGAATGCTGGATCGAAGCGAGAATTTCCGGAGCGCGCGCGGCGAATTCGCCCATCGGCATTGATGCTTTGTTTTTCACCGGCTGATCGCGACGGCTGACTGTGACGGAATTCTTTTCAAGATCGCGCGGCCCGATCTCGACTCGCAGCGGCACACCTTTCTTGATCCACTCCCAATTCTTAACTCCACCGCCGAGATCGCGCCGATCGACTTCAGCCTCAATCGCAACATCATCGAGATATTTTTTCGCACGCAACTCCGCGGCGAGTCTGTCGCAGGTTTCCAGAACTTTCGCGCGCGTTTCTTCCTTCGTCGTAATCGGCAGAATAACGACGTGCGTCGGCGCGATGCGCGGCGGCAAAATAACGCCGTCATCGTCACCATGCGCCATGACGACTGTGCCCACCATGCGCGTCGTCATGCCCCAGCTCGTGGTCCAGCCAAATTCCTGTTTGCCCTCGCGCGTTTGGAACTGAATTCCGCTCGCACGGGCAAAATTCTGCCCGAGAAAATGCGAGGTGCCGGCCTGGATTGCTTTGCGGTCCTGCACCATCGCTTCGAGCGCCATGGTTTCCACCGCGCCAGGGAATTTTTCGCTGTCCGATTTTAAACCCGCGAATATGGGAATCGCACAACGTTCGCGCACAAACGTTTCGTACACGCCGAGCATCCGCTTGGTTTCTTCTCGCGCTTCTGCCTCCGTTTCGTGGACGGTGTGGCCTTCCTGCCACAGAAATTCCGTTGTGCGCAGGAACAATCGCGTCCGCATTTCCCAGCGCACGATGTTGCACCACTGGTTGATCAGGATCGGCAAATCACGATACGATTGCACCCATTTCGCATAGCTCGCGCCGATGATCGTCTCGCTCGTCGGCCGAACCACCAGCGGTTCGGTCAATTTCGATTCCGGGTCGGGCACCAATCCGCCCTCCTTATCGATCCTGAGCCGGTAATGTGTGACCACGGCGCATTCCTTGGCAAAGCCTTCGACGTGCTCAGCTTCCTTCGCGAAATAACTCAACGGAATGAATAGAGGAAAATACGCATTGCGATGACCGGTGGCGCGAATCAGCGCGTCGAGCTGACGCTGCATGTTTTCCCAGATCCCGTAGCCCCAGGGGCGAATGACCATGCAACCGCGGACATCCGAAGGCTCAGCCAGTTCCGCGGCCCGAATCACCTGCTGATACCACTCCGGAAAATCTTCGTCGCGCCGGGGTGAAATCGCAGTCTTCGGAGTCGAGTTCGAGGTTTCGGTCATGGGACATATGTGTCGCATATTGACTCATCTGTGGCAAGCGCGCTGAGGTTGACATGCGCTGATGTGACCCATAAGTTCCGTGCTCTTTTGTAGCGACATGAAAACTTTTTCCGCCAAAGCCAGCGACGTACCGCAAAAGTGGTGGGTCATCGATGCCGAAGGCCAGGTGCTCGGCCGCGTCGCCGTTAAGGCTGCCAACCTGCTGCGGGGCAAAAACAAAACGATTTTCACCCCGCACGTGGACACCGGCGACTTTGTCATTGTCATCAACGCAGAAAAAGTCCGGCTTACCGGAAAGAAAGAGGAACAGAAAAGTTACATGAGCTTTTCCGGTTACGTCGGCGGACATAAATCTGAAAATGTCCGGGCGCGCCGGGCTCGTCATCCGGAGCTGCTCGTCGAACGCGCCGTGCGCGGAATGATTCCGCACAACAGACTTGGCCGGCACGTGTATCGGAAATTGAAAGTCTATCGCGGCGGTTCGCATCCGCATGCTGCGCAACAGCCCGAGACTGTGAAAATGCAGAGGTCCTGATCCTATGCCAGAAACCGAAGAATTCATCGCCACAGGTCGCCGAAAAACATCGGTTGCACGTATTCGCATGACGCCCGGCAGCGGCAAAATCGATATCAATGGCCGCAGTTTCGAAGATTATTTCCAAACTGTGCCGTTACAGAACGTGGTGCTGCAACCGCTTCAAACTGCCAAAGCGGTGAATGCTTATGATTTGTCTATTCGCGCAAGTGGCGGCGGTATGATGGGACAGGCCGGCGCCGCGCAGCTCGGCATCGCGCGCGCTCTGCTTCAAGTCGATGGCAATCTGCGGGCCCCTCTTAAAGCTGAGGGCTTGCTGCGTCGCGATCCGCGCATGAAAGAGCGAAAAAAATCAGGACAACCCGGCGCGCGGAAACGTTTCCAGTTCTCGAAACGTTAATCGAATCAATCTAGAAACCAGCGCTGTAGCCACGGCCCCGTGGGCCGTCTCAAATCGTAGAACAGCATCGCTGCCAAAGATCGACCATAGACCGGGGCCTACAGCGTGCGTGACTTGCTCTACGGTCTCTTTGGCGACGGCAAGCCTTGCGGCTGGTTTGGCGCAGGCGGAGCTTGCGGGGCTGGGACAGGCGGAATCGCCAGCATCGGCGGGATGTTTGGTGCTGGTGTCGGTGCCGGCGCGGATGACGTGATGGGTTTCAGCAAGCGCAATTGCTGCATGGCTTCGCCAGCCCAGAAGCTCGTCCGGTATTGTGTGAGGATGGCTTCGCAGATACGAAGGGCGTCTTCATTACGATCTTTCGTCTTCAGAATGTACACCTGCGAAAGCATGGCCAGGGGCGCAGCGTAAGTATTGGGATAAGCCGATGCGACCTGCTGGTACAGCGCCAGCGCTTCATCTGTTTTGCCCATCGACTCCAGGTTGGCAGCCATGGCCAGCTTTGCCGTGCTCACAAGCTCATGCTGCGGATATTTCGCGATGAAGCTCTCAAGCGTTTTGTTCGCCTCCGCGAATTTCTTTCCCTTCCGCTGCGCCTCGGCGAGAAAGATGTGTGCGTCCGCGGCCGCAGGCGTGTTGGAGTAACGAGCGATCACCTGTTGATACTCCTGTGCGGTTTTGGCAGCCGCCAAAGCGGCTGATGCATCGGCTGCGCGACGATCGGAATAGAAGCGATATCCGGTAAACACAATCACCGCGACCAAGACAACGCTCAATGCCGCAATGATTGGCTGTCTGAAACGTTCCCAAAATACACGTGTTTCCAGTGCGACATCGCGAGATGGAGGCGGAGCTGTTGGCATAAACGGCGCGTACTGGATGGATCAGTTTGAAACCGGGTGAGGGTCGTCTTATGCCACGCGAAGGTTTCTCGCGCAAGCCGAGAGAAGTCCCGCCGCCTGTTTGCGAACAATCTCGTCTTGATAACCCCCGTGGGAGCCACGCGCACCCCGGTCCAAACCAATAACGAAAACCTAAGCACTTAAGCCGTGTCTCTAACGCCCCGATTGTGAAAGCGTCATGTAGATGATGAGCCCAATGGCAGCAACGACTACCACAACCGCAACGAGGGACACCAAGCGGGGATCGGATTTGATTTCGCCGCGCTCGATTGCACGGTTCACTATGTGATAGCGCCATGCAGCGATTAAGGTCAGCAGCCCACCGAATCCGATCATAGCTTCGCCGAGCGGCAGCGATAATCCCGTGTGACGCGCCACCACGTGCGGATTTATTTGTAGCGCCAACTCGCGCAACCACAGTCCAAATCGCGCAACCACAAAGCCGAGGCTCATCACCGCAATGCTTGTCCGTAGCCAGGCGAGAAACGTACGCTCATTCGCAAGCAGCTCATTCTCGAATCTGAGTGCGGGCATTTTCTCGCTGGGCCTGCTCATTTACTAATTGATCGCTTTTTTATTTGCAATTTCTCGTTACGGACAAAACGGGTCTCGTGGAATCGCTGGACTCAACTTTGCACGCGCCCAGATCGACAATACTCGTCAGAGAATTTTTTGCCGATAAGATTTCCAATATGACTGCATTTTCTAATTTCTCCGGAGCGTTGCTTGGGTTGGGTTATGAGGCAAAAGATCTGACGTTCATACAGATCTCACTGCGCGCCATAATTGTCTTTCTCGCAACCTTGATCATGGTTCGCCTTGGTCACAAGCGTTCGCTGGCACGTAAAAGCGCCTTCGATGCAATCCTTCTCGTAATCCTCGCCTCCTTCCTGGCGCGCGCGATCAACGGCACCTCTCCTCTGTTTGCCACCATCGGCCAGTATTCGACTCGCGCGCGTGGAACGCAGCGGCGACATCAGCTTCATCAAAAAATAGTTTGACCTGTATGCGCGATAGACCTATGACACCCGCGGGATTTATGAAGCGAAACAAAAAGCGCTGGATCAAACCGACACTCAAAACGGTGCCGATTTTCTTTGAGTGCACCTGCTACGCGGGCGCGGTCTGATCGAACGGGAAATTATCGCGGAACCTTCGGTTGATTCGCATCCGCATTCTTGGCAGCGGGGCCGGTGGTGGCTTGCCGCAGTGGAATTGCGCCTGTCCCAACTGCGCCGGGGCGCGCGCGGGGAAAATTGAACCGCAAACGCAATCGAGCATCGCGATTAGCGCCGACTCGGAAGAATCTCAGAGTTGGTGGTTAATTAATGCGTCGCCTGATCTGCTGCGGCAAATCGAACGCACACAGCGATTGCAGCCGCACACCGCTCCATTACGCAACAGCCGGATTGCAGGTGTTCTTTTGACGAACGCCGATGTCGATCATGCCCTGGGGCTATTGCTTCTGCGCGAACAGGAGAAACCGCTGGTCGTCTATGCGGCAGACGACACCCGGGCTGCGCTCGCGTGGCTCAATGACCTTCTTGCGCGATTCTGTGGAATTGAATGGCGTGAGATCAGCACTGATTTCCAACCGCTGGACGGCGCCATTAGTTTTCGCGCGATCGAACTGCCGCACAGCGTCGCCTTTCAATTTCGTGACGACGCTTCGGGAGCAACCGCTTTATTCGCCCCGAGCGTCAGTGAATTGACCGGGCAGTTGCGCGATGTCGTTCAGCATTCGGATGTCGTTTTCTTCGACGGCACATTTTGGAGTGACGGCGAACTCGCCCGCGTCCGGCCCGGCGCCCGCAGCGCGCGCGAGATGAATCATTGGCCAATTAGCGATGGCAGCCTTGATTTCTTGCGCCAATCACGGGTGCGCCGGAGATTTTACACGCACATAAACAACACCAACCCGATTCTGATGCCTGGCAGCCGAGAACGCGCGGAACTCGAGCAGGCCGGAATCGAGATCGCGCGCGATGGACTAGAGATCGTCGTGTAACACCCATGTCATGTTGAGCGAAGCGAAACATCTCTGGCCTATTCCAGCTAGAGTCCGTCCCAATTTGATCCGAGATTCTTCTCCCGCGACTGCGAGATCAGAATGACATTACAAAATGGGTTTGTAGAAATCGTTTTATGACCAACAGGCTTTGGGAGCGCGAAACCTTTGTCGAAAAACTGCGCGCAGTTGGCGGGCGCGCTTACCACGACAAACATCCGTTTCACGTTTCCATGAATGAAGGCCTGCTTTCGCCCGAAGCGTTGCGCGGTTGGGTAGCAAATCGTTTTTATTATCAAAGGAATATTCCGCTCAAAGACGCCGCGATTCTGTCAAATTGTCGACTCCGCGAGGTCCGCCGAATCTGGATTCATCGCATTCTCGATCACGATGGAGTTTTTTCGGGACCTGTAGCGTCCGACTCGTCCGCCGTAGCCTTGGCGGAGGCGGATGTCCTCAGCGGGGAATCCGCGGCGCCCGATGCGCTGGGGACAGCGCACGCTACAGCAAACGAAGGCGGCATCGAAGCATGGCTGCGATTCGGTGAAGCGTGCGGGTTATCGCGTGCCGACCTCGTCGAGGACCGGCACTTGCTGCCTGGAGTTCGTTTTGCGGTGGATGCTTACGTCAATTTAGCGCGCACTCAGCCGTGGCCGATCGCCATTGCATCGTCGCTTACCGAACTTTTTGCGCCCGATCTGATGGCGGCGCGGCTCGGAGCTTTCGAAAAATTTTATCCCTGGATCGACGCCCGCGGATTGGATTATTTCCGTCGCCGCGTCACCGAGGCACGGCGCGATTCTGACGAAGCGCTCGGGATTACGCTGGAGTATTGCAACACTCCCGAGCTTCAAGGCCAGGCGGTGCGCGCGCTCGAGTTCAAGTGCGATGTGCTCTGGGCCATCCTCGATGCGATTCATCACGCCTACCCCGGATCGGAAGCCGCCGTTCTTCGTTGAAAATGCGCGCGACCGCAATTTCTGGATCAGCCCAGCCGCGCCTAACAAATGGAGTCCGGTTGCAAACGGATTCCATTACGGGCAAAAGCGTGCTGCTCCACGCCGAAGGCATCATCGAACTGAACGAAACTGCGAACGAAGTCCTTTCCCGCTGCGATGGACGAACTCTGGATGCCATCGTTCACGCGCTGGCCGAAGAATACGACGCCGATCCCAAAGCGCTTGCTGCCGACGTGCGCGACACGTTGAGCGATTTGCATCAACGAAGATTGATTGAGTACGCATGAGTGCGCACCGGCCATACGCATTGCTCGCCGAGATCACGTATCGTTGTCCGCTGCATTGCCCGTATTGCTCAAACGCCGTTTCTGTAGAGTCCGCTGTCCCCAGCGGAAAACACGCTGGCGAGTCACCCACTTCGTTGAGGACAGCGCACGCTACACCAAACAACGGCGAACTCAGCACCGAAGAATGGAAAGGTGTGATTCGCGACGCAGCCGCTCTCGGTGTGTTGCAGATCGGTTTTTCGGGAGGCGAACCGCTTGCCCGTCGCGATTTGCCCGAGCTCATCCGCGCAGCGCGCGAGGCAAACCTTTATACAAATCTCATCACCAGCGGCATCGGCCTCGACGGGGAGCGCGTGCGCGCGTTGCGCGATGCCGGCCTCGATTCTGTCCAGCTCAGTTTGCAGTCTGACCATGCCAATCTCGCCGACGAAATCGCTGGGGCCCACGCGCACCAGCGCAAACTCCATGTCGCTGCGAAGATTCGCGCAGCAGGAATCCCGCTTAGCCTCAATTTTGTCATTCACCGGCGGAACATCGATCGCCTCCCGCAGATGATTGAACTCGCCGAAATGCTCGGAGCCGGGAGAGTCGAGTTGGCGAATGTACAATTTTACGGTTGGGCGTTTCTGAACCGCGCAGCGTTGCTCCCCACCCGCGAACAAGTGGATCGCGCTCGCGAAATTGCGATCGCAGCGAAGGCCCGGCTCGCGGGCACGATCGACATCTTTTATGTGCTGCCGGATTACTACGAAACTCGACCGAAACCGTGCCTCAACGGCTGGGGCCAGCGTTATCTCACGGTGAATCCAAATGGTGATGTGCTCCCCTGCCCGACCGCCTCGTCGGCAATTCCCGATTTGCGTTTCGAAAATGTGCATGCGCGCGATCTCGATTGGATCTGGCGTGAATCGGAAAGCTTCAATCGCTTCCGTGGAACGGAGTGGATGCCCGAGCCCTGCCGGAGTTGTCCACAAAGAGAAATCGATTTCGGCGGCTGCCGTTGCCAGGCCGCATTGCTGACCGGAAATGCGGCGAACACCGACCCAGTCTGCGAGTTTTCGCCGAATCGCGGGCGTGTTGACGCGGTGTTAGGCGAGATAAATTCATCAAGCGACCATCCCGGCGATTGGACGTATCGCCAAAACCCAAAGCCACAACTTACCTCAGTATAAGCGCATCGCTGTAGCCGCGGGCGTTGACCGCGGCAAGACCGGGAATCGGATCGCGCAGCCGAGGTCGACGCCCTCGGCTACTGGCCGACTTCTTCTCAAGGGCGCGGCACCGGTGTGGGCGGTGGTCTCGGCGTTACGCGCGGTCTGACCGTAGGCGTTGGCCTGGCTGTAGCCGTCGGGGTAGCCGTAGCCGTGGGACTGGAAGTGGAAGTCGGACTAGAAGTAGCAGTGGGCGTGGGCGTTGGCCTTCCAGCTGATAGCGTAAAAGCATATACCCTGTTATCGGCGCCGAAGTAAATGCGGCCACGCGCGGCAATTCCGGTGTTCCATTGCCGCGTGCCGGTCATCAATTCGTTGGCTCCGCCGCCGGCATAAATGACCACTCCTGTGTCGCCGTCGTAGCCGTGCAAACGCTGGTCGCCTCCGGTTCCAGTTCCGGCTACCCACACAATCACGTTATTGGTTCCATTAGTGGTTGTCACCCAGGGCGAGCCACGACCGCTCTGAGTTTGGCTCCAGGCAAACACGATCGCGGGCGGACTTGTCGCGGTAATTTTATATGCCCGGATCACGCCCGTATCGTTATGAAAGGAAATATAAGTTCCCAGTCTGGTGTGGTACGTGACAGCTGACGTCCCTCTGTTAATGCCGGAAACATTCGCCTGCGCCACCGGCGAAGTGATGCCACCTAGATTGTTGCGATCAAGCAGGTAGGCATTCGAATCTTTGCCCAGGGCAAGCACAAGCTCAGATGGCATAGCGCCGGGCACGTCGATAACTGTGGCGCTAACCCCGCCCAAGTCCGTATCGGCTAGATCGAGATTGAACCAATTAGTTGGCGCCCAGTAGTCGGCAGGCTGGCCGCTCCAGACTGGTCCTGCCTGCAAGCGAATGATGGCCTCGCCCCCCATCCAGTTGCCGGCCGTGTTAAACGTGTTCCCCGTAACCACGAACATGTTAGAGCCGTCACTGGCAACGCCGCCGTGCCCCCATATTCCGCCGCCAATCGCCGTTGTCGCCCACGCATGCGTGGAAGTACTAGTTATATCGACCCCAACAACCCAACCGTGATAATTGTCGCAGTCACCTGAGTAACCGGAGTATGACACATACACGATTCCGTCCACAAGAGCCAGTCCACCGCGTTCTTCTTGCACTCGCGACTCAAAGGTCATGCCGTTGTAGGTGGCCATGGCGTTCACATCCACCGGCCAGCCCGCGTTAATGGCGCCAGTGTCCACGTTCAACGAATAGATAAAATGTTTCTTTATCGGGCCATCGATCAATGCGTCGAAGAAAAGCGCTCGGGAAGCGAGATCGACCACGGGCGTGCCGGTGATACCAACAGGATTGATATTTGCGCACGGAAGACCAGAACTGACCGGCGACCCAACTGTGACCTGCCAAATCACTGTGCCAGTCGTGGCATCGAGTGCATAGACATTGTTCGATTCGGTCACAACAATGATCATCGGGCCGCTCGGGCCACCTTCGATGTAAAGTGGTTGAGCATAAACATTGCCGGAAATCGTGCCGTCGAAGCCCGGATCCCGTGTCAGGTTCGCGGCCGCGGGAGGTGTGAAGCCCGTATCGATATAAACGCCGTCGCGGGAAGGATTGTTATGCTCCTGGGTGACGTTCACCTGACCCTTTGTCCGCGGCAGCACAACCCATAGGTAGGCAACGAGAATTGTGAAAATAAAACGCCTCATATGCCCGCGACCAGTACCCCTCGCCCTCGTTCTACAGCAACACGCTGGTTGCTTGTCAAGGTTTTAGGTCGGCATAGCCGGTGGTGCAAAAGCATGCGATTACGAACCACTTCTGGTTTCGGAGCGCGCGCCGAAACATGCACATTCGCTACGGCGAATCCGTCCTGTGGCGAACGGAGCCGCGTTGCGCTATCCAATCGTCATCGATCGCCTAGGGCGTCGGCCGCGGTGCTGGACTGGGACGCGGCCTCGGCGTTGCGCGCGGTCTGGCAGTAGGCGTTGGCCTGGCTGTAGCCGTCGGAGTAGCCGTAGCCGTGGGACTGGAAGTCGGAGTCGGCGTGGACGTGGGCGTTGAAGTTGCTGTTGGAGTTGCTGTTGCCGTTGCCGTCGCAGTCGCCGTCGCAGTTGCAGTTGCCGTGGCAGTCGCCGTGGAGTAGCAGTAACGTCGCGGTTGCGGTAGGTGAAGCAGTAGGTGTAGGCGTAGGAGTCCCCGTTGGCAGCATGAACGCATAGACTTTGTTATTGGCGCCGAAGTAAATGCGGCCACGAGCTGCAATTCCGGTGTTCCACTGGCTGGGTGCCTGTCATTAACTCGTTAGCCCCGCCGCCCGCATAGATCACTGCGCCCGTATCGCCATCATACGCGTGCAAACGCTGGTCTCCACTCGTGGCCGCGTACCCAGATAATCGTGTTATTGGTTCCATCCGTCGTCGTCACCCAGGGTGAGCCTCGGCCGTTCTGGTTCTGACTCCAGGCGAACACGATCTGGGGCGGATTTGCCGCCGTAATTTTATAGGCCCTCATCGTGCCGGCATCGTTATGAAAACCAATATACGTTCCCTGACTGGTGTGGTACGTGACAGCTGAGGTTCCTCTGTTAATTCCAGAGACGTTGGCCTGGGCCACAGCCGAAGTGATACCGCCGAGATTGTTGCGATCAAGCAGGTAGGCGTTCGAATCCTTGCCAAGGGCAAGCACCAACTGCGAAGGCGTAGCACCAGGCACGTCGACCACCGTCGCGCTAACGCCGCCCAGATCGGTATCGCTGTTATCGAGCGAAAACCAATTGGTAGGCGCCCAGTAATCGGTCGGCTGACCGGTCCAGGTCGGTCCGGCCTGCAAGCGGATAATGGCTTCGCCGCCCATCCAATTGCCGCCCGTGTTCAATGTGTTTCCCGTAACGACAAACATATTCGTGCCGTCACTGGCCACGCCGCCGTGGCCCCAAATCCCCCCGCCCATTGCTGTTGTGGCCCATCCTCCGACGTTAGAAGGACTGTTAATATCAACACCGACCACCCATCCGTGGTAGATGTTGCAGTCACCCACGTAGCCAGAGTAAGACACGTACACAATCCCGTTCACAAGAGCCAAACCCCCGCGTTCTTCCTGTGCGAAGGAAACGAAGTTAATGCCGTTGTAACTTGCCGTGGCATTAACGTCCACCGGCCAACCCGGCGTTGTGGCGCCGGTGTCCACGTCCAACGAGTAAACAAAATGCTTAGTCGGGCTGCCGTTGATCAACGCATCGAAGAAAAGTCTTCGGGAAGTTAGATCGACAACCGGCGTGCCAGTGATACCGGTGGGATTAAAACCTCCGCACGGGGTAGTTGGGACGGGCGGACCAATATCAGTGCGCGACCAGATCGGGAGACCCGTCGTGGCATCAAGCGCATACACATTGTTCAATTCCGTCACCGCAATGATCATCGGTCCGTTCGGACCGCCCTCGATGTAAAGCGGCTGGGCATAAACATTACCGGAGATCGTGCCATTGAAGTTGAGGTCGCGCGTCAGGTTCGCAGCGGCTGAAGGCGTAAATGCCGCATCGATGTAAACGCCGTCGCGGGAAGGATTGTTGTGCTCCTGGGTGACGTTGACCTGCGTACCTGCACGCGCAGCGACACCACACAGGCAAACAACCAGAATTGCGATAATAGAAAACCAACGCCTCATAAACCCGCGGGCTAATCCTCCCGCGCCCCCTTTTACAACAGCACGCCGGTTGTTTGTCAAGAATTTGCGGCAACACAACCGCGCCGCAAAGGTAACAGCGTTGTTAAAATGTCGGACCGTTTTTTCCCACGGCTGGTAAGATGATTCATCGCCTGCGCGTCGGTACTCTGGGGAGCACAGCTGCCAGCTGTAGTCGTCGGCAGCTTGCCGACGACGGGAAAAACGGCATCGCCTCGGAATTTCATGCGCAAGTGTTGCCGGCAGGGTTGCCGGCAACTGCCGGCTGCAGCCTGCGCTCCCCAAACTCCTGCTTGTTGCGGAATTACCGGCGTCTGCTACATACACGCGTTCAATTTTTACATTCACGCTGATGGCTAAATACTGTTTGCTGTTGGCTTCCGCAGCCGCATTCATTTCCACATTTGCGTTGGGAGCCGAGCCTGCGGTTCAGCATGCGAAGCCAGCGCAGGAGAAAAGTCCAGCCGCTCCTAAAGAACCGGCGATAACGTTCAGTTCGGTGCACGTGGATGGACCTTATATCGCCATGACCTTTGATGATGGACCCAGCGCGGTCCTTACGCCGAAACTGCTGGATCTACTCGCTGCGCGTCATATCAAAGCCACCTTCTTCGTGATCGGCGAAAACGTCGCGGAACACCCGGAGATCGTGGCGCGGGCTGCGCGCGAAGGTCACGAAATTGGAAACCACAGTTGGTCGCATCCGAACTTCGCCAAGATGTCGCAGGAAAATGTTCGGAGCCAGTTACAGCGAACCGATGATGCAATCAAGAACGCGACCGGCAAGCGTCCCACCTTGCTTCGACCGCCGTATGGATCGATCACCGAGCGCCAGAAACGATGGATCCACGACGAATTCGGATACGACATCATTCTTTGGGACGTTGATCCGCTCGACTGGAAACGGCCCGGCCCGGCGGTAGTCCGGAGTCGGATTCTCAAGGAGACGCGATCGGGTTCCATCGTGTTATCCCATGACATTCACCCGGGAACGATCGAAGCGATGCCTTCCACGCTCGATGAGCTCGAGGCGAAGGGCTTCAAGTTCGTCACCGTATCGGAGTTGATAAGCATGGCGACGCCGGTCACTCCGCATCCAAAGACGCCGGTGGGCGAAAAAGCTCCGCCGAAAGCCATTCCGGTCACCTCGCCAATTCCGTCTCCATCACCCTCGTCTTCTCCAAGCGGCTAGAGCGAATTGATAAACCTTGTAGTTACCGGTTCGCCGCAGGACGAATCCGTCCGGTGTGCGGACCTGTGGCCGGTCGCCCACAAACCAACCGTTTTGGATTGGACGGCCCACAGGGCCGTGGCTACAGGGACCTGGGAGACTTGAACGCCTACTTCTTCGCCGCGCCGTTACCACCCGCGGCTACTCGCTGCTCAGTCCTATTACGCGTAATGACGAACTGGTTGTTCTCGCCGTAGTTTCGCCACGGTCCGGAAGGCACATCACGCCATTCTATAAATTGCCAGTCGGTCACATCAGTCGGCGCTAGCCCGAGATAATCGCGAACGGCGGGGGACACATCCAGTCCGGCCCCATGGTTAAGATTCGGCTTCGGCCGCTCATTCCCGAAAACGTATTGAAAATGGTCGGTGCGGAACGGCCCGCAATCTTCCCATTGCGCGAAGCAGACGCGACTGCCTTTGCGAATGCAGATCCAACGATTGCGACAGACCGATTGTCCCGGCCCGCTATAGGCTTGCTTGAACCACGGGATAACCAGTGGCGCTTCCGGCTTGAACTGGCCATGCGTCACATCGTTATACGGCAGCGCGCAGTAGAATGGATTCTGCCTGGGGACGAATGCTATTGGAATATAGTTCCGGCGTGCGCTGGGCTCCGGGCTGTCCGCGCCGCCATAACTACGCGTCCATTCCAGGTCCCAGGAGCTTCTGCAGTTCGGCACCGGATTGTTTCCGCTGGCTTGTTCCCCCACCCAGAACACCGTGGTAACAATGTTCGTTTTCCACGGGTAACGCTGGATCGCCGGGCGGAAACTGGTCGGGATAAACACCTGCGGCTCCGCCTTGAGCAAGGCCTGCTCCCGCAGCTTCATCGCGTACTTGGTGAAATCTGCCGACGTCGCGTAGGGAGAAGTAGATTGTTCGTCCCCGAAGACTTTCGGGGCGCCAACAATCGCCAGACTGAGACAGGCCGCAAGAAGTCCCCTCATTACAAATGCCGTCTTCTTCTATCCGATTCCGCGCTCTTAGGCAAGGTTAATCTTCCCAGGTCGCTCCTATCAAGCGGGCGGTTTTGCCTGCCAGAACCGCATGCCTTACACTTGAATGAACGATCGTCTGTACGACGACGCACGCATCAGGGCAGCCTAACGTTGTCGATCAAACGAGTTTTGCCGAAGACTACCGCCAATAGGAGCACCGAGTTCGATGCAGCCATTTCAACCGGCTGCAACGTCCTGGCATCGACAACCTCGACGTAATCGATGCGCGCCAGCGGGGCTTGATTGATCACGTTTCGCGCGAGCGCGACAATATCGCCGGCCGATTTTTTGCCGGCATTCGCCGAAGCCCGGATCGCTTTGTATAAGATTGTTGCCTGCTTCCGTTCAGCCGGATTCAGGTACTGATTGCGCGAGCTGAACGCCAGGCCGTCTTCTTCCCGGACGGTGGGCACGGCGATGATGTCGATGTTGAAATTAAGGTCGCGCACCATGCGCCGAACGATCGCCAGTTGCTGAAAATCTTTTTCGCCGAACACCGCCGCGTCCGGCGTGAGAATGTTGAACAACTTCGTGACCACCGTGCAAACCCCCCGAAAGTGGCCGGGACGCGATTTGCCTTCGAAGGTGGTCGCCAATGACGTTTCGTCCACGAACGTCGAACGATCGGTTGGATAAATGTCCTCCACCGAAGGCCGAAATAGAAAATCCACCCCGGCATTCCAGCAAAATTCTTCGTCCTCTTTTTCAGGCCGCGGGTATCGCTCGTAATCGCGGCCCGGCTCGAACTGGAGCGGATTGACAAAAATGCTAACCACGACCTCGCCATCTTTTCCGGCCGCTTCGCGAGCCACCCGAATCAATTCACCGTGCGCCTTATGCAGCGCGCCCATGGTAGGCACGAGCACACGATGTTTTGCATGCGGCTGCGCTTCCGCCTCGGCAATCGTGGTCAGAATTTTCACACCGCATCATCAAATCGTTAGTCGCGCCTGAATCAAGAACCAATCACCACGAGAAGGCGGCGCGGCAGCAACCGCACTCCAAAACGCAAGCACGTAACCGACCGTCGCTTGGAGCGACGGCCACATTTTGGAGTGCGGCAGTGTTCTGCCGCTTTAGATGCATTCCACAGCACTCATAGATCAAAACACCAGGATAAACGCGCCGGTGATCATCAGCGCGAGCATCCAGATCAAATCGATGTTGAACCACGCGTGGCGCAATATTGCCACGCCAAGTTTTTCATAGACCAAAATTGCGACAAGCGCCGTCATTAGAAGATATCCCAGGGTGTGAACCGCGACCGAAGCCGCCAGCAAAGATGGTGCGTCAAAATTGGCGAATGCCATGCCGTGGTGACTCCCATGGTCATGCGCTTCGGACGCAGGCGACGGCGATCCCAGAAAGAATGGAACGAGCATTAACCCTGCGCCGTGTGCTGACGCCATCACAAAAGACCAGAGCGTTAAATCGCCAAAACCCACTCGCATACCGACCCAGTTCGGATGACGCGAACGCAAGAGACGATAAAACCCAAAGGCAAACAGGACAATCGCAGCAGCAATTTTTAAAGCGCGATGTGGCAGGCTAACCCGGGCCAGCAGCACCGCTGCGATGATGATCGCAATAGAAAGCGCGTGCCCCAGCACCATCGGCGGCAACGCGCGGAACACAGCGGAGCGCTTTTGTTCCTGCAGCCCGAGCGCGACAGCGAACAACCATCCCATGGCAGGATTGATTCCGTGAAAAATGCCCAACCCAAAGACCGCCAGCCACGGCCAGAGGTCGCTCACGGAAAACAAAAAGAATCGCTCGAGGAATCGCCTCCTTCGAGGCGCACTTGATGAACGCGATAGTCGTTGCTCTCGACGAAAAATTTTTGGTCGAATGCAATACCGCCGTTGGGATCAGCATCAAGTTTCACCATCCAACTGCCGACGCCATCGGGATAAAACTGCTCGTCCCAGGACGCATACAGGGAGTTCGTGAAATAGATGCGTTTGCCATCGCGGCTCACCTCAACCATTTGCGGACCGCCCGCGAGCGGTTGATCGGGCTTCTCAGGATGCGGCGTGCGATTCACAATTCCACCGATGCGAACCGAGCCGGTCTTCTTTGGATTGAATGGATCCGAGACGTCGTATTGCAAAAATTCGCCGGTTCCCCAACACGAGACGTAAAGAAATTTGTCGTCTAGGGACAAATTAATGTCTGTCACGAGTGGCGGCACCGCTTTAAAATCTTTAAGCAGCGCTGGCAGCTTCTCCGGGTCGGCAGGTTCGGCAGGAATCTCGATCACTTTTTTCAGGTCCCATGCGCCGTTGCTCCGGTGCCAGAGCCAAACCGCCGCCGACAAATCCTTAACAGAAACGACGACGCTAACGAAGCCGTAAGCCTTCCTCGGGTCATGCGCGGGACGCATCTCGAGCACCATTTGTTGCTCCTTACCCAGATCGAGAGCCTGCACATGTCGACGGCGGCGCAGATCCCAAACATGGATCTGATGTCCGTATTTGCTGCTGAGGAGGAGCTCCGGTTGAACACCGCTTTCAATCATGTTCGGCGTGCCCCATTCGCTGCTGAGCAAGGTGTCGAATCCCAGGTGCCACCAAAAATCGTATTGAAAAAACTGTGGGCCTCGATCCATCTCCCACTGACCCAGAATGTCGAACGTTTCGCAATCGAGCATGAAGATGCCGCCCGGGCCATCGCCGTTGGGATCTCCGAGCGCGCTAACGTAAATTGCTTCTGGTCCACAATGAATGGTGTGCGGACGTGAATAATTCGCGCGCGCAAAGACTTCCTCGGGCTCGATCACTTTTACGATCTTCGGTTTTCGCGGGTTCGGCTTCGTGTCGATGATGTGAATACGCGAGGAACGGATACCGGGCACAACCAGGTAACGACGCTCGACATGCGGATGCGGCGCATACGGGCAGAGCGCTGAGCTGCACGCGTTCCACCCGAAGTGGTGCAGTTCATCGCCAAATTTTGGCATCTTCACTCCGCCGACGCGCTGGCCGTACGTCGCCGACGTCGGGTCAACATCGACAACGAGCAGTGCATCGTTGAGCTTGCTGCCAGGCGGATTTAAAGCGGCGATAAACGCGTGCTTTTCCGGAGGAGCCTGCATCGCCAATCTAGGTGACGGATAAAACGTAGGATCTGGTTTCAGTAGCGGCATAAATGCTTGTTTGGTGGTTCAGTCCATTACGCTTTGAAGATTAGGTTTCAAGGCTTATCGCGGCAATTCTAAAAAGGGGGAGCCGCGTAGCCCATGGCGAAAATTTCATTCAACCCAAATTGCCTGCCGCGCGAACCGAAATTTTCTGTGACCGAAATTTTTCCATCCGGCCCGGATTGCGAGCTGGCGCATTTCCGAGAATGAAAATGCGCGTTCTGAAGAAAGACGCGCGTCAAACCGCGTCATCGGTTCGCGGAAAATCGTCGCAGTCAAAAGGTGAACGCCAACCCGGAGTAAAGACCCGCGCCGCAAATCCGATACCAGAACAAACTTCTTCGACAATTCGCGGCACCGCCGCAGGACATTTGCGGCATCTTCATCGCTGAAATGATGCAGAACCAACGAACAAAGCGCGACGTCGTAATCTTGGGCGCAATCCCATTTCAGAATGTTTGCTTCGTGGTACGAAATTTCTGCATGGCTGGAGCTCAATGTCCTGGCGATCTGCAGCGTTGCACATTGCCGGTCGAGGGCATCAATCTCGACGTGTGCGCCAATCTCGCGAGCATAATTGACAAGAAGCCGGGGAATGTCGCCCGAGCCCGTGGCAAGATCGACAATGCGCATTTGCGCGCCGGGCGTAATCCAGCGCCGCATAAAATCTGAAACGAGACGATAACTGCCAAACCAGCGATTAAGCTGACGAAGGCGCTGTAAATCACGCTCCAGTTCGGAAGAGACCGGCTGCGGCCGGTCCATCATTTCCAACACAGCCGGATCGAAGCTGCGCTTCATTTAGCAGAAATGAATCAGGAAAACAGGAGAGCAGGAAACCTGAAGATCATTTTTTGTTTCCCTGGTTTCCTGATTCATCCAGGAACTTCTGCCAGCCCTCTGGTAGCGGCGCATTCTCGATTTCGCTCGCGATGCGTCCCTCGAATTCGGGGTGAAAGATCATGCTGGTTCCGTAAACCATAATCACGTCTTCTGCGCCCTCGGCGCGAATAGCGTGTGCCACGCCCGGAGGAATCACCACGCCAGCGTTGTTGTTACTGCGATGATTGTCACCGTCGATAAAGAAGCGCATAACGCGCCGCGGCAATCCTGCCCGGATATCGCACAAAATAATGTCGGCGCGTCCCTGCAAAAAGAACATTACATCCCATTGCTCGTCGTCGTACCGTCGCAGCGAATAGTTTTCCGGCTCATCAACGAATAACTGGCGCAACCAATCCGCCGCAACGGCGTTTTCCGGAATGCTGGGCGGGTGGACGTGGAAACCCTTGGCCGTGTGCACAAACATCCGCGCAGCCGACCATTGCTTTGGCCAGAGTCCAATCCGGCCGAGAACGCCTTCGTCACGCCGGACGAATTCGCCAAAAAATCCCCGGTGACGCTGCGGGTAAATCTTCCGCGCAAAGATTTCCACTCCCGGAATCCACGCTTCATTGACGTCGCGCTGCTTCCTGTCTGCGCCCACGAGTTCAGCGGCCTCGACGCCTCGGCGAGCGAGCTCCTGCGCAAAAGAGGCGGTGCGATAGTCGCGAGCGCTCAGTGCATTTTGAGCGTCGGGGCTGATGCCTTGCCAGAGATTCTTTTCGCGCTTGCTCATTTAAGGGATCGTCATGTCGAGCGAAGTCGAGACATCCCGTTGTGATACGGTCTGCGATTTCTCGACTGTGCTTCGCTTCTCTCGGAATGACATTTCAACTGAGTTCTAGCGAGAAATCGGCGCGTTCGCGAGAAAGATTTGGATTGTAATAAGGGTCGCATTCCAAAATGTCGGCCCAACGCCCTCGCAAAATTGCCGCGCCGCCGGCGTCTACTTTGTGGGGCTCCCCTTTATGCAAGTAAAGCTTCGCGAAAGCAGTGTAAACAATCAGGTAACCCGCGCGTCGGATTTTAAGGCAAAGATCAACATCGGCGAGCAAACCTGAAAGGCTTTCGTCAAATCCCCCAACCTGTTGAAAAACCTCACGACGGGTCAGCATGCACGCGCTCGATACCGCGCTGCAATTGCGGGTCACCTGCAACTGGCGATTCGCCCCGGGATCTTCCGCCGCGAAACCGCGAAACGCCGGCTGCGCAGTTCCATTCAGGCCCACCACAATTCCCGCGTGCGCGATCGTGGCATCCGGATTTACCAGGCGTGCACCGACCGCGCCGACTTCCAGTCGCTGGACATGTTCGGCCATGACCGTGAGCCACTCCGGATCCATTGCTTCGATGCTGCCGTCGAGGAAAAGGAGCCATGGACAATCGTTCTTCTTCACCGCGTAATTTTTCGCTGCCGAATCATTGGCTCTGCCGGAAACCTGCAGCAGACGATGCGGGAAACGCGAAAGATCAGCGGGTGCGCCTGGAGATTTGTCGCTCTGGACGATGAGAATCTCGTAATTGGGATAGGCTGTTTTTGACGTCAGACTTTCAAGACATCGCGCGAGCGGCTCCGCGCCATGATCATTTGGAATGAGAACGGCAACCTTTTTCGGTTCCGACAGTTCGCGTCTGACGCGAAACGCATGCGTGCGCCAGTCCACGGCAACATGCGCCGGCTCGCCACGACGTTTCAGGTGACCCTCAATCGCACGCCGCGATGCATCGAGCTGTCCAGGTTTCTGGCGGACACTGATCGCGCTCGAGCTTTCGCTTCGACGCCAATGATACAGGACGCGTGGGATGTGATGAATTCGGTCGGTCAGTTCGACCACGCGGAAAAACAGATCGTAGTCCTGTGCGCTATCGAATTGCGAACGGAACCCGCCTGCTTTCTGAACCAGATCGCGACGCACGGCCGTTAAATGACCAACGTAATTGTAGGAGAGAAAGAAATCGGGCGACCAGTCCGGTTTGAACAGCGGCGCTTCGAATCCGCCCTCGCCAAGCTTGTCTTCGTCAGTGTAAATCAAATCGGCATCGGGGCGCGTCTGCAAAAACTGTACAATTCTTAAGAGCGCATCCGGTTCGAGAACATCATCGTGGTCAAGAAAAGTGACCCATTCCCCGCGCGCGAGTTCGAGTCCACGATTTGACGCTGCAGAGATGCCGTCATGTTTTCCGAGGCTTGTCGTTATGATTCGCCGGTCTCGCCCGGCAAGATTGGGGAGGACGCTGAGAAGGTCGGGATCAGTCGATCCATCATCAATTAGTACGAGCTGCCAGTTTTCATAAGCCTGGGCGAGTACCGATTCGACGGCTTCCTCAAGGCGTTGAACGGGCGTATCGAAAACTGGCGTGATAACGCTGATCAGCGGCCGGGACGCAAACGTGCACGCCTCATCGCGCATCCGCCGCGATTCGTGCGGTTTCGTGCGATGTTGCTCGAACCACTTCTGGTATTCCGTTATCGCAGGCTGTTTCCGCTCGCGATTAAATCTTTTCCAGATTGTTTTCGCCAGTTGTGTTGGAAGACGATAAGGCGCAAGCAATACCTGTCCCACTCTGCGCTCGGGGGACTTGCGCAGGCGTTGTCTCTCCTCTCTCAGCCGTTTCAATTCACGCCGGTATTCTTTGAGCTTCAAAAGCTTCTCTTCCAATCCAGCGATGTGACAGTGCGCGTCTTCCAGTTCCGCGCCGCGCATGTCAAGCGTACGCCGCAATGCACGCAGCCTGGCGTTGAGTTCAGCCACAGTACCGGAATCTGAGGAATCAGGAGAAGGCGGCGACACTGCGACATTATATTGGTTGAAGCAAGCTGCAGGCAAATCTACCCTGCCGCGCTACCCGGGCATACAGTCCGCTCCGCGATGCTCGACTTTGTCGTTTACCTTCTTTATCGCGCCGGCACCGCCGTTGTCGGCGCGCTGCCGTTGTCGCTTCTCTTCCAGCTCGGGCAAGTTTTCGGACTTGCCGCATGGCTGGTTTCCGGAAAATACCGCCGCCTGGCAACGCGCAATCTAACGATTGCCTTTGCCGATGAGAAATCGCCGCGAGAACTATGCCAGCTCGTCCGCCGTCATTTTCAGCGCCTTGGCGCGAATCTCCTTTGCAGCATAAAACTGACGCAGATCCCGCCAGAGAAAATTCTCGACCGGGTTGAGGTCGAAAATATTGAGGCGATGGCACGCGAATTCCGCGCAGGCGTGCCGGTCGTCCTCGTTCTGAGTCACCTCGGGACGTGGGAAGTGTTCGCGCAGCTAATGCCGAAGTTCGTCGGGTTTGTGCGCAACGCGAGTGTGTATCAGGGGCTTGGCAACCGTTTTATTGACGAGCATGTACGGTGTACACGCAGTCAGACCGGCTTGGAATTGTTCGATCGCCATGCCGGATTTGATCCGGCGATCGATTTGTTGCGCTCCGGCGGCGGCGTAGGCGTTTTGTCAGATCAACATGCCGGCGACCACGGTGTATGGACGCCATTCTTTGGGAGGCTGGCGTCCACTTCTCCGTTGCCAGCTCTGCTCGCCAAACGCACTCGGGCGGCGTTGATCGCCGCTGCGGTTTACACCACCGGCCGGGCCCGGTGGCGAATCGTGTTCACCGAACGGTTCGACCAAACTGGCGCTTCTGTAGCAGCCCTCACCTCGAAAATAAATGAAGTCATTGAGAAACAAATTCGGCGCGCGCCAGAGGACTGGTTTTGGGTGCACAACCGTTGGAAAACGCCCGAGCCGAATTTTCTTCTCGCACACTACAAACGCGGCGTTTATTTGCCGCCCGGATTTTCGGCTCGCGATCTGAAGCCATTCCGAATTCTCATTCGTTCAAGCAATTGGCTGGGAGATGCCGTTATGAGTGTGCCCGCAGTGCGCGCGATCAAAGATGGGCGTGGAGACGCCCACATCACAATCGCCGCGCCGGCGAAAATCGCGCCGATGTGGAAGCTCATTCCGGAAGTAGACGCAATCATTCCTTTGCCAGATGGTTCACTAGTTCGAGTTGTCCGGCTGCTGAGGCGGCGCATGACTTTTGACGTCGCGATTCTTTTCCCGAATTCGTTGCGTGTCGCGCTCGAATCCTGGTTGAGCGGAATTCCGCGAAGAGTCGGCTATCGGGGTCACTGGCGAAGTTGCCTGGTGAACCAAATCGTTCCGGTGCCACGAAAACCCGGTCCGCCCGAACATCATTCGCTGCGTTTTCTTCGCATCGCCCACGAATGCGGCGCGGAAACATCGAACCCGCCTTCGCAAGAGTTCGGTGCGGCAGTCCTCGAACATCGAACGTCGAACGTTCAAACTGCAGCGCTCGGGCAACCAATGAAAATTGGCCTTTGTCCGGGCGCGGAATACGGCCCAGCCAAACGATGGCTGCCGGAGCGATTCGCCGAGGCAGCGGCAAAAATCAACGCGCAATCATCGGCACAATGGATTTTGTTCGGCACGAAGAACGACACTGCGACAGGCAAGCAGATCGCCGCTGCGATCGGCGATCATTGCATCAACCGGATCGGCAAGACCACACTCGGTCAGCTTGTTACCGAGTTGAGGCAGTGTCGTCTGTTGCTTACCAACGACACTGGCACAATGCATCTCGCCGCGCTTTTGGGCGTGCCGGTGGTCGCAGTTTTTGGCTCGACCGAACCGCGCCTGACGCGACCGCTCGGCAACGGGCATATTGTTTTGCGACACCACGTCGAATGCAGTCCCTGTTTTCTCCGCGAATGTCCGATTGATTTCCGGTGCATGAAAGCCGTCACCGCGCAGGAGGTCGCCGACGCCGTCCTGTCGACGCTGGCGGAATAACTCTCAGGCTTGAAATCTGGCCGCGGCGATCGCTACGGACGCGCCGCTTCGCTTCCGCGAGATAAATCTCGTCGATTTCAAACCCGACAAAATCCTTCACGCCGCAGCGCAGCGCTGCGATCGCAGAATTTCCAATGCCGAGAAACGGGTCGAGCATCGTCTCAACGCGTCCCACCTCTGCGGGACAATGCAGCTTGATGCACCATTCAGCGAGCTGGACCGGAAACGTCGCAGGATGCGGACGTTCTTTCTCGCGACTCTGAATTGTTTCATAGGGAACAAACCAGGTATTCCCGCGGCAACGCAGATCTTTTCCCCGAGTATGGGACCAGCGCCCGATGTTGCTCTTATCCTGATACGGCACGCCAAGCGCAAGCCGATTTAGTTCGACGCGACCAGACCTGGTGAAATGAAAAACGTATTCGTGGCAATCGTTAAGAAATCTTTTTGAATTGATCGGCTTAAAATGGCCGAACGAGCGTGCATTTGTAGCCACGCGCCTGTGGCCGGTCTGCAGCGCGGGATTGGGCTGACCAACCACAGGCTGGACGCTGCAAAATTCGTTGATCGCGATCGATTTGATCCAGTGAATCGTGTTTTGCAGCACGAATAGATCGCGCAAGGCCATCACAATTTCATGCGGCAGCATCGGGTTCGACGGGGCACCTCCAATGTTAAGAAAAAAAGAGCCGTCCGGTTTTAACACGCGCCGGATTTGTCTTGCCCACTCGCCGCACCAATGCAGATACGATCGCCGGTCCTGCCGGTCGGAATATTTGCCGTAGCTTATCCCGAGGTTGTACGGCGGCGATGTCACGACAAGATCAACGCTGTCATTCGCCAGCCGCGACATTCCGGTGATGCAATCTTGCCGGCAGAGGTCAAACTTCGTCATCCAAAGCAAATGTTGTGTGACTATGCGGCTCGTACAAGCAGAAAATTATCGTCGGCGCATTCTGCTTCTGGGGAGCACAGGCTGCCAGCCTGTCCTTTTCGGCAGCTTGCCGAAAAACTCTTCGAACATTCGGTAAGGGGAGTCCTTTAACGCTTGGGAAATCGTCGGCAGGCTGCCGACGACAACAGGCTGGCAGCCTGCGCTCCCCCAGAGATCGATATTCGCACGTTGTCTCTAATTCGTTTATTTTGTCAACATGGCCGATAAGCCTTCGAAACTGAAGATCGCTGATCGCGAGTTCACGTCGCGACTGCTGGTTGGAACCGGAAAATTCGCTTCCAACGAGTTGATGCGCGACGCGCTGATCGCCAGCGGCACCGAGCTCGTCACGGTGGCGCTCCGCCGCGCTGATCTTTCAGGCAAACACGATCCGTTTGCGAACATTCTCGACTTCATCGACCCAAAACGTTTTCTCCTCCTGCCAAACACCAGCGGCGCGCGCAATGCGGAAGAAGCCGTGCGCCTCACGCGACTGGCCGCGAGCGCGGGTTTGCCGACGTGGATCAAGCTCGAGATTCATCCTGATCCGCGCTATTTGCTTCCCGATCCGGTTGAGACATTGGCGGCAGCGGAGATTCTGGTGAAGGAGGGATTCACCGTTCTTCCGTATATCAATGCCGATCCCGTGCTCGCGAAACGACTGCAGGACATCGGCACGGCAACGGTGATGCCGCTCGGTTCGCCGATTGGCAGCAACCGCGGCATCGAAACGCGCGCGCAAATCGAAATCATCATCGAACAGGCCATCGTGCCGGTTGTAGTGGACGCTGGGCTTGGCGTGCCCAGTCATGCCGCCGAAGCAATGGAGATGGGTGCCGACGCAGTGCTCGTGAACACCGCGATCGCAATCGCATCCGATCCCGTTCGAATGGCGAAAGCGTTCAAAAAAGCAATCGAAGCGGGGCGAGAAGCGCGCGAGATTGGGTTAGCCGAAAGACTCAACGCAGCGTCGGCCACGAGTCCATTAACAGGATTCCTGAGTCGATAAGTTCGGAGGTAAATTGTAGGGTGGGCGCTTCGCCTGCCAGATTGGCAACCGAAGCTGTTGCCCTATAGCCAACTCGGCAAAACGCGCTATAACGTCGTTTCGCTGACCAGCGGTTCACGATGTCTGACGCCGCGCTTGGTTTCCTTTTGCAATCGTTTCAGCCGACTCGACAATGCGGCTTTTGCCGCCGAGTTCATCCGATCGATGAACAAAATTCCGTGCAGATGATCGTGCTCGTGTTGGATCGCGCGCGCCAGCAGTCCGCTCGCCTCAATTTGGACAAGCTCGCCTTCCAAACTCTGCGCGCTGACCAGCACTGATTGCGCGCGTTCAATGTCGCCGGTGATTTCAGGGAAACTTAAGCAACCTTCCACCCCCACTTCGGTTTCGCCGCGCAGTTCGATTTCAGGATTGATCAATACGATCGGCATCGCGCTCTTAGGATCGACATCTCTGCCGCTCAGCTTGAGCGTGCTTGGCCGGTCTTCAACGGCCGAGACGTCCAGAACGGTAACCTGCAATGCTTCACCGATCTGCTGCGCTGCCAGACCCACACCGTGCGCCTCGTGCATCGTCTCGATCATGTTCGCCACCAGGTCGCGGATTCGCCCATCGATTTTTTCGATCCGGTCGCCTTTGGCGCGCAAGATCGGGTCGCCATACTGCAAGATCGGCAGGATCACTGCCCTTCCTCCCGGGTGAACGCCGGCAAATTCTTCACCCCCGCCAGCTTTAACGCGTCCATCACCTTAATGATCGTGCCGAACGATGCTTTCTTGTCTGCCTGCAAAGCGAGGGTGGATTTGCGCTGTTCAGGCAGATCGCGCACCGCGACTTCAAGTTGATCCACGTTTACAACTCGTCCATCCAATTTGACCTCATCATTTTGGTCGATGCTCACGATTGCGTGATCGAGTTCAGACGGCCGTTTTTGCGCGGTTTTGGATTCCGGCAAATTAATCTGCACCTCCGGCTGATCCTTTTTGAACGTCGTCGATACGACAAAAAATATCAGCAGGATGATGAGAATATCGACCAGCGAAACAATGATGATCACGGGCGCCCGGCGTTTTCGCACTGAGAATTTCATGTGGTCGGATGCGCCGCGCGGTTCACGCGACGGAGGTCGGAACGTTTGCTATCTTGGGTTCGCGCGCGGCGCGCCCGTAATAGCATTTGTTAATCAACTCAACGACGAGCGTTTCCATCTCGACCGACATCACTTCCACTTTTCGGGAAAAATACGTGAACCCGACCAGTGTCGGCACAGCGATCGAAAGTCCGAACACAGTTGCGTTCAATGCCTCGGCAATCCCCAGCGCAATCTGGCGCGTATCCGAAGCGCCGGAGCTTAAACCAAGATTGGAAAAGACGTGCACCAGCCCGGAGACCGCACCGATCAACCCGAGCAGCGGCGCAATACCCACGATGACTTCAAGAATGATGAGGCCGCGTTCCAGCCGCACCATCTCGTGGCGCGCGCGAGTTTGGACTACTTCCACGTTTTCCGAACGGGGCCCACGAAGATGTTGCAGCGCCACGCGCGTGATTCGCGCCAGGGACGAAGGATCATGATACACCAGGCGTGAGAGCCGTTCGGGACTTTCGCCCGGCGCCATGCGCTCTATTTCCGCTTCGATCGCAGATGGTATGACAATTTTCCGTCGCAAAGCGATCCCGCGCAAAATCATCATCGTCACTGACACAATTGAGCAGGCCAGTAGCGGCCACATGAAGAGGCCGCCCCTCGCGAAAAATCCGAGCACGACGTCCACAATCCCAGGCGTGCCGGCAATGATCCAGGCGGTGATCATCCGTTAGGAAAAATGATGAACCCGAGTCCGTCCACTTCCAAGCCGTCAGGCGGCAAGCTCTTCGCCACGTCATCGGGAATCGGCGGGAGGTGGGCTTCGAGCACTGACTGCACGCAAACGCTCGCGAACGACTCGTTCGAACTGTTTTCAGTAACCTTGAGGTCCTTCACTCGTCCGCTTCGGTCGACGACAAAGCTAAGGCGCAGGGTCCCGATGTTAATTAAATCGCGTTTCTGATCCACATACGTGTACCAACGGGATCCGATCGAATCGGCCACGATCTTTTGATACCGGCCCAACGGTGTGCCTAATGCGTTCACCGAAGAAATTCCGCGGTTGGTGATGTTTCCCGCGATGTGGTTCCGCTCCTTTTGCCGACGATACGCCGACTGCGCTTGCGATGATGCAGCCGCGGCATCGAGCGCAGCCGCTGACTTTTGAGTCAGCAACGCAAATTGCTCCGCAGCAGTAATAGGCTCGGGTTGCGCGGATGGCTGCGCAGCCTTCTGTTGCGATGCCGGTTTCTGCTGCGCCTGCGCGCCCTTGCTGTCGAGCGAGTAGGGATTTGACTCAAAATCCATCAGCGGCCGGTCCTTCCCGGTCTGAGACGGCAACGGCATTTCGCCAGCAGCGGCCGAGCTCGCTGGCTCCAATCGAATTGGCATTTGACTCAAACGTCTTGTCTTTCGGCTCCGGGGCTTTTTTAGATTCGTCCGTTTCGATGAACGCGGAATTTTTGGAATTCGACGCTGGTGACAAATCCATGAACGTCAGTTCAACTGGTTTCTCGGGCGCCGGCAGCGCGGGCGAGAAAAAGCCGCTGAAGGCGGCGAGCAAGAACGCTACGAATAGATGAATTAGAATCGCAACAAGAAGCGCCCAGAAAACCGTTCGCGCGTTTTGTTCGTAGTCCCGCAGCCTGTCGGGATTGTCGGGCTGAGCAAAAGCAATATCAGCCGTGGTCATGAGAACAGTCTTCTGGGTCGCATGAAAAAATCAGGGTTGGAGCCTTGTCCCTTAAGCTTGGAATACTATCTCAGGCCAACGGCGCTGACAACTTGCCGGGCTCCTGCCCCGGCGGTTCAGGTCAACCGCCCCTGGCTCCGTTCATTCCGTCCGAGGTTGGGGCGATTGACCTCAATTGCCCGATTGCCGCGTCGGCCGGTTCGGGCGTGATGAAACAGGTATTGCTGAGCGTACCCGCCGTGTTCGCCGAAATACGTTTCTGAAAATTCGCGAAACCGTTGTGCTGTCATTTTCTTACGGCCTAAAAAATAATGCTGCCTTAACACGCGCTCGATCCACACATCGATCGGGAATGCGCGCAGCCGCTCGTATGCAAAGAGCATGACGCAATTTGCGATCTTTGGACCAACGCCTGGCAACGCACACAGCTGTTTTCGAAGCTCGGCGTCAGGAAGCCTCGACCACGGCTCGAGATCCGTTTCGCCGGAGCTGACCATTTGCGCGGTTGCGCGGAGGTTCTTGGCGCGATAGCCGAGCTTGCAGTTGCGCAATTCCTTCTCGGAAACTCGCGCGATTCGCTGCGCCGGCGGAAATGTATAAACCAATTGATTGGCGACAGACCGCTGATCACCAAATCGTTTCCGTAGCGCCAGCGAAATCTGACGGATGTGCGCCACTTGTTTCATCGATGAACAAATGAACGTGGCAAGACATTCCCACTTCGGCTGCCGAATAATGCGCAACCCGCGACAAAAATCGCGGGCTGCATTCATGACCGGATCCTTCGGAAACGACTCACAGATTCCCGCGAGCGGATGATCAAGCGCGAAATAATGCGCGACGAGTCTGGGGAGGACACGCGGCCCGCGTGTGGGCGACGGCCGCTCGCCATCGCGAACTTTTAATACGTTGCCGACCTGTTCCACATACACACCGCGCTCCCCAATCGCCCCCACAAATCCGGTGCCAGCGTTTTCCCAATGAAAGACCTGCCCGGAATCGAGGGTCTTCTGAAGATCGAAATCAGGCGCGGGAATTCTCGGAAACTTCATTTTCTCGCCGCAGGTTAACACAAAATGAAACAGGGATTTTTTATCTGTGTGAATCCGTGACAATCCGTGGCTAAATGACCGCCGATATGGACAGCCGGGTGGCGATCGATAGCGCGGTTCTATTCCTCTACTTTGCGCTGATCATTTCCATTGGCCTTTACATGGGCCGGAAGGAGGAAAGCCTCAAAGACTTCGCGCTCGGCGGTCGCGCAATTCCATGGTGGGCTGTGCTCGCTTCGATTATCGCCGCGGAAACGAGCGCCGGCACTTTCTTCGGTACGCCGGGCGAAGGCTTCGCGCTTCGCAATTACACGTACGTACAGCTTGCGCTCGGAACAATCCTCGCGCGGATTCTGGTCAGTTACATTTTCATCAAGCCGTACTACGACTACAAAGTTTATTCGATCTACGAATATCTCACCGCGCGATTTGGGGTGCCGACGAAAAACGCGGCATCCGCTATTTTCATGGTCACGCGCGTACTCGCGTCCGGTGCGCGCCTGTATGTGGCGGCAATCGCGCTTGCCCTTGCGTACGAAATGATTCGAGGCGTGCAACCCGGTCAAAGGGAAACGCTGTTCATCTACATCGGCTCAACGATTATCATTGTCATTCTGACCGCGATCTACACAACGCTCGGCGGAATCAAAGCGGTGATCTGGACCGATTTCATCCAGGCTTCGATCATGATCGGCAGCGCGTTGACGGCGGTCGGCTTGCTTTACTCGCAAATTCCCGGGGGCTGGGACGAAATCGTCCAGCGCCACGGCGGCTTCGGCCTCTCCGATTTCTTCACCACTGGACTCGATCCGGCAAAACACGGCTGGGACAAGATCAAAGGAATGTTTGAAGTCGAGTACACAATTTTCGCCGGTCTGATCGGATCGACCTTCATCACCATGTCCACACACGGAACCGACCAGGACATGGTGCAACGCATGTTGACCGCGCCAGATATTCGCCGGAGCCGGCGCTCATTGATCCTGTCGGGCCTGGCAGATATCCCGATCGTGCTGACGTTTTTGACCATTGGCTTATTACTTTGGGTTTATTATCAGGCGCATCCTGATCCGACGTTGCCGAAAACGCCCAACGAAACGTTTTGCCACTTCATTTTGTACCAAATGCCGGTCGGTTTGCGCGGGCTGTTGATTGCCGGGATTTTCGCTACCGCCATGGGCTCGCTCAGCACGGCGATAAATGCGCTGGCCACAAGTTTCACTCGCGATTGGTACGAGCCGTACATCAATCCGCAATCGACAGCCGAACAGAGCCTGCGCGCTGTCCGCTGGGCCACAGTCTGGTTCTCGATTCTGATGATTTTCGTCGCGTCAACGACGTCATATCTGGTCATCGTGCATCCGAAGGTGCGGATCATACCGATCGTGCTCGGCATTTTCGGCTACACTTACGGATCGCTGCTCGGCGTTTTTCTGTGCGGCATGTTCACCAAACGACGCGGCAACGACTTGGGGAACATCAGTGCGATGATCGCAGGCTTCGTCGTCGTCGCGATTTTGAGCGGTCTGCCAAACAACATCGCCGGCCTGTTCGGCGGCAAGTTGTACACGCAACCGAGCTGGCTGCCGGTGATGAAATTCCCCTGGTGGATTTGCTTCGGCACGATTGTCACGTTTTCCATCGCGATTTTGTTCCGGACAAGCGGCGAGCATCACAGACCGGTTACCCCTTAGCTGTGGCGATTTCATTAGCTGCAGCCACCAGCCTGTGGCCGCTCCCGAATCGGCAATCATTTGCAATTGGCGACGGCCCGCAGGGCCGTGGCTACAGTTTATTGAAAGTTCAGGCAGAAATTTGACTCGCAGTCGTCGCTCAATACTCGTAACAGAGTTTTTCACGCAACCCTGAATTAATTACTGAAACGCTATGGCCCACGTTGTGACCGAGAAATGTAACGGATGCAAGTTCACCGACTGCGTAGAAGTCTGCCCTGTGGCGTGCTTCTACGAAATGGAAAACCAGGTGGTGATTCATGCCGACGACTGCATCGATTGCATGGCATGCGTGGAGGTCTGCCCCGTGCACGCCATCTATGCGGATGCGGATGTTCCTGCGGAATACACAAAAGACATCGAATTCAACGTGGTCGAGGCCAACCAGATCAAGGACTCCGGCGCGGCGGCGATCACCGTCCGCAAGGATGCTCTTCCCGGCGCGAACGATCGAAAGAAAGTGCTAGGCTATTGACCCCAAAACCCCTTCGGGGTTGAGCCCTACTCCAAACCTTAGCGGGAGCTGCTTGATCAAATTATGGTACTCGCCATGCGCGCCGGAGCTTTCCCCCATTGAATTCATGCGGCTGATGTCGAGGGAAAAACCGAGTTCGCGGTATTGCGCCAAATATCGTTGGAATCTCTGCCAGAGTGATGATGGCCCAATGAGAATACCGAAGTGAAATTCAATTGCAGCGCCAGGTCCCGGGAATGGCTTCGCGGTATCTTGGAACGTGCCCAGAGCAGGCAAGGCATGCCGCATTTGTTTTCGGGAATGATCGCTTGCTGTTTGGTCGCGGCCGTTTTGACTGGCATGGAAATGGTAGCGGTTCATCTCGAACAAGCGACCATTCTTTCGACGGCTCCTGAGTTGTTTGCGCTCAAAAACCAGGGCGTTGCGTTTCAACGCGCAGCCGCGCGTGCGGCTAACGTGTTGCCGTTTTATGGCAGCTCGGAACTAACTGCCGTTCGTGTGCCAGAGCGCGCAAACATTTTTTTTCGCACTGCACCAACAGGTTTCCAAGTCTCGCCAGTCGGCGCGGGCGGCACGACCTCACTGATCATTTTGGAAAAAATTGGGGCGCTGGGTTCGGACTTGCGCGGCAAAAAGGTTGCTATCTCCCTTTCTCCCGGCTGGCTCTTGACACCAGGTGGCTGGTGGTTGGATTGGTATAACGGAAATTTTTCGCTGATGGCAGCAAGCGAAATGACATTCGGGACTGCACTTGATTTCCAACTAAAGCGGGACATCGCGTCAAGCATGCTGAAATTTCCGAGCACGCTGAAAAACAACCCGTTTCTTGGATTCGCGTTGAAGCTACTGGCTTCCGATCGCTGGCTTGATCGCGTCCTTTTCTGCGTACTCTGGCCGGCCGGGAAAGCGGACACTACCATATTAGAGTTGCAGGATCATTTTGCGGCGTTCAATTACATTCGCCTTAAGATCAAGCCTGCCCCGGCGCGCCGTTTAGAGACGCTCGATTGGCCGAAGCTTATTGCGAGCATCCGCGAAACCAAAACCACCGATGCGGACAAAATTACAATAACTTCGAGTCTGAAGAACGAAGCAAGCCGTGGTCGTCGTGACGTGATATTTCGGAACGACATGAATGCGTCACCTGGCTGGATCAATTTCGAATTGCTACTGCGCACGCTGGCAAGGCTTCAGGCGCGGCCGCTCCTGCTTAGTATGCCATTCGCCGGCGACTTCTTTGATCAGGAAGGGGTATCGCGTTCGGCTCGCGAAGATTATTACACGAAGCTTCGCGCACTCGCACAATCGATACCATTTTCCGCTAGTTGAATTTACGGGGCACGATGAAGACCCGGCTTTTCTTTACCTTCACAGGAGTCACCTGACTGCCAAAGGCTGGATCTATTACGATCGTGCGCTTGATGATTTCTTTCACGGGCGTTTGCCAGGAAGCCCAGAAGTGATCATCTCCATCGATCGAAGCGTGACTCTGCAAATCCAAATAATGCCAGATCGGAGATGCCCGTGAGTTCCCCTGGTTGCGCACCAAACCATTGTAGCGATCGTAGAGTTGCCTCTTATATGAAATTCAATTGCACTGCCAAGTCTCGCGAATAGCTTCACGTTACCATGGCACGTGCCCAGGGCAGGCTAGGCATGCCGCATTTGTTTTCGGGAATGATCGCTTGCTGTTTGGTCGCGGCCGTTTTGACTGGCATGGAAATGGTAGCGGTTCATCTCGAACAAGCGACCATTCTTTCGACGGCTCCTGAGTTGTTTGCGCTCAAAAACCAGGGCGTTGCGTTTCAACGCGCAGCCGCGCGTGCGGCTAACGTGTTGCCGTTTTATGGCAGCTCGGAATTAACTGCCGTTCGTGTGCCAGAGCGCGCAAACATTTTTTTTCGCACTGCACCAACAGGTTTCCAAGTCTCGCCAGTCGGCGCGGGCGGCACGACCTCACTGATCATTTTGGAAAAAATTGGGGCGCTGGGTTCGGACTTGCGCGGCAAAAAGGTTGCTATCTCCCTTTCTCCCGGCTGGCTCTTGACACCAGGTGGCTGGTGGTTGGATTGGTATAACGGAAATTTTTCGCTGATGGCAGCAAGCGAAATGACATTCGGGACTGCACTTGATTTCCAGCTAAAGCGGGACATCGCGTCAAGCATGCTGAAATTTCCGAGCACGCTGAAAAACAACCCGTTTCTTGGATTCGCGTTAAAGCTACTGGCTTCCGATCGCTGGCTGGATCGCGTCCTTTTCTGCGTACTCTGGCCGGCCGGAAAAGCAGACACTACCGTACTAGAGTTGCAGGATCATTTTGCGGCGTTCAATTACATTCGCCTTAAGATCAAGCCTGCCCCGGCACACCGTTTAGAGACGCTCGATTGGCCGAAGCTTATTGCGAGCATCGGCGAAACCAAAACCACCGATGCGGACAAAGTTACAATAACTTCGAGTCTGAAGAACGAAGCAAGCCGTGGTCGTCGTGACGTGATATTTCGGAACGACATGAATGCGTCACCGGGCTGGATCAATTTGGAATTGCTACTGCGCACGCTGGCAAGGGTTAAGGCGCAGCCAGTGGTGCTTAGTATGCCAATCCCCGGCGAGTTCTTTGATCAGGAAGGAGTGTCGCGTTCGGCTCGAGAAGATTATTACGCAAAGCTTCGCACGCTCGTGCAGTCCTACCATTTTCCGCTAATTGAATTTAAGGAACATGATGAGGATCCGGCTTTTCTTTACCATCACAAGAGTCACCTCACGGCCAAAGGCTGGATCTACTACGATCGTGCGCTCGATGATTTCTTTCACGGGCGTTTGCCACCAAGCTGATAAGTGATCATCTTTCGCTCGTTGAAACGGCATAGCGGCTGCGCGTTACCATGATGGCTACGAATTTCTCCGACAAAGTGTTGCAACTCCTTGCGTCGGTAGCCGACACCAACGAGGTGCTTGGCAATCTTGACCTTCCTCTCTACGACCATCAGGTGCTTGACTCGATGCGAACGGTTCAGCTAATCCTGATGATTGAAGAGGAATTCGGGTTGAAAATTTCGCCCGCGGAATTTGAGCGGGAACGCTGGCGCACACCGCGATACCTGATCGCTGATCTCCAGCAGCGACTGAGCATGTGAGCTGGCTCGACAAACATCCGGCGCTGCATCGCCTGTTGCTGGTTCTCTACTATCTAGCTGTCATCCTGGCATTGATCGCGATGTATGGCCGCGGCGATTTTTCAACGCCGCCGTTCGTTTATCAGGGGTTCTAGTGAATCTAATCGAAAGAATTGATCACTGGGCCACAGCGGCGCCAGATGCGGTTGCGCATATCAGCGGCGATCGAACCCTCACCTATGGCGAGCTGCGCAGCCGCTCCGACGCATTTGCTGCGTATCTGATAGAGCGCTTCGGTAATGATGATCGCAGCCCCATTGCGTTGCTAGGCCACCGTGAGCCGGAAATGCTAATCGCATTTCTCGCCGTAGTGAAGTCGGGACGGCCGTACGTGCCCATAGACGCGGCGCTGCCGCAACAGCGGATCGACAAGATCGTCGCAATATCGCGCGCTGCGGCGCTGCTCAGTACCGAAGATGTTGCACAATTTTCGGCACGCGAGATCCGCGGCAGCATCAGACAGGTGGAGAAAGACGCGCCGTTTTACATCCTGTTCACAAGCGGCAGCACAGGCGAGCCCAAGGGCGTGATCGTCACCCTGGCTTGCCTCGAACACTTCATCAACTGGATGCTCGTGGAACAACGGTTCTGCAAAGGCGAAGTATTTTTGAATCAGGCGCCGTTCTCGTTTGATCTGTCGGTAATGGATTTGTATTGCAGCCTCGCAACAGGCGGTACGCTCTTCAGCATTGGCCGCGATTTAATCGAAAATCCCAAACAACTCTACCGCGCGCTGGCAACCTCCGGCGTGACCACGTGGGTTTCCACGCCGTCGTTTGCACAAATGTGTCTCGTCGAAGACACATTCGCAGAGCCGATGCTGCCGCGCGTGCGGCGATTTCTTTTTTGCGGCGAGACGCTCACACCGCAAACCGCAGTTCAACTGCTCGCGCAGTTTCCGCAAGCGCAGGTTTGGAACATGTATGGGCCCACCGAGGCAACAGTCGCCACCACCTCCATCCGCATTGACGCTGCGATTCTCGACGAATATTCACCGTTGCCGGTCGGGCGCGTGATGACGGGAACACAAGTAGTCGTGGTCGATGAAAACAGCCAGGAATTGCCGGCGAATGAGCGTGGCAAAATCATCATAGCCGGGCCTAACGTTAGTCCAGGCTATGTTGGGCGACCGGATCTCACAGCCCGTGCTTTTTTTGACTATCGCGGAGTGCACGCATACAGGACGGGCGACCTCGGCCGGTTCCGTGACGGTCTCCTTTTTTTTGACGGCCGCATCGATGAACAAATCAAACTCAGCGGGTACCGCATTGAGCTCGGCGACATCGAAACGAATCTGCGCAAGATCCAGATGGTGCGGAATGCGGTCGTGATTCCAGTCAATAAGAACGGAGCCGCTCAATCGCTTGCTGCTTTCGTAATGTTGACGGCACGAGAGGAGCCATCAGACTTCAAGCTGGCGCATAACCTGCGGAGCCAACTCGCTGAGCGACTGCCAGTCTATATGTTGCCGCGCAAATTTGTTTTTCTGGATGCGTTTCCCATGACGGCCAACGGCAAAGTGGACCGAGCCGCGCTGGCCAGGTCGCTGTGATTCCCTACGCGGATTTCACATATTTCGTGCTGCTGCTGTACGTAGCAGTGCCGACGCTCATTCTCGGTTTGTTCGGCCGCGCCGGATGGCGCTGGGCGCTGCTGGTCACTACGGCCATCCTCGTCGCGCAGTATCAGGACGTGCTTCACTTGCGAGCGCACTTACCAGTGCGCGAAATCTGGATCGTGTTGGCCTTTGCCTTTTGGCAATGGCTGATTGTGCGCGCGTTTGTGTGGGCCGGGGCGCGCGCAGGCTGGCTATTCTACGGCGCAATCGGGCTGAGCGTACTTCCGCTTGTAATAACGAAAGTGATTCCGCTCGTCTCGCCCAAAACTCAGTTCGGATTTCTGGGGATCTCTTACGTGACGTTTCGTGCGCTCGATATTGTGTTTTGTCTGCGCGACGGCGTCATCGAGACCCCCGGCACAATCGATCTGTTCATGTTTCTATTTTTCTTTCCGACGATTTCCGCCGGCCCCATCGACCGGTATCGTCGCTTCGTCCCGGACTGGAGAAAAAAACGAAGCCGCGCTGAGTTCCTGGTCGATCTCGACGGCGCGGTGCACCACTTCTTTCGCGGATTATTCTACAAGTTCATACTCGCCGCGTTGATCGAACAACACTGGCTCAAGTTCGCGGCCCGCGGCAACAACTTCGGTGCGCTGCTCAGTTACATGTATGCCTATAGTTTCTATTTGTTCTTCGACTTCGCCGGATACAGCGCTTTCGCCATCAGTATCAGCTATCTGTTTGGCGTCCATACGCCCGAAAACTTCAACCGCCCGTTCCTCGCGCGAAACATTCGCGATTTTTGGAACCGCTGGCATATCACCCTTTCGTTTTGGTTTCGAGATCACGTTTACATGCGTTTCCTGCTTGCCGCCGCACGCGGCAAATGGTTTAAGAGCATGCACACCGCAGCGATCCTGGGATACTTCCTCGCGTTCGGATTAATGGGTTTGTGGCACGGCATCGAGCCGCATTACATCGTCTACGGCCTCTACATGGCGACGCTGTTATCCGCGTTTCACATTTTTTCCAGCTGGAAGAAAGTGCACCAGCACTGGCGCGAAGGTCCGCTCTGGCATGCGCTCGCCGTTTTCATCACTTTCAACGCCGTTTGCTTCGGGCTGCTAATTTTTTCAGGCCACATCAGCGCTGCTTCGAATGCACAACAAACATCTGAGAAGTTGTCGACGTTGAAGAATGTTCCTTAGCTTTCGGGATTTACCGGAAAATGCTTGTTCTTGAGAGTTTCGGGCACGGCTTTGGTTTGTTCCGCCTCAATTTTTTCAGTCGCGGCATTCAATGAATCGTAAGCTTCGCGGCTTTTGGGTGCGCGACACATGTAAGCGGTCGCATGCCCCAGAGGGATGCGCGCTTCAGGCATTCCGACAAATTCCACCGCCTGCTGCGTGGCGATGGCGAGCTGCAACGCTCCGGGATCAGCAAGGCCAATGTCCTCACTTGCAAAAATCACGATCCGCCGCGCAATGAAACGAAAGTCCTCACCGGCGTGCAGCATTTTCGCCAGCCAGTACATCGCGTCTTTTTCATCCGAGGCGCGCATGCTTTTGATAAATGCGCTGATGGTGTCGTAGTGCGCGTCCCCGGCCCGATCGTAAACAACGGCTTTCTGCTGAATGCTTTCCTCGGCCACACCGAGCGTGAAATGAATTACGCCGCGCGAATCCGGTGGTGTAGTCAGGACGCCAATTTCAAGAGCATTTAAACATTTCCGCGCGTCGCCATCACTGAGCTTTGCCAGATGCCGGCGCGCGTCCCTGTCCATTTTCACGTTGTAGTTTCCGAGGCCGCGCTCTTTGTCCGATAACGCGCGATCGATTAACTGCTCCAATTGCTCGACGCTGAGCGGTTCGAGTCGAAAAATCTGAGAGCGCGACACGAGCGCGCTGTTCACGTAAAAGAACGGATTGTAAGTGGTCGCACCAATAAGACGAAGGTTTCCAGCTTCGACATCAGGCAAAAGAATGTCCTGCTGAGCCTTGTTAAAATGGTGGATCTCATCGATGAACAGGATCGTCTTTTGCCCCGATGTGCGAAGCCTGTTGTTGGCCGCAGCGATGACGCGCCGCATTTCGGCGACGTTGCTTTCCACGCCGCTAATCCGGACGAATTTTGCATGCGTCATTTCCGCAATTACGCGCGCAAGCGTGGTCTTTCCACTGCCGGGCGGCCCATGGAAAATCACCGATGGCAGACGATCAGCTTCGATTGCCCGGCGCAAGAGTTTGCCGGGCGCGAGAATGTGTTCCTGGCCGACAAACTCATCGAGCGAGCGCGGCCGCATGCGCGTGGCGAGTGGTGCCGCGCTCTCTATGGCTTCCACATTGCTTTGTTCGGCAAATAGATCCTGCACGTACCAAAATACGCCTGGCTCGTGAGTCGTGCATCTTCCGCAGGCGCGGGCTCTGCAGGGCGCTGACGTTGATGCGCCACTGCTGCGCTCTGCCGCTTTCGATTGCGACGCAGGGCCGCAAACACATTGCGGCTTGCGCCGCCAACGCTCGATAAGCGAAAACTGCGACTACATGAAATTGCTCAGTGCACCGCGTCAGCCATTTGTAAGTCTGGCGTTGATGGCCATCACGGGAATTATCGCGGCGGAAATTTCGCCGGTACGATCTACGGCACTCGTTACAGCAGCGATAATTCTCGTAGCGTGCATTCTTGTCCTGGCGTGCTGGCCGAGATTAACCGGAACGTATCTCGTCGTCGCGGCTGGTTTTTTCCTACTGCACAAATTCGCAACAACCAATACGGAAGGGCAACAACTCGCGAATAAGCTGGGCGATCGGCCGCGCACGGTCACGGCGGTCGGATGCGTGATCAGCGAACCCAGGATTGCGTCCAGCGGATTCGCGACCTTCCTGCTCAGGCTCACGTCAATTGAATTTGAAGGCACCAAACAATCCGCACGCGCCATCTGGCAGGTGCGTTGGAAAGGCGACTCCCGAATTTGGCGATGAACTGAAGCTCTTTGGAACTAGCCGAGCCAATCGCCGCGCCGCGGAATCCCGGCGAGTCTGATATGCGCGCTTACCTTGCCCGGCATGATGTGCGCCGAATGCTTTTCGTCCGGTACCCGGAGGACGGCACGCTGATTCGCCACGGCGGAGGCAACCCGATCCTGCGCGCGGCACAAAAATCGCGGAGTTGGATGCAGAACGCGCTAAGCTGCGGTCTGGAAAACGCGCCTGAAGTACAAACTTTTCTCAGTGGGATCGTACTGGGATTAAGGCATCAGGCGCCAGAGGATATCGAAGAACCGTTCCAGCAGACAGGCACTCTTCATCTTTTCGCAGTCGCAGGACTTCACGTAGGCATTGTCGCAGCTCTACTATGGATGGCGGCGACGCTCGCTCGACTTTCACGCAAAACAGCGGCTGGAATCATCATTCCGCTGCTTTTCTTCTACGCAGCGGTCACGGGACTACACGTGTCGAGTCTCCGCGCGGCGACAATGGCTTCCATCCTGGTTGGCGGTTTGTTTTTCGAGCGAAAGGTCTTCCTCGCAAACAGCCTCGCCGCAGCGGCGTTTTTTATTCTCTGCTGGAACACCAACGAACTGTTTTCGACCGGGTTCCAGCTTTCCTTTGCAGTGGTTGGGGCAATTGTGTTGTTCACCGATCCGTTTTTTAAGGTTTTGCAGCGTCGCGGTGCTCCGGACCCTTTCCTGCCGCAGACCCTGCTGCGCGGCCCGCGTCGTTGGATTCACTCCAGTTATGAATGGGTTTCCGGTGGAGCATCTGTGTCGCTGGCCGCCTGGATTGGCTCGTTGCCTCTAATTTTGTGGTATTTCCACCTGGTCACACCGATTTCTCTGTTGGCAAACCTGGTCGTTGTTCCGATTGCATTCTTTGTCCTTGCCGTCGCGCTTCTTTCCCTACTGGCCACGCCGCTACTCCCTTGGGTCGCGGTCGTTTTCAATAATGCGAACTGGACTCTGGCCACATTGGTTATCGGAATCGTCAATCTGTTCGCACAGATTCCCGGCGGCCATTTTTATGTCGCGCCGCTGAATTGGAACGAAAAATCCTCAACTCGAATGACGGTACTGGATTTGGGTGCAGGGGCCGCGGTGCACTTGCGAACAGTTGGCAGCAACTGGTTGTTTGATTGCGGCAGCGAACGCGCCTACGAGCGCGTTGTTCGCGAGTATTTGCATTGGGCCGGGGTGAATCGGCTCAGCGGGCTGTTTCTCACTCACGGAGATTCGCTTCACATCGGTGGCACTATGGAACTGCTCAACGATTTTCCAAAGGTTCACGTATTCGATAATCCGGCGCCTGACCGCTCGACCCTTCACCGGCGGCTGTCGCGAATGCTTTCGGAGTTAAAAAAACGCGGGCACAATTACTCCAGTCTGGTTGCGCGAGATGACGTTCCTCTGGCCCGCGACGTTACCGCACGAGTACTTTTTCCGCCTCTCGGCTTTGCAGGAACCACCGCGGATGATCAAGCACTCGTCATCCGATTGTGGATCGCGCCGGCGACTTTCGTTTTGTTGATGTCTGACAGCGGCATGGAGACTGAACAGGTGCTGCTGAGCAATGGCCTGGAGCTACACAGCGATGTCCTTATCAAGGGTCAACATCACTCCTCAGCTTCCGGTTCCGGCGAGTTTCTCGACGCAGTGCGGCCGCAATTGATCATTGCCACTTCACAAGATTTTCCGGAACGCGAACGGATCAGCGAAGATTGGGCCGACCAAATTCGCGCTCGCGGAATCAAACTTTTTCGTCAGGACGAAACTGGCGCGGTGGAGTTGAAGTTTTCTGGAAAAGAATGGACCGCGCGCGCCTATTCGACGGGCGAAATTTTCCGGAGTGTCAGCCGATAAATTGGCAAATCTTTTTCACGGAATTTTCTTTCGAATTTCGTTAACGGAAGAACCACCCCGTCCCGCGACCGCGGGACAACCTCAAATTCTGGATGAGCGCGGCTTAGCCGTTCGATTTGATGAAAGTAATTGAGCTGATCGGTCGCGACGCGCAGCACACCGTTTCGTTCCAACGCGGCTGCGACTGCGTCCAAGAAATCACCCGTGAAAATCCTCCGCTGCTGATGCCGCCGCTTCGGCCACGGATCGGGAAACAAAAGGTAAAACGCTTCCACCGAACTGGTCGGCAACAAATAGCGCACCGCAAACAAAGTGTCCGTGCCCAGCACTCGCACGTTGTCGATCCTCGCCGCTTTCCGGCGAACTTTCTCAACCCGCTTCGTCAACCGTTCGATGCCGAGGAAGTTTTTGCCTTGGAACTGTTCCGCCAGTTCGCACAAAAAGGAACCATCGCCGCAGCCGAGGTCGATCTGCAGGGGCCCGTCGCGTTTGAAAAGTTGCCCCAGATCGAGACAAGCGACATGCAGTTCCGGTACCAGTTCGAGCACATGGAAAAATGTCGTCTCCGTATTAATGCTGCAACCTCCGCTATTCACTGAAACATCTTGAACAGCATGGCGTGTGGAGCGAGATGAAAGAGAGAATATGAATCAATGTGTTTTCCGCGTGTTTGGCTGGGCGGCGATTGCCGCATTCCTGAGCACTGCGAGCCTTGGACAAACTCCTGCTCCAGCAACGACAGGGACCGCGGTTTTCGCCGGCGGCTGTTTTTGGTGCATTCAGCCCGCATTCGATAAAGCGCCCGGCGTAATTAAAACCCTGGTGGGTTATTGCGGTGGGACCGAGCCAAACCCGATTTACAAACTGGTGACATCAGAGAAAACGAATTATCGCGAATCAATCGAAATCACTTACGACCCAGCGAAAATTTCTTACGACCAGCTTCTCGACATTTATTGGCGACAAATCGATCCCACCCAGGCCGACGGCCAGTTCACCGACATCGGACCGAGTTATCGTGCCGCGATCTTTTACGGCAACGTCGAGGAAAAGAAAATTGCCGAGGCTTCGAAAGCGAAGCTTGCAAGCTCTGGAAAATTCAAAAAGCCGATTGTGACTGAAATCCTGCCGGCGATGAAGTTTTGGCCGGCGGAAGATTATCACCAAAAATATTACCGGCAGAACCCGGAGCATTTTGAAGCCTTCGAGCAAGGATCAGGCCGCGTGTCATTCAAAAACGAAAAGTGGGGCGGCGAACGATAGCTGTGCTGCGTGCACCGGGCCGTTGTTATTCTGAAGCATGATTGGAACACTGGATCCCAAGATCCCGCCGGGGCCGCTGGATCGGAAGTGGCGCAGTCACCGAGACCATGTGCGATTGGTAAGCCCCAACAACCGGCGGAAGTTTGAGATCGTTGTGGTGGGCACCGGTCTCGCCGGCGGATCGACCGCGGCGACCCTCGGTGAGCTCGGATATCACGTGAAATGTTTTTGTTTTCAGGATTCGCCGAGACGCGCCCATTCAATCGCCGCGCAAGGCGGCATCAACGCGGCTAAGAATTACCAGAACGACGGCGACAGTGTTTACCGGCTGTTCTACGACACGATCAAGGGCGGCGATTTTCGTTCCCGCGAAGCGAACGTTTATCGGCTCGCTGAAATCGCCAACAATATCATTGACCAATGCGTGGCGCAGGGCGTGCCGTTCGCCCGCGAATACAGCGGCTACCTGGCCAACCGCTCTTTCGGCGGCGCACAGGTTTCACGGACATTTTACGCGCGAGGACAGACTGGCCAGCAGCTTTTGTTAGGCTGTTATCAAGCGCTCTGCCGCCAAATCGCTGCAGGCACAGTGCAGATGTTTCCTCAAACTGAGATGCTCGACCTGGTAATCGTGAATGAACAGGCCAAGGGAATCATCACTCGAGACTTGCGCTCGGGAAAAATGGAGAGGCATGCCGCGGACGCCGTGGTGCTGGCGAGCGGAGGATATGGCAACGTGTTCTATCTCTCGACCAATGCGCGCGGCAGCAACGTGACAGCGACTTATCGCGCTTACAAAAGAGGCGCGCTCTTTGCCAATCCATCCTTCACACAAATTCATCCGACGTGCATTCCTGTCAGCGGTGACTACCAATCCAAGCTCACGCTGATGTCCGAGTCGCTGCGCAATGACGGGCGGGTTTGGGTTCCGAAACTCGGCGAACATCGCCTTAAGCCACCAAGCGAGATTCCCGAGGCAGACCGCGATTATTATCTCGAGCGGAAATACCCCAGCTACGGCAACCTTGCGCCACGCGACATTTCATCGCGCGCAGCGAAGGAAGTTTGCGACGAAGGCCGCGGTGTCGGTCCGGGCGGCCGCGGCGTTTATCTCGATTTTGCCGACGCGATCAAAAGACTGGGTGAAAACACAATTCGCGAGCGCTACGGAAACCTGTTCGAAGTCTATGAAAAAATTACCGGCGAGGACGCCTACAAGCTGCCGATGCGTATTTACCCAGCAGTGCACTACACGATGGGCGGTCTTTGGGTGGATTACGATCTGATGAGCAATGTTTCAGGATTGTTCGTGATCGGCGAAGCAAATTTTTCGGATCACGGAGCGAACCGGCTCGGCGCCAGCGCACTCATGCAAGGTCTGGCCGACGGTTATTTTATTCTCCCCAATACGCTGCCGAATTATCTCGCCGGCCAGATCGGAAAACGGCCGTCTCCCGATTCCCCTGAATTTCAGCAAGCGGAACAGAGTGTCGGAGCCCGGCTCGAGAAACTACTGAAAGTCAACGGCCGGCGCTCGCTCGATTCGTTCCATCGCGAGCTCGGCTTGCTCCTTTGGGACAAATGCGGCATGTCGCGGAACGAAGACGGATTGCGCGAAGCGCTCCGACGAATTCCGGAACTGCGCGAAGAGTTTTGGCGCGATGTGCGGGTGCCCGGAGACGACGGAGATTATAACCAATCGCTGGAACGCGCGGGGAGGGTCGCGGATTTCCTCGAATTCGCCGAACTGATGTGCATCGATGCGCTGGAGCGCGACGAATCTGCTGGGGCGCATTTTCGCCAGGAACATCAAACGCCCGAGGGCGAAGCGCTCCGAGACGACGAAAACCACGCCGCGGTATTCGCGTGGGAATTTCAAGGGGATGGCCAACGCCCAAAACTTCATCGTGAACCATTGCATTTCGAGGCCGTGCATCTGGCGCAGAGGAGCTATAAGTAGTCCTTGGTTGAAAGTTGATAGTTGATAGATCTTCACTGCGGCATGTTTAACTTTGAGAAATTAGACGTTTGGCAGAAGGCGATCGATTTCGCTGATCTGGTTTACAACCAAACTCGAAATTTCCCCGACGGTGAACGCTTCGGTCTAACAAACCAAATGCGACGCGCCGCTGTTTCGGTCTCGTCGAATATCGCGGAGGGAACATCGCGGATGTCGCCGGCGGATTTTGCGCGATTTGTTGAAATCGCAACCGGTTCGATTTTTGAGGTCGTCTCTCAATCCTTCGTCGGGCGACGGCAAGGATTTCTAACCGAAGAAGGTTTTTTCAGGTTGTACTCAGCAGCCGACGAAATCGGTCGCAGGCTGAGAGGACTGCGAAAGTCATTGGGTCTGATTTAAAGTTCTGTCTGTCACGCGCTCGCTATGAGACTATCAGGTATCAACTCTCAACTATGAACTTTTCGTTGAGAGTCTGGCGGCAGAAGAATCGCCAATCACGCGGCAAACTGGTCGGTTACAATGTCAGCGAAATCTCACCAAACACCTCGTTTCTGGAGATGCTCGACATCCTTAACGAGAATTTGCTGCGGGCGGGCGAGGAACCAGTCGCGTTCGACTCTGATTGCCGCGAAGGGATTTGCGGCACCTGCTCGCTCACCGTGAACGGCGAAGCTCACGGCCCTGATCATCCCGGCGCAGTGTGTGAGCTGTACATGCGGAAGTTTCGCGACGGCGCCCCCATCACAATCGAGCCGTTTCGTGTCGGCGCTTTCCCAATCGTGAAAGATCTCGTGATCGATCGCGGTGCGCTGGACCGGATTGTGCAAGCTGGCGGATTCATCTCCGCGCGCGCAGGCTCCGCGCCCGAGGCGAATTCAATTCCCGTTCCCAAACAGGATGCTGATCTGGCCATGGAAGCGGCAGCCTGCATCGGCTGCGGCGCGTGCGCGGCGGCGTGCCCGAACGGATCGGCGATGCTTTTCACTGCTGCAAAAGTCTCGCACTTATCGTTTTTGCCTCAGGGCCGACCCGAACGTGAGCGCCGCGTATTAAAAATGGTGCACGTAATGGACGCGCAGGGATTCGGCAATTGCACCAACACTTACGAGTGTGAAGCGGTATGTCCCGCAGAGATCAGCGCCAGTTTAATCTCGAAGCTCAACCGCGAATACGGACGAGCGCAGTTCCAGCGACGCCTGGGCGAATAGCTGAAATCGCATCCTTGGAAGGAGATCTTTCCGCGGAGCACACGCGTCTCGCATGCTGGGTTTGGCGTCGCGCCGAAACAATCTTTGGCTCGGAGTTCCGCCACCGCAAGGATGAGCTAACCGAAAGGGAAGTCGGCAATCGCCAGACGCCCTCATCGGTATCCGAGACGCATGCGCTACCCGATCGTCTCGCACGCGCACGTCCACAGTTCCGGATCAAGCTCCGCTTTCGCTCGCTTCGCCAGACGATCGGCATCTGCATTGCCGCGTAGCACCGCAAAAATTGTGGAGCCCGAGCCAGACATTAGGGCCGCGCCGATTTCAGCTTGCCTGCACAACCATGTTTTCATTTCCGCAAGGAAAATGAATTTTTCGAAAACCGGGCGCTCCAAATCGTTAAGGAAAGTTTGTCCGGCGAAGTTTTGAGCGAGGCAGGAGACGCCCGGAATCTCGTGCGAGTCTCGCCAGTGCGAGTACGCCCATTGCGTAGGCACGCCGAACTCGGGCTTCAGCAACAAGACCGATAATTGTTCGCGCAATCTCGTCGGGCTCACCAGTTCGCCGCGTCCTTTGCACACTGCTGCGCATTGAAAAATGAAAAATGGTACGTCGGAGCCTGTTGCTCCCGCCATCTTCGCCAGCGCCTCTCGCGGTAACTTCGTGCCGAATAGCTCGTTGAGCGCGAGCAGCGTCGAAGCGGCGTCGCTACTTCCCCCGCCCAAGCCCGCGCCGTGCGGAATCTTCTTTTTCAGCTCGATGTAGATACCGCCGTCGACTTTGGTTTTTTCGAAAAATAGGTTTGCCGCGCGCACGGCGAGGTTGTCATCGCCTTTCGGCACGGATGGGTCGTCACACTTCAACTCAATTCTTTCTTTGCCGCCGCGCCGTACAATTTGAATCTCGTCGCACAGCGAGACCGGCGCGATGAGCGTCTCGATTTCATGAAACCCATCGCTGCGTGGCCCGAGAATCCTCAGCGAAAGATTGACCTTCGCGGGTGCGAGGACTTGCATACTGTGCAATTTGCTCTGTCATTCCGAGTGAAGTCGAGGAATTCTTGCTGTCGGTCGAAATACTGAGATGTCTCCTGTCTTTGCGTAAAGCTACGGCTTGGCAGGCGACTTCGCTCACATGACAAATTGTTGCTCGGAATGACAAACGACAAAATCATCGTAGCACTCGACGTCGCGACCAGGGAAAAGGCGCTCGAACTCGTTGAGCAGCTCCGCGACGAAATCTCCTTTTTCAAAATCGGCCTCCAACTTTACACGGCCGAAGGACCCGCAATTGTGCGCGCGGTTTTGTCCACCGGTGCAAAAGTCTGGCTTGATCTCAAGCTCTACGACATTCCGAACACCGTCGCGCGAGCAGTCGAATCCGCGAATCAACTTGGCGTACACATGCTCACGATCCATTTGAGCGGAGGCAGCGAAATGATCCGCGCTGCAATTGCAGCTCGCACAAATAACGTGCTGCTCCTGGGAGTGACTGTCTTAACAAGCGCGACCGAACAAGCGCTGCGTGAAATTGGAATCTCTGGCACGGTAGAGGACCAGGTCTTGCATCTGGCCCGGTTAGGATTTGCAGCAGGAATCGATGGAGTCGTGGCAAGTCCGCATGAGATCAAAATGTTGCGCTCAGAATTCGGAAACAGAATCAAAATCGCGGTTCAGGGAATTCGCCCCAGCTGGGCAGAACCGGGCGACCAGAAACGATTCATGACCCCGCGCGAGGCGCTCCAAGCCGGCGCAGACTACATCGGCATTGGGCGTCCAATTACTGGACATCCGCAGCCACGGGAAGCGGTGGCCAAGATTCTCACAGAACTAAGCTGATGCATGTCACTCCGCCCGCGGATCCGTCATGTCGAGCGAAGCCGGGACATCTCTAACTTCGTTTTTGTGACAGAGAATGCTCCACTTCGGTCGGAATGATAAAATGGTGATGCTCCATGACGAACAGGCTGTCTGTAGCGCTTCACATTTACCATGGCGATAGGTCGCACTCGGCCGCGATGAACATGGCGATCGATGAAGCACTGCTGGAGTCGGCAGCCGTTCCATCCATCCGCTTTTATGGCTGGCAGTCTCCTGCCCTGTCCTTCGGATATTTTGGGAGATTTTCCGATGTGGCGAGTTATGCGCGCGAGCGAGATTTGGTTCGACGTTGGACGGGCGGCGGAATCGTTTTTCACGGAGACGACCTCACCTACTCGATTGTGCTTCCCTCGAGCGATCCGGCCTTTCTTGAATCATCGATGACGATCTATGAAAAGATTCATCGCGCTTTAGCCGGCGCCTTAAACGCAATCGGTCAAAAGGCAGTTGTAGCCGGCGCGGTTGACACCGGCCGGGCTTTAGCCACGGAGACCAGGGATGATAATTGCTTCGCTAATCCCGTTCGTGCAGATGTGATGGTTGATGGATGTAAGGTCGCCGGGGCGGCGCAACGGCGAACGCGCCGTGGATTGTTGCACCAGGGCAGCATTCAAGGTGTCGCTGTCACGACTGATTTCTCCGAAGGATTTGCACGCAGGTTGTCCGCGAATCGCAGCCAGTTCAAAATCACCGAAGAAATCCTAAAGCGAGCGCGAGAATTAGCTCAGCAAAAATACGGAAGTGATTCATGGTTGCATAAACGGTAGCACCAGCGTTTCGGTCGCAAACTTCCCCGAAAACGAGCTACAAGCTTGCTCTAGTATGGCCGTCCCGTTATCCTCGCTTTGTGGAACTCTTCGCCCGCACGCAATCCAGCACGAACCGTGGCGCTGTTGCGAGCGCAGACAGTTCGCCGGCACTCTGTCTTGCCGAAGTGGCGCGATTAGTTCAACCGCATCTCGAAAAAGTCGAAGCGTGCATCGCGCAACAGGCTGCGGCATTTGATCCCGCAATCGAAGGGTACGTCGTTTATGCCGTCGGCAGCCGTGGTAAACGTCTTCGGCCACTGCTGGCTCTGCTCGCGGGCGGCGCCACAGGCACAATCAACTCCGGACATATCGATCTGGCCGTCATCGTCGAACTGATCCACATCGCTACGCTCGTGCATGACGATGTGATGGATGAAGCGGAACGGCGTCGCGCGCAGCCGACCGCAAACGCGCGTTGGGGAAATTCGTTGAGCATTTTGCTCGGAGACTGCCTTTTCGCGCACGCGCTCACGCTATCGACAAATTTTGACAACGCAGAGATCGGTCGCGCCATCGCGCGCACAGCTGCGACGGTTTGCTCCGGGGAAATGATCCAGACGCAGCGCAGGTTCGATTTGAACCTGACGCTCGATGATTATTTGCGCATCGTCGAAATGAAGACCGGATCGCTTTTTTCAGCCGCAGCGGAGTTGGCCGGAGTCATCAGCGAAGCTGACCCCAACGTGATCGAAACATTCAAGAATTTCGGATTTCAAATCGGGACCGCCTATCAGATTTACGATGACTGTGTCGATCTTGCCGGCACGGAGAGCGCCACCGGCAAAACGCTCGGAACCGACCTGCGTAAAGGCAAGTTTACGCTGCCAGTGTTGATTTTCCTCCGGTCCGCCTCGGATTTCGAACGGGAACGTTGTTGTCAGTTTGCGCTGGACGAAAAGATCGAAGAAATGATTGAGCTGTTAAAGAATGGCGCGAACAACGGTGCATTAAACGAATCAATCGCTGTGGGCAGCGATCTGATTCGCCAGGCGCAATGCGCGTTCGATGGTATCAAGCCAAATCGTTACACCGAAGCATTGTTCTCGCTTGGCGATGCATTGTGCGAGATGTTCGATCAACTCCGCGTCTGATGAAATGTGGTAGGGACTTCGATGTCCCGACCCTTAGGAACCCGCCATCACCGCGCTAAGGCCGTTCCCACGCTATGCCGCAGCTTAAAATTCGCGAAATGCCGCAGGACGAGCGGCCGCGGGAAAAACTGCTCGCCCGAGGGGTTGATGCTCTCAGCAACGCGGAATTGATCGCAATCCTGCTGCGGACCGGCCGGCGCGGCATGAACGTGGTAGACGTCGCCCGCGAGTTGCTCGACAGATATAAATCGTTCGCGGAGCTAAGCCGTTGTTCGGTGAAGGAACTCAGGGCAATCAAGGGAATCGGCCCGGCCAAAGCATTGGAACTCGTGGCGGCGTTTAATCTTGGAAAGCGTTTCACTCAGGAGCCGTTATCGCACCAAAAACTCGATTCACCGGAATTGATCTACAAGTTGTTGGGTGACGAAATGCGAATGTTGCGCACCGAATCACTACGCGTTGTTTTGCTCGACACGCGATATCGTTTGATGCGTGTCGAATCGGTGTCGGTGGGGAGCATGAACGAGAGCATAGCCCATCCGCGCGAGATTTTTCGGCCAGCCATCACCTATTCAGCCTACGCGGTGATCGTTGCGCATAATCATCCCTCCGGCGATCCGTCGCCCAGCCAAACCGACCACAGTCTGACGCGACGCCTGGCCGAAGCCGCCGAGCTTCTACAGATCAAATTGCTCGATCACATCATTGTCGGCGCGCCATTGGAAGGGAACCCAGGATATTTCAGTTTCAAGGAAGCTGGCGTGTTGTAGGCACGGAAATCTGAAATTCGAATGCCGAAATTTAAAATATGACGGACGCGAAGATTCATCCCACAGCAATCGTCGATCCGAATGCGAAGATCGGCGCCGATGTGCAGATCGGCCCGTTTTCGATCATTGGGCCGCACGTAACAATCGGCGATGAGACGGTGGTGCAATCGCACGTGGTGATCGAAGGCGAGGCCATAACCGGACACGGAAATTTCATCGGACACGGCGCCATCATCGGCGCGCCGCCGCAAGACGTTTCCTTTTCGCCAGAACGGAAAACCAAAGTCGAAATTGGGAACGGCAACATCGTCCGCGAGTACTGCACCATTCACCGCGGCAGCCCCGATGGGAGCGCCACGAAAATTGGCGACAAAAATTTCCTGATGGCGGGAGCGCACATCGGGCACAATTGCGTCATCGCAAACGACGTCATCATCGCCAACAATTGCCTGTTGGCCGGGCACGTGCGCGTCGATGACAAAGCGTTTCTCGGTGGTGGCTCGACATTCCATCAGTTCACGCACATTGGACGATTGGTGATGGTCCAGGGCAGCTCTGGATTTGGGAAAGATCTGCCTCCGTTCGTCATCGCAGCCGAGCGCAACGCCGTTTTTGGCTTAAACATTCTCGGATTGCGTCGCGCTGGATTCAGTGCAAGGGACCGGGATGAAATCAAGGCGGCATTCAAACTTGTTTACCTGTGCCAACTGAACATTGGACAAGCCCTCGAAAAGGCAGCGACGATGACGTTTGGCGCAGCAGGACGCGAATTTCTGGACTTTGTCGCTAATGCAAAGAAGCGCGGCATTTGCCCTTTGAAACGCGGGATTGACGACGACTTGTCGAGCCAACAAGAAACGTCGCCCGACGACTAACGTACGCGCGGAATAATGATAGGCGTCGAGAAATCCTCTCACGCCCCGAACCTCACCCGCCTTGCACGGGCGGCATGATGGCAATCTCTTCGCCCGGGTTCAGCGTGTAATTGCGATCGACAAATTCCAAACCTGCGCCAATCAAAATGCTGTTGTCATGCGCACCAAGTGCAGGTCGTTCCCCATACAGTTGCTCGAGCAAATCGCGAACCGTCGCACCTTCCGCAAGCTCGAGCTCCAACTCGCGCATTCCAATCAGATCGCGCAATTGCGCGTAAAATTGCACTCGTACTTTCATCGTTCCAGCGGTTCGGCGCGTCATCTTTGTCATTCTGAGCGACGCGAAGAATCCGAGATCATTTGCAAACCGGTTCCGAATAATCAGAGATGTTTCGCTTCGCTCAACATGACAACCTCATGAAATGGCCTCGAACAATTCTTTTCTTAACACACCGAGGTAGGGAAGATTGCGATAGCGCTCCATGAAATCGAGACCGAAACCAACAACGAATTCATCTTCGATTTCAAAGCCGACGTAATCCGCATTAACATCCCGCGACCGATGTTTCCTTTTGCTTAACAGCACACGCACCCGAAGGCTGCGAGGCCTGGCCATTTCCAGCTTTTTGCAAACAGCCGACAGCGTGCAGCCGGTGTCGAGAATGTCATCCAGCACCAAGACATGTCGGTTGGCGACATCGGGAAGACCCATATCTTTGAACGTCACGTTCCCGCTCGTTTGCGCTTTTCCGTGATAACTCACCACATTCAGGCAATCCAATTTCAAGCGAAGCGGAATTCGCCGTAGCAGATCCGACATGAACATAAGACTCCCTGCCAAAACCGCAATCACCGTCAACTCGTGGTCACGATAGTCAGCCGTGATTTGGGCAGCCATTTGATCAAGCCGCCTGTGAATTGCCGGCTCATCAAACAGCACGCGCTCGATGTCCGCCTGCATCGATTGTAATAGGCCATCAGCCGGAGCAGAGATCAACGCGCGATTGCAGCCAAGAAACGCCGTGGCCTTGTGTGAAGGCGGGTTTTGATCTCACGTCACGCATGCATAGGATGCCTTGGCGATGCGCATCTACCATGACCAACTCGAAGTACGGACCCATGGCAAGGGTCTTTACGAAATCACCGACGAAGTGCAGTCGAAGGTCGAAAGCTCTGGCGTACAAACGGGCACGGTAACTGTTTTCGTTCAGCACACCAGCTGCAGCGTCGTCATCATGGAAAATGCCGATCCGACCGCGCGCCGCGACTTGGAAAAGTTTTTCGACCGGCTCGTGCCGGAAGCCGCTCATTACTTCACGCACACCTCCGAGGGCAGCGACGACATGCCTTCGCACATCCGCATGGTACTCACGCGCACCAGTGAAACCGTACCGATTGTCGATGGAAAAATGCAGCTCGGCACATGGCAGGGCATTTTCCTGTTCGAACATCGCCGCGCCGCACACCGCCGGAAAGTTCTAATCACCATGATCGGCGCATGACCGGGTTCCACTGCCAGGAGATATTCGCTGTTGCAGCTGTAACCTGGGTCACTGACCCCGGCTATTTACTGCGGATTCACGCTTTGGAGTAGCACATCCATTTCAGCTCAGGGGAAAATCACTAACAACAGACTTGCGATGGCTGGAACCCCACATACGAGAAGGTTTCACCGAGAGCGTCCCCTTTGGCAAAGATGCTTCGCGCTCCTTGAACAGTGAACTCACAGTTGGCGTTGCCATCATCCACCACAAGCAGGTTGCCCGCTCTGCCCAAGGCCATCGATATCTCCCGGCGCATGCCTTTCTTTGAGTAGAAGCGACTGGACCAATCGCCCTTAACTGTAAATCGCATCGATCAAGCGTAATGATTTTTCAGTGGGCAAAAGCGATTGCTCCATTTGATTCATTACGTAAGCGAACGCGATTCTGTTTTCCGGATCGGCAAAGGCATGGATGCCGCCCGCCCCGGGATGTCCGAAGGATGTTGCGCATGGTCCGAACATTTTTTGCGCAGCGCATCGTGAATCCTTTATGAATCCGGCCGAAAACGCCGTCGGGATTTGAAAAACGCGGTCGATGCCGTCTGATAATGTCCTTGTCATCCATGCGATCGTTTTCTCTGAGAAAAAGCTCTTGCCATCAAAGCTTCCGCGGTTTGACAGCAGCGAATAAAATTTCGCTAGCGCCGACGCGCTCCCAATCCCGCCAAAGGAGACAATCGGCTGCGCGCGAATCGCAGAATCGTTCAGCTTACTGATGACATTCAGCCCATAAGGCGACGTAAACGTCTTTCTGGCCAGCGTACCGGGCGTAACAAGGTCACGATAAAATTGCGCCGGTTGCGGCAGGTTGCCACTTTTCGCCGCGTAAATCGTCGCCGCGCGGGTATTCTCTTTTTCCGGCAGACCGATCCAGAAGTCGAGTTGGAGCAGCTGCGCGAAATCTTGCTGCCAATATTTAGACAAAGTTTTTCCAGTGATACGACGCACGAGTTCGTCCAAAAGAAAGCCAAACGTGCGCGCGTGATAGCCATGCGCGGTCCCGGGCGCCCACAGCGGTTTTTGTGTCTCCAGCGCCCGGATCACTGCGTTGTAGTCGAGCACATCGACTCGCCGATCCAACGCGCAAAGGCCGGCCTGATGTGACAGCAACTGCGCAAGCGTGATTTTGTCCTTGCCGGTCTGGGCGAATTCCGGCCAAAACTCCGCCACGCGTCGATCAAGCTCAATGTCGTGTTGTTGCAACGCATGCAACACACACGCGCTGCCGATTCCCTTCGTCGCCGACCAGACCAAGACGAGCGTATCAGCCGTCCACGGTTTCTCGTGGCGCGCGTCGCAAAACCCGCCGTAAAGATCGACCACCGGTTTCCCGTTTTGCCAAACCGAAACCGCGCCGCCTAATTCGCCAAACTTATCGAAGTTTTCCTGAAACAGCGGCTTTAATCGCCGAAGAAGCTGACTGCTTTCCAATTGCATTGCCGAATCGTGGCGTCTGACCCAGAAGGCCCTACAGCAATAGCGCTTCCAGTTCTTCGAGCCGGCGTTCGAACAAATGCAGCGTGCTCTCGATAGGGGCAGCGGTTGTCATGTCCACGCCTGCAGCTCGCAATGTCTCCAGCGGAAATTTCGAGCCGCCCGAGCGCAAAAAATTCAGATACGCCTCGACAGTTCCTGGCGCGCCGGCGAGTACGCGCTGCGAAAGCGCCACGGCGGCCGAAATTCCAGTCGCGTATTTGTAGACGTAGAACGCGTGATAGAAATGCGGAATGCGCAGGCATTCAAGATCAAGCTCGGAATCAATGATAAAGTTTTCGGCAAAATAGGTTTCAAGAAGCTCGTGGTATTTCGATTTGAAAAGATCCAGCGTGAGGGCGTCGCCGCTTTCCTCAACGGCATGGATCGTTTTCTCAAACTCAGCAAACATGGTCTGCCGGAACAACGTGCCGCGCAGGTCGTCGATTTGGCGGTTGATGATATGGGCCCGCATCTTCGAATCGCTCGTGGTTTGGAGCAGATGATGCGTGAGCAATTCCTCGTTAAATGTGGAGGCGACCTCAGCCAGAAAAATCGGATACTCGTAATCCTGAAAGAGCTGGAAATTTTGAGAGAACCAACTGTGCATCGAATGCCCGGCTTCGTGGGCGAGCGTGTACACATCGGCAAAGACGTCCTGCTTGTAATTCATGAGGATGTAAGGCAGGGCGCCGTAGCTGCCAGATGAAAACGCGCCGCTGCGTTTGCCTTTGTTTTCGTACCGATCGCACCAGCGGCTCGAGTGCAGACCTTCTGCCAGGACATTGACGTATTCCTTTCCGAGAGGGGCGAGCGCGCGCAGGACCATTTCGGCCGCTTCATCGAAAGTGAATCGCGTCTGGATCTCCGAAACAAGCGGCAGGTACGTATCGTAATGATGCAGTTCATCCAAACCGAGAACGCGCCGGCGCAACTCGAAATAGCGGAACAGCGGCTTCAAATTCGACCGGACGGATTGAATTAAGCCCTCGTACACAGCGACCGGCACATCATCCGGGAACAGCGCCGCTTCGAACGCCGATGGATAATGCCGTGCTCTGGCGTGAAACACATCTGCCTTGACCGAATATGCCAGTGACGCGGCCAGCGTGTACTGATGATCGCGAAACTCAGCGTAGAACTGATGGAAAGCGCGTTTGCGCAACTCGGGATCGCGCTTCACCAGAAACGAACTGAATGAGCTTTGAGTCAATGGTCGTTCGCGTCCGGTTTCGTCGATCAGGATACCAAACTTCATGTCCACATCCGTCAACTGCGAAAACGCGTCGTCATAACCGCTGAGCGCGACGCTGCTAAGCGCCAGAAGACGTTCCTCGGGGACAGATAGCACGTGCGGTTTCATCCGCCGAATTTTGCGCAGTTTAATGCGCCAATCTTTCAGCGTCGGATCGGCAACGAATGTCGCAAACTTTTCGTCGTCGATCGCGAGGATTTCCGGAACAACGAACGCCGCTGCCTCGCCAATCTTGGTAATCAGATTTTGAACCTGGCCGACCCGCGTGAGGTATTCGTTGTTGGTGCTATCCTCTGCCACCTGCAACGACGCGTAGTGATAGATGCGCTCCATTTTCACCTCGAGCGTTTTCTCAAACTCAAGAGCGGCTGACAGCGTCTCTGCTGAATCCCCCACCCTGCCTTTCCACTGCTCAAGCTTCGGGTACTCGCGCAGTAACCAGGCAAAATCCTCCTGCCATTTGCTCACGTTGGCGAACAGATGCCTCAGGTCCCATTTGTCCGACTCGGGAATGTCGGCGCGAGTTGGAGTGTCCATGGGAGATTCTCGCACAAAGGATGCAACGGACGCAAAGGACGTTATCGTCCTGACCGTTGTGATCTTTTTGCGAGATTCTTAATCGCCCGGTGATGCGCAACCAATTTAAGCGCGCGCTCGGTCAAGTCGCGTAGCCGGGCGGAATCTTGTGCCAGGGCGATGCGCCCGAAGGATGCGGCAACGGAATCAAGTCGAAACGATGTCCTGAACGCGTGACCCGGAATTTTCGTCCAATTACGTCTTCCAATTTTGCGCAATCGATCAGCTGGATAATGGCCAGTCGACCGACCGGAATGATCAAACGCGGCCGCAAGATTTGAATTTCATCCTCCATCCAGGGCGAGCAATTGCGAATCTCATCTGGAGACGGGACGCGGTCGGTGCCGCTGGAATTTTTGCCCGGGAAACAGCGACAGACGGCAGCAAAATAGATCGTTGATCGAACAGCGGCTTCATTCATTCCGCAAAATTCTTCGAACCAGCGAAAAAGCGTTCTGCCGGCAGTGTGCGCAAACGGCCGTTTCAACGTCGGTTCTCGCACACCGGGCGCCTGGCCAATGATCATTACATCGCTCATGACGGCGCCTCCTGAAACCGGCGCTGATTGCATGCGCTGGCAGCGCCGGCATTTCAGAAGGTGCGCCACGTGCTGATCGAGCTTGGTTTGGATCGCTTTTGTAGCCACGGCCTTGTGGGCCGTTCGCACATCGCGCGAAGAGGCGCAAGGTCAGACGGGCCGCAGGCCCGTGGCTACAGCGCTGGAGATGCGAACCCGATTGGATAAATCGTCAACGCCGGAAAATTGAGAAGAGCGAAAGAAGCAGACTGAGCACGATGCTGAGAATGATGCAGGTGACGATTGGGAAATAAAACGCGGAATGCCCGCGCTCGATACGAATGTCTCCGGGCAATCGGCATAACCATTTCGGCGCGATACCACTCCACATTAGCAACCCAACGAATGTGGCAATCGCACCTATGATCACGATGAGTTTTCCCAGGTCGCGCATCATGCAAAAGTTGCGCGATTCAACCGGAGGCACAAGCTTGAGAGGAAATGGCGGTACAGTTTCGAGATTATTACGAGACACTCGGGGTGCAGAAAACGGCTAGCGACGACGAGATCCGCAGCGCGTTTCGCAAGCTGGCACGCAAGTATCACCCGGACGTGGCCAAGGACAAAAAGGTCGCCGAAGAAAAATTTAAGGAGATCAATGAAGCGTATGAGGTTCTGAGCGATCCCGAAAAGCGGAAAAAATACGATCAGCTCGGCGCGGATTGGAACCGGCCCGGAGGTTTCCAGCCGCCACCTCAGTGGGAAGGACAGCAGCCCGGCGGCGGATTTTACCAATGGGGCGGCGATGGGCGCGGTGTGGAATTTGAGTTCGGCGGAACTGGATTCAGCGATTTCTTCGAGGCCTTTTTCGGGGGCGGTCGTGGCCGTTCCGCGTTCGGCGGCTTCGGCGGGCGCGGCGCAACGGCAGAGCGTGGGGCCGATGTGGAAGCGGACATTATGGTCACGCTCGAGGAAGCATTCCATGGATCCACGAGGACGGTGTCGCTCCGGCGAGCCGGCTCGGACAAAGTGGAGCAGTACCAGGTCAAGATCCCTCGCGGCGTTCGCGAAGGCCAGCGGATCCGTTTGCGTGGTCAGGGCGAAGCTGGCGTGCGTGGAGGAAAAAGTGGCGATCTCTTTCTTCGCGTTCGATTGGCCAAGCATCCGGACTTTGCAGTCGAGGGGAGCGATTTAATTCACGAGGCGAGAATCGAGCCGTGGCAGGCGGTGCTCGGCAGCGAATTGCTTGTGCCTACCCTTGAGGGAAAAGTGCGTTTGAAAATTCCGCCGGGAACGCAGGGTGGGCAACGGTTTCGCCTGCGAGAACGCGGCCTGCCCGCAGTGTCAGGTAAACGCGGCGATCTCTACGTTGATGTTCAGATCGACATCCCAAAGAAATTAACCGAACAAGGACGCGCACTCTGGGGCGAACTGGCGAAGTTGCACGGCGGGTAAACAAAAGCGACCAGCGGTTTCCAATCCACCCGTCTTTCGTTCGGCGGACAAGAGACCGGCTCCTTGAGTAAAGCGTGAAATTCGCAGCAATTCGTGTAATTCGTGTCTCATGAAGATTTCGCTTGGCTCAGATCACGCCGGTTTTCGTTACAAGGAAAAGGTAAAAGAATTGCTCGGAACGCTCGGGCACGAGGTGAAGGATGTTGGGACGTTCAGCGAAGAACCGGTGGATTATCCGCTTTTCATTCGACCGGCAGCGGAAGCAGTGGCTCGGGGCGAATGCGACCGTGGCATTGTGTTCGGCGGTTCCGGTAACGGCGAAGCAATGGTGGCAAACAAGGTGCATGGCGTGCGTTGTGCGCTCTGCTGGAACGAAGAATCGGCCCGCCTGTCGCGGCAACACAACGACGCCAACGTGCTTTCGATGGGTGAGCGTCTGATTCCTGAAGACCTGGCGCTAAAAATTGTGCGCATCTGGCTCGAGACCGGTTTCGATGGCGGCAGACACGTGCGCCGCTTGGCGATGTTAAACGCCATGTAGATAGCTTCGGTTCACGCGAAGCGCCCAAGACGATTGAGGTCAATCGCCACTACCTGATCAATCGGTCTGCGCAGACAGCGGCGAGAAACACCGCGCTGACGAATGCGTTGCTTTGAAAAAACGCGCGATTGATTCCGGCCAGATCGCGTTTCTCTGTTTTATGTTCGTAAAGCAATGCTGCCGCGATCAGAAGCAGCGGCCAGTAATAAAGCGGGCCAAGTCTCGCGACGACGCCAAAACCGATCAGCGCGGCAAAGGTGAGCAGATGCAATAGCTGCGCCAGGCGCAGGCTGCGCGCAATCCCGAGTTTTACCACCAACGAACGAATGCCTTCGCGCCGGTCAAAATCGTAGTCCTGAGTCGCGTAGATCAGGTCGAATCCTGCTACCCAGCAAATTACGCCCGCCGCAAGCACGAGCGGCGCAATATCAATGCGTCCTGTCTGCGCGATCCAGGCGCCAAACGGAGCGATGGCCAGCGCCAGGCCAAGAAAAAAATGCGTTGCGCTGGTGAACCGTTTTGTGACCGAGTAAAAAAAAATCAGCGCGAGCGCAACCGGCGCAAGAACGAAAGTCAGCCAATTGATTGCAGATGCCGTCAGCACAAACCCGGCAGCACTGAGAACGAGCAAAAGCTGCACTGACAGTTTCGAAATGAGCAAGTGACGGGTATCAGTGCGAGGGTTGCGTTGATCGAGCGACCAATCGACGAGCCGATTGAAAAGCATTGCCGCCGTGCGCGCAAACGCCATGCAGGCGATCACCAGAAAAAGGATTCTCCATGACGGCCAACCATCCGCAGCCACGACCAGCGCACCAAGCGCAAACGGCAAGGCGAAAATCGTGTGCGAAAACCGAATCAGCCGGAGAAAGCGAGGGATTGGATTGCCCGGTCCTATCCTTTCACTTTTGGATGCTTCCAGCCCACAAGTCACTTCGTGTCTGTTCGTGTCCATTTGTGATCAACTGCTGCCGCTGTTGAGCAGAGCTCGGAGCCGCTCACTGGCAGCCGAAAGAATCGGCGTACCATGCGCAAAAAGAATCCGCTTCGCTTTGTAATCCAAAAGTTTCCGTAGCGAGCGGCGCATTTGTTTTTGATTTGAGCAATATTTCGCCGGCAGAAATGCGAACCCGTACGGTTCAAAATTAATTAGCGCGTCCCCAACAATCAGTGTTCCGCCGTCAACCGCGTAATGAAGCACGATTTCGCCGGGCGAAGCTCCCTCGATGTTGACCACGGAGAATCGGGTACAAATTGCATCGCCATCAGAGACGATCTTTAACCGACTTGGCTGGGCATCCGGAAACGTGTCGCCATGGGCAAAGATCGTAACAGCGAACTGCCGGGTGAATTGCGCGGCGGCGCGATGATGATTCGAATTGGTCAGGACAATTCCCGCAACAGGGCGGGAGCCCATCATTTCATCGAATGCTTCCCGCTGCAAAGGAATTGGATCGACCAAATACGTTCCGGCACCGGTGGCAAGGCAGGTCGAATAGAGCTCCGCTTTAACCTCCGGATTATAAGCGTGCCAGATCGCGATATCCGGGGCGATACGATCGAAATCAGATGCCGGTCGCATGCGCGGAGACGATCGATTTTGAGTGTGCACTGCTTAACCTCATCAAAGTGCAGATGGCGGCTTGGTAGTGGCGATTGACTTCAATCGCCTCGGGGCAGTTAAGTGCGCCGTCTTACCGCTTCGCAGCCACTTGCGGCGCAAGTGCATTCGACCCGCGCGTTCGCCTTCCAGATTTGCGTCGCCTGCTCTTTAGCTGCGCCTATATCCCTAGCAGCCTTGTAACTTTTGAAACAACACCGGTAATTTTGCTCGTCTGCGAAGTGATGGATTTTGTCATGGCCGCATATTCGCTCTGATATTGCTTCAGTGTGGCCTTTTGCTCCCTCGATAATTTGTTCACCAGGGACGAAGCTACCCTCAAAGGGCCCACCGGACCTACGTGACCACCCCCACCTACGGGACCATGAATGATGTGAATGCCATCGTCCTCTATGATGATTTGGAATCCCCCGCCGGCAACATATTGCTTCAGTTTCCCTAAATTGATCGGCGGTCCTGGACGCGGAGATTGATAAAATGCAAACCAGATTTCTCCAGTTTCATTTTGGGCCATATCAAAATCCCTTAAATTAAGAATCGATTCGGATGGTATAATTTTCTTCCACTCCAAAAAAGGAACGCTTCCGTCTACGGTGGCACTTGCTCTTATGTGCTCGGCATTTAGTGATGACACTTCGCCATCGGAGTTCGCGAAATTTGTCTTGTCATTATCAACACTGTCCGGAGGAGTAGGCGGTGTAAGGATAGTGATAAAGTGAAGATCATCAGAAAAGTCCCCGGTATTAACATTAAAAGCATCGACCCAGATCCCGGGACCGCCCCCGACTCCAATGCCTCCCACCGGCCCATACACAACCAAAACTTGTACATCGGACGTGCCTACTGGAAATGTCTGATTGCCGGCAGAGGTATAAAGATGGTTGCCATCAGCCGCGCCATTTATTGACATAAAGGCAAACGGAAGATTGTCCCCTCCAAACGGTAACGTGGGCCATCCATCGGCAATGCCTGAACCAGGATTATCGTCGGTGGTGCCGGGATAGTTTTCATCCGTTACAGTGGTGATGTCGTTTGAAGCATTGAAATGATGATGCCTCACCCCGGTTCCGTTGTGATTGTAGACGATGTACTTTGTGATGACGTGTGCCATAAAGTTAAGTTGTTTTTATTTGAAATGTTACTTTGCCCCGAACCTCGTAGTCGAATGATTACTCCCGTACCAACTTTGTTCAACCATAGAATAAAGACTTCTCCGTTAGGCGGGACGATGGAAAAGACCAGAATGACGCGCCCAAGGTGGAACCAGAACGCGAGCCGCAATAGGGCTGTTTTGGTCGTTAACCGAATCCTTACTCCCCAGCGTGATGCGGCTCGTGATTCTTTGGTTCGGCCGGTTTTTCTCCCGGTTTTCCCTCGGATTCCACCCAGTCGGTGTGAAATACGCCCGGTTTGTCGATGCGCTCATAGGTGTGCGCGCCAAAGAAATCGCGTTGCGCTTGCAGGAGATTCGCCGGCAACCGGGCGGAGCGGTAACTATCGAAATACGCTAACGAGGCGGAAAATGCGGGGGCAGCTACACCGTACTTAATCGCCGTCGAAACCGCGACGCGCCATTTCGGCTGCGCTCTTTTGATGATCCTCGTGAAATGCCGATCGAGGAGAAGATTATGCAACGCGGCATCGCGTTTATACGCCTCGACGATGCGATTCAAAAATTTAGCGCGAATAATACAGCCGCCTCGCCAGATCGTAGCAATGTCGCTTAGGTTCAGGTTCCATTCGTAGGTTGTGCTGCCAGAGCGAAGAAGCTCCATTCCCTGTGCGTAGGAAATGATTTTCGACGCATAAAGCGCATCGCGCACCGCATCGATGAGACGAACGCGGTTGCCTTTGAACGTTCGAATTCTGGGTTGCGGCAAGATTTTTGACGCCTCCACACGCTCCTCTTTCCGCGATGAGATCACGCGCGCCTCGACCGCGGCATTGATTGTAGAAATCACGACGTACTGCTTGATGGCGGCTTGCAGGGTCCAGATGCCAGTTCCTTTTTGGCCAGCCTTGTCGAGGATCATGTCGACCAGTGGCTTACCCGTCTCGGGATCGATTTTGCGGAAAATCTGTGCTGTGATTTCGATGAGGTAGCTCTCGAGCTCACCTCTGTTCCATTCCGCGAAGACATCCGCGAGTTGCAGCGCGTCCATTCCGAGTACGTCCTTAAGAATAGCGTAGGCTTCGCAAATCAATTGGATGTCGCCGTACTCGATGCCGTTGTGGACCATCTTGACGTAATGCCCGGCGCCGTTCGGACCCATGTACCGACAGCATGGTTCGCCATCCACCTGCGCCGCGATCTTGCGGAAAATTGGCGCGATGATTTCCCATGACTCGCGCGAGCCACCAGGCATGAGCGATGGACCTTTTAGCGCGCCTTCTTCACCTCCCGAAACCCCCATACCCACGAAATGAATCCCCTTCTCGGCTAGTTCTTTCTCCCGACGTTGCGTGTCGGTAAAAAGTGAATTTCCACCGTCGATGATGACGTCACCTTTTTCGAGCAGCGGAGCAACCTGGCTGATCACCGAATCGACTGCCGGGCCCGCTTTCACCATCATCATGGCGATCCGCGGTTTTTTGAGCGCTCCTACAAATTCCTCCAACGTGCCAGTAGGCCGAATGTTTTTTCCTTGGGCGCGTCCTGTAGCGAATTTTTCCGTGACTTCCGTCGTCCGATTAAACGCGGCAACCGAAAAACCCTTGGATTCCATGTTCAAGACGAGATTTTCGCCCATCACCCCGAGACCGATCAGGCCAATATCACATTGATTCGTGTTCATTTTAGTATCTCCTTTTGTGGTTGCTTTGATAGAGAAGAACCACTTTACCGGGCAGTCTGATCGCATGGCAAATGTAGTTTGTGAAATTTCGGTGACACAGGCGCCGCTCACGCCGCCGGAGAGCGACGTCGCCGGAGCCGGCGCGGTTGTTGATTTCTGGGGCGTGGTCCGCCCAATTGAGGATGGGCGCCAAATCGAGGGAATTGAGTATGAGGCGCATCGGGAGATGGCTGAGCACCAGTTGAAGCGAATTGCCCGAAAGGCCGTAGAGGAATTTGGGCTCAAGCTCGTTATCATTCACCACCGAATTGGATTTATCGCAGTTGGAGAACCATCCCTTTTCCTGCGTGTGGCAAGTCCGCATCGCAGCGAAGGCTTCCGAGCAAGTCAATGGATCGTTGATGAGTTGAAAAAAAGAGTGCCGATTTGGAAGAAACCACGGTTTCAAGCAGTCGAACAACGTCGCGTCAACCACAGGATGGCGGCTACGGTATGAATTGGGCGAACCGACTTACCCTGAGCCGGCTGGTTCTGACGGTGCTGTTTGTGCTGGCGCTTAGTTCTTCCTGGCAATATGCGCGCACAGCCGCGCTCGTAATCTTTCTAATTGCCGGTCTCACCGATTTTGTCGATGGCGAGATCGCCCGCCGTTACGGCGTCGTCACCAATTTCGGCAAATTGATGGATCCGCTCGTGGATAAAATTATGGTAGCAGCAGCGTTCATCTCACTGGTTCCTCTGAAAGCCGTGCCGGCATGGGCAGCGACGACGGTTGTCGGGCGGGACTTTCTGATAACGGGACTGCGGTTAATGGCCAGCGCCAAGGGTCGAATTCTTCCGGCAGACTCGCTGGGTAAACAAAAGACATCCTGGCAAATCGTCACGATTGTTTTCTTCCTCGCACTTCTTTCGATTGAGGAACTGCGTCATGCCGATGAAAAATCGACATGGTGGCTAGGAGCCTGGGGAGAAGCCGGCCCCGTGCTGGTGTGGATCACGGTGGCATTGACAATTTACTCCGGCCTGGGCTACGCCTGGCGAAATCGCGATTTGATTGCGCCGAACCAATAGCGGGCAACGGAAATCGAACCCACATGTTGCGCGCGCGGAGCTGCCAGCCTGTGTCGCCCGACTCTCTACCGCACCGTTGTTTCCCACGCCATAAAAGCGTCGAGCGTTCTTCGAGTCTTATGCGCAACAAGTTCGACGACATATGCATCGTCGACCAACCCAAGAAACGGCGTCTTGTCCGGAATCAAATCAAACGGGTCCACCAGATATTTTAAGGCCGCAAGGATCCACACCAGGGCTTCATCGGAAACTTGGTGGTATTCTCCCCGACCGTGGGCGCGAACTAAACGCAGCATCGTTTGAAGGTAAGCCCAGTTGTCTTTAAATGGCTTCTTCGAGACCGCCGCCGCTTTCCTGGCAGCGCTGTCGAAAAGCGCCTGTAAACTCTCGGGATCGCTGGCACACGCTTTCGCGTCGCGTAACGCTCTGGTAAACGCTTCGGTGCGAAGGGCAGGTTGTCGGTAGCGGAGCCCGACGCGGCGAGTAAGCCTTCGGCGACAAGATTCCAAGGCCTCCATCAATTCACGAGCCGACGCAGGCCGCTCCCCGGGATGTGTGGCAAGCGTGGAGCGCAGCAGTTTTACCAGCGGTTCGGGAACTTTTCTGGCAACTAATTGCGCGACCGGCAGCTCGTCGCGCGTTTTACGATCGCGAATCTCTTCCAGCGTCTTGCCAAAGTGCGGTGCCAATCCGGTTAGCGCAAACCAGAGCGTAGCTCCCAGGGAATAGATGTCGGATCGCGCATCAACCGGGCCGCTGCCAAATTGCTCAGGACTCGCGAAACTCGGCGTGCCAACAAATTCACCGTGAGTGAGATCCATATCTCCACCGGCATCAGTAATCGCCTTGGCGAGACCGAAATCGATGACTTTCACTTCCGACTCCGATGCCAGCATGATATTGCTCGGCTTCAGATCGCGATGGATCAAATCGTGGGCCGCCGCAGCCACCAACGCTCGCGTGATCTGAATTGCGATGTCCAAAGCATTCTTAGCTTTAAGCGGACCATCTCTGCGTATGCGAGCCCCCAGGGTTTCGCCTTCGACTAGTTCCATCGCGTAATAGCAGTGAGTGCCATCGGGGGACGCACCAAACTGGAAAACGGCAGCTACATTCGGGTGCCGGAGCGCAGCTGCAGCGCGGGCTTCACGCAAAAAACGTTCGCGGACAGCTTGCGAGGCGCGTGCCGCCGCAGGGACTTCGATCACCTTAAGGGCGACCCTGCGGCGCAATACTTTGTCTGCGGCAAGGTAGGTCACTCCGATCGCTCCGCGACCGAGCTCACGCCAGGAGCCATCTGCGTGTTGCTCGACCTCGAAGTCGCCGAAGGTCAAGGCACGCGACTTAGTTTCAACGACTATTTCGCTTAAGCCCGTTCGAAGCAGACAAGCCAGGCAGTGACCCTTGGCGTTCAACGGCTCGCCGCATATCGAACAAACCGCGACGCCAGATGCCGGCGGTGTCTCCATAGCACGTGTAATCTTAAACTTCCGTCAGCACATGGAGCAACTCATGCAACTCTTCGTCCACCTGCGTTTCCGTATCCACGGTTCGGCGCACCTCGGCGCGCAACGCATCACGATAACGGGCGCGTAAACGGGTGACATGGCTCCGAATCGTTGACTCAGTTATCTGCAGGTGATCTGCCAGCTCAGCATAAGTTGGTGGCGGCTCGGCGCCACCTGCGACGAAAATCCTCAATTCATTAAACAGCTGCTCCTTGCCCTGACGTTTGTAATCTGCGGAGAGCCGTTCTAATCCAGCGCAAACCAAAGCCTCCGCCCAGCTGCGATCAAAGAGCCGATCTCCATTGCTCGTACCACTGTGAGTCTGAAAAAGTGCCTCCGCCTCTTCCGCCTGCGCTTCATGCAGTGGCAGAAAATCTTGTGCACCACCACGCTTGAGCGTCCGTTTTTTGTCGGCAGCGTCCGCGAGAAAATTTTTTATCGAGGCGAGCAGAAGCGACCGGAACCTGCCTTTCCGTCGATCCGCGCGGGTGTAAAGTCTGCGTTCGAGCAGGAAAGCGAAAAAGCTCTGCGTGAGATCTTGTGCATCATGCACAGTGTACCCACGACTGCGCACGAAACTGTAAAGCGGCGCCCAATAGACCTGGCACAGTTCCGCCAGCGCGGCGTGCGCTATGTCCGGTTCGAATTGGGTTCTCCCGGCCGCGAACACCACGCTCCAGTGAGTCGAAGGAAACAAATCGCTCCCACCGTGCCCGTCGCCCGGGCGGACATTCACGTTAACATCTCGTATCAAGATCCCAGAAAGATACGCAAGCGAAGGGAAAAATCTAAATTTCGTGCAGCACGCACCGCGGAATCCCTTTGTAAAGGGAAAGCGGTCATCACGCATAACCAATAACATCAACAGGGAGGCATAACATGAAGAAACCAGTTACCATCATCATCTGCTGCGCGCTGGTTGCACCGCTGGCGTTTGCGCAGCCAAGTGCGAAAGGCACAAAGCAAGAACCAAGTACCGACAGAAGAAATAACGGTCACGGGAACGATCATCAAAATGACAAGCGAGGAAGGATCGGCAGCCGCTTATCAGCCGGTCAAGACTCTTGTTGTTCGTGAGGATCGTTCCAATACTCCGGGAAGTTATGTTCTCAACGGGCCTGGTCACGTTGTGGACAAGAACGGCGAGGTGGTCCGAACCGCGATTAAGCCCGGCGCTCACGTGCGCATTTATTATGCACAGGCCGGCGATTCACGCATTGTTGATCACGTCGTTGTCGATTGACGCCGCTTCCTGGAATAGCATCAATAAGAGCCGCAGGGTTCCTGAATCCTGCGGCCTTGCTGCTAGAGAGATCTCGGGATTTCTCTAAATTCTTGTGATCACGACGCATAAGCAGGCGAATTGCGCCTCCGATGCGTCAGGAAACCTTTGAGCAATTGTTTAGGCCTGCCTAGGCCGCGCATGAAGACGCATAATGAGCGGGCAACGGAAATGGAACCCACTTTCGAAATTTCGCGGCTGCACGATTTCGACACAAAGATACGCCAGGCTGCGCCTTACGAGCGATAACGCAAATCGGGCGGCTTACACTAATCGATAGAATAACGCACTTCGGGGTCCGAGATTGTCCGAAGGTGCTGCGGCAAACACGCTGAGATCGTTTCGAGTCGTGACGTCAGCTTCATCGCGGGGGTTAGATGCAGCGCTGGAAACCCGCTGGTTCTACGGGCGCGGTGCCGGCGTAGGACTCGGCCTCGGCGCTGGGGGAATCCTCGGCGTCGGCGTCATCCTCGGTGTTGCCGTAGGGGTCGATGTCGCAGTCGCTGTAGGCGTCGGGCTGGCAGTTGCGGTAGGTGTCACCGTCGCTGTAGGCGTCGGGCTAGCAGTTGCGGTAGGTGTCACCGTCGCTGTAGGCGTCGCCGTCGGCGTTGGGGTTGGAGTCGGTGTACCGCCACCTGGCGGGATCGGCGCGCTGATCCAGGGTATCACTTCACCTTTCACCTGATCCCAGTAGTCAAATGCGTGTGACTGAACGCTCACCGCCACAATTGTTGCCTTAAATGAGTCAGCCTCCGGCACACTTGCAGTCGATTCTCTTAATCCGATTGCCAGGCCTGTTGGCACAATGCCGTTTTCGCCGTTCTCAAGTACGCCTGGGGTGTTATCTGGTAAGTACGAGCGAATGTTGAACCCAGTTGATGTTGGAATGCCCAGGGAGTCTTTGCTTGAACACATGGACCAAAACGGACACATGCCGACGTGCATCCAGTTAGTTGGCGAAGCCTCCTGTGCAAGCGCCAAGTCGCTTCCGACTGGCGGATCTGGTGCGGGATCAGGAATGTCCAGATAATTTGTTACGGCACCGTGGGGACAGGCCTCGCCTCCGATGCATTGGAGCGCGTACTGATTGGGGTCTGCGAGATTCGAGACACCGCATGAGAGCATCACCGCAAGGTCCGGCATGTCATATCCTGGTGTGCCTGTAGCGGCCAAATAAAGACTGTGAGACCCGCCGGCGCTGCCGCCGATTACGACCACTTCGCCGTTGCTGCGTGGATCGTTCCGGTAATGAACAATGGCGTCCCCCACGTCATCTGTCTGCTCGGGATAATAACCGTCGTCGTGGATGTTGTTTTGCCCTGGAGGGGGATGCGGAGGACGGTTCATTTCAAGGTGAGGCGGCGCCAGGCGATATTCAATCGCTACACCCATCAATCCATACTGCGAAAGCTCCTGGGCAACGTCTGTTTGCATGTCGCCGGAGCTGTAGCCACCTCCGTGAATCACGATCACTGCGCGATGTCTTTGCCCGTCGTCGACGTTGTACACGGTCGCTCGAATGTTCATGCCATTAACGACCTTGTAGGTCTCAACTACGCCGGGTGGCGGCGTCGGCGTCGCGATTGCAGTTGGCTCGAGGGCATACATTACTTGTCCTCTCCCGGTTGATAAGCCGACGGCGAAATACGCCAGCAGGCCAACTAAAATTGCGGGTAAGATTTTCATTTTTTTCCTCTTTCTTTCGGTTTGGGTTTGCGTTCTCCCTTTCATCCATGCATTAATCCAACTCGAGGGATCCCTGCCCGATTGCCAGACTCGTTTCGGAGTCAATTCCTGATGTCTTCGCGATGCACGTCAACAGTCCAGATTGTTTGCCATTCGTAAATCCACAGTTGCGACGCAGCGCCAATTCCATCCGGCCCTCCTCAGATTGTCGGCGATAACTTTCCAATACTTCATGCGCCTCATTCTGTCTATTTTCTTCTTCACGCGGCGAGGGATGATCATGGTCATATTACATATATCTTTTTCGCCTCCTGCCTGAGGCGTAACAGGAGAAACGGCAAGTCTCCATCACAGGATGGTAACAATGCTGTTACCGATGATTGGATAAACCTTTCCTTCCTTCATCTGAAATACGGAACTGCACCCAATCAGAACATGATCGGTTGCTTTACACGCGAGCATGTATTGCGCGAATCCGGACGATGGGCGATTACGGCGAGAACTATGCTGATGCTGGGAGAGAACACTTTCATGGTTGCCGATGCTAACGGTTTTGCGCTCGACTGTAAGGATGGAATTTAAGTTCCGACAGCGGCAGTTGTTTCGACCTACCTCGATGCGCCGATTATTCCCATTTGTCCTTTGCTTTCGCCTCTTGAATCGTCTGCCATTGTATGTTTGACGGACAATCGCAGGCGCCACGCTTTAACGTTCCCAGGAAAAAGAGGATGAGCGGGCAACGGGAATCGAACCCGCATGGCCAGCTTGGAAGGCTGGAACTTTACCATTAAGCTATGCCCGCGTTGCGACACTGAATAGTGACAAGTGACGAGTGAAAGTCAAAGCGGTTAGCACCGGAGCGCGCCGGTCGCGTTTAGCCACTATACTTCGAACGCAGTGGCGACCACCGTGGCGTTATGCCCACCGAACCCGAAGGAATTATTGAGCGCCACGCGCACCTTCTTCTCGCGAGCCACATTCGGGGTGTAATCGAGGTCGCAGTCTTCGCCCGGATTCTCAAGGTTGATCGTCGGCGGAATTACCGAATCGCGGATGGCCAGTGCGCAGGCGGCCATCTCCACTCCGCCGGCGCCGCCTAACAAATGACCCGTCATCGATTTCGTCGAACTAATTGGGACCTTGTAGGCATATTCGCCGAAGATCCGCTTGATAGCGCGAGTTTCGCACAAATCGCCGATGTCAGTCGAGGTGGCGTGAGCATTGATGTAATCGACCCGGTCGGGCGAGATGCGCGCATGATCGAGCGCCATCTTCATTGCGCGCGCAGCGCCTTCGCCATCTGGCGGCGGAGCAGTCATGTGGTAGGCGTCGGCGGAGACGCCGTATCCGGTGATTTCACAATAGATTTTCGCGCCACGTGCCCTGGCGTGTTCCAGTTCCTCGATCACCACGATTCCTGCGCCTTCGCTCATAACAAATCCATCGCGGTCGCGATCGAACGGCCGCGAAGCGCGCTCGGGCTCATTGTTGCGCGTGCTGAGCGCCTTCATTGCGGAAAATCCTGCGACGCCGATCTCGACAATTGACGCCTCCGCGCCGCCCGCTAGGAAAATATCAGCGTTGCCGAACTTGATGATCCGCCACGATTCGCCAATGGCATTGTTCGATGAGGCACAAGCGGTGACGATACAAAGATTAGGACCGCGCAAGCCGAACTCCATCGAGATCACGCCGCCGGCCATATTGCTGATCAGCATTGGGATGGTAAAGGGCGAGTTTCGCCCTGGTCCCTTCGTCAACAGGACCCGCAGCTGGTCCTGCAAAGTTTTTAGACCACCGATTCCGGTGCCAACGATCACGCCGAAACGGTCGCGTTCGTTCAGATTGGCAACATCGATGCCGCTGTCTGCGATCGCCATCTTTGCGGCAGCCATTGCAAAATGTGTAAACCGGTCGGTGCGTCGCACGTCCTTTGGATTTTTGAAGAATGGCTTGGGATCGAAATCGCGGACCTGTCCCCCGATACGGCAATCATATCCCGAGGTGTCAAACGCGTCGATTGTATGCACGCCGCTGACCCCATTCTTCAGATTCGACCAAAACGTCTTCAGATCGTTGCCAACCGGCGTGACAACACCCATACCAGTAATAACTACTCTGCGCTCGGCCATGACCTTATAGCGTTAAAGCGTTGAAGCGTCGAACCGTCAACTGGTTCCCATGCCGACGTTCTGTACTGTCTGGAAGAGTTTTCCTTCTGTTCTAATGGAAGGCGCAATGATGATCTCCGTTTGCTGCAACTCAGGAATGTTGCGCGCGCCTACGTTGCCCATGCAAGTGGTGATTGCGCCGACAAGATTTTGACTGCCGTCGTCCACTTCGGCGGGACCGAAAAGAATCTGTTTCAATGAACCCGTAGCGCCCACTTTGATGCGTGTGCCACGTGGGAGGTTGGCGTGGGGAGTAGCCATGCCCCAATGATAGCCGCGTCCAGGCGCTTCCTGCGCCTTGGCGAACGCGCTACCGACCATCACCGCATCTGCTCCGCAAGCCAGCGCCTTGCAGACGTCGCCGCCCCTGCTCATTCCACCATCCGTGATGATCGGCACGTATCGTGATGTTCTTTTGAAGTAAGCATCACGTGCCGCCGCGCAATCGACCGTGGCGGTAACCTGCGGCACACCCAGCCCGAGCACACCACGCGAGGTGCAGGCGGCCCCGGGTCCAACTCCGACTAAAACCGCAGCCGGCCCGCATTCCATGATCTCGAGAGTCACATCGTAGCCAACTGTATTTCCCACGATCACCGGAATGCGCATCTCGCGGCAAAATTTTTCCAGATCAAGCGACCTGTACTCGGACGAAATATGCCGGACTGTAGAAACCGTGCTCTGCACCACGAAAACGTCTGCGCCAGCTTCCTGCGCGATCATTCCAAATTCGGTGGCTCGCTGAGGAATCGAACTGACCGCAGCGACAACACCAGCGTCCTTAATCTGGCGCACACGCGCGGCAATGAGGTCCTGTTGGACCGGTTCCTGGTAAATCCGCTGCAGCAGCGCAGTGATTTCCGATTTATTCGCTTGGACAATCTTTTGCAGAACTTCCTGCGGGTTTTTATAGCGGGTTTGGACTCCTTCAAGATTCAAAACGGCAAGTCCGCCGAGATTATTCATTGCGATGGCGAAACCCACATCGACCACGCCATCCATGGCGCTGGCGAGAATGGGAATTGTCATCTCCAGCGGTGCCCCCTTTTTGCGAGGCAAACGAAATGTGATGTCCACTTCGTTTGGGTTAATGGTCACGCGCCCGGGCACGAGCGCAATTTCGTCGAAGCCATAGGTCACCCGCGCTTTGCGGTTTCGGCCTATCCACATTCCCATCTTAAATGTTCTCCATTCTGAATCGTTCGTTTAAACTTCCGCAGTGCGGGCACCGGGGAAGCAGCGCATCGGTTCGATCTTCAAATTCGAACGCGCAAATCACGCAACGCAACCGATGCTGTAGAGCCCGTCGCTCGCGGCGCCGGCGGTTCCATTCTCCAACTATCCAAAATACAAAGACCGCCGCAAGAAAAAGCAGCAGATAAATCGTGACTAAAGTGGCAAGACTGACGCGAATCACGGCGTAACACTGGCTGCCGATGCTTGCTGCGGGCGCACGACGTCGCTGCCCCATTGAACGGTGGCGATGCCCCAAACGAGAGACGAGCCGGGGTTCCCGTCCGCTCTTCCGTGCGGCGGGAACCGGCTACGGATAACTTGCAACCGGGCTTGTTCGTCCAGAGCCGGATCACCTGATGAGTTGATCGCAAAGCAATGCCGAATTTCTCCAAAATCGTTCACGGCCACGCGAAACCGCAGCGTTTCAGGTGTTTCTTTGTTGGACGCGACGAAGCGAGACTGTGGCAGACTCGGGGCGCCGAATTCATCGAGGTCCTCAGAAAAACTAATCGATGTTCTGCTAGTCGCTGTCGCCGGAGCAGTTTTCCGTGAAAGCGAGCGTACGGCACCCTGTGGCTGGGAACTCGGAATGCGCAGATCAGGCTTCAACGGCGGTAGATCCTTCAGCATTGGCCTTGACGAAGAATAGGACGCCACATGCTCCGCAGCCGGTAGAGTGTGAAGGCTTGCTCCCGGCGGCAGATGAGTCGTGAAAGCCAGTGCAGGATCTTCTGCATCGATCCATTGAAGGAGCGTCCGGCCTTCATCGGAATCCGGAGCGATAAATGTGACGCGCGCCGGCGGCGGCAGCACGACTACTGGCGCGGGATAAACAATTTGGAAAACATAAAAGCAGAGGGCGTGCGCGACCAGCGAAAGGACCAGAAACGATGCAAGCAACTTCTTCCGCCGTCGAGGCGGATCCCAACCAAACAGAAGTGGTTCGCCTGCAATCTCGGAGGCAACGCTGTTCATCGCGGCGGAGTTGCAGCAAGGGCAACGGAACTAATACCGTGTTCAAGCGCAGCGTTTGTTACTTCGGCGACCGTCTCATATGACGCAGAACGGTCAGCTTTGATAATGATTGATTGGTCCTTGCGCTTCGCTTCATCAAGTAGCTGCCCAAGCTGCTCGATGCTAACTCGCTGGTCCCGAAAATAAATCGCGGGCACTGCGCCGCCGGTGATACTAATGATTTGCTGGTTGCTCTTCGGACCGAGTGTGAACCGGGAAACCGGCATCGAAATCGAGACGCCTTGTTGAAGGATGAAATTCGAGCTCAGCAACAGAAAAAAAGCGAGCAGGAAAGCAAGATCGACGAGCCCGACGAACAAAAGCCATCCAAAGTTGTAGGTTGTTGTTCGACTGAGTTTCATGGTTAATACTTGGAAGCCTCCCTTGAAGGATTCCACCGACGAAGCGATTCGACCTTAAAGATCCTGCCGTGCCTCGATTTCCCGGGCCGTTTCATCCGGTTGTTGGAAACTGATGATGCCGCTGATCGGACGACGACTTTCAGTCAACATGTGGACAATCTCAATGCCAGCGCGTTCCATGTCGTGCATCAACGTGTTTACGCGGGAAGAGAGGTAGCTGTAGGCGACAAACGTGGGTGTTGCTACAACCAGCCCGGCCGCAGTCGTCAGCAGGCTTTTGTAAACGCCACCGGAGAGCTCCGTTACCGTAGCGTAACCACCGCTTGAGGCAATCGTCCCGAAGGCATCGATCATTCCTGCAACAGTCCCAAGCAGTCCCAGCAACGGCGTGAGGAATGCGACGGTAGCAAGGACGGGAAGAAACCTCTCCAGTTTTGGTACTTCGAGCTGGGCGGCTTCCTGCACAATGTCGCGCAATTCCGTTCGAGGCTCATCGTGCCGGATAATCGCAGCGTGAATCACTCGCGCTACCGGGCCGGGCGTGCCGGCAGATTCGTGCAGCGCCTCGACGAAATTGCGACGACGGATTAGATTCGACAGCCCTTTCAAGAATTCGCCCACGTGAATGGTCGCGCGATGGAAATAAAAAAGACGCTCCCCAAAGACAGCAATGGAGATAATGCTGCAGGCCAGGATCGGCCACATCAATAATCCGCCCTTTTGGATGTAATCAATCACACCGAGTTTTTTTGTAGCCCTCTTTCCGGGTCGTGGCAAGGGACTTTCCCCCCGCGCCTACGGTTTTGTAGACGTGTAAATTGTGACGATCCCTCCCGTCAAAGGTTTAAACGTCGGGGAGACGTAACCGTTTGCCAGCATCAACTCGCACAACGCATTGCCACTTGGAAATTCCTCGATCGAATCGCCCAGGTAGTCGTAGGCCTTCTTCGTTCGTGTTAGAAGCGAGCCGATGAAGGGCAGACACCGGTGCAAATAGTAGCGATAGGCCGCGCGCAAGAATGGGGTTCTGGGCAATGAGAATTCGAGCACTAGCAGGTGGCCGCCGCGATTGAGCACACGCGCCATTTCAGCAAGCGCGGCCGAGCAGTCTTCCAAGTTGCGCAAACCGAATGCGATTGTGATGCAGTCGAAAGAGGCGTTGACAAACGGGAGCTTCATCGCATCCGCCAACAGCACCTGGCGCACCCCTTTTTGTCGCGCAAGCTCCAGCATTTCTGGCACGTAATCGACACCAGTGACACTGGCGTCCGGCAATTTCCTTTGCAAGGCAAGCGCTAAGTCTCCCGTACCAGTTGCAAGGTCAGCAATGCTACGTGGGCGCCAGCCGGCGACGACGTGAGCCGCGCGCGCACGCCAGTAAAAGTCGATCCCGCCGCTCAGCACGTGATTTGCGAGATCGTAGCGCCTTGCAATCGAGCCGAACATCTCGCGAACGTACAAAGGTTTGGTAATCATGTCAGGATCTGATGGTTCATCAGTTCGCATTCGTTACAGTCCTACATCTTATGAGTCATCGCATAACTAACGAGCTAATCCGGAGGGACAAGGCTCGGACCGGCAACAAAAATTACTGATTGCCATAGTTGCCAACCACGGCTATCTAGCGGCATGGACATATCTGTTAAAGATCTACAGGAAGCGATCTCAATTCGCCAACAAATCGACAGTCTGCAGCAACGTCTTTCCTCGATTTTGCGAGGTGCACCTCAGGCGCGAGTCGGTCCTGCGACCGGCGGACGTTACTTCTCGCCTTCCACCCGAGCGAAGCTAGCGGCAGCGGCAAGAGCTCGTTGGGCAAAGACGCGAGGTATAGGAGGGGCGGCTTCTTCGAATCGAAAAGGTCAGCTCACCCCGGCGGGCCGAAGGAAGCTTTCTCAATTAATGAAAGCTCGTTGGGCGGCACGGCGCAAAGCAGGAGGAACACAAAAGCCCTCTGCTAGAAAAAAAGGCGGGCTTACTCCTGCGGGCCGAAAGAGGCTTTCGGAGCTGATGAGGGCTCGCTGGGCGGCGAGAAGAAAAGCTGGCGGAAAAAAGTAACTGCGTCACGGCTAGCGATCGGGCAGTTGCCGGCGCCTGTGGAACGTCGTTTCATGGATGGAGGAACTGCTCGCGAGAGGACTCGAACCTCCACGGGTTTCCCCATACGGTCCTGAGCCGTACGCGTCTGCCGGTTCCGCCACGCGAGCAAGACAGCAGGTTACAATGCGCGCGTGACCGGATGCCTGCAAGGTGAAACCGGAGGCATTGCTGGGTTAAGTCAATCCGATCGTTTCTTGCGCGCGCGTACCTCCACTTGATGTGCTTTGCGCACCTGACCAAGAGAACGCAAAAGATCGGCGTAATTGGATACGACAATATCGTAATCCTTGGAGGGCTTTTCCTGCACTTGTTCCCAGCTCCCGAGCGAGGATTGATAAAGCTCCGCTGCCTTGACGTAATCACCGCGCGAATGATAGACTACCGCCAGGTTGCATTTCGACTGCGCAATGTCCGCGATGGGATGCGGCTGCAATTTCTCGCGAATGGCCAACGCACGAAGATGTAATTTTTCGGCCTCTGTGTAGCGACGTTCGTTGGTGTAAAACACCGCAAGATTGTTTAGCACTGATGCCACATCGGCGTGGTCGGGTCCGAGTTGCTTCTCATAAATCCCCAAAGCGCGCAGGTAACACGGCTCTGCCGCCTTTTGCCGACCCGACTTGCGCAGAATGAGCGCAACGTTGTTCAACATCGTCCCAATATCTGAATACGGGACATCTTCGACTTCGGTTCCAGCGGCTATTGCTTTCTGATAGAAATTGATGGCTTCTTCGGATTGACCAAGGTTATCAAAGAGCAACGCCAGTCGTCTCGCCGAGCGGTAGATGGCGCGCTGATCCAGCGGGTTGCCCTTCTCCAGAATCACGTGCGCCTTCAGCAAATATCCCTCTGCCCCCGCGTGATCCCCTTTTTGTTCGAGCAGCTGCCCTAATTTTTCGAAACTGGTGGCAAGTGCAGTCTGGTTGCTTTTGAACGCCCGCCTCGCAACTTCAAGCGCCGTTTCGGCGACGCGGATTGCCTGAGGCAGACGATTTGTAGCACGCAGATTATCAAGCTTGTCGTTAAGGATTGCCCAGAGCTTCTCTTCACCTTTCATCTCATCACCATCCCTCGCTTAGTTGAGCAACTAATCGGGTGGCGAGATCCTCCGTCGCGAGCGGCAGGGCTTGTCTTTCGTCAGTGGTCACGTCGCTGCTGACGAAAAAGCTGGTGGTCCCGACTGCGTCCGCGGGGCCGGCCAACTGTTTGCCATCTCGCGTAGTCAGCGTGTATCTTATATACAGCGCCAGACTAAATTCCGTTGTGGCCAGCACATTGCCGCGCACTGAGCGCGCCGGCAACCGGGCGATACGAGATACTTCCCCAGTCAACGTAGCGTCTGCCTTGTCGTCGCTTGTAATCTGAAAAGTGCCATCCTGTTGGAATTGTTTGATCACTGTATCCGTGACCAAAACCTCTATGCGTGGTACGAGGGTACGATTTTTGAATGTCGGCACCGCAATGGAGTGGACGTCTCTGAGATAGTACGGTTTTGCCGGCCCGACGTGGTACCCAAGACACCCAGAGACCGCGAGGCAAAAAATTGTCGCAAGTGGGGCTTTCAAGGCGCCGGTGACGCGGATGCTTCGGGGACAGCCGACGCTCCGGAAGCATTGGAAGGATCAGAGCTACCGCTCGTGTCTGGCAGAGGCAACAGGGGTTCGGGCGCGGTAGTCGTATCCGGCGCGAGCGAAGCCGGCGGCGGAAGCGAGCTGTCCGACGCCGAGGAAGGTAAAGGCGCTTCGTTATTGGCTGCGCCCGGCCTCGCAGATCCGGTTCCAGCAGTCTGCGACCCCTGCCCGTCGGCTTTTTTCTTGGCATTCTGCGACACGTGTATAGCCGGCTGAAGCGCAGCATCACCAAATTTGGCCCGCAACTGATCGATCCGTTTCTTAGCCTCGCTGCTTTCTTCTGATCCTGGCTGTTGCCGAATCACTTCGTTGTAGTAGATCACAGCGGCCCGATAATATTTTTGCTTGTCGTAAAATTTCGCGACCTTGTAAGAATTGCTTGTCTGTTTGTGCTCAAGAATGTCGAGATTCTTGCGTGCCTGCGATGCTTTCTCGCTTTTCGGATAGTGGAAGAGGAAATCCTGGAAGGCTGTTTTTGCGTTGCCCGCGGCAGCAGCGTCATTTGTACCTAATTTCGCAGCCGTAAACCAGATGTAACCGATTTGATATTGCGCATCCACGGCTATCGGTTCGTTCGGAAACTTATCGACCACCGCCTGATAAGCTTGGATAGCCGCATCGTTGGCTCCCTGCTTTTCACGTGCAAGGCCAATATCGAACTGTGCCCGGGCCGTGTATTTTCCATATGGTGCGGTGCGCACGACATTTGCGAAAATCGTCACCGCACGATCCAATGCCGACGCGACTGGAATCCCTAACACCTTCAACTTCTTTCCATTTAAATAAATTTCACCGACGCGAAACTGTCCCTCGATGGCATCATCAAAATGCGGGCTGCTCGCATATCTCTCGACCAGCTGGAGATATGAATCAGCCGCCGATGTGTAGAGATGGATCTGCTCCTCTAATTGAGCGCATCGATATAGTGCCGTCGGGGCCAGCGCGTCTTTCGGATGACGTTTCACCAGGCTTTTGTAAGCCCTGATCGCGCGTTTAGGATTTCCCTCTTTCTCTGCGGTCTGGCCGATCTGATACAGCTCCGCTGCATCCCCGCTCATCTCTTCTTCGCCCGGAGACACGAACTTCGCTTTTTTATCGGCGCGAAAGATGATGGAAGCGATGCCCGGTTCAGGCAAAAGAAAAAGTGTGACGGCAAAAACCAAAAAGGCGCGAATAAGCTGTTGCATCCAAGTGTGGCAGGGTAGTTAACTTATCCAGCCCGTCAAGTTTCAGGCACTCTTCTCACTCGATCTGGCATGTTTCCGGCAGACAAAACTGAATAATCTCTCAATTGCATTTGAATCTTTTCGATCAGCAGAAAATTCGCATCGGGTCGTGCGCATGGAGCTTCGAAGACTGGCGCGATGTTTTCTATCCGCACGATTTGCCGGCGTCGCATTGGTTGGAATTTTACGCCAACCATTTCCAAGTGGTTGAAGTGGACTCCACCTTCCACGCTGTTCCGGCGGAAGACACCGTTCGTCGTTGGGCCGAAACGACTCCGGCCAGTTTCCGGTTTACCTGCAAGCTTCCCCGCAAGATTACCCACGTCTGCCGTCTCCACGATTGCGCTGCCGAGCTGAATTCCTTCCTCCGTGCGATCGAACCGCTCGGGCCAAAACTCCAGGTAATTTTGATTCAACTCCCGCCTTCTCTTGCGCCAGGGGACGGAAAGCAGGCCCTGCGGAAATTTCTAGTGCAACTGCCGCGGGATTTCCGGTTTGCGATCGAATTTCGCCACGCAGGCTGGCATCGCCCGCAGTTTATACGACTGATAGAAAAGTACCGCATCTGTTGGGTTTGGGCCGATACCACTTCGCTCAACGAGCGAAATCTTGCGCCCTTTGAATTTCTGCCGTGCACCACCGATTTTCTTTACGTGCGTTTGCTTGGTGATTACACGACGAAATACGATGTCGACGGCGGCCATCTCCATCGTTACCGAAAATTACTCTGGAAACGCGAAGCCGCCTTGGAAAGTTGGTCGCTGAAGATTCAGCGACATCTTCCAGACGTGCGGAGTGTCTGGGCATTCGCCGGCAATCACTTCGAAGGGTTCGCGCCCGAGACTTGCCAACGTCTCGCTCAGCGTCTGGGTTTCGTTTTGCTGCTGCCGCCGGAAACCGAACAGGCGTTTTCGATAGAGAAGCGGTCGCAGCTCGATCTACAGTTGTAGGAAGATTGCGGCACGCTTGTGCTGCTCGAACACGCAGATCCGGCGAATGCCCAGATCGGCGATTTTGTGCGCCAAGCTGGGGAAATTCTCGCCGAGTTGCACGTGCGAGTGCGCGTCCGAGGCGGTCGTAAAGGGAATCGTCTTCTCGATTGCTAGCTTAATGATAGAGTCGCTGGGATAAAGTTCATTCACTGGCTTGCGCCAGCCGGCAGTGGAGAGCTCGATCGCCAAGTTCCGTGCCCGAATAAATTCAAGTGTCTCATTGATCAACGTGGCGATGTCTGCAGTCGGGCGATGACCATGGATCTTGACCAGATCCAGATGCGCAAGGCAATCGACCAGTCCGGTGCGGGCCACTTCGCGCACGCGACGAAAGTAATCGGCGTAAATCGCATCGATGTTCTGGTGCTCGAATTGCGCCGCGCCAGCAGGCACGCTGTCGAACATCTGATCGTTCCGATTCAGGAAATGCACCGAGCCCAGGACAAAATCCAGCTTGTCCCAATGCTTTTCGATCCATTTGCGGCCGGCCGCGGAATGGACCGGATCGTTGTCCAGTTCGATACCGGTCCGGATTCGCAAATCGGGATTTCGTTCCCGTAAGCGATCGATTTCACCAAAATCGATTCCGGCGTGGTAACGATCATGATCCGTGAAGGCGATATCTTTTAGCCCTAATCTGCGCGCCGATTCCGCCCAGGGCTGGAGCAATGCCTGCGTATACCGCTGCACCCGGTGCCCCTGCGGATGAGTGTGGTAGTCGGAAAACAGAAGTGATGGAATCTGGGAGTGTTGGAGTGTCGGAAATGCTTCAGAAGACATACTCCATCACCTCTTCTCAAGGCACCGCGAGAAACTTTTGCCGAATTCGCAGCTCCAGATACTGAGGAAAGAAAACCTCGGCTATAAACACTTTGTTAGGAGTGAGTTCCCGCGTCGAGATCGTTTCATTGTCCTCGATCCGCTCGCCGGAGATAATCAAGATCGTCGCAGGTTTTTCGGTGATCGCGTGGTTCTCAGACCACT
>CAWHFD010000006.1:0-26902 GCA_963828355.1 uncultured Verrucomicrobiae bacterium | reverse complement strand
CAGCGAATACTAGCTGAACGGAAACTTCTTCAGGGAGCAGCGACAGCATCAGGCGGGTGTGCACGAACACGTCACCTTCAGGATGAAATTGCTCGGGCTGCAACACGCCTTTCATCGCTTCCAATTCGGGCAGAATCGCGCCCATGAGACCGACGGCATCGAGCAAATCCCAGCCGCGGACGCGATTTGCCGAGAGAAAAATACGGATCAACTCTTCGCGGATTCGTTCGGCGCTGATCTCGTTGATTGAGGCGGCGTTTGTGACCAGTGCATCCCATGTCTTCGCGTCGATCTGGTAATCAAGCACCGTGGCAAACCGCACGGCACGAAGCATCCGCAGCCGATCCTCCTCGAAGCGCCGCACTGGATCGCCAATTGCGCGCACCAATTTCGCGCCGATATCGGCACGGCCGCCTACAAGATCAATGACCTCGTCTGCGACCGGGTCGTAAAACATTCCATTAATCGTGAAGTCGCGTCGCTTTGCGTCTTCCTGCGGCGAGGAGAAATGCACCGCGCTGGGGTGCCTGCCGTCGATGTACGCGTCATCGGAGCGGAACGTGGCTACCTCGAATTGAAAGCCGTCCTCCAAAACCATGATTACGCCGAAATGCGCGCCGATTGAGTACGTTCTCGGGAAAAGAGCCTGCACTATTTCGGGTCGTGCATCGGTGACGATGTCGTAATCCTTCGGTGGCAGTCCGCGAACCATATCGCGCACACAACCACCTGCGAAGTACGCAAGGTGCCGCTGCTCACGCAACCGCGCCGCGACTTTGCATGCCGCCTGTTCCATGGACGAGATTTTCATGGATTGATCCATAGGGCGGTTCACTCAAACTGCCCAATTCACGCATAAAACCATCAGTTGCGCGGCGATTGAGGTCAATCGCCCTTACCGGTGTTCTTGCTCGGCAGGATGTTCCTTTTTCGAAAGTGAATGAATGATAAACAGCACTACTGCAATTGAGATGCACGAGTCCGCTACATTAAACGCCGGCCAGGGATCGGCGTAGCGAACGTGCAGGTTGAAAAGGAGAAAGTCTATTACGTGGCCGTAGAGAAGGCGATCGGTTAAATTGCCCAGAATACCTGCAAGCAGTAGTGCAAGCGATACATCCCGCCAGGCATCAGGTCGCCGGTGTTGAAGGAGCAAAACCGTCACAACCACCAATGCGATGATGGAAATGACAACAAAGAAAGTGTTGTTGCCCTTGAAAGATCCAAACGCCGCGCCGGTGTTTGGAACGTTAACCAGAGTGAAAAAATCCGGCACGACAACGCGCGACTCATAAGGGCTGATAGATCGCAGAACCAGCTGTTTCGTCAGTTGATCCAGAGCGTAAAGCGGCAGGGAAAGGAAAAGAATGAACTTCATGTGGACGACTCGTCATTCCGAACGGAGTAGAGCGCAAGCGAGGAATCCCGTAGCAATAGCGAGCGTAACTTCACAGACACCTCGGTTTCGCTCGACATGACCACTATAGCGCACTCACCGCGCTCTCGCAGCGATCGCACAAATCTGGATGCGCTTTGCTCGCGCCAACAGTTGGCCGATGACGCCAACAGCGGGCGCATTTCTGATACGGCGTTTTCGTCACCAAAGCGCTCGGTTCCCTGGTTTGCTGGATTGTGAGGTCACTTAGAACAAAGAATTCTTCTAGCTCTTCCTTCGGAATTTTTGTCGTGACATCAGAGTTCGAATTCAGAGCCACTCGGGCTTCGAGGGTATTCCCCACCAGTTTCGCCTGCCGCGCCTGCTCAATTGCCTGCCCGATAACCACGCGCAATCTCAAGAGTCCCTCAACCTGATCGCTTGCTTCGTGGCCCCGGTTCTGCGGTTGCGGGAATTCCTGCACATGAATTGACGTTGCAGCCAGGGTTGGCGCCCCCGGCTGGCCGGCATCCCCGATACCAGCTACGGCTGAATGTCGCCACGCCTCTTCTGCGGTGAAAACGAGAACCGGCGCCAGCAAACGGCAGAGCGCGTCGAAAATTTCGCGCATCGCCGATTGTGTCGCCCGGCGACGCGGTGAATTCGGCGCGTCGCAGTACATCCGGTCTTTGGTGATGTCGACGTAAAGGCTGCTTAAGTCCACCGCGCAAAACTGATTGAGTGTGTGATAAACCTTATGGAATTCGAAATTTTCATAAGCGGATCGACAAGTGCGGATCACTCCATCCAATCGCTCTAGAATCCAGCGATCAATTAAGCTCAAATTCTTTCCAGCTTTCCTGCTTTCCTGCTTGGAAGTCGTACAAATTACCGAGCAAAATCCGGAGCGTATTTCGGATTCGGCGATATGTGTCGCCGAGGCGCGTAAAGATTTCTTCCGAGAACGGCACGTCAGTCGTGTAATCAATGCTGCTGGCCCAAAGCCGCAGCAGATCGGCGCCATGCTTGCCCACAAAATGATCGGCTGACGTTGGCTTTTCGTACCGTGCCGGACTTGGAAATCTTTTTTCCGTCCACATCGACAACGAACCCATGGGTCACACAGATTTTGTACGGCGCGTGGTTGTTGAGCGCGATGCTCGTCATGAGCGACGATTGAAACCAGCCGCGATGCTGGTCGGTTGCTTCGAGATACATGTCGGCGGGATCGCGCAGCTCGGGATGGAGGGCGCACACCGCTTTATGCGAGACGCCGCTGTCGATCCAGACGTCGATAGTGTCGTTGCCTTTTCTTGCATCTGCTGGCAACCCGAGTTCTTTGGCCAGAGCGGCATCGTCCAACTCAAACCAAATATTCGAGCCGCGCTGGGCGACGAGATCAGCCAGCTTGCGAATGATTTTTGCGTCGAGGATTGTCCTGCCCTCGGCGGAATAGAAAACCGGCAACGGCACTCCCCAGCTTCGTTGCCGCGAAATCACCCAATCAGGTCGCGATTCAACCGTTCCGGCAATGCGGTTCTCACCCCAAGCTGGAATCCATTTCACTTCATTGTGAATGGCGTTCAGCGCTCTGCCTCGCAACTCATCAATGCGGATGAAGAATTGTTCGACATTGCGAAAGATGATCGGTGTTTTCGATCGCCAGCAATATGGATACGAGTGGTGAAATTTTTCTTCGCCCAGCAGCATCCCGCGCTCGCGAAGCAATTCCACAATGTCGGGATTGGCGTCGAACACGTATTTGCCGGTTATATTCGGCAGGCCAGCTTCGTCCGTGAATCGACCATGATCGTCAACCGGCGAGAGGATCGGCAGTTTATGTGCAATCCCCAGTGCGTAATCATCCGCGCCGTGCCCCGGCGCGATATGCACCGCCCCGGTGCCGCTGTCCGTGGTAACAAAACCGGCTGTGAACACCGGGACTTCGCGATCCAAAAATGGATGGCGCGCTTTGATGCTCTCAAGTTTTGCTCCAGGCAACGATGCGATGGGTTCGCCGGCCGGATTGAACTTTGTGATGGCGCAAAACTGCGGAACGAGTTTCTCCGCCAAAAGTAGTGTTTCAGACGCACCATCACGTGAAAATTTTTGGACGATGTAATTTTCCTTGGGATCAACAGCGATGGCCAGATTGGCAGGCAATGTCCACGGCGTTGTCGTCCAGATGGCGATGCTCGTTCCATTCGGGAAGCTGTCAGCTTCCCCTACAGCCGCAGGTGCGCCCGGCTCGCCCGCCGTAACCTTGGCGGAGGCGGGCGGTCGCGCGCTCCCAGTGATAGGAAATTTCACGTAAACGGCAGTATCCTCGCGCTCCTGATATTCCACTTCCGCTTCGGCCAGCGCGGTCTGCGCGCCCGTGCTCCAGAAGACGGGCTTCTGCGCCTCGTACACCAGCCCTTCCTCAACGAAAACCGCGAACGCTCGCAGGATTTCCGCTTCGTACTTAGGATCCATCGTGACATACGGATGTTCCCAATCGCCGAAAACGCCGAGCCGCTTGAACTGTTCGCGCTGGATGTCGATGAACTTTCGCGCGAACACTTCGCATCTTTTTCGGACTTCCAGCGGAGAAAGTTCGCGCGATTCCTTTACCACTTTGTATTCGATCGGTAACCCGTGGCAATCCCAGCCGGGAATGAACGGCGCGCGTTTGCCAAGCATTGTTTGAGACTTCACCACGAAATCCTTCAGGATTTTATTGAGCGCAGTGCCCATATGGACATCGCCGTTGGCGAATGGCGGGCCGTCATGGAGGACAAATAGCTCTCGACCCGCTCGCGATTTTTGAATTTTCCGGTAAAGCTGCGTCTCCTCCCACGTCTCTGAGCATTTCCGGCTCGCGCGCGGCAAGGTTCGCCTTCATCGGAAAATCCGTGCGCGGCAAGTTCAACGTCTCTTTGTAATTCTGACTCATGGCGAGCGGGCGACGCTACGTAACATCCACCGGCGGGCAAATCAACGAAGCGAACGTTTCGGTGGCACGCTCTATGTTTTACAGGGGGACATCTTCATCCGTGTCAGCGTCGACGGACCGGATAATGGCAGCGCGACTTTTTCGATCACCGGCTGCACAGCGATCAGGAACTGCAAGAGAAGACGAGCTACATCCTGATGAATGCAGTGCGCAAAGGATTATGCGAACGCGCGGACGATTGGATGTTGGTCTATCGTCCGCCAGCCGGCCGCCCCTGCTTGGCTAGGACGCGCGACGCTCCTCGCGCCCATGTTCGTTCGTTGCACCACGTTCACGGCGGACCGAGGAATGCCCGCCCCAGCACCAGCAATGGCGAGCCGCCAGACTTCGACCACGCTGAAGCAAGATAATAAGCTTATTTGAGCTGGAAACTACCGCTGCCTACGACTTGCCCGTTGATCTTGATTTCGACGCGATACGTACCGGGCCCGAGTGCACTCGCGCTCAGATTGTATATGTACTGGCTATTCGTCAGTAGTGTTCGTTGATTATGAGTTGTCTAGGGCAAAGGGCAAAATGAAAGGCTCAACCAAATCGCCAAAAATGGATGAGCCTTTCAGCATGTAAGACGACCGAAGTCGTCTCAGTGATGTGCTCTTTGAGCCTGTCGCAATTGGCGCGGTATAACGTCCTGAAACAGTCAAGAAAATCGCGAGCCGCGCCTCGCCCATGGCGTGTTCGATGTGCACGACATTGCCCACGGTCCCGTTGGGAAGCGTCGCAGGACTTAGTGGACAGTGACGTAGGTACTGCCGTTTGCCAGTACACCGATGGCTATCGTTCGCCTGAATCGCGAACGTGAAGCTGCCGAACAAAGTAGGCGTCCCCGAAAGGACCCCACCGGAAGTTAACGTCAATCCCGGCGGCAGGCTGTTACCTATGACCACGAAGGAATATGGAGGAGTACCTTCCGCTCGCTGTAATGGGCTGGCTGTAAAACTGGCCCACGGTCCCGTTGGGAAGGCCCCCTGGATTCAGGCTAATCGTCGGACAAGTCACCGTGAGGGAGTAATGCCGCGTGCCAGTACCACGCATAACTATCGTTTGCCTGAATCGTGAACGTAAAGCTGCCGAACGAAGTGGGCGTTCCAGAAAGGACCCCACCGGAAGTTAACGTCAATCCCGGCGGCAGGCTGCCGCTTGTGACCGTGAACGAATAGGGAGGAGTACCGCCGTTCGCTATAATGGTGTGGCTGTAAGAGTGGCCCACGGTCCCGTTGGGAAGCGTCAGTGGATGCAGGTTAATCGTCGGACAAGGGGTGCACTTTCCAGCGCTGCCGGCTTCATAGATCGCTTCAATTTCGGATTGTGTAAGAGCCCGGTTGTAAAGGGACAGTTCGTCAACTAAACCGTTAAACTCTTCGACACCACCATTAACACGATTGCCGATGCGTATCGGGCCATTATTTAAAAACATACCGTGAGGGTAGCTTGCGACCAGTACGCCGTTCCCGTAAACCCGAAGTGTTGTGCCGTCGTGCGTCACCGCGATATGCACCCAACAACCAGTCTGGATCGGCAAGCCTGTGTTTTGCCAACCAAGTCCCGGCAAATACACACCCAATGTTCCTTGGTGGAAGAAGTCACCTATCTCAAACCTATCTGCCGCCCAACTGAAGATCCTGGGAACTGTCCCATTCCCGGCCACCGTGGCCTGAATCCACCCTTCAACGGTGATCCGTTGCAAGTTTAGCGATGGGGAAGCTGTTACCTGCACGAAATCATTGCCAGGACTGCCAGGGAAGCTAAACGCTTGACCAACCACCCCCATGGCAAAGGTCACGCCGCTAATTAAGGTTCCATTGTTGCTATCGATAATGTCCTTGCCGTTATACTCCGCCGGCCACCAACTAACAATCCCAGAGGGAGGAACTACACACGCGGAATGAGGAACGGTACATGTTGGCGTTGGAGTGGGTGTCGGTGTTGGTGTAGGCGTGGCCGTCGCTGTGGCTGTCGCGGTCGGAGTTGCAGTTGCAGTCGCACTAGCTGTAGGCGTGAAGGTGGACGTCGCAGTCGCAGTCGGTGTTGGCGTTATGGTTCCGCTCGGTGTTGGGGTTGGGGTGGGACACTGGCCACCACCGGCAATTCCGAAGTCTAGAGCCTCACAATTACACCCGTCCACACCGTCAAAATTCACAACGATTCGAGCAATGTTGCTGCTAAGGCCAAAAAAGATATTTTGGCTGTTATTTTGGTTTGTGCCAGCTCCAGTCAGTACGCCAGTAACTGGGTTCCACTGGTTGGGAGCAGTATCAGTTGCGAACAACCGATAGTCCCCGTAGTTGGTCCAACTAACCAGTGAAATAAGGTTGTTACTAGCGTCGAAAGCACTAATGATAAAACGATTTGTGGGGCGCAAATTACCTAAAGTAAATAGCGATTGCGCATCAGGTGACACACCTGAAAAAGTGAATTCAATGGATGCGGCATTCGGTGTTCCGAAGAATCCTAGATAGTTGATAGGGTTGGTAAATGGAAAAGCAACGTCTGGGGAGCTCATGCTGGATGGCACAGCAGGCGGGAACATATTTGTTTGATAGCTCACGGTACCGATGCCGCCTGAACTATTGACAAAAGGTTGTGTGGGACCCGTTGACCAATTGATCCAAATATTGGCGCCGGCGCACGTCGGTGACGGTGTGGCCGTCGGCGTTGAAGTTGGAGTTGCGGTAGCCGTTGGCGTGGGCGATGGGCACGGAGTGAAGCCAAGAGTGATCACAACGTCATCCACCCACCAACCCAATGAGCCGTTGGTATTGTCATCGCCCTGACGGAAGCGGAAGAGCAAGTTCTGCCCCGCGTATGGTAGCAGGTTGACCGTCGTCTGATAGAACGCCGGGTAACCGGGACTCACGTCAGTCCATGCTTGCCGCCCGGCCAGCGGGTTTCCATAATTGGTGTTTATCGTTCCGTTGTAACTGCCGCTGATGACGTTGACCCCGGCATCTTGCCAGGTCGTGCCGCCGTCGGTCGAGATCTCAAGCATGCCACCGTCGTAGTAATCTTGGCGATATGCTTCAAAGCTATAGCGGTGCCAGAAGGTGAGCGTGGCGCTGACCAGACTGGAGGACGGGATGGCGACTGGGTTCGTAGTGACGAGTGTTTCGTCGGTGATATCGCCCAGATCGGGCGAGAAGGCACAGAAGGCACCGGTGTTACTTGCCGTTGTCACGGCGGACCAGCCGCAGCCGCCCGGCACGCACTGCAAGACGACCGAGGTGAAGACACCTAGTGTGCCGCTCTCGAAGGTCTCATTCACCGGCGTAGCCATGCATGCCGGCGTCAGCGTTGGGGTAGCTGTGGCTGTTGCCGTCGCCGTGGGCGCAGGCGATGCCGTCGGCGTGGCCGTTGGTGATGCTGTAGGCGTGGCGGGTGATGCTGTAGGCGTGGCCGTTGGTGATGCCGTCGGTGTAGGCGTTGGGGTTAGCGTGGAACACGGCGCATCGCATACCGCTACGCCAACAGGAAGGAAGAGGTTTGAGGTCAGAGTGAACAGCAAGTTGCCTGTGACTTCATCGACAATATAGAGTTTGTTGTTATCGAGATCGGTTACGTAGATCGTGTTCCTATTTGGATTAAGTGGGTCGCAAGCGTCCGGGGCACCAATGGCGATTTTTCCCAGTTGTCTTGAAGAGCCGGGAATTGTTACCATGCGTTGAAAGCCCCCCGCCGAGTCAAATTCCAAGAGCCGGCCATCGCCAGCACCCCCGCTATAATCAGAGGTCCAAATATTCTCTTCTGAGTCGAGGGCCATACCTGTCGAGCGATAAGTGCCGGTTCCCAATCCGGCGGCACTGCCAAAATCAATAATGAACGAGCCACTTATTATAGTGTTGGGAGTCGTCGCACTCCATTTCTGGATCGAGTTAGGGAAATTGAAAGAGGGGCCGAACGAACCCAAGATATACAACGCACTGAAATGGAAGGTGCTGCAGGATGAAATCCGTGTGTCTTCGGTAAACGTCCCCGATGGATAGGTATTAATCCACTGGACCGGCGACAACATATTCGGGCATCCACCCACAGGCGCCGCTTTGTAAGTGATCGGGGCTCCGTTATCATTGACAAAAAGGTTTCCCGCCGCATCAAAGCTCGGTCCCTCATTTGAATTGATCGTCGCAATGACGCAGTTTGGCGTACCCGTGCGATCAAATCGGTAAATCGTGTTGTTAGTGCGGGTGGTCACAATCAGGGTTCCATCCAAATCGAGTGTGATGCCTTCGATCCCGGGAATTCCGCTGGCGATAACCGTGCTAGTGGAGGCATTGCCATGCAGGGCGATGTCAGCTTTACTGAAGCGTACAACTCTGGCGCCGCCACCACCTGAAATAGGAGTATCACGAAAATATCGTCACTATTACAAGTAGGCGGCGTAGGCGTAGGCGTCGGCGTTGGTGCGCATGGTCCTGGACCGATTGCAATCGCCTGTATTGACGTATCCAAGCTTGTCACCGTGAGAATTAAGCCGGACGAAACGTCGAATGTATATAGCTTGGCATCGTAGGAGATGATGTAGGCTTTGCCGGCGGAAGGGTCTGACCGGAATGTATAGGTGTAAACTCCTGGGCTAAAATTAAAGCTGTTCAGCAGAGTAGTCGCTCCAGTAAGGGGATCGATGCGTCGAAACTCCCACTGCGACGTCATCGAATTGTAACCGATCCCGATTAGCTGACCACTGCTGGCTCTGTCAATGGTCACGATTGGCGTTAACGTATTCAAGTTTACCATGCTGCCAATTATGCCTGACGAAGCATTGAAAGCGTAAAGCGTGTTGTCGGCAGAAATAGCATAGACAATGCCGGCGGAAGGGTCTGACCGAAATGTATCGGGGTACCAACCTCCTGAACTAAAATCAAAGCTGTTCAGCCAAGTAGTCGTTCCAGTAACGGGATTGATGGATCGAAACTCGTTGTGCAACGTGGAGCCATTGTAATCGATCCCGACGAACTGACCGCTGCTGGGACTGTTAATCGCCTGCATGTAGGTATCCAAGCTTGCCGCCGTGAGAATTGAACCGGACGAAGCGTTGAAAGTGTAAAGCGTGTAGTCGCTAGAAAGGGCGTAGTCAATACCGACGGAAGGGTCTGAGCCAAATGTACCGGGGGACCAAAATCCTGAACTAAAATCAAAGCTGTTCAGTAGGACAGTCGTTCCAGTAACGGGATCGACGCATCGAAACTCGTTGTGCATCGTGCAAAAATTGTAATCGATTCCGACGAGCTGGGAGAACGAAGTAGCAGTGGTTGCAAGCAATGCGCTGATGACTAATAGTGGTTTCATCGCCATCCTGTGAAAAAAGCAGCGCGGCTGCGCTGCTTCGAAGAATGTAAACGCTGTAATTTGCTTTTTCATTTCTTTGGCCCTCGTGATTTTTGAACTTGAGATTGGATTGCGCATTAACTGCAATCCAGTTCCGCGCGAAACCAGCAAACCATCTTCACGAGGCGCTTTGAATAAACGGCCTCACTTCGGCTGACTCGGGGTTCCAGTTGGATCTGGGGGATCGCGCTAAACGGTGTCTCAGCGAAGATTCAGCCCCTGCGGCTTATCTAGCCGTGCCGAAAATAAGTCGAAACGTCGGATGACGTAATCGAGAACGCGTTTATGTGATCCGCGTTACCGCGTCAAGCTCTTTTCTTCGATGGAATCGTGAATACGCGATGCCTTTGTTGCACGAGTGGCCGCTAAATGCGCCATCGTGGGTAACGTGGCGTGTGGACCTTAAGGCGCGGACGATTCGTCTGATTCGCTCAAACGGAAAATGCGTCGGCAACGAGGCGGGCCTGTTCGCGTTTGTGGCGGGCGAGTGCACCGACGGCGGGGCTGGCGCTGGCTTCACGTCCGGCGTAGGCGATTTCGGTGCAGAAGAGCGTGCGTAACCGCGGTTCGATAAAAGTCCATGCGCCCATGTTTTCCGACTCTTCCTGGCACCAGACGAACTTCGCGTTCTTTGGAAATGGCTTGAGCATTTCGCGCAGTTTCTTTTCCGCAAGCGGATAGAGCTGCTCGATGCGAATGATTACCGCATCGTTAATCTTCCGCTGCGTCCGATAATTGAGCAGGTCGTAATAAACTTTGCCGGAGCAAAAGATGATCCGCTTGACGTTGTCGACAGGACCAGCTTCAGGTGAGCCGAGGACTTCTTCAAACCTGCCGTGGATAAACTCTTCCGCTGGCGAAGACGCGAGCTTTGACCGCAGCAAACTTTTAGGCGTTGCGATGATAAGCGGCTTAATGAAGTCGCGTTTCATCTGGCGACGCAACACATGAAAATACTGCGCGGCGGTGGTGAGATTGCAGACTTGGATGTTGTCCTCGGCGCACGCTTGAAGGAAGCGCTCGATGCGAGCGCTGGAATGTTCCGGACCCTGGCCTTCATAGCCGTGCGGCAGCAGAAGGACAATTCCACTGGGCCGTTGCCACTTCGATTCTGCTGAGACGATGAATTGATCGATAATAGTCTGCGCGCCGTTCGCAAAATCGCCAAACTGCGCTTCCCATAGACAGAGCATTTTCGGATAATCCAGCGAATAACCGTAATCGAACCCGAGCACGGCGGCTTCGGAAAGCGGACTGTTGTAGATGCAAATGCGGGCTTGTTTTTGAGCCAGATGCATCAGCGGCACATATGGTGTGCCAGTCTTCGCGTCGTAAAGCACCGAGTGGCGCGTGCTAAATGTGCCGCGCGAGCTGTCCTGACCCGATAATCGGATAGGGATTCCTTCCAAAAGCAATGACCCAAATGCTAACGCTTCCGCATAGTGCCATTCATAAGGTCCGCCGTTCTCGAAAACGTTGCGCTGATGATCCAGCACGATGCGTTGAATCTTCGGCTGGACCTCAAAACCATCCGGGACACGTGTCAGGCCATCCACGATCGTTTCGAGCGTCTTCTCGCTGATTGCTGTCGGCTCCGACTCGCTCGTATATTCCCGTTGAAAAATGGCCGTCGATTCTCTGAACCTGGCTTTCTGGTTCGTCCTTCGTTTTTCGATCGCGTTGACTTCGTCGCGGGTCATTTCGAGCCGCAGCGCGAACTCAATTTCCAGCGAAGCAGCGTCGTCTTCGGTTAGTGTCCCCGCTTCAAGCAACTCGCGTTTGTAAAGCTGCGTGACAGACGGACGTTTCTCAATCTTTGCATACAGATCAGGCTGCGTGAATGAAGGCTCGTCTCCTTCATTGTGGCCATAGCGGCGATAGCAATACAAATCGATCACCACGTCGCGCCCGAATTGCTGGCGAAAATCGAATGCCAAATCGCTAACGAACCTCACTGCCAGCGGGTCGTCGCCATTTACGTGGAAAATCGGCGCCTCGATCATCTTGGCGATATCTGTGGCGTACCATGACGACCGCGCATCTTTTGGAAGCGTTGTGAAGCCAATCTGATTGTTTACTACCACGTGAATTGTGCCGCCGGCGCTATAACCGGGTAACTGCGACAAGTTCAGCGTTTCGGCCACAATCCCCTGCGCGATGAAAGCCGCGTCACCGTGCACCAGCAGGGGTAAGACTTTTTTTCGGTGCTCCGCATCTCCGCGGATCCGCTGGCGGGCGCGCGCTTTGCCTTCGACCACTGGATCGACCGCTTCCAAGTGGCTCGGGTTTGCAGATAGCCGAATCTCGATCTGGGCGCCGGAAGCCAGCGTGCGTATCGCGCCATAGCCAAGGTGATATTTTACGTCGCCATCGCCAGCCACCAAATCTGGCACGTAATTCTCAGTGAACTCGGTGAAGACGACCTTGAGCGATTTACGCAAAAAATTCGCAAGCACATTGAGCCGGCCGCGATGCGCCATGCCCATGCAGATTTCCTCGACACCGCCCTCCGGGCATTTGTGAAGGATTGTCTCCAGAGCCACCATCAGAGTCTCCGCCCCTTGCAGCGAGAAGCGTTTTTGGCCGACATAGCGAGTGTGCAGGAAAATCTCGAATGACTCGGCCTCCAGCAGCGCGCGCAGCAGCGCGACCTGAACTGCACGCGGGGTCGAATGTTTGTGCGGCCGTGTTTCCAGTCGTCGCCGAATCCATTCGCGGATGTGCGGGTCCTGGATATGCATGAACTCCGAGCCGATGGAGTCGGCGTAGATTCTCTCCAGCCCGGCGACCATCTCGCGCAATGTCATTTGCCGATTGTCGAGAAAGAATTTCGATGAAACGCGGAGATCGAGATCTGATTCGCTAAATCCGAAATTGCTAAGACTCAGCAATGGATTTTCTGGCCGCGTTTCCGCCAATGGGTCGATCCGCGCAATCGTGTGCCCCAGCGAGCAATAAGCGTAAACCAAACCGTCGACGCGCGTCTGGAGCGCCGCCTCCCGGGCCTTCGCCTCGCGAACCGCAGCGCCATCCTCCTGCGGGAGGTTTCCCAGTTCAAATCCTTCAAAAAACGCAGACCACCCCGAATTGACCGAGTCAGGATTCTCCTGCCAAAGGCGATAATTTTCCTCTATCAGGTTGAGATTGGCGCGTGCATCAATCGAAGTACGCATGGCAAGACTAATTTCCAATGATTATGCAGCGCGGCAAGTTGACACTGCCAACGCCGCCTCGTTACTTGCTGCGCAACATGAGAGCGACAACCGCAACTCCGGGGCGAACACGCACGCTGTGTACGTTCCCAAAACGCGAAATTAGCGCGTTAATTGTTGCAGGGCTGATTCTCGCCTGGTGGACATCTTGTTTTGCGCAGGCTGATCCGGCCTCGGAACCAGCGGTTTTGGCAGTAGCCAAGGTGTTGCCTGCGGTCGTGAATATCAATACGGAGCGTGTCGTTCGACGCGCGGTGCGCGATCCAGTCGATGATTTCTATGCGCAATTCTTCGGCTACAATCGGTTTCGACCGCGCGAAATCCGACAGACCCTGCAAAGTCTCGGCTCCGGTTTCGTCATTGATCCGGCTGGGTATATCGTGACGAACCAGCATGTCGTCGAGCGCGCTGCGGATTTGAAGATCTCCGTGACGACCAACGACGGCAAAACGTACCGCGCTCATTACATTGCCGGCGATGACAAGACCGATCTGGCGTTCATAAAAATCGACGCGCAAACCGATTTCCCCTTCATCAATCTCGACAATATTTCTCCGAACCTGCTCGGTGAGACAGTAATTGTAGTCGGCAACGCAGTGGGCTACGGCAGTTCGATCAGCCGCGGCGTGTTAAGCGCGGTCAAACGGAACATCACCGTCGAGGAGACCGATTATAAGGACTTGGTGCAAACCGACGCGGCAATTAATCCAGGTAATAGCGGCGGCCCGGTGATCGATCTCTCTGGCCGCCTTGTCGGTATTGCCTCGGCAAAGATGGCGTTTACTCCGCAAGGGGTGCCGACACAGGGACTCGGTTTCGCTATTCCCGCAGATGTAGTGCGTGACAGCGTCAGTCGTTTCAAACAAGTGGCAATGAAGCAGAGACAGTTGAAAAGTTCGGCAGCGCCTGCCGAGTCATCGGGATCCCGCATCGAGAAATTGTTTGGAATTCAGCTGCAAGACCTGACTCAGGAACTGAGCGATGCGCTGGGTTATCTGCGAGGCCGGGGCGTTTTGGTTACTGCCGTGGAACCGGATAGCCCAGCAGACAAAGCCGGAATCAAGCGCGGTATGGTAATCTATCGTGTGAGCACATCGACGGTCTCTTCTGTAAAACAGATCGATGACGTGCTCCGGGCAGCCGAGAGCGGCGCAAACGTGGAATTTACGGTCGGTATACTCCGCCCCCGTGGAGAGAATCATCAACTCGTCACGGTACCGCTGACGGCGCGATAAAAAAATTGCCAACACAATCGCGGTTCAGTTGTCTCATCGAAGGTTGCACAATGATCAAGGTTGAGAATCTGACGAAGCGTTACGCTGGTCAGACTGCCATTCAGGACTTGAATTTCGAGGTCGCCCGGGGCGAGATCATGGGGTTTCTCGGCCCGAACGGCGCGGGCAAAACCACGACCATGCGGATCCTGGCCGGCTTTATGCCGCCGACTTCGGGCCGTGCCAGCATCGCGGGATTCGACGTTTTCGAACGGTCACTTCAGGCGCGGGCGCACCTCGGCTACATGCCGGAAAATGTGCCGCTCTATGGGGACATGCGTGTGACGGAGTACCTGAATTATCGCGCCTCACTTAAGGGAGTACCGCACCGCCGCATTGCCGAACGCGTAGGTGATGTGAAAGAACTTTGCGGACTTAAGGACGTCGAAAGAAAGCTCATCGGCACGCTGTCAAAAGGCTATCGCCAACGGGTCGGGTTGGCAGACGCGCTGCTGGCGGAGCCTGACCTTCTCATTCTGGACGAACCGACTATCGGCTTGGATCCAAATCAAATTCGGCAGGTGCGGGAGCTCATCAAAAACCTGGGCAAACAGCACACCATCCTGCTTTCGACCCATATTTTGCCCGAGGTGGAGATGACGTGCAGCCGCGTAATCATCATTCACAAAGGGCGAATCGAAGCGTGCGATACGCCGGAAAATCTGCTCGGGAAAATCAGACAGGCTGGCGGCGTCGAACTGGAAGCAAAGGTTGGAAACGACAACGGTGTGGAGGAACTAAAAAAGATTACTGCCGTCCGAGACGTGGTCACCGATGGTGAGCGCGAGTGGAAGAGATTCTCCTTGCGAGTCGAATCGGGTGCGGATGTGCGCGAAGAAGTCTTCCGGCTCGCCGTTGAACGCCGTTGGGCGCTGCGCGAACTTACGCAGCGCCGCGGAACACTCGAAGACGTGTTCGTTGAGCTAACTCATCCCGATCAAGTCTGATGGAGTAATGGAGCAGTGCAGAGCGATGCGTAAATTTTGGACCCTTCTTTCGCGCGAGGTGCGTAGCTATTTCTACTCCCCTATCGCTTACGTCGTAATGATCTTCTTTCTGATCATCAGCGGCGTTGATTTCTATTTCCAAGTCTCGTTCATGAACCAGCGCCAGGTCCAGTACACAATCCAGGAAGCATTCTTTAATTCTGTCTTTTTCTGGTTTGCGTTTGTTCTGATTTTTCCCCTAATCACCATGCGGCTGTTTGCCGAAGAATTTAAGCTCGGAACAATTGAGCCGCTCACCACCGCGCCGGTGAGCGACTGGCAGGTGGTGCTGTCGAAGTTTTTTGGTGCGCTGGTGTTTTATGTGATCCTCTGGATCCCGACACTCCTTTACTTCTTGATTTTTCTGAAAATAACAAAGCAGCCAGCGGCGCATTCTGCCGGAGCATACTTTGGTTCGTATCTGATGCTTTTGCTGCTTGGGATGTTTTATCTTTCGATAGGTTGCCTGACGTCGGTGCTGACCCGAAACCAGATCATCGCGGCAATCATTTCGTTCTGCGCAATTACACTGCTGTTTTTTCTCGGCCTTGTGCAGTTCATCCTGCTGGACGTCACATCCACTACGCGCGATTTGCTCGGTTACTTCTCCGCCATCGAACACATGGGGACGTTTTCCCGCGGCATCATCGATACGCGGCCAATTATTTTCTACGTGAGCATGACGATTGTGGTGCTGGTGCTCACTTATCAGGCGTTCCAAGCCCGCAAGTGGAGGCTCTGATCTGTGCCTGACGAATCAAAGCCACGTCCGCGCCGGAGAATGAAAATTGGCCGGATCCGGATTGGTCTCAATGTGCTGGTGCAGATCGTTCTGGTCCTGTTTCTGGCCGCGATGGTGAATTCGTTCGCCTTCAAACATTACAGGCGCTGGGATTTTTCACGCGACCAAAAATACGCGCTATCGGACAAAACAAAGCGCTTCCTCGAGACACTCAAGGGCAAGATGCGCATCACGGTTTTCTTTTCGCCCAACACGCCGATCAGCGCGGATGTTCAGAATCTGCTGACTGAATATCAGTACGCAGGCAAAGGAAAAATCGACGTCGAGCAAATCGATCCAGAGCGGAATCTCTCCCGCGCCAAGGAGTTGTTCGACAAATACAAGGTTGTCACCGACGAGAGCCTTTTGGTGCTCGACTATGACGGTCGCAACAAAACAGTTAAAGCGTCGGAAATGGCAGACATCGACCAGAGCGGAATGGCCTTTGGCGAAGGGCCACAGATCGCGGCATTTAAAGGGGAACAGGCCATCACCGGCGCGATGATCGACCTGGTGGAAGGCAAAAAGAAGATACTGGGTTACGTCACCGGTCACAAGGAACCGGCACTTTCAGCGCCCACAAGCCCGATCAGCTTGTTGAAGACGTTTATCGAAAACGAAAACATCAAGTTTCAAGAGGTGAATCTTCTCGATCAGACTGCAATTCCGCTCGACGTGAACGCGGTAATGATCCTCGGCCCGCAATATGATTTTTCCGATCGCGAAATGAAATTGCTGCGCGACTTCTGGGACAAACAGGGACGCATTCTGGTTCTCCTCGACCCGATAGGGAAGACCCCCAGACTGCGCGCGTTTCTCGATGAGCTCGGTGTGAAAATAAATGACGATAGACTGATGGCTTTCGTGCGCACCGGCATCCAGGAGTTGGCACTGACGAGAGACGTCCAGGTGCGTTTCCTGGGCGACACTCCGGTCACGAAGCGACTGGCGGATGTACGGGCAATATTTGTTGGCGGCACGTCTTCACTTACACTAGAAGCGAATCGCGTTCGCGGTGCCAACATTCGCCTGGAGCCGCTTATTCAGGCGGAGAAAGGTTACTTTGCCGAAACCGATTACAATACCGATGATCAGGCAAAGCTGCAGGCCGATGCCCAGAAAGCCGGAAATTCGCCGCTGACAATTGCTGCCTCAGTGGAAAAAGGCGGAAGCGCAGACGCGCGCGTGCAGGTGAATTCTGCACGACTGGTCGTGGTTGGCAACGGTACATTCGTTCAGGACAGTGCTATCACGCAGGATCAGGCAGCACTCGATTTTGTGTCTGCCGCGGTGAACTGGCTGCTGAGCCGCGAACAACTGATCGGGATCGCGCCAAAAATCTCGAAGCCTCTCACGTTCAGTCTGGATCCAGAAGCATTACGCCAACTGCGCTGGATCGTCCTGCTGCTCATGCCGCTGATTCCTGCTGCCATCGGAACAATCGTCTGGTGGCAACGGCGCGTCTGATATGAATTGGAAGACTACCGTCATCCTGGCAATCATTGCGGTCGCTGGCGTCGCCTACTTCAGGTTCTTTGAAATGAAGCGACCCAGCACAGAAGAAGCCCAGCGACAGGCCCAGAATATGGTCAATTTCGACCGAAGCAAGATCGACGGCATCGTCATCCAAAATGGCGATCAGAAGATCGAGATGCGGCGTCGCGATAATAAGTGGCGACTGGAAACGCCCATTCAGGATCAGGCAGATAGCGCATTTGTCGAGAGCTTGTTCTCGGACCTGGAGAACTGGCAAAAGGAAGGAACAATCCCCGCCAAGGAGATCGATTCCGACAAAACCAAACTCGTAGAGTACGGGCTGAACAATCCGAAGCTAAAACTCAAACTGCTTGGCCGTGAGCGACCGCCGGAAATTCTGTTTGGCAAAGACGCCGCAATGGAAGCCAGGATGTATGTGCGCTTCCAAAATTCGAAGGAAACGTTTCTCGCCGGACAATCGGTAAAGAAAGACATTGATAAACAACCGGAAGAATTTCGGGACAAAAAATTGACCGACCTGAGTAACGCTCAGGTGCAACGAGTAGTGTTGAAAACGTCTGCCGGCGAAATGGAGTTGGAAAAGACGGACACTCACTGGGATATCGTGAAACCGCTTCGCGCCCGCGCCGATGATCAGAAAGTCAACGACCTGATTTCGCAGGTCACCTCCGCGCGCATCGGACAATTCGTGGCCGACGACCGTGGCGACCTGCGCCCTTACGGATTGGCGGAGCCGCGCGGATCGATCACGTTGTTTGATCAACAGCAGGAAAAAGATCAGAAGATCGGGATCGGTAAATCGATCAAAATCGCCGGCCGCGAAGACAACGGCCAGACGCTGCAAATCGGCAGTGTGCCGGACAAAGAAAAAGACCAGGTGTATGTGCGGTTCGCTCCGCGCGGTTCCGTCTATACGTTGTCAAAAAAGATTGAAGAAATCCTGAACACGAAGCCGGCCGATCTGCGCGACAACCATTTGGTTCGAATTGACACGAACATTCTCGACAGGATCACGATCGATGCGCCAGGCAAAAACAAAACCATGCTCGCGCGGAAAGATGAAAATTGGACGATCGCCAATCGAAACAATGCGCCCGCGGATTCAGGAGAAGTTCGGCGAATGATCGACATGCTGCAAAATGAGCGAGTAACAAAGTTCGTTGAAGACGTCGCTTCCAATCTACCGAAATACGGCCTCGATAAACCGCAGCTGCAACTGACCTTCAGCTCCTTCGCCTCCGAGAACACTGCCGAAACCAAAGCGGGCGAGCAACCGTTTGCCACGATCGCGTTCGGAAAAGAAGAGGGCGAAAACGTTTTTGCACGCCTGACCGATGAACCATTTGTCGTGGCGGTGCATCGCGGATTACTCGACGAGATTTCACCCGATCCTCTGCGATGGCAGGAGTTGTCGATCTTCAAATTCAAGCCGGAGCAAATTCATCGGGTAAGTGTCGCCACTGACAAAGAGCTGCCACTGGAACGCGATCGAAACAACCAATGGCGTTGGCTGAAGGGAACGGGCACAATCAATCAAGCCAATATGGAATCGCTGCTCAAAGCGTTGTCGAACTTGCGTGCGGTGCGCTGGCTCGGGCCGACAACGCCTCAGCAAGGTTTCGATAAACCACAACTGGTGGTCGCCTTCACCACTTCACCCGACAACAAGACAGCACACAAGTTGACCGTCGGCGCTCAAAATAATGACGGCACCTTCTACGGGCGCATGGACGGCCGCGACGGCACATTTGCGATTAGCAATTCTGAGTTAAACAAGTTGAAATTGCCGCTGGAGCAGCAAGCTACCCCGTCCCCTTCCCCAACCACGAGCGTCACTGCCAGCCCCGCGCCATAGACTTTTCCGGCGCCTTAATCCACGCCCCGGCGGTTGATTGTTGATTCTACTTTCTTTGCTTGTCCGTCTGGATCTTCGCACCCAATGATTGCCCCTCAGGACTCCTGCATGCACGCGGCAGTCGACTTAAGCTGGCATTCACTCGTTAGGCCAATGTACCAGGTTTAGATTTGACCCCATTTCCTTCCGCCGGAGTTTTTCTTGACATACTTAAGCAAAATTCATTAAGCATATTACTAATGACAAATCCGAGTATGAAATATCCAACCCTGCAGAAAACTATACTGATGACGGTGGCTTTGGTTGCTTCGCTCGCGCTTAATGCGCCCGCAGATACCGGCGACCACGGCGGGTTCTCCGTCTCGGCGAGACGCAGTGGCCACGCCACCATGTTGCAACTACAACAATCCTCCCAGGCGCCCGCGGGAAGTATTTGGTACAACGGCGACTTTGACGGGATAAACGGCCTCTCCAACGAGCTGGATACGTCCCTCGGTTCCGGACAGTTCGGCCATACGTATGACGATTTCAATGTGACGGATCCGAACGGTTGGCATGTGACCGCAGTTTATTCGAACAACCTCGAGAACACCAATATTACTGGTGCCACTTGGGAAATCCGGCAGGGCCTTAGCGAAGGCAACCCCGGCACGGTGGTTGCCAGCGGTACATGCATGGCGCCGATCGTGGTCCCGACAGGTCGTAGTGGCTTTGGTTATGATGAATATACCGTCGAGTGCGATGGACTGAACGTCTGTCTGATGCCAGGCACTTATTGGCTTAATGTGACCCCGATTGGTGACCAGACAGGTCGTTCTTTTGATTCGACTACCAGCGGCGCCAATTGCCTCGGGACGCCATGCGGCAATAATCAAAACGCGTTTTTCGATAGCAACTTTTTTGGATATAATTTCACCTCCACCGCGAACGTGGGCCAACCCTATGACTTCTCCATGGGCGTGATCGGCACGCGGGATTGTACCCGTGAATGTGTACCTCCTCCCCCCGGAATGGTTAGTTGGTGGCCGGGGGAGGGAAATGCCCACGACATTATCGGGGCTAATAATGGAACCTTGGTGGGTGGCGTCACCTTTAGCACGGGTGAGGTCGGTCGAGCGTTTCGCTTTAACGGCAGAGATTACGTGGCAGTGCCAGCATCCCCATCGCTGAACTTGCCCCAGATCACGATTGACGCGTGGATCTTTGCTAATGCGCCTGGAGTTGGAACGGTGCCCAGGATCGTCAGTTGGGCAGCGGATGCCTTCGAGATAGGGGACTACTTCAATACTGGACGCTTGGGTGTCTGGTTGCCGTCACTTGGCTGGCAAGACACAGGCTTCCCGATCAGGACCAATAGCTGGGTGCACATCGCGGTGACGCACGACGGAACGACCCTTCGGGTTTACGCGAACGGCGCGCTTATCCCTGGCGCGACCTACGCTGCTCCCATGTCTTTAAACAACGGCCCGATTCGTTTCGGTAACAGGGTTAATTGTAGTGGTGTTTGTGAAGCTTTTGTCGGTTTGGTCGATGAGGCAGAGCTGTTCGGCCGGGCCCTCGAGGAAAGCGAAATCAAGGCGATTTATGATGCGGGTCACAGAGGCAAATGCAAACCATGTGTCCAACCGCCAAGCGGATTCACTTTGTGGCTGCCGTTCGATGAAATCTCCGGCACCACGTCTGCCAATCTGTATCTGGGCGGCAACAATGGAACGCAGATCCATAATCCAACAGTCACGAGCGGTTATGTCGATCATAGCCTCTGCTTCAACGGTTCCAATCAGGGCGTCACCGTACCTGATTATGCTGCTATCAACCCGGGAAGGGGCAATCTGTCCATTGATGCCTGGGTCAGACGCTCCTCATCCAGCGGCAACAGGACCCGCGTCATCGTTGACAAACGCAAGCCCAGTAGCGGCATCGGTTACCATCTGGCACTTAGCTATGGGAATCTGATCTTCCAACTTGCTAATTCCAGCGGCTTCACGAATTACAGGGACACGGGCACCGTCCCCGCCGACGATCAATGGCATTTTGTCGCCGTGACCGTCAACCGCACTTCCACCAGCGGTGGGCAGTTCTACATCGACGGTGCGCCAACGGGCACCTTTAATCCGACGAACCGACCCGGCAACGTGAGTAACACCGGCGCTTTCAACGTGGCTTTCTCGCAACTTGGTGGCAACACTCCCTGGCTCGGCTGCATTGATGAGGTGGAGTTTTTCCCGCGCATGCTGGCCCCCGAAGAAATTACTTCGATCTACGACGCCGGCAGCGGGGGCAAGTGTAAATCGACCGTGGTTCAGGGCTCATGTGCGCCGTCGAGTTCCTTGTGCGCATTGGTTTCAGGACCGAACGTGATCGCCTACGTGCCGAAGGGTTGTTGGGACTCGAGCTGTAATGCTACTGGCGTTGCGGCGGTCAATGTCGAAGGAAGCAGCATTACCAATACGCTGATTCCGACAGTCGACGTGATCAATTCCTGCGCCGCGAACGCAATAACGGGCCAGGTGGTGTGCACCGCGAATAATAACATGGTGTATGTCTTCAAAGGGGCGGGATTGGATCCGTTAGTATCCCCCAATCCGTTTGCCAGCGGCGCCATGGGTACTATTGCTTTCTCTGGCGGCCTCTGCGCGAACTGCGGAGTGGCGATGGATGCGGCCCATAACAGGGCCGTGATTGCGATGAGCACCCTGACCCCGCCGGTCGGGTTTGTTGGAGGGTTCCAATTTTTGGCTCTTCCCGGAGCGACGCTGGGAAGCGTCTTCGCCTCGCAGGCGCCTACCGGTGCTTTCTACGCCAATATTTCGGAGGACTCGCTCATCGATCCCATTCGCAACCTGCTGCTTTCGGCCAACGAAAACAACAACTACGAGCTGATCGATGTGGCGCCCCTTCCCAGTCCCAATCCCTTCTATGAGATGCCCATTCCAAATCCCTCAGGGTTTCTAGCCGACTCCTCTGGTGAGGACTGCACGACTGGAATTGCTCTGGCGCCTTACGAGTTTGCCGATCCGTCGCAGGTGTTCGTCGCAGATTTGAACTCGGCTGTCTTTACACCTGGCAGTCCCGGCTTGTGGACATCGCTCTCGGCAACAAATACTCTAACCGAATCGCACTTGGGCGCGGGCTCATGCGGCGTCGCGGTGGCACAGGGGACCACCCATACTGGCATTGTGTCGGGTGAATTTGGCGACGACGCCATTACGGCAATAGCCCTTCCTCCGGCACCCGGCGTTGTTCAGCTGCCCGATTGGGTCTCGTGCAACATTGGCGGAGGATTCATCAATGGTGATGATCCTCACACGGTAACGGCGTATCAGAGCCCGAACAGTGGCCACGCAATTGCATTGCTGGCGAATGCAGGGGCGACGACTCTGGCGGTTGTTGACCTGACCAACATGCTCAATCCCGCATTCGTGCCGCGAACTAGCGGGACCGGGTTTGGTCATGGATGCGCCTCCACACCTCTGCCACCGACGGTAGTGAGCCTAATTCCTGTGCCATAACCAGCGAGTCTCTTGGAGTGGCGGGCTACTTTCGAAAAGTAGCCCGCCACCCGCCTCCCGCGATAGCTTGTGCATCGGCAATAGCCCGCGAGGGCTGTGTGTCGCCCCGGGGTGACTCGAACAACGACTCCGAAACGGTCACCTGCGTGTCTTCGACACCTCATGCTCAGTTCACCAGTTCTGCGAAAATCGAAAGTAGGGTCGCGTCCAAGATCGGGCAACGGGCTGCGAGTTCTCCACCTATCTTGACCGTTTGTCGCGGGGCTTGGGTGAAGGAGAAGGACGAGCAGCAGCGCCGCCTGTGCGACTAACCAGTTTCCCCGAGGCATCAAATACAGAATAACCAGTCTGCTTACCAGCTGAGTCGTAGCTGTAAACGATCTTGTTCAAAAGAGCGCCGTCTGCTGCGGTTTGGATTTCCTCCAGAATGTGCCCTCCGTCGTCGTATTTGTAGCGGCTCTTCAGCCGGATGCGGCCATCCGCGCCGGAGACTTCTCCGCTCGAAAATCGGCCGGCATCATCGAGTCGGTAACGAATTGTCTGGCGAACTTTGCCATCGGCATCTGTAGTCGTCGCGACGGCTGTGTGCTGCGCGTTATCAAAATTGTAAACCGTGCGGGAGCCATCGGGATGCATGGACATGGTAACCCGGGCAGCGTCACTTGGAGCTTGCTGACCCCGAGCTAAGTTTACGCCGGCGCCGCAATTGAAAAGAAGAACGCAAGCGATCGTAGGCGCGCGCCGGAAAAATTTCATTATTCGAGCAGCTTACGGTCAAGGCAGTCGGGTGCAAATAGGCTGAAATTTTTATTGACCGTCTGACGCGGAGGTGGTTAAAGGTGGGGTCAGGTGGAGTAAAGTGGGCTACTCCTCCGCACGACAAATGGACGCCGATTCCCAACTCGAACGCTTCTACGCCGGTGAGTTCCGGCATTCCATCGACGAGAAGAATCGGATCACAATCCCATCGCGCTGGCGGCGCAATCGTCCTGAGGAATTCATTCTTTTGCCTGAGGCGACACACGAATTTCTGCTGGTCATGTCGCCGACGGAGTTCGCAAAAACGAGCTCGGCCGCGGAAACGAACGACAAGATTTCAGCGCGTGATCGTCGTGTTTTCCTGCGGCAACTGCATTCCCGCGCTCAACATGCAGCCGCGGACCGGCAAGGTCGCCTCGTCCTGCCGGATGACCTTTGCCAAAGAGTCGGATTGAAAAATGAAGTCGCTCTCGTAGGCAACCGGGGGCGTTTTGAAATTTGGAATTTGCAACGCTGGAAACGGGCACACGAGGACGAAACGCCTACCTACCAGCACGTGGCAAAGGAAATTGGGTTGTAAAATGTTGGGCCAACACGTGATGAACCCGCTCTGGAGCGAGCCTCCGGCATGGTTCGCCGTTGATCCAAGAGCAGAGGAAGCGGCCACGCATCCCGCCGAGGATGTTGTCTATCATCGTCCAGTGCTGCAGAAGGAAGTGCTGGAGTTACTCAAGCCCAAAGCAGGGTCGCTCATCCTGGATGCAACATGCGGCGGCGGGGGCCATACCGAAGCGCTCCTGGAAAGCGGCGCCGATGTTTTGGCTTTAGATCAAGATCCTGATGCAGTCCGGCATGTGAGTGAGCATCTCTCGCATTTCGGCCGGCGCATCATTGTGCGGCAGGCAAATTTCCGCTACGCGGATCGCGTCCTCGACGAACTTCGAATTCGCAGCGTCGGCGATGTGCTTCTCGATCTGGGTGTTTCTTCGCGGCAACTGGAAAATACGGAACGCGGTTTCAGTTTCATGCGAAATGGCCCGCTCGACATGCGCATGGACCCGCGAACGAGCCTCACAGCCGCGATGATCATAAACGATTACAGCGAAGAAGGATTGATCCGCCTCTTCCGTGAACTGGGTGAAGAACCGGCGGCACGACGGATCGCGAGCATGATTGTAAAAATGCGCAAGACCTCGCCATTCCGCGAGACGCTGCCGCTGGCACACACGATCGAAAAACTGGTTGGCCGGCACGGACGACGGCATCCGGCCACTCAGGTTTTTCAAGCGCTACGGATGGAGGTCAATGATGAGCTTGGCGCTTTGGAACAAGGGCTGTCCGTCTTGACCGGGAGACTCGAACGCGCCGGGTGCATAGCGGTCATAACTTTTCACTCACTGGAGGACCGGATTGTGAAAAACTTTTTTCGCGATCACAGCCGGGAATGGCTCGACAAACCGGAATGGCCCGAGCCGCTGCGCAATCCCGATTGCGATCTGGCACTTGTCACACCAAAACCGGTGGAACCGACGGAGGAAGAACAGCGCGCGAACCCGCGCTCGCGAAGCGCGAAGTTGCGCGTAGCGGAGAAGATCCAATGAACCGATCGCGGCGACGAAATTGTAACACGGTCAACGCGGCCTCACTGGCGCGGTGGATTGTGATGACTGCATTTCTGGCGCTGGCGGGTTTGGCGTACGTCTATCTGACGCTGCAACTTTATCACCTTGGCGAGCGCAGAAAGGCAGTCGAGAACGAGCTCGCGTCGCTGCGCACGCAAAACGACGTCGCCTCCGCGCAGATCGCCGCGTTGACGTCACGTACCGCGTTGCAACGGCGATTGAAAGAAGGCTACCTGAAAATGGTTCCGGTTTCAGAATCTAAAATCGTGCGGCTCACCATTCCCGCGCGATCAAGCGACGAAGAGGGCGTGCAACCTGTCGCCAACCCTCTGGCGCAACATGAATCCAAATAGCCGAACTCGTTGCGCCCTGGTATGTGCCGGTTTCATCGGTCTATTCAGCCTGTTTTCGTTTCGCCTGATTTATCTCCAGGCGATCAAGCATGACGAATACGCCGGGCTGGCTGCAGAAAAGCACGTTTACAAGCAGATCATTCACGCCGAGCGCGGCATGATCCTTGACACCAACGACGAAGTTCTCGCGCACAATATTCCTGTGGAAACGGTGGTGGCCGACGCCACGCATGTTAGCAATCTTCAGGCAACCGTTGATCTTCTCAATACCGAGCTGGAGATCCCCTCCGATCAACTTGCAGAGAAATTAAATAGCGGGCACCGCTACATCGTGATCAAGCACGAGGTACCCGCTGCGCGGGCAAATGCCCTTCGTGAAAAACTGCGCGCCGGCGATTTGCGGGGAATCTATTTCGAGCACGACGCCACGCGTTTGTACCCGAATGGATCGATGCTTTGCCACGTGATCGGGTTTACCGATTTCGATCACCACGGCATCCAGGGCGTGGAAGCCTCGATGGAAGAATACCTGCACGGGCAGGATGGCTACCGTTTCATCGAACACAACCGCGCGGGCCACGAGATCGTGCCTTATCGTGGCCAGGAGCGCGCGCCGCGGGACGGGTACCAGGTGCATCTGACTGTCGATCTTGGTCTGCAGAGCATCGTCGAAGATGAAATCGACGCTGCAATGACAGAATATTCTCCACAAAAAGCCACGATCATTCTGATGCGGCCGCAGACAGGCGAAATCTTGGCCATCGCTAACCGACCGAATTTTGATTTAAACCTCCGTGCGGAAGCCAAGCCCGAAGAGATGAAAAACCGGGCCATCATCGACATGATGGAGCCGGGTTCAACCTTCAAGATCGTGGCTGCCTCCGCCGCTCTGAACGAGCATAAACTGCGGCCTGATTCGAAAGTATTCTGCGAAAACGGGCTGTGGAATTTCGGTGGCTCCGCGCTGCATGATCATCGCGCGTTTGGTTATCTTAGCGTGCGCGAGGTTCTCATAAAATCCAGCAACATCGGCGCGGCGAAACTTGCCCTGAGCGTCGGCGAGCAAAAATTTTACGAATACATTCGCCGGTTTGGGTTTGGCGAGCGCACGGGAATTGAACTGCCAGGTGAGATCAACGGCGTAATTCGGCCGCCGCAAACCTGGAGCAAAATCTCAATCACGCGCATTCCGATGGGACATGAAGTTGGCGTCACGCCACTACAGATGACATCGGCAATGGCGACGATAGCCAATGGCGGCAAACTCGTGACGCCGCGGATCATAAAATCGGTCACCGCAGCGGATGGAAAAATCATCAGTTCACTTTCGCCGATGATACAGCGTCAGGTCATTTCTGC
>CAWHFD010000005.1:0-97386 GCA_963828355.1 uncultured Verrucomicrobiae bacterium | reverse complement strand
CAACGCAAAACTGGTGGGGTCCTGCACACCTTTCTCCTTGGAGCAACCTTCGCACAGGTTCACCTTGTGCATTTTGCCTTCCAGGATCTGTGTCAGGAAGACCGTGGCATCATTACATTTGCAAACGTCGCACAACATCTCTGCTAATTAGACCGTGGTGTGCAGCAAACATTCAACGCGGCACTTTTCCTGACGTATCGTCGTCGTCTGAATCGGCTTTCTCAACCTCAATCGAAGATCGGTGTGCCGGTCTCGCGTGTCAGCTCGCGGAAGCGCGCGATAATACGTGTGGTAATCGGGCCGGGTCTTCCGTTTCCGATTGGTCGACCATCGGCTTTGACTACAGGAACGATTTCGGCGGCCGTTCCGGTAAGAAAGCATTCGTCGGCGACGAAAATATCGTGTCGCGTCAAATTCACTTCCATCACTTTGAGGTCGAACTCACTCGCAATGTCAAAAACGACCGACCGCGTGATCCCTCGCAAGGCTCCGGCCGTAATGGGCGGGGTGAAGATCTGGCCGTGCTTGATGATAAACACATTGTCGGCAGTGCATTCCGCCACGTTTCCCGCGTCATTCAACATCAACGCTTCATCCGCGCCGGCCAGGTTCGCTTCAATTCGAGCCATGACGTTGTTCAAATAGTTTAACGATTTCACTGCGGGATTGAGCGATGCCGGATTGCTCCGGCGCGTCGCGACCGTGACAATGTTTAATCCTCTTCGATAAAAGTCCTCGTGATAAAGCGCGATCGTCGCCACGATAATAATCACGCTCGGGTTTTTGCATTGCTCCGGATTCAAACCCAGATTGCCAACCCCGCGTGTGACAAGAAGCCGGATATACCCGTCGCGTAGATGATTTTGGCGGATCGTCTCAAGCAACGCCTCAGTCATTTCCTGCCGCGTTAACGGAATCTTCAGGCAAATCGAACGCGCTGAATCCCAAAGCCGTTCCAGGTGCTCCTCGAGCCGAAAAACCCGGCCATTGTAAAAGCGTATACCCTCGAAGATTCCATCGCCGTAGAGCAAACCATGATCGAACACGGAAACCTTCGCGCTCGCTTCGGAGCAGAATTTTCCGTCGATGTAAATCTTCGCTTCCCTGACGCCCTTGCTCGTGCGCGGCCGGCCTTCTATTGCAGGTTCGATCGCATCCTCGGTTGCATTCTTGCGAATCTTTGGTTCATCCAGCACCGCTGCATCAGTGGTTTTCATGTTAACAACAAAACCTCAAAAGTTCAGACGCGCAATTCAAACCGCGAAATCGCCAGCGAAACAGGAGTCACTGCAGTATTCCATCGATGATGTGCAATTGCCGATCGCCACGGGTTGCCAGACGCGCGTCGTGCGTGACGACAAGCAGCGTCTTGTTGCGGTCGCGCGCGAGATTTAACAGCAAATCCATGATGACATCGCCGGTTTTTGAATCGAGATTTCCCGTTGGCTCATCGGCAAAAATAATGTCCGGATTATTCGTCAATGCTCGTGCAATGGCGACGCGCTGCTGCTCTCCGCCCGAGAGTTCTGCGGGCAAATGATGCATGCGATCAGCAAGACCAACTGACGCCAAACTCTCCTCAGCTTTACCTTCGGATGTGTGACGCCCAATCATTGCGGGCAACAGCACATTTTCGAGTGCGGTAAGTTCCGGCAGCAAAAAATAACCCTGAAATACAAAACCCATTTTCTCATTCCGCACACGCGCCTCCACGCCCGAGTTGCCGCTATAAAGCTCGCGTCCTTCAAATTCCACCGCGCCCGATTCGGGACGTTCCAACCCGGCCAATGTGTAAAGCAGCGTCGTCTTTCCCGCGCCGGATGAGCCTGAGAGAAAGACCGTTTCGTTATGAGCAATCTCCATTGAGATTCCGCGCAACACTTCGATTCGGCGCGGGCCCATTCGGAACGATTTGTAAATGTCTCGGGCGATCAGTTGCGGTTGCTGCACGAGCAAGTATCTGCCGTCAATACTGCCAACGTGCAAGGCCGGCTCGCAAAGAGCCGCCGTCGAAATCGCTTTCGCGGCGGCTTTCGTGAGATTCGAAGTATCTTCCTTATGTCATGCCAAGCGATTGAAGGGTGGGCTGATCGATCGCTGACGTTACATAGAGACCGTGATCGCGCTGATAATCCGCAATAGCACCGCGCGTGATCGGCCCAACAAGACCGTCCACTGCTCCTTGATAATAACCCTGTTGCTGGAGCGCCGCCTGCACGTTCGCGATCACCTGATCTGGTGGCAGGCGATTATAAGCGTAGATGGGACCGTCCCAGGCATAATAAGCGTTTGGGTAATAGCCCCAGGCAGGGAACCAATAGCCTGCGTTCCAGTAGTATGGTGCGCCGAACGCGAAGATGATGTTGTTACGGTAACGGTTGTGCCACCAGTTTTGATCGTGCCACTGTGAACTGTAGTTGCGGAACACTGTGTACTGTTGGCCTTGCCATTTTTGGCTGCCTTGAATGTGTCTGCCCTGCTGAAACTTGACCGGCGGCGCCTTTGCAGAGTTTGGTTGCTTTGAAAGGTTGAAGTGCTGCGGCTTAACTGGCTTGCTTTGAGCGAGCTTCCCTTTCGCCACGTTCTGGTCCGCCGCAGTCGCAACCTTCGCCTGATTCGGCTTGCCTCTTCCCCTCACTTGGCCAGCATTTGCCGATTTGACTGCTTGCCTTTCAGTCGCCGCTTTAGCTGTTTGTCTCTCAGCTTGGGTTTGGTTTTTCTTGCCCTTCTGAGTTCGATGAGCAGCGTTGGAAGTCTGAGCCGTCTTCACCTTTTGCCCGTGATAGGTTGCCGTTGACGTTTGGTTCTTCTTACCTTGCTGGCCGTGATACGCTGCCGTTGAGGTTTGACCCGTTTGGGGCTTTTGCTCTCTCGACGTTGCCGTCATCACTTTCTTGGCGCCTACTCCTCCACCCCCTGCCGGATGCCCGGCGGCGTGAGTCGCATGCTGGGCCGTTTGTGCCTGCTTTTTCGGTTGCGATTTCTTTTCTTCTTTTTGCGCACCGACTGCGACGCCGACGAGCGCAAGGCTACAAATTGAAACAACTAATATTCTCATAAGCTTCTTTTCTTTGGGTTGTTGGACCTTCTGAGGTTTGCATTTATTCAACGTGGTAGCGCCTTTTTCTGGATGCATGTCTGCCGCAAAAACGGAAAGACACTTCGGTGCTGGCGAGGGACGGCAGCAAAATCATCTACCGAGAAAGACAAGAGCCGCGCGGCGCATTACTGTCCCGCTCTGCCAGTCTCTAAGTATTTCGGTATTACGACACGCCGAGCGTCTGCAACGTTGGTCCGTCAACCGCCGAAGTAACCGCAAGGCCGCTGTCCGCTTGAAAAGCCGCCAGTGCATCGCGTGTTTGCGGTCCGATGTCTCCATCGATCGGCCCGGTGTAATAGCCATCCCGTTGCAACGCGACTTGCACGTTCACAATGATCCGATCGGGTGTCAGATTACCATAGCCGTAAATGGGTCCATCATATGGATAGTACGCGCCCGGGTCATAGCCCCAGGCTGGATACCAGTAGCCGGCGTTCCAGTACCACCACCCGCCTAGCACAAAGACAATGTTCGAATAGTGATTCGTCCACCAACCGCGATCATGCCACTGCCGGTTATAATTATAAAACGCGGCGTACCTCGAGCCACGGAAGCGGTCATGGCGCCAGTTATTCACGATACGGGCATTTTGTTGGTTGCCATTAACAGCCGCACTTCTAGCTAGCGTCACGTTTCTCCCGCGGTTCGCCGCAAAATTACTACGACCATTGATTCTGGCATTAGTCTGGGCCGTTCTCTGATTGTGCAATCTTGCTGCCTCGCGCTGATTCGTCCTGGCACTATTTGCCCGGGCAAGATTTCGTTCGCGATTGCGAGTGTTCGCCATTCTTCTGCTGTGTGCATTTCGCGTCCTCTGTGCGCTGACCGTGTGTACACGGTTGCTCGGCGACTTGTTTGTACGAGCGAACGAATTGGATCGAGTCCGCGAATGTGTAGCGATTGCATGATGAGGTCGAGCTGCGGAATAATGCTGCGCTGTTCTCATCGATGCGGCGTGGCCACCGCCTCGGGATACGACATGCGCGCTGCGCGCGCCGCCGCTTCTCGCTGAACCGTGCCCTCCTTTATCCTTCGGAGTTCCGAACGCTGTCAGCGCCAGCGTAAGACACCCGATACATGTCAAAAACATAATACGTTTCATGATTTTCCCTCTTTATTCTATTCGTTCATTTAACCCCGGGCGCGTGTGCGCCGTTGCGATGTTTTTGATCAGACCTGCTGTTGACGCAGAGCCTCAAACAGCACAATTGCAACTGCAGTAGCGAGATTAAGGCTGCGGGTGCCATGCATCGGGATCGTGATGCAACGGCGCGCGTTCGCCGCTAGCAACTGTTCTGGAAGGCCTTTCGTTTCGCGGCCAAAAATGAGAAAATCTTCCTGGTGAAATTTCACATTGTAATAAGGACGTTTGCTTTTTGTAGTGAGAAAAAAACAACGCGTCGCAGGGGCTTGCGCCCGTAGCAGGGAGTCGAACGAATCCCATAATTGCAACGGCACCTCGTTCCAATAATCAAGGCCGGCTCGTCGCAACTGGCGATCATCGAGCGAAAAGCCTAGCGGTTTCACCAGGTGTAGAATTGATCGGGTCGCAAGACAAAGTCGGCCGATGTTGCCCGTGTTCGGCGGAATCTCCGGCTCGACCAGAACAATGTTGAACATGACTTCACTGCGGATTGCTCGGGTGACACCGATCGGATGCGGCCCACTTGCTGTCATGTTGAGCGAAGGGAAACATCTCTGGATATCACCTTCATAACGCCCAAACAAATGACCAGAGATTCTTCGCTTCGCTCAGAATGACAAAACGCCGGTCGCAGTATCCCTTACTTTTTATCCGCCCTATCGGTGTAATCCGCGGTTCAGATCTTCGATGCGACGAATTTTTCCAACTTCACCACGTCAGCTGCGAATTTGCGGATTCCCTCACCGGTTTTTTCGTAGGCCATGGCGTTATCGTTCAGCATCCAGCGAAACTTCTTTTTATCCAATTCCAGCTTCTCGATCTTAGCCGACTTCGCCTTTTCTAAACTCAATTTTCGCTCGACTGGTTCAGTGGATTTAGAGAGCGCTTCCATTAACTCAGGGCTGATCGTCAGACAATCGCACCCGGCGAGCTCCAGAATCTGTCCAGTGTTTCGAAAACTTGCCCCCATCACTTCAGTGGAGATATCAAGTTTCTTATAATACGTATAAATCTCATTGACTGACTGGACTCCTGGATCTTCCGATCCAGTATAATCGCGCTTGTATTCTCTCTTGTACCAATCGTAAATCCGGCCGACAAACGGCGAGATCAGCTGCACCCTGGCTTCCGCCGCGCGCACCGCCTGCGGCAGCGAAAACATCAGCGTCAAATTACAGCGGATGCCTTCCTTTTGCAGTTGTTCAGCGGCAAGAAGTCCTTCCCAGGTCGAAGCGATTTTGATCAATACGCGTTCACGCGGAATTTTGCGCTCCTCATAAAGGCTGATCAGCCGCCGCGCTTTGTTGATCGAACCTTCGACGTCATACGACAGGCGCGCGTCGGTCTCGGTTGAAACGCGTCCCGGCACAATTTCAAGGATGTCGGTACCGAATTGCACGAGCAGATGATCGCAAATGTCTTCGATCTGCTGGTGACCGCTCAACCCCGAGTTCTTTCGATCTTTTAAAACTTCAGCGAGCAGACGGCCGTATTGCTCCTTTTGCGTGGCGGCATACACCAGGCTTGGGTTCGTCGTCGCGTCCTGCGGCTTGAACTCCTTCATCGACTCGAAATCCGCCGTGTCGGCCACGATTTTGGTAAACTTCTTGATTTGCTCGAGCTGACTCAGCTTCGTTTCAGTTTTTCGCTCTTCGGCAACAGTTGTGCTCATAATCTTCGCTCCCTTCTTTTCACAAAGTACGCCGCAGTGAAAGAACGACAATCGAAAATCTCGAGCGTGTTCAGGGGTGAGACGATTTGCCAGCGCCTGAATCGCCTTTCAGCTCAACCAAAATCATGTGCAGAGGCTTATCGCCAATGTTCTCCGCAGCGTGAGTTAGAGGATCGCGATAGATAACGTCGCCAGTCTTCAATTCGCCTTCAGTGATCTTGCCATCTGCCGCGTAATTGCGATACCGACCGCCTTCCAAAACGTAAATGACGTACGCCGGATGCGAGTGCACTTGCTCCTTGACGCCGGGTGGCAAAATCGCTTCGAGCACTCGCACGCGATCATTCTCGAACCGTACGCGTATCGTCTTGGAATTAACGACCGCAGGATCTTGCGCGTATGCGGGCATCGCTCGAAGGACGACTGATAACGCGGCTGTGATTGCGAGTATAATTAGAGCTCGGATGCGCATGACGAGAGCTTTACGAAACATTTAAACATCGACAATCGAAAATGATGTTGTAGGGCAAGTGCATCGCTTGCCAATCCAAGCCACGGCAACCGACGCGGTTGCCCTATTACAATCTAATCCGCGTTATCCGCTGCCTGCCCGCCCTGGCGGATAATCTGCGGTTAAAGAAATTCAGGCGGAAACGGTTGGGCGTGGTTCGTTTGAACGCCGCGAACCGAGCGCGGCTTTGACAAAATTATTTCCAAGCTCCCACATTGGCCCGGGGAATTTGCGGCACTCTGTCAACACGTCGTCGAGCGCGTTCACAAACATGTCGACTTCTTTTTCGCCGATGATCAGCGGGGGCAGAATTTTCAGCACGTCCATCCCGTGACCGGCTACCTGCGTGAGAATGCTGTGCTTGCTCAACATTTGAGTCACGATCATCTGTGCGAACAGCACCTTGTCGATTTTGTGCAAAAGCTTCCATGCCATCTTGAGCTTGAATTCGTTAGGTTCGTGGAACTCAATTCCGACCATGAGGCCTTTCCCGCGAACTTCTTTTACGAAGGAATGTTTCGCCTTCAGGCCTTCAATTCTTTCCATGAGCAACGCGCCTATTTTCGCTGAGCGCTCGACCAGATTTTCCTGATCGATTACTTCCAGAGCTGCGAGCCCGCACGCCATCGCGAGATTGTTGCGGCCAAAAGTTGTGGAGTGCACAACGCAACGGTCCATACGGCTGAACGTCTTCTGATAAATTTCGCGCCGGGTAATGATTGCGCCGCACGGCACGTAACCGCCGCTCAATGTTTTCGCGAGCGTGATGATGTCCGGCTCCAAATTCCAATGTTGGAATCCGAACATCTTGCCGGTGCGCCCGAGGCCGGTCTGGACTTCATCGGAAATCAATAGCGTTCCGTATTTACGGCAAAGTTCTTGGGCGCGAACGAAGAAATCAGTCGTGGGTGTTTGGCAGCCTTTGCCTTGAACGGTTTCGATCACAAAGGCCGCCACGTCGCGCGAGCGCAGTTGGCTATCCAATTCCTGGATATCATCGAGCGGGACACGCGCGCTGAAACCTTCCATGAGCGGCCCGAATCCTTCGGTAAAACTTTCGCAGCCCATCAGCGACAACGAACCTATGGTCAGACCGTGGAACGCGCTCGCTAGTGATACGACGCGTTGTCGTCCCGTCGCAGCGCGCGCGAACTTTAGTGCGCCTTCCATCGCCTCAGTGCCGGAGTTGCAAAAGAAAACGGCATTCAGATGCGGCGGCGTTCGTTTCACCAAGGCTTCAGCCAACAGGCCGCTCAAAAGCGAACAGTCCATCTGCACCATGTTTGGAAGGTCCAAATCGAGCACGTCGCGGATCGCTTGCTTCACCAGCGAGTGATTTCGACCGATGTTGAAAACGCTGTAGCCGCTCAGGAAATCCAGATACCGCTGGTTATCCATGTCATAGAGATAGGCGCCGTCGGCACGCGCATAGACTTTGTCGAAGCCGATGACGCGCTGCGCTGCTACCAGCGTGGGATTGATATGCCGTTCGTGCAGTTCGTAATTCTCACCCAATCGCGAGGCGACAATCTCCTTCAAGTCGAAAGCCATGAGCATCAAAACTTCAGCGATTCGCGTTCGAAACGCAAGCTGTAGCCACGCGATGTGGCGCGTCGACATCGCTTCTCACACAACTGTCCCGAGATCCTCGGTACGACAAAGAGCTGCAGGATTCAGCGCGAATCCCGCAGCTTTGCGTTGCCGAATTGATTTCGCTTAATCTTCGACTATCACACGCTCAACCGTGCGATGCTCAACCGGTCCCGTGTAATAAACACGAACTTTTTGGCCAGCTCGCAATGGAGCCGTCACAACTTTGCCAGCCGCATTCACAATGTGCGCCGCTGTGCCGAGAGCGAAACTTACAGGGCCTTGCTCGCCCCTGACAATGATTGTCTTGCCCGGCTCATATGTCGTTACCGTGCCGGTATCGTAAGTTGTGCTGGTAGTGCTTTCTGTTGTCGTTGTTGGTCTTGTGGATGTCGTTTCCTCTGTCGTGGTCGTGCTGGTCTGTGCAAACGCCAATGACGCAGCCAGGCCGCAAACCAAAGCAATGATTGTTTTCTTCACTGTCATGCCTCCTTCTTGATTAGGTTTATCCAAAAGTTCGTGACTCAAACGTTGAGTGGACGTTTCGCATCCCATTTTATGTTTGAGTGGCTAAGTAACACCGCTTTGAAACGCGTTTGCGATTTTGTGCGATTGAGGAGGCTCGCGAATTCAGTAACATAGGGCGCCGATGATTCACAAAACGCCGCAGGCCGATCCGGCGGTTACACCCGAACTCGTCAAGCAGCACGGCCTGACGCCGGAGGAATTTGCCCGAATCAAGAAAATCCTCGGACGAGAGCCGAACTTCACCGAACTTGGGATTTTCTCTGTCATGTGGAGCGAGCATTGTTCGTACAAGAATTCCAGGAAAGAACTGAAGAAGTTTCCAACCAGTGGCCCGGGCATTCTTGTTAAAGCTGGAGAAGAAAATGCGGGCGTGGTCGATATCGGGGACGGGTGGGCAGTTGCGTTTAAAATCGAGAGCCACAATCATCCGAGCGCGATCGAACCCTTTCAGGGCGCAGCCACAGGTGTTGGTGGAATCATTCGAGACATTTTTACCATGGGCGCGCGCCCCGAGTTTTGCCTGAATTCCCTGCGATTCGGGCCGATCACTGATGGAAATTCGGAATCTCAAATTCGAAGGTCAAAAATCGCAGCGAACCGGCGATTATTCACGGGCGTGGTGTCGGGTATCGCGCATTACGGCAACTGCGTGGGAATTCCCACCATCGGCGGCGAGATTTATTTCGATGAAAGCTTTGAGGGCAATCCGCTGGTAAACGTTTTCTGCCTCGGTGTGTTGCGTCACGAGCAACTCGCGCGCGGCACGGCAGAAGGCGCTGGCAATCCCGTTTTCTATGTCGGCGCCGAAACGGGGCGCGATGGTCTGGCAGGCGCGGCGTTTGCATCGCGCGAATTGACCGAGCAATCGCGCGAAGATCGGCCTGCCGTGCAGGTAGGCGATCCGTTCAAGGAAAAATTACTGCTTGAAGCATGCCTCGAACTAATTGCTCAGCGACGCAGTCGCCGGGATCCAGGACATGGGCGCAGCCGGATTAACGTGCTCAACGTGCGAAACTGCGAGCCGCGCCGATAGCGGTATCGAGATCGATCTCGCAAAAGTGCCAAGACGCGAGCCAGGGATGACGCCGTATGAAATCATGCTCAGCGAATCACAGGAACGAATGCTGATCATTGCAAAACGGGGGCGAGAAAATGTCGTTCGTGAAGTGTTCGCCAAATGGGATGTGCCGTGCGCGGAGATCGGCCGCGTTACGAGTGATGGTACCATGCGCGTTCGAAACAACGGAGCGGTTGTGGCGGAAATTCCGGCGAAAGCGCTTGCCGAAGACGCGCCGCTTTATTCGCGCGAAGCTCGGAAACGAAGCGCAGAGAGCGCGGAGTTGATTGAAGAAATCTTAGCGAACTCGGAGTCCTCTGCGGTTGAATCCCTGCGAGAGCTCCTGCGCGATCCGACGATTGCATCGAAGAACTGGGTCTATCGCCAATACGATCATACAGTTCGCACCGGAACGGTAGTAAAGCCTGGATCGGACGCTGCGGTATTCTTCGTTCGTTACGCGAACAAAATTCTGGCCGCGACCACCGATTGCAATTCACTCTATTGCGCCGTTGACCCCCGCCAGGGTGGTAAAATCGCCGTCGCCGAAGCTGCGCGGAATCTCGCCTGCTCGGGTGCGCGTCCGCTGGCGGTGACGGATTGCCTGAACTTCGGCAATCCGTACAAGCCGGAAAATTTCTGGCAATTGCGCGAAGCTGTTGAAGGCGTCGCCGAAGCGTGCCGAGCGTTCGGCACACCTGTTACTGGCGGAAATGTCTCGCTCTACAACGAAAGCCCGGCCGCCGTAGTCGACCCAACCCCAACCATCGCGATGGTCGGAGTGATCGATGACGAAAAGCACATCACAAAGCAGTGGTTCAAGAACGAAGGCGATCTAATCATTCTGGTCGGAGCTGTAGCGGCGATCTCTGACCGCCGAAGACCGAATGAACTGTTAGGCGCATCGCAGTATCTGAAGATCTTCCACGGATTGAAAGTTGGTCCGCCCCCACAAATTGATCTCGCACACGAAATTCACGTGCAGAATGCTGTTCGCGATTTGATCCGGGCTGGTCTTGTCAGAAGCGCGCACGATTGTTCCGACGGCGGATTTGGCGTTGCACTCGCTGAATGTTGTTTCAATCCCGAACGGCTGTTCGGAGCGGAGATTTCATTGAATGCAGCAGACACGCCTGCCGCTACGGTGCTCTTTAACGAATCGCAGTCGCGTATTGTCATCTCGGTGGCGCCTGCAGATTTGGAGAAGGTCCTGCCCATTTTGCGTCAGAGCGGCGTTCCGTTTGAACAACTCGGCCGGGTCGGCGGGGATCAGTTGCGGATTCAAGTGAATGAAAGGGAATTTGCATGGCGGATCGCGGATCTTTACGACGATTGGTTCAACGCGATCCGTTGCGCAGTCGAACAAGAGGAAAGCATTCCGAGCTTGTGAAGTCGCAAAAAGCGCGATTGAATACGCGCCAATCTGATGGATGATTTCTTGTGAATTTCCCCTCGAGCAGATTTGACGTAGAGGAAATGCCAGACTCCGCGGTTCTGCCGCAGCACGAGTGCGGTCTTTTCAGTGTGTTCGGGCATCCGAACGCGGCAGTGCTCACGTACTATGGCTTGTTCGCGTTGCAACATCGCGGACAGGAAAGCGCCGGCATTGTCACCAGCAACGGCCCTGGCACGAGCTTTCTCATGCACAAAGACATGGGCCTGGTCTCGCAGGTGTTTGGTCAGCAAGAACTGGCGAAATTGAAGGGCACCCGCGCGATCGGACACACGCGTTATTCGACGACGGGCACCAGCACTATCAAGAACGCGCAACCGTTCGTGGTCGATTGCATTCGCGGTCAGATGGCCATCGCACACAACGGCAACCTGATTAATGCCGATCTGCTGCGCGACGAACTGGAGCGCAAAGGCTCAATCTTCCAAACGACAGCTGACAGCGAAATCATTTTGCATCTTCTGGCGCAACCACTCGACAACGGCAGTAGCGCGCTCGCGCCTCTGCGGCGAATCGAAGGCGCATTTTCACTTCTCATCATGAGCGAACGCGAATTGATCGCCGTGCGTGATCCATTCGGCTGGCGACCGCTTTCGCTTGGAAAACTGGACGGCGCCTATGTCGTGGCGTCAGAAACATGCGCGTTCGATTTGATCCACGCAGAATTCATTCGCGACGTCGAACCGGGTGAGGTTTTGATCATTAATGAGGGCGGAGTGCGTTCCGAATTTCCTTTTCAACCTCAGCAGCCGGCTTTCTGTATGTTCGAGTACGTCTATTTCGCGCGACCGGACAGCAAACTCGGTGGCGTAAATGTCGGCAAAGTTCGCACTGAAATGGGACGCGAACTGGCGCGTAGATTTCCGGTTGAAGCCGACATTGTCGTGCCTGTGCCGGATTCCGGAAATTATGCCGCACTAGGATTCGCGGAGGAACTCAACATTCCCTTTGCACATGCGTTCGTCCGGAACCACTACATCGGGCGCACGTTCTTGCAGCCGAGCCAGCTCATCCGCGATTTCGACGTGCGCGTGAAATTGAATTTGATCAAGGAAATGGTGGCTGGAAAACGCGTGGTTGTTGTGGACGACTCGATCGTGCGTGGCACCACGGCGCGTGCGCGCGTGGTGAACCTGCGAGAGGCCGGCGCGAAAGAAGTGCACATGCGAGTCAGTTGTCCACCACATCGGTTCGCCTGCCATTACGGGATCGATTTCCCTGACCCTGAAAAATTGATCGCGAACCAGATGTCGATGGAAGACATCTGCAAATACCTGGGTGTGGACAGTCTTGGTTATCTCGATGTCGAAGGCATGGTCCGCGCGACTGGAAAACCGATAAACAGTTTTTGTCTGGCCTGCTTCAATGGTGACTATCCCCTGCCCGTCGATCCTGCCTTGGACAAATTCATCATGGAACGGCGCGAACAACGCGCCAAAGCGCTGGCCGATCAGGAAGCCCAGCCCACGTTATTCACCGATCTGAAGTGAATTGTAAGGCAGGCCTTTCACTGCCGAAATGAATTGGCAACCGGAGTGGTTGCCCTGCAACGTATGGTGGTGAAAAAAGCGTACGCACGTGCCGGTGTCGATGTCGATCATGCGAACCGGCTAAAACGCGAGATTGGATCGATCGTTAGGCGAACACACGGCCCGCAGGTGCTCGGTAAGATCGGCGGGTTCGGTGGATTGTTTCGGGCCAGCTTTCCCGGGATGCGCGACCCGGTGTTGGTCTCGAGTGTCGACGGCGTCGGGACAAAATTGAAGATCGCATTCGCAATGGACAAACACGACACCGTTGGCGCCGACCTGGTAAATCACTGCACCAACGACATCGCAGTGCTCGGCGCACGGCCACTTTTCTTCCTAGATTACATCGGCTGCGAGACACTCGAGGCGCGCGTGTTTCAGCAATTACTTCGCGGCCTTTCCCACGCCTGTCGCGCCGCGGGCTGCGCACTTCTGGGAGGCGAAACTGCTCAAATGCCCGGAATGTATCGCAGGGGCGAATATGATCTTGCAGGCTGCATCATTGGAGTTGTCGATCGAACAAAAATCATCGATGGCAGTGCGATAAGACCGGGCGACGTCGTTCTCGGTCTCGCTTCAAATGGTCTGCACACCAATGGCTATTCGCTGGCGCGAAAAATCTTGTTCGAAAAGATGCAGCTCAAACCGAGTTCGCCTCTGCCCGGATCGAGAATCACCGTTGGAAAAGAGTTGCTGCGCGTGCATAAGAATTATCAACCGCGCCTTGCAAAAATCACAGGCGGCATGATCAAGGGCATCGCTCACATTACCGGCGGTGGTTTGCTCGACAATCTGCCGCGGATTTTGCCTCCAACCTGTGACGCTGTAATTGATACAAAGAGTTGGCGCGTCCCGCGTATTTTCCAAATCCTGCAGGAGAACGGAAAGATCGATCTTCAGGAGATGTATCAGGTTTTCAACATGGGCATTGGGATAGTGGCGATTGTCGCGGAACAAAATGCAAACAGGGTGATCTCGATGTTGCGGGCGAAACGAATCGGTCGGATCGAACGGGGCACTGGCAAAATGCGTTTAAAATTCTGATGCGCAGCCTTTAACAAGGAACGACGGCTCGGGCAGCCGTCACCTCTTGAGAGCGTCAGCCTGGCAATTGCGGCGAAGCGGGATCGGTCGCATTTACTGCGATCTCAAGTTCCGGTGCTGGCGCTGGTGCGATGGTCTTGCTTTTACGCGTAATTCGCTGCAAACCCGCTCGGAGCGCAGCCAGATCAACCAGTTCGGCTACTCGCGATTTTAACGCGCGCGCTCGCGTCGCCAGAAAAACCAGGAAAAGCCCGTAACCAGCGAGGAACCATGCATCGATGTGGGAAATGTTCAGCTGGTGATAAATCAATAAGCTAATCGCAATCAGATTCAAAGCGACCGTTGTAACAACCATCCGGTTGCGAAGCCGGTACTCGGGTCAAACATTTTCCACCGCCGTGATATTCGGTGACGGTTTGCAGCGCGATGCTCCACCAGAAATTGCCGTAGATTTGAATGTCCCAATCGTTCCAGCCGCTGTCGGTGGAATATCGCCAGCCTTCTTCCTCCAGTAATTCAAACAGCGCGCCCAACAGATAATGGCGGTCTCTCCCCTGCTCGCTCCAAAATACCCGGCGACTGAGGCTGCCTCCGGCACGGACGCGTTTGGGTAGATGTTCGTGTTTTCGAATCACGTTTGCCGGTGTGCGTTTGAACCGGAGCCATGTGAAATACCGGGAGAATCCGCGCACGAGCGGTTGCGCAAATGCGAGGATCATCACCAGCAGGCGCGCGTGCACCGTGTCGAATTTCGGCTCGATGCGCGCACGCACCATATACGAAAGCGCCACGCAAAAGGTGCCGCCCAGCATCAGGTAAGGAACAATGCGCAGGACGGGGAGAAAAATACCCAGGCCAAAGAGAAAAATCGTCAACGCAAACCATTCGATGCTGCTCAAGTACGCTGCCACGTCTGATTGGGGCGTTGGATAAATCGATTGGAAAAATCCTTCGCCGAAAACTCCGTGATAAATCACCGGCCGATTAACAAACCAACTGAACCGCGTAGTGCCATAGATTTGGCCGCGCCATTTGGCCGTGCCAGTGGGGCCGAAAAAGATCAGATGTTTAAAACGCAGCAGCGATTCGGCTTCGCCGTAGCCATCCTGCTGTTTCAGAAAAGCGCGAAGCGTGAACCGTCGATAATGCCACACAATTGCGGTTGGACTGAAAGCAATGACCCATCCGGCTTGTTGAATTCGCCAGCAGAAATCGACGTCGTCGCCTGCCTTGCGATATTCGGCATCGAAACCGGCCACGCCTTCAAATGACCATCGGTAAAAGGCCATATTACAACCGGGAATGTGTTCGGCGACGGTGTCGGTAAGCAGAACGTGATTTGGCCCGCCCGGTGCCGCAGCAACGCATGCCTGTATCCAGTTTTGTGCCGGCGGCGTGATGTTCGGGCCGCCCACTCCGGCGTAATCGCCACTTACAAGCGTGCCAATCAAATAGTAGAGCCAATCAGCGTCCGCCATACAGTCCGAATCCGTGTAGGCTAACACCTCGCCTTTTGCGGCGGCAGCACCGGTGTTGCGGGCGTGACTCAATCCATGATTGCTCTGATGAATGTAGCGCACCCACGGAAACTGCGCGGCTACGGAAGCAGTGCCATCGGTCGAACCATCGTCGACGAGAATGACTTCGTAAGCAGAATAATTGAGTTTACCTAACGAATCGAGACACGCGGCAAGAGTGCGGCCTCCGTTGTAAGAACAGACAATAACCGACACGAACGGCATTCGCGGCAACGGAAGGTGAGGCAAAGTTGAATCGTCTCGCCCCAGCTTCGCCTGAATAATGTAAAACGCCTTCTTTGGCTTGCGCTCACGCGTAACGATGCCGAATGCCCAGTCCGTGACTTCCTGGCCACCGGTGAACCATTCGTCCGTCCAGGTAAAAAGAATCGTGCCGGCGAGGCCGCATTTCACAACGCTGTCGATGTGCCAGCCGAGCATTTCCGCCTGTTGCTCCTGCGAATGCCGGAGCGTGTCCATGCCGAATTCGCCCAGGATAAGGGGATGCTCGCCGGTGAGATTTTGCAGCCGCAGCAGGTAGCCCTCGAAATCGCGTTGATTATGAAGGTAAACATTGAAACAAGAAAAGTCGGCGTTCTGCGGAAGCAGATATTCAGTCGGCGGATATGTGGCATACGAAAAGAGCGCATCGGGATCGATTGCCCGGCCGATCTGAATTAGTTGCTCGACAAATTCAATCACCCGGCGCGTGCCGAGCCAGCGCGCCATCGTGCTCGAGATTTCGTTGCCTACAAGATACCCAAGGATTGCCGCATGCCCGGCGCGAGCGTTGACGGCGGCGCGGACATTTTCCGCGATCTGTTTGCGAGTTGATCGTTCACGCAGGAACTCGATGTGCTTCTCCCAGGGAAGCGTCACCAGCACGCGCACACCCGCCGCAGCGCAAAGATCGAGAAACCAGCCCGACGGCGAATGATAAATTCGCACAACGTTCAAACCCGCCTCGCGCATCAGTGCAAGATCGGCAGCCACCTGCTCAGGCCGGCCGAGATAATTTCCCTCCGCGTCGGGCTTAAACGGACCGTACGTGACACCTTTAACGAAAAACTTCTTTTCGCCTTCGAAAAAGAACTTCGCCCTGGGTCGAATCCGGGAGTTTGCCTTCACAGCGTGCGTTCCCTTAGTCCATGGACAGCAGCAGCGCAAAACTTTAACGGTCGAGGCAGCGGGGTCGGCCGCAGCGTCGAACACGCCTGCCGCTAGAGCTCTGCCAACGCCTCACGCATAACAACACCCGTGCGTTCCATATCTTCCGTGGTATGTGCCGTGGAAATAAAGCCGGTCTCAAATTGCGACGGCGCGAAATAAATGCCGCGTTTCAGACATCCGTGGAAAAATCTGGCGAACATTTTCAGATCGCTTCGCTGCGCGCCTGCGAGATCGACAATTGGACCAGCTGCAAAGAACAAACAAAACAACGAACCGAGCCGGTGCAACGTGATGCCAAGCGCGTCTTTGATCGATGCTCGCGCGAGCTCTTCAAATTGCGCGCCCATTTCTTCGAGCCATTTCCAGCCGTTGATTCGCTCAAGCGCGCGCAACTGCGCCAGACCCGCGGCGAGCGCCAGCGGATTGCCGGACAACGTTCCGGCCTGATACACCGGGCCGTCCGGTGAAAGCTGGTCCATGATTTCGGAGCGCCCGCCAAATGCGCCAACCGGCAGCCCGCCTCCAATTATTTTTCCCAGCACAGTCAGGTCAGGTTTCACTCCGTACATTTCCTGTGCGCCGCCGCGCGCAACACGGAAGCCAGTGATCACTTCGTCAAAAATCAGAAGCGCATCGTTGCTCGTGCATTCCTCACGCAGGATCGACAGAAAATTTCCCCTCGGAAAATAGAGACCCGCATTGGCTGGAATCGGCTCGACAATTACCGCCGCGATCTCATTTTTGTTTTCCTGAAACGCCTTCTTCAACAACCCGGCATTGTTGAATGGCAGCGAGATTGTGAGATCAGCAAACGCCAGCGGAACACCGGCGCTGCTTGGTTGACCGTGCGTGAGGGCGCCGCTGCCGGCTTTTACCAGAAGGGCATCTGCATGCCCATGATAGCAACCGTCGAACTTGACGATCTTATCGCGTTCGGTGAACGCGCGCGCGAGCCGGATGCACGACATCGTCGCTTCCGTGCCGCTGTTCACCATGCGCACTTTCTCGATCGACGGCATCCAATCGCATATCAATTCTGCCATTTCGACTTCGAGCGGATTGGGAATTCCAAAACTCAATCCGCGCGCAGCAATGTCACGAACCGCGTCTACGACGACTTTCGGTGCATGACCGAGAACCGCCGGGCCCCAGCTACCGACGTAATCGATGTATTCATTGCCATCGACATCCCAGATCCGCGCGCCTTCCCCGTGCGCTACGAAGAAAGGCTCAAGCCCCACGTTACGAAACGCGCGCACAGGCGAATTAACACCGCCTGGAATACGTCTCTGCGCCCGCGCGAAGAGTTCGGAAGAACGCGAAGTCACCCGCCGAACATAATCGTTAAATCGTTAGATCGCTAAATCGTTAAATTGTTTACCGATCACGCCTAACCGATCACATTCGTCGGCACAAATCGCTTCGCCGCGTTGACACGCTATGCTCCAACGTTACGCTCATTTCCCACACAACCGGCGGGGTAGCCAAGTGGTAAGGTCGCGGTCTGCAAAACCGCTATTCGCGGGTTCGATTCCCGCCCCCGCCTCTTTTCATAGGTAAAAGGTCTCAGAAATCACCTCAAAAGTGGCTGAGTCACAACAAGTTTGCCGATTTCAGTGACGTTCCACGTTGTGCGCCAAGTCTGGAATTTCGCTTTCCGTCATGCTCGCGAATAAAACGCTGCGGTTGTGAACGCCGTTCCCCGACTCCTTGCGGTATTGCTTCTTTTACTCACGCAAGCCTCGGTGTTTGCGAGCGCCGCAGCGCAAACCATGACGAATCCCGGACCTCCCGTAGCGGTTATCGTCGCGATAATTTGCTATACCGCACGGAAGCAGCCGATAGGCGGATGGTTATTGTACTACTATATCAGTCTTTATACCTCGGTCGTAGTCGCGCTCGTGCTTTTGGCTACTAGTCTCCAAAACTACTCGCCAGCACGATGGCAGGGCACGGGGCTGTATGCCATTGCGATCACAGAGTACTGCACTGCCGACGTTAACGCTAATTACGCAGACTGTCGTCGCAACGATTCTTCTCAAGTACCGGGAATGGAAGTGGCCAAAGCTATTATGGGCAATACTCATCGTCAGCGTGATCTGCGCCGGTATAACAATTGTCCTCGTTTCTGTGTTCTCTTCCGGAGACCAAGCCGTTTTTGACTGGCTCGCACTCATCTGGCTAGCAATTTGGCTTGCCTATTTTTTCGCATCGACGCGAGTGAAGCGCGTTTTTTTCTCTAAGGATTGGAGTGCGGACGTAAGTCCAATGTCTATCAACCGTGCTCCAGTAGCCACCGCCGCTCCGCCGCCCGTGCAGATCCCGTCAGTCACGCCGAACACAGCAACACCTAGCTTTGAAGCCTCTAAACCAAACGCTTCCCGTCGCCGCGATGCGCGTCAGCAATCCAGATCGTTCGCCGGTTGGAATCAATCGCTGAGACGCAGCCCCGACTCCAGCCGGTTTTGCTGAGATCGTCGGCGATGGTTTCCCAGTAATTCATGCGCCGCGCTTCTCACTGACTATTCTGAACGGTTTGGGGTGCGGGTTTAATCAGTTCAAGCTGTGCGCTCACCTTTTTGCAAACCCGCAGTAAGCCTTTCAATTTGGTTTTGCCGTTGCGCGGCAGTCGCCTCCTGTTTTGCAACAGCGGACTTTAACTGCGCGATTGCCGCTGCTTGTTCTTGCACGGTGCGATGCTCTTTCAAGAACTCGTTGAGCAAGATCGCGTCTATCGCTTCATACCTCACCGTGAACGGTTTTCCTTCTTCGTCGAGTATCACCAAGTTCGGATCGATTCTTGCCACTTCCTCAGCCACCAGTCCAAATTGGAGACTACCTGTAGCGTCTAACAAAAAGCCGTCCAGAAGTTTTCCCCGAATTTTCTTGACGTACTTAAGCAAAAATTTTTAAAAGAACGTTAATTATGAAAAAATTATTTCCTTTCATTAGTTTTACTGTGGGCTTTACAGCCCTTGCTTTAACGGGAGCGTTGGCCGAGTCGCCAGCAGCCTTTAGTATTCAATTGTTGAGCGTGTTTGATTATCCGGGTGCGGGGAATCAGACGCGGCCGCAGAAGATTAGCGATCTGGGTGACGTGGTCGGCATCTTTGTGGATCCCAGCGGGGCGTCGCGCGGCTTCGTCATGTTTAATAATGGGAACTTTAGCATGCCGATGATGGACCCCAACGATGCGGGCAACTTTACGGAGGCGCGCGGGATCAATAACTCCCGCCTGGTCTGCGGCGATTATCTCGATTCCGCGGGCGCTTTCGAAGGGTTCTTCTTCTCGAATAATGTCTTCACCAATTACGCTCCGGAACCGACGTTTACGGTTGTGCTGGGGGTAAATAATGCGGGGGATTTTTGCGGATCGGAAATCCCAAGCAGCACTGGGATTCAGAGTGCGTTCCTAAATATCGGGGGCGTGCTAAGGGACTTCGTGGTGACGGACGCGACGGCGACTCTGGCTTATTCGCTTAATGCGAACAACCAGAGCTGTGGCTATTACATTGATTCCTCGGGGGTGACAACTCATGGGTTCTGGCGCGACAGAGACGGCACGATTCAAGCACCGATCGATCCGGTGGGCTCAACGAGCACGATCCTGTTCGGCAATACTGTCTTCCGGGTCTCGAACGACCGCAGACACGACTTGAATGTAATGGTGGGCCGCTATACCGACGCGGCGGGTGCGACGCACGGTATTCTCTTCAGGCCGGGGGTTGGTTTTGTAGTCTATGATTTTCCGGGCGCGACGTTTACTTCGCTCAATGGAATCGACGAACGGGGCCTGGTCGTCGGCCGATATACCGATAGCTCCGGCATCGACCACGGTATTCTCGCCAAGGTCCTGCGCGGCAGCGCTGGTGTAATGCTGCCCCTGGCGCGACCCTCCGCACCGTCGCAAGCGTCGCCTGAGCGCGCGGTGGTTACTGAGCCGGCTTATTAAAGCTGGGTTTAGGGATGACGTTGTACCCGAATCGGGCCAACTAAGGACGCTCGCGACGGCCTGGTGTTGGGACGCGCTTACAAGAAAACTCGCGCGGTCTCTCTGTTTCGTGGAGTCGTTTGTGGTAGGCTAAGCTGGACGCAAGTCAGTAAACGCCATTGGTTGCGTGAAGTTCCACAACGTATCGCACGATGCTGTGATTCGGGTTTACGATGCAGCGGGCAACGTAATCGAAACGCACGAGCACGCGGGTGAGTTTAGAGAGCAGTGGAAAGCGGTTAGCGCAAGCGATGGCCAACGAATCGAAAACTCCGCAAGAAGCGCGACCACTAGCGAGGCGCGCGCAGATTTCACAAAGGGAGCGAATTCAGGCGCGAAATTTGAGTCACAAGTAAGTCACACAATTGTTTGGCAGATGTTTCTTGCGCGCGTGTAAAAGGCAACGGAAGACCACGGTATGAAAACCGCCGTAAAAACGCAACCTAGCAATATTACGCCCTTTGTTCTCGAAGGATGCTGGCCGCTCGATGGCCTTGACCAACAAACGATGCAAAGGCTTGGCAAGGAAGCGAGGCGGAAACGTGTGGGGGTCGCGGATGTCATCTATGAAGATGTAGAGTCATTCGTCGCGAAATGCGTAGTTGCGGCCGATCTCGAAGAGAAAGTTATCAAGTTTCCAGCGGTCGCTAAAAGGTGGAAACGCGACGGATCACTGATTCGCGTTCGACAAACGCCATCAACAGTTGATCCGCGCAAACAACAAGACGCTTTCCATCGCCCCGATGCGCAGCTGCAGGCCAGATCATTTGCCCGTTGCAATCCACGGCTAAGACCCAGCTGAAACTCCAACCGACTCTGCTGAGATTATCGGCGATAATTTCCCAATACTTCACGCGCACTAAATGCGATGACGTATTTGGAATCGCGGACAAGGCGGATCACAGGAATTTATTTATCCGGTAATCGCTGCCGTCACGGCACCGGCCTTGATTTTTGCGCCCCCCACTTTTTTGGGCACATATAGCAAGAATTGGCCACTGCCAAGATCAATGGTTCGCGGCCCTTGGCCCACACTAAAAATAGTCTTCTCACCAAGGCGTGTGATCGTTTGATCCTTGAAAGTCAGCTCGCTCCGGGACTGCACACCGGTCTGCACAGCCGTGCCGTGGCGGACATCATCGTTCACTACAGCCGGCCGCGGTGATGCGTTCGATGGAAGCACTCGAACGTCATGGATGACTTGAGTCACCTTGGCTTCTTTAAGCTCGTCCGCGCTGACTTCGTTTGACAGCCCGCTCGCAAGCGCAAACGCAACCGATGCGATCGCTAAAATGAACCGAGATTGGATATTCATTGTCTCTTTGTACTCAGGATTAATGCCAAGTCTACCGAAACCGAACGAAAGCGGGTCATAGAAAAAAGCACAGCGTAAGGGAGTGGGTCAGCCGCTCATATAATGCGTGATTGGCACTTACACGCGCCCCGGCAACCTGATCGAGACACACGAGCATGCGGGCGAGTTCAAACAGTATCTTACTGGCGGGATTCTGGCCTTCTTGCGCGTGCGGCGAACTCCGCCCTTCAACGCTTCAACATTTCAACCTAGCGAAGCCAATTTCCGCGTAACCTCGTAGCGGAATTTAGGCACTACCTTGGCGAACGGCCGGAAATGGGCTCCGCACTCGCGAGGGTTCAGAAAAGATCAAAACGATAAAGGGAGATTAGCTTTATGAAAAATGAATCAATAAAGAAAAGTGCAAAGACCAACAAAATGAGAATCACAATTACGTCTGTGGCTGCGGTATTAGCTGCTTTGGTTATCCTGCTCGGTACATTTCCGCAGGCCGCCGCTAACTCGTATGCAGACTTGTTGAGTAACATCAGTAGTATAAATCAGAGCTTTTGGAATCAGCAGAACAGTTATAAGCAGTGGCTTTCCAATCAAGGAAAGCGGGCGCTGGCAAACAGAGTTCCTGTTACGCAACAGCAATCGCTTGATGCTCTGTTGGCCGGTCATAGATGGTAGGTACGCTCCGCAGGGTTGGTCTGCCATGGTCTAATAGACACTGGCTCTTCAGCATTCCAAAACCACGCAAACGGGAGCAGCAATACGGCTTGCGGCGAATTGGCGCTCGTCAACAACACAACCGGCGATAACAACATCGCATTGGGTTTTAATGCCGGTTCCAATCTTACCGGTGACCTTCCATTACAAAAAAGAGCTCGACCCTGACGGCATCCCGCAGTTCGGCCTCGTTGCCGAGCAGGTGGAAAAGGTGAATTGCGATCTAGTGGCCCGCGACGAGCAAGGAAAACCCTACAGTGTTCGTTATGAAGCCGTGAACGCGATGCTGCTCAACGAGTTCCTCAAAGAGCACCGCAAAGTTCACGAATTGGAAGCCAATGCAGCGAAGCAGCAAAAGCAAATTAAAGCACTCACTGCGGGCTTGCAGAAGGTGAGCGCGGAGATTGAACTGAGCAAGTCCGCATCGCAAACAGTCGCGAATGATCAGCAGCAGGCGATGGCGATAAAATACTGGGAAAGCTGCCGAACAGCAGGCCGTGATTGTCCGATGCTACCACCGTGAAGCCGACCTTTGCAGGGTGATTAATTAGAAAACTGCGGGAGGTAAGCGGCTTTGTCACCGCCTTGCCATCTCCACAGCAACTCAAATTCAATCTGTTCTTTTTCTCTTGGCGGCTGCGCAACTTCCTCAACAAGCTGCGCGTGTCGCAATTTCAATTCCGGCGTGGACATGGATTGAATTTTCTTGCTTTGCGAGGCGCAACTAACAGCCAAAAAAACAACGGCCAATAACAGTGCGAGTTTCATCGATTCGGCAGCGTAGCATGGTAAGATTCGTTCGATCAAGGTGAAAGTAGGAATGGGACATCCTTTATCAACCGTACGCCAAGCTTACGAGCCGCCAGAACGGCATCGGAAAATCAAGATTGCGGTACGCCTCCCGGCGCTGATATCTGTTCAAATGAACAGAGTCAGCTAAAGTTCAGAGAGGAATAGATTAGCAAATTAATGTGCGGCGGAAGATCGCAGAGAAAGGTGAGTTTCCAGCGCTTTCGGGCTTGTGGACAAAATGGAGTTGGCGTCGCATGCCGGTTCGTTGATTCGCTGTGACCCGACAGAGCACCTTGTCGGTTTCGTCCACCTCGCTCGACGCCCGTCGGCTCCGTTGCCGGTGCCCTCTTTCGAGGCCACGCTCGTCGACCTGTGGGCGCGATGCTTGCGCACTTCATTATTTACCGGTGACGTCGCGTGGCGGAGTTTGTTCTTTTGCTTTCCAGGCGGCAATAACAAAGTAACACTGAAGACTTGCATATGAAATATCCGCCATTCACGATTGCCGAGGTTCATCTCGTTATGGCACTGCGATGCTGAGTTCGTCAATACTCTCCCCCTCAGATTGCTCGGCTCGGACCTTGGCCGATTTTGAGAAACTGGTGCTCGAAGGCGGCGCAGTCGAGGCAGACGGCTTAACGCGGCGCATACGCAATGCGTCTCGACTGTTGTTTCTCCGGGAGCCAGATGGGCAACTTGCCGGAGTAGGTGCGTTAAAACACCCTGGATCTGGCTATCGCGACAGGGTGTTCGCGAAAGCGCGAGCAACCGTCCCACCAGATAGATACCCCGTTGAGTTGGGGTGGGTAGTCGTCGCCAAACCGCACCAGGGGCGAGGACTTTCGGCTCGCATCATCGGTGAGTTACTCGCTTCGGCCAAGAATGAGAATGTCTTCGCGACGGCTCGCTTAGATGACCGAGCTATGCGCTTTGCGTCTGTCCATGGATTCGAACCCAATGGAAACTGCTATCCGAGCGGTCGCGGCTACAACCTTGTTCTTTATCTCCACAACGCGGCGCCACAATCGACGAGCGAGCATGGGCCAACCATCAATTACCATCTCTCCTCGTGGCTCCCGGAGAAGCAGGAGAAGCTCAAAAACAGCAGTGGCGATTTCGAAATGACTTAGCCTGACCCGCGAGAACCGATAAGGTCGCTTCCATGTCGCCCGGTTACGACAGCCTCGCTGCCACCGTGAGAAGTGAGTCTCATGGGTCGAGGGTTTAGCATTGCAACCAACGCAGCCGTTGTCGCAACGTTGGGATGCCGACGGGATGGCGCTGTGGAGATTTCTTAAAGAGCTTCCAGACGTTCCCTTGTCAGGAAAAATTAGCTTTACCGCTAATGGCCTGTGTGCGCGGGTTCAACTCTCCCCCTTGCCTGTACCGACTAAAAGCAAGTCGTGTTGCAGTGATCGGAAGCTGAAAACGGAGGTGGAAACCCCCCTTCCTGCCACGCAGGCCCGGACGGTCGCGTGTCTGCGGCTGAATACAGCCCTTACCTTGGCGTGGTCACAGGCACTTTGTTAGTAAAATGCCGGATCGAGTCGTTTCTTATCACAATCAGCTCCACGATTAAATGGCGGCGCGGTTTTCGCCGGGAAAAGCGGTCGTAAGACCGCGAATACCTGCGAAGCGAAGGCAACGGAAATGAATACGATTGCTGTTGCACATTTCATGTCGCGCGGTCTTATCAAAATCTAAAAGCGTGACAAGAAAAATCTTTGCCTGATCGCGGTAATTAGCAGCGAGGGCACGTGGCTCGTGATTTGTGAAAACGCTACATTGTTAAAGAGAAATCCATTTTGTAACCGCGAACCCTTTCAACACTTCAAACTGCCAAAGATAGATTCCTGTTTCCGATTTCAGGTTTCGGACTATTTTCCACGCCGATGCCACAGTTTACCTATCGTGCGCGCGACGCGCAGGGCGGTTTAGTTGAAGGAGTTCTCGACTGCGCAGATCGCGCCGTTGCGATTCGGCAAATTGAATCGCAACAGTGCATTCCGATTCGGATCGACATGGTAGATGCGGCAAAGCCAGCCGAAGCAAAAGCAGGTGCGGCAGCGTCAGCTCAAAGAAATTTGCGGCTGCTCGGCTCGCCTGAAGTTGCTACGCCGGCGCGGAACCTGAAAATTCCGCACAGCCAGTTGCTCATTTTCACAGAGCAGCTCGCGAATCTGCTGCAAGCCGGCATGACGCTCGACGAGGGTCTGTCGGTTTTGGAGAAACGGTTGAAACACCCGCGCGTTCACCAAATGACGCACACGCTCCACCAGTCGCTCGTCGACGGGCGCAGTTTTTCCCAGGCCCTAAGCGAAATGCCGCGGATTTTCCCGCCGCTGTATGTGAATCTGGTAGCGGCAGGCGAGGCGAGCGGTGCGTTGCCGCAAATTCTGCTGCGGCTGGTAAAACATCTGATGCAGGCGAAAGACCTCCGAGACCGCGTCCAACAGGCGCTGATTTATCCTGCCTTTCTAGCGCTGGCTGGCGCCATTCTAGTTACGATTTTCATCACGTTCATGGTGCCGCAGTTGACCGGATTCATGGCGCAAACTGGTGGCGCGCTTCCGTTGCCGACACGGATATTATTGCAAATTCATCATGCGATCACCGGCTACTGGTGGGTTGGCGCGCTGATAGTGGTTGGCGCGATTGTTGGTTTTCGTGCCGTTGTTCGCACCCAGGAAGGACGCCTCGGATGGGACCGCTTCCGGTTGATGATCCCCGGCTATGGAGGCGTGATTCGCCACCGGTATTACGCACAGTTCGCCCGCACGTTAGGAACGTTGATGGAAAATGGCGTGCCTTTGTTGCGCTCGCTAGATCTGGTGACTGAGATCGCCGGTAACCGTTTTCTTGAAAGGAAGCTTGGTGAAGTGCGCGGGGCAGTCATTGATGGAGCAACGCTCTCGGCTGCTTTGCAACAGCAAAAGCTCTTTCCGGATTTGTTCACGGACATGATGGCCGTGGGCGAACAAACGGGGCATTTCGCCGAAACGATGCAAGCCATCGCCGATGTGTATGAGCGCGAGCTTGACCGATCGGTCGGCGTGATTTCGCAATTGATTCCGCCAATCATCATTGTCGTAATCGCCGCTTTGGTTGGACTGGTTGTGTTCAGTATTCTGTCGGCCGTTTTTGAAATGACGCACAGCTTGCAAATCAGACCGCATTAAAACTGAAAGCTTGCAATGCAGGTTGTGTTTGAATAACCTCGCGAACTCAATGTTACTCCGGGCTGCGTTCGCGATCCTTTTGGCTGCGGTCTGCCGCGTCTCCGCGCAGGAAGCTTTCACCGATGCTTTGCCTGCTCCGCTCGATACGATTGCCGGGCCAGTGCCAGCAAGCGCCTGGCTCGATTTGCGTCAAACCACGTCACGCAATTCAAAAACTCAAGATGCGCCTGCCTGGGTCGAGGCGCTCACGCTTTTGCCCGGCGAACTTACGGAAGGCGGTGGCGCGTCCAAGAGCGTTTTTCGCATTCGCGTGACGCAACCGGGCCCAGATTATCAAATCCTTTTTTTCCGATTGTTTTTTGACGACAAACCCAATCAGCAACCTGAGTTGATCGCTTGGGACGAATCCGGCAGCCATATTTTGCGCTCCGGCACCCTGGGCGCGGGAATGAATCTGCCCAGCTCAGATTCGGTGCTCATCCCGATGACTGGCGCCTCTGCAATCGACATTGAAGTGCCTGGCGACGGAAAAACAATTCGGGCAGCCTATCTGGATTGGATGACAGCCAGTGAGGTTGTCCATCCGGTCAATGCGGAACATCGCGACGTGATTCCCGAGCCGTTTTCATCTGTGCCGGCGCTGCACCCGCCGCCCGGGGACGTCGAAAACTTCGGAACTGTGACCGCCACTCTGGCGCCGGAAGCGATTCGAATTGATGCGCAGACTCAGCAGAGCGCAACGTTCCAATTTCCCATCGAAGCCCAACCGCTCACTGCGCTTTTAACTTTTGAGATCGCAAACCCGCGCATCGACGCGCCACCGGAGGTTTATCTTAACGGTCAGGACATCGGCCCGGTTGCATTCACTTTACCGGACCTCGCGGACCCTGGCTACCGTGGTGAATCCGAACCGCTTACGACTGAAATGCACTTCACCTACACCGGATGGCTGCGCGCACAGAAAATTGTGCCGGCCACGATTTTGAAAGTGGGTGGGAACGATCTGGTTGTAGTGGATGGATCCGGCAGCGGACCTTCCGCAATTCGCGCCACGCAGATTCAGTTAAAGTACATTTGGGACAAATCGGATTATAGTCTGCGGACCGGCCAGTGAACCTCTTCGACAGTTGCGCTGTCATCACTGAACAAGCCGAATGGTTTTCGGGGTGATTCCCGTGGCATCGACCCAAAGTAGATGCTTGTAGCAATTGTTGAAGATCAGGCTACTTTAGTCGCCCACCGGGACGGGAAGATTCCCCTTAATTCAGATGAGAACAAAAATCAGACAGCAGGGATTCACGCTACTGGAGATCATGCTCGTGGTGAGCATTATTGTGATCATACTGGGAGTAGCGATTTCAAAGCTTGGTAACACGACTGCCATCGCCAAAACCATGCGCGTTCAGGCGGACGTCCAAGCGATCAAGACGCAGTTGCAATTGTACGAGAGTATGAACGGGTTTTTCCCGACCACTGAGCAAGGATTGCAGGCGCTGGTGACACAACCGCAAAATGATCCCCGACCGACACGGTGGTATCAGTTGTTCAGGGAATTGCCCAAGGATCCCTGGGGCAGCGATTACATTTATCGTTATCCCGGTCTGAAAGATCCAACCGGCTACGATTTGTATTCCGCAGGTCCCGACCGCATACCGGATACACCAGACGACGACTGGGGCCAGTAGGCGGCTAGCAGGGCGTCCCGACCGCTTTAGCCTGTTACTGCTTGGCAGCCTCAGGGCCCCCGGCGGGATTCTTCGAGGTTCTGGGGTTTCGCTGAATCATGCCACGCGCCCGCGGCTGCATCGACTGCTGAGAAGGAATCAACTGTTGTAATTCTGGCGGCGCGTTGGGTGGCAGTTTCGGAGAACGCGCATTGGGGACGCCGACAGGATTTGGAACAGGGGCCACCAAACGCCGGGCTGCAACACCTCCGCCTGGCGAGGACTGCGACAGCAACGCCTGATTGAACGTGAGCGTCGCAAAGTTTCCGTCCTTGCTGATTGTTACTTTGGTTCCTCCCACTTTGTCGGACCATTCGATATTGGCGACGCTGTAACCGTCCACCGGCTCTTTTGTGGTAAGATATTTCTTGAAGTTGTGATCTGACGTAGAAGCGAGCGTCACCATGTCGCCGTCCTGCGATCGCGCGGCGTTCGCGATGTAAAGGTCCTTTGCGAAATCGGGCGTGGCAGCAGGCCCAGCTACAGCAGTTGCAACTGCGAAGGGCGATTGGTCCATCATTTTTGTGTAGCGGTCGAACTTATACTGCGGCGGAAGAACGTCCGCCGCCTGGCTGTAAGTTGCTCCGAGCAGAACAAGGATCAATCCGACCGTGAGAGAAGATTTCATAAGGTGAGCTCCTGATTTACTACTTTGGTTTTTGCGCCGGCGCAAACCAACGGGCGATCTTAAACTTGCCTCGCATCATGGTAGGGTCGCTTCCATCGATTGCGAGATTAACGTTTTCGAAAACCACGAAAGCCTCCGGGCGTTGCACGTCATAAAGGAAATGCACCAGGGGCGGCCACGGACTTTTCGTTTCGATCGAAGCGAAAACCGTCTGATGATACGGCGTGGTCTCGCCTGTTCCGATGGCTGGATTTTCGACCTCAATGTTATATTTGCCCGCGACTTCCCGGAGCTGATCAAGCAGCGCGGAGGCTTCCGCGGGATTCTTCAGCACGGGCTGACGTTGCCGAAGCCATTCGTCGCGTTTCGACCACATGTCGCGTTCCTTCACGTAAACAGCTTGCTCCGCCAACTTACCCCTGCGGGTTGCCAACTCTCTTTGCGCGCTCCCGACTGCGCCCAGGACCGAACTTAAAATCCAAAGATTAAACAGCACCAACAGCGTTCCGGACACGATCCATGAGAGCAGACGCTCACGCGGGTTCATTCGTTGGTACCAAGCCGGCATCATTTTGGTTTTCCCTCCAATCGAAACTGCGCATGGTTGTTCGGTAAAATCCGCGGCGCAGCCATGTCAAACTGAAACGTTCGCAATTCCGCGTTTTTCTTGATCTTGTCGATGAAGTCGTAAGCGAGCGCAGCCGTGTTCGCTTCCCCATCCACAGAAATCTGGCGCGCAGATTGGTTGTAGACGGTTATGCGCACGTCTGCGGATGGCAGACTTTCGAAAAGATGCTCCAGGATTTCGACCGGGTAGTAGTGCGGATCGACCGCTGGTGCGAGCGCTTTCCACTGTGCTTCGGTCGCGCGTACGAACTCGGTCTCGGGCGCATCATGCGCAATGTGCCGGTCAAACCGGCCTAACTGAAAGCGTAACAGTCCGAGATAGGCAAACAAGAGAACGATAACTCCAACGTAAGCGCCACCTATCCAGACAATCCGTTTTCGCCATTCTACCTGCCGCATCAGTTGCAAACGGCGGCGGCGCCAGCTTTCCGGCAAAAGATTCAGTTTAACCGGCGACGGCGGCAGTTCGATGCCGACGATCTCCGTGGGGCTGGATAGAATTCCCTCCACCGTGTCGCGCAACTCGTAGCAGGTTTCGTCGAGCAACACATTTGGATAGGAAGCATCTATGCCTTGCAGTTCGGCGCTTAATCGCAACTGCGGCAGTTCAAGTTGCAGCTGATCGCCGCAGCGTTCGATTGCCCGCGCAAGGCTAAGCTTTCCATTTTCTGTCATGGCGTAAACGAGCAACTCGCCTTCCGGATAAATCAGAAGAGCATTGCCCTTCGGTGCATAAGTGCTGGCGCGCTGCGCGGCATACACGGTGACCTGCCGCGGAATGTAACCCCGGTCCAACAGCGGCGAAGCAAGCTCGGCAAGTCGATCGTTGCTGATTGCGATTGCAGAGACGACGCTTTCGTTTTCGCTTTGTTCGATCAGTTCGAAATCGCTGGTAACTTCGTCGGCCGGGAACGGCAGCGACTTCTCGATCTGAAGACGAATCATATCCGGGAACTCTGCCGGATCGACGCTGGGCAGACGGAATCGTTGCGCCATCACGGACGAAACAGGCAACCCGAGCACAAACTCGTCGTCGGCAGAGAGCAACGGCACCGCTTCTTCCAGCGTTTGCAGTTTGCGCACGGTCCAGGAACCGTTTTGCTCAGCTGAGCGGACAAAATTCCAGCCGTGGGAAGTCGGAATAATGAAAATGGATGGCATCCCGGGCTCGATATTAAAGCTCCTTCCAACTGTATATTGTGGGGCGGTTGCCTGCCAGCGGAGCGATAGCGGCAGCCGATGTCCCTACGGGTTGTATCGGCTTTTGCACGACCATCTGAACGGAACGCGTAACGCCGCCCGATTTTCCCACACTGACGACGCGGAAAACGTTCGAGGTCTTGTACTGCGCGATTAAGCTCTGGATTCCGGTTTGATTTCCAGCTGGCTGCACTTGTGTGCCGTTGATGCCGAGCATGGGAAGCACGGTCGTTTGGATCAATTACGCCGTCGTCCGCTGTTCCATCGATTCCATCCGGGCCCTGACGAAGCTGCAGGAATGCATTAACTCGATCGTCTCCGGCACCACCGAAGGCAGCAAGCAGCGCGCGCAACACGTCGCGCGAAGCGTAAGCAGGATCGATAGTGCCACAGGCAGCTACAGTGAAATCCTTATCCCAACCGGGTTTCGAAGTAAAATCAGCCCATCCACACACTTTTTTCAGCTCATCAACCGAACCCAGGGGTTGGTGCGGCGGCCGATAATCATCGCTCTTCCGGACATGCGTTCAAGTGCTGGAGTCCCTTGGTTGCCGAAACCCAATCGAGGAGAGAATCGATCATCACGTCGAGATCATTTAAGTCCACGCCTTTGAGGTTCAGATATTGGCGGAGAAGTTGCACCTTGTTCGGGTCCTCGCCCTGCGTGAGAAAGTTCAAATTCAAACGCCCGCACTCGCCGCTCATCTGCACGTCATAACCATCCCCGTTACCTATTTTTCCGTGCAAGTTTGCCGAGCTCGGCGTGATCTCCCGCGCCAATGCAACCTCCGCACCCGAGGATGCCATTGCCTCAGCGGACAATACACGGTTTGCATTCGCAGAAACCGTGAGGCGCGAATCGATATTCAGCGCCCATGCGATCACCATCGCGCTGAGCAAGAACAAGGCCCAAAGGGCCAACAACAAGGCAGCGCCGAGCTTCGAATTAGATCTTGGCGAAAATTTCTTCATGAAAAATTCTGCTAATAAGGTGTCCGCCTTAGCGGGATGATTGCTTCCCATGGATCGGCTGCATCGGGCCTGCCCACGCTGATCTTCACGAGCGACGGCAAGCGATTTCCGCCTGCCCATCGAGGCAACCATGTATTCGCGTTCGGTTCGAAGTAGGTGATTTCAAGACTGGTCACATTTTTAATCAATGGTACCCAGGTTTCCTGTCCTTCTGCATTGTCGGAATCCTCCTGCGACTGTCGCAAAAGGCCAAGGTCCAACTGGTCACTTTTTTCGTTGTCCGGTTGCAAGCGGAGAGCAACCGTAAACTCGCCCGGCGCATAACGCGTAAGTAGACCAAGTCCAGCACCTGAATTCCATCTTATCTCATCGCGCTCGCGATCGTTTAACTTGAACGGGTCTCCCATCATCCTTGCTCGAATCGGACTCAAGCTTTGCCACTCAGTGGTGAGCAAATCACGCAGCCCGTCATATTGCGCAGCGTTTGCAGCCGTCACGGACGAAAATTGCAGGGCAATCATGTTTGATTGCACGAAGCGAAAAATCGCCATCGCCATCATTCCGAGGATCGCCACCGCCAACATGATCTCGAGGAGCGTGAAACCTCGATAGCAATGCCGAGCTGCATCCATCCGATGCCCTCGGCAATTCATCAACCTAGCCGGAGCGATAAACATAAAACTGAATCTGTTTTGACTCTGGAACGCCGGCGTGCGCCCAACGGGCAGTCAACGTAACGATATTGATCCCGGTAATGAGCGTATTGTCAGGCTCTGTTAGAGCAGCCGGTACGGTTGTCTGGTGTAAAATTACCTTGCCATAACTAGTGTCGATCTTGAATTCCTTTTCAGCGTCAGGAACGGCTGACGCAGCCTGAACCTCGGCCATTCGATCGGACAAGATCTGTCGCACAACGTTTTCTTCCGCGCTGATCGTGCTCGCATTAATACAATTCTCCACCGCGCGTCCAAGCGAAATCACACCTATGGCAAACACGGCTACGCCGATCAATACTTCGTACAGAGCAAAGCCCATCCGGCCTCCGATTGCTGACCGCTGATCTCTTGCTCTATCTTGCAGCATATTGGGTAAGTTCTGGCTGCGCGGTCAGCGGCGAATAGTCCGCCGTCCACGCGCCAGGGGGGCCTTTGAATTGAACGATCGCGGGCTCACAGTTTCCCGATGGCCAGAATATCCATTCAGCCGGGTGTTTGGCCACCAGTGCAGCCGGAAGCGAGAGCTTTAGCAATGTTCCCTTGCCTAGGCGCAACACTGCGGTGGGTTTCGCTTCTTCACCTTCTGCAAAGACCTCCGGCTGCAATAAGACGCCGTTCTTGCTCCAGACAAGCAGATATGGCCGGCGCTCAGTCACGCTGCGCTCCTGTGCCTGGCGCACAAGCTGATTGAAACCATCGAGAGATTGCTTCAACCGCCTGTTAGCGACGACGCCGCTCAAACTGGGCACGGCCAGTAGTAGTAACAGCATTAATATAAAAATACTGAGCGCAATCTCGATCAGCGTAAACCCCCGAAGCCGTTGCACCAACGAAGTTACTCGATCGACGCAAAATCACAACCGACGCGCCGGTGCCTCCTACGCATCAGGCACGCGGCCATCGACTGCAGTGAAAGCAATCGTCTGAGTCCACCAAGTCGTGTCGGCGCAGTACTCGAGAAAGGTATCGACCAGGGCCCCATCCACTTTCCCTGAAGCGATCAGATCATTGCGAAGTTCGGCAATCGTTTGGATCCAATAATCTGCCCAGCACGAGCCGCCGTTGTAAATCGCGGTTTCGGCTTTGCCACTGATCCCTATTAAGCCTAGTGCCGCCAGCCGCGGCACAAGAGTACGCCCGATTGTGTAATCGATTCCGCGTTCACGCGCCCAGGCAAGCCAGCCGTCCCAGAACGCTCGCACGGCTGGCGGCTCGGCGATGCTAACGGGAAGACAATCAGGTTCAATCAAAAGAAGCGCACCGCCTGGTCGGAGACTCGCAACCATGTTCGCCATTGCGGCTTTGGGATTCGGGACATGATGAAGCACCGCACGTGCTGTCACCAGATCGAACGTTCCGGGCTCAACAGGGCCGGCAACGATGTCGCCCTGGCGTAATTCAAGATTTGGCGCACGCACGTCGACTAAAGATAAATCCAGGTCGACGGCTACCGCTTGTCCGCTAGGTCTCACTCGTTCGGCAAGCCATGCAGAAATCGAACCGTTACCGCACCCAACTTCGAGCGTGCGTGCTCCTGGCCTGACAACGCCAAGCGCATCGATATGCCGTCGATGCATCGGATCCAGTAATTGTGACATCAGCGCCAGACGCGTTCGCTCGCCTTTCAAATCGTGTCCCAACACGTACTTCGACATGTGGTCGTGACCGTAAATTCGCGGAACACCAGAGGCAAATCGGTGTGCAAGGAACCGCTAAAAAAAAGCAATCGACCAGCAGCAGTAACGTTGTCTCCGTGTTACCCTCTGGGCGCAAATGAAGTTCGCATTGCGCATCAGCGTTTTCGCGGCCGCGGGGTGCGTAGCTGCGATGCTGATCTGGCAGGCAGTTACGGCCCAGGGTGCTCCTGACCCGCTGCGACCAGACACAAGTCCAACGGTAGCGTTTTTGGACATTGGAATTCTGGTTTTCCGCGAAGGCTTGGAATGCATCCTGGTGTTGGCAGCCATAACGGCGAGCATGGCCGGACCTAAGCAAGGACATCGCCGCCCCGTGGCGTTCGGCGCAGCGTTCGCTTTTGTGGCTACATTGATCACGTGGTTCGTCGCTGTGCGAATCGTCGGTTCGCTTGGCGATAATATGTCAGCGCTCGATCTTCAGGCTGCCACCGGCTTGTTGGCCATCATCGTTCTGCTGGTAATCATGAATTGGTTCTTCCATAAGATTTACTGGGGCGGTTGGATTCGTGCCCACAATCGACGGCGCAAAACACTGCTGGAAAACGCGCGCACGGCTGAAATTTCGCAGAGACGTTTATGGTGGGGATTGATTCTGCTCGGGTTCACCTCGTTGTACCGGGAAGGTTTTGAAGTCGTGCTTTTTCTACAAAGCTATAATTTGCGCCTGGGCGGCGGAGTCGTGCTTAAGGGCGCATTGCTGGGTCTCGTGCTGACCGGAATGGTGGCCGTGCTCACATTTGTTCTCCAGCGGCGTCTGCCGTACCGGAAAATGCTGGTCACCACCGGCATTCTGCTGGGCGCGGTGCTGCTGGTGATGGTCGGAGAGCAAGCACAGGAAATGCAACTGGCACACTGGATCCCTACTACCCCAATCAGTTTTCTCGAGACATCTATCCCGCCGTGGATGGGAGTCTGGTTTGCTGTTTTCCCAACTGTTGAAACGCTCGTTGCGCAGCTAATCGCAGCGGTACTCGTGATCGGATCGTATTTTGCCGCGCGGCGCTTCGGCGGTGGTCCAGCCGGCGGAACCACGGTCGAAACTCACGCGCCCGAAATGGCAGCCATCAACGCATAGCCGGGGAATCTCCGCTGCTGCGCGTAAACGCGACGACCACAGCCCACCCCCTCTATCACTGTTTCGCACAATTCCGGTTGAACGAAGGCGCAACCTTCACACTTTAGCCGGATGAATTCGCCGAGTTGCCGGGTTACTGCGCTGGTTGGTCTCGTGTTGGCTATTTCCATTTTGCCCGCTTCAGTCCGATCCGCCGCCTCTTCTACACCGACACGGTCCACAACGATCGATGAAAGGCTGTTCAATGGCATGCGTTGGCGACAAATCGGGCCGTCTCGCGGAGGCCGCGCGCTGGCGATCGAAGGTTTGGTAGGCGTGTGAAAGAGCCTTTTTGGTGCAACACCGGACGCGAACATTCTACGTTCCTATTTCAGTGCTGCGACTTCAACCTGTAAACGTCAGGCTCGCGCGTCGTTGACGATCTGTTCGAGTTGATGCGCTATTGCGTCTTCGATCCGTTCTTCGCCGCATTGTGAGCAAACGGTCGCGTCCACTTCGCGAACTACGACTAGACCGCTGCCGAGATCGGCGCTGAAGGTCGTTTTGCCTTTCGTCTTTTACCGTCACAGATCGGGCAAATCTCGTTCATTTCGCTCATGATTCTCTTCTGGTTCGATAGTCTGACTCGAAAATATCCAACGATGGCTCGTCAGCGGTGATAGTGAAGACTTCTTTGTTCATCCAGCGCGGCCGCAACGTGAAGCGGTTTGCCGCCAATATAGCCTAAGATCATTCCCATCGCTTTGCATGCAGTCTTCAGTTATCGACAATAGTTCAGGGAAGTCAGGTGGATATTGGATCCGTTTGTGGCGGGAGTCGCCTCTTATGGGTTTCGACCATAACCGTTGACGACAGCCGAGCTGGCGATTAGCAAAAAGCATCAACGTCACCGGCGCACCGTAGGTGGTCACAGTGCGGCGGAAGTGGTGGCAAACTGATTCAGTGAGTCGTTGCCGCTGAAGTGGTTCGCCTCGGCACTTTAGTTCGCGCCGTTTTTAGAAGCTTCTCTTTTGGAACGTTCTTAACGAAAGCTGCGACCGCCGGCGGAAGAGCTTGCGTAACAGCAGAAGGCGACGATGACGGTGCAGCGGCGGGAGGTGCAGCACCAGAGGATGGACTTTGTGCGGCGTTCCCTTGCGCGGCCGCTACCGCTACGTTGTCCACTTTTCTCGTCAGCGGATTCGCCGGTGCCGGGGCGGGACCGTTGGTAACAGTGTTCAGTGTTTGTTGTGCAACGGCCTCCCCTTGCGCAGCCGATAAAGCAAGCGCTGCGATCTTTTCTTCCTGCTGTAGCATACGGTCGTTAGCGGCTTGAAAAGCGGCCAAACTTATCTGTGCTGCTGTTAAGCGGGCGTCGCAATACTGCAATCGCAACGCATCCAAAATTGCAACTTCCCTGTAAAGAGTATTGAGCGTCTGCGGGGTTAAGGAAACTTCTCCCACCTTCGTCGTGCCTCCCACATGAGGAATCGGTATGTCTACGCCCGATGTCTTGAAGCTATTACCCTGATACTGCACAACGGGTTTACACTTCGCAATCTTAAGCGGTTGCTTTTGATACGAGACCGGAACGTCGATGTAGTCAGTGCTGCATCCCGCGAAAATGAGGAACACCGCAGGAACAAGCCAGCGTGGGAGTTTCACGGCTACTGTTTACTGACCTCTAAACGCGCGTGTCAATTCAATTGTAATATCGAGAAATAGCATTGGTCCTTTCGTCCGGTGACGGTGTTACAGCGCGCTGCGCCGCTGACCAGCGACTAAGATCGGCTCATGCCCTTAGGGGGCGTTGGACGTTTAGCGTCGGGCGTTTCATTGACATAACGGCGCAACTTCTCACCTTAGCCGGATGATTTTTCTGAGCTGCCGGATTCTCGCGCTGGTTGGACTGTTGTTATCTGTTTTGATCTCGCCAGCTTCTGTTCGATCCGCTGGTTCCCCTACTCCCACATTCCCGGGAACGATCGATGAAAAGTTGTTCAATGGCATGCGTTGGCGACAAATTGGGCCGTTTCGCGGAGGCCGCGCGCTGGCGATCGAAGGTGTCGTAGGTGAGCCGGACACATACTATTTCGGCGCGGTTGCGGGCGGCGTGTGGAAGACAACTGACGGCGGCGCAAATTGGACTCCGCTTTTCGACAAAGCGCCGATTTCTTCGATCGGCGCGATTGCCGTTGCGCCATCCGATCACAACGTGATTTATGTCGGCACCGGCGAAGCGGCGATCCGCGGCAATACCACGTACGGCACGGGAGTGTTTAAATCGATCGATGGCGGCAAAACGTGGGACAACGTTGGATTGAAGGACACGCATCAGATTGGTGCGCTGATTGTCGATCCGAGAAATGAGAACGTAGTTCTGGTAGCGGCGCTGGGGCACGCGTTTGGCCCGAATCAGGAGCGCGGGATCTTTCGCACGAGTGACGGTGGCAAAACATGGACGAAAGTCTTGTCCGAAGACGAAAACACCGGCGGCATCGATGTCGTTTTCGATCCGCACAATCCGAACATCGTGTTTGCGTCGCTCTGGCAAGCGCGCAGGCAGCCGTGGTTCTTCTCCAGCGGCGGTCCGGGCAGCGGGCTTTACCGTTCCGAAGACAACGGCGTCACGTGGAAACGCCTGGAGGGAAATGGTCTTCCCGATGGAATCCTCGGCAGAATTGGCATCGCGGTTTCCGGAGCGGATTCAAACCGGGTGTATGCAATCATCGAAGCGAAGGATGGCGGTCTCTACCGGTCGGATGATGCCGGACAGCATTGGACACGGGTCAACGACGATGGCCGATTTCGTCAGCGCGCCTGGTATTTTAGCAAAGTTTATGCCGACCCAAAATCGGCGGATACTGTTTACCTTCTAAACACCGGGCTGTTTAAATCCGTCGATGGCGGAAAGACGTTCAATCTCATGCCCGCGCGTCACGGAGATCATCACGGATTGTGGATTGATCCTACAAACCCAAACCGTATCGCGAATGTGAGTGACGGCGGCGCGAGCATCTCGACTGACGGCGGCAAGAACTGGACCACTCAAAATAACCAGCCAACGGCGCAATTTTACCACGTGGCTGTGGACAACGCTTTTCCCTACCACATTTACGGCGCACAACAGGACAATTCGAACGTTGGCATTGCAAGCCGCTCGGACTCGGGAGTGATTGGCCGGGAAAATTGGTTTGAGGCCGGAGGCGGCGAATGCGGCTTCGTCGTGCCCGACCCGCGCGACTGGCACATTATCTACTCAAATAACGAGGGCTCCATCGCGCGTTACGACAAAGTGAAACAAGAAGTGCAGGACGTTAGCGTATGGCCAGTTGATAATTCGGGCCACGGGGCCGCCAATGTTGTGCATCGCTTCCAGTGGGTGTCGCCCCTGATGCTTTCGCCACATAACCCCGACGTGCTTTACACCGCGGCGGAATGCGTTTTCAAATCGACCGATCACGGACAAAGCTGGACGCAAATCAGCGGCGATCTCACCCGCAACGATAAATCCAAACAACAGCCAAGCGGCGGCCCGCTGACAAATGACATCACGTCCGTCGAATACTACGACACGGTGTTCGCTTTGGCGGAGTCGCCGGTCAACAAGGGAACGCTCTGGGCAGGCACAGATGACGGGCTGCTTCACGTTACGACTGACGACGGCCAGCATTGGTCAAAGGTCACGCCGAAGATGCCGGAGTGGAGCACGGTCAGCATCATTGACCCTTCTCCACATGAAGCTAACACCGCTTACGTCGCAGTGGATCGGCACAAGCTCGACGATTTCAAACCGTACATTTTCAAAACAACCGACCTCGGAAAAAATTGGAGCGCAATTACAACCGGAATTCCCAATGGCGCATATGTCCACGCTGTGCGCGAAGATCCCAAGCGCAAAGGTCTGCTTTACGCGGGGACTGAGCTCGGTGTCTTCGTGTCCTTTGATGACGGTGCGCATTGGCAGCCACTGCAATTGGATCTTCCCGTAACACCCATCCACGATCTCGTGGTCAAAGATGACGATCTGGTCGTAGCAACACACGGACGGTCTTTCTGGGTGCTCGACGATTTGACGCCGCTTCGCCAACTAAACGCGCAATCAGCCGGAGCCGACGTTATTCTCTATCAACCCGAAACCGCACTGCGTTTGCATTACCCGGAAGAGTTCGACAAACGACAGCCAGTAGGTGATAACCCGCCACCCGGGGCGATCATCGATTATTATTTCAAGACCGCGCCGAAAGAGGAAGTTGCACTCGACATCCTTGACTCTTCGGGAAAAATCGTGCGGCACCTTTCCAGCAAGGAAAAGAAAGAAAACGAGCAACCGCCTGAGTGGCCGGATCGAGTCGAGCGCGTGAAGACGATTCCAGCCAACGAAGGAATGAACCGGTTCGCGTGGGACCTGCGTTACGATGATCCGGTTCAAATCCCGGGTGCATTCTATTCAAGCACGGGACCGAGAGGTCCATTGGCGTTGCCAGGGGATTACCAGGTGAAACTGACTGTTGGGAGTAAATCACAAACTGCGCCGCTTCACCTGACAATCGATCCGCGGGGAAGAGGACAGGAGGCAGCGTTGCAAAAGCAATTCGCTTTGGCGACGCAGGTAAACGATCTCATTTCGCAACTGCATCAGGCGGTGAATGAAATTCGCGATCTCCGATCACAAATTCAAAATCTGCACAAACGTTTTGGAGACGACCCGCGTTTGAAACGGGCACTCGCAGCTGCGGATGATCTTGATCGTAAAATGTCTGAAGTCGAGCAGAAGCTGATTCAACTGAACATGAAAGGCTCGGAAGCCAACCTCGCTTTCCCCAACATGCTGAACGAACGGTTCGATACATTCAGCCACACTATCGAGACCGCAGACACGGAACCGACCAAACCACAACTCGATGTGTTTCAAATGTTAAGCAGCCAACTCGACGAGCAGTTGAAAAAATGGGCGCAGATTAAGCAGGAAGATGTCGCCAAGGTGAGTGAGATGGTTAAACAGGCAAACTTGCCCGCGCTAACGATCACCGAGTCCAAGAAAGGTTGATTGTGCGTGGCGGGTGCTCCCAGCGACCGCAATGATCGCAGAGTTTCGCCGTTCCGTTGTAACAATGACTCACATCGACAAGGCCGTAATACTCGCAGCGGGCCGCGGCACTCGAATGCGTGAACTGACCGCCGAGCTTCCCAAGCCGATGATCAAGGTGCGCGGGAAGCCAGTGTTACAACACATCCTCGAAGGCCTTCGCAATGCAGGTATTGGCGACTTGCTTCTTGTCGTTGGGTATCGCGCTGACGCCGTGCGGGAATTTTTCAGTGATGGGTCGCGCTACAAAGTGACCATTCAGTATGCGACCCAAATCGTGCAAGATGGGACAGGGCGCGTTGTCGATCTCGCGCGCGATTTCGTCGGCGATCGTCCATTTATTTTGGCCTACGGCGACATTTTAGTCGATCCGGCGAATTACAAACGCGTGGTCGATCTTCCCGAAGACGTTGAAGCAATGCTGACCGTCACGCGCGGCGAAGACGTATCCAAAGGCGGCGCTGTTTTTGTCAATGATCAGATGCGCGTGCTGGGCCTTCGCGAGAAAGCAAAACCGGGTGAACCGACGAGCCCGTGGTATAACGCAGGGCTTTACGCGTTTCGTCCAAGCGTTTTCGATTTTACCGCGAAATTGAAACCGTCGCCCCGCGGCGAGTATGAATTGACGGACGCCATCTGCGAACTTGTGCATTCCGGTAAAAAGGTGAAAGCGCTCGAACTCACGGGCGAATGGGCAGACGTGCGCGATCCCGACATCCTCGCTCGACTAAATTCACAATTGTAGCGGATGCTTCGCATGCTCTCTTCAAAATCCCAATCACACCGGTCGCCCCCATAAACAGCTCCCGACCGTTACCTTGTTTGCTCGGCCGCATCGGCCGGGGATTCTTCGCCTATTTCTTCTTCGATTTCTCGCCGCCATTCTCGCGAGAGCCATGGCCTCAGTACTCCATAAAGCAAGTACGACAGGAACAGAACGGCTGGCATCCATTCGTAATTCAGCACGGTAAAAATGAGAACAAGGATGATGACAAGAAAACGCGGAATCGATTTCTTCGTCTTCCAATTCACTGCCTTAAAGCTGGGATATTGAAACCGGCTGAACATCATAAAAGAAAGAAAGAGCAACAACGGCGGTAGAACGAAACGCCAGTTGCCGAGGTGATGTTCGCCTTCCGCGAACCAAAGGAGAAAGAGCGTGATCGACGCAATCAGACCGGCCGCAGCTGGAATGGGAAAACCGGTGAAAGTATTCTGATGATTGGCTGCGTCATGCTTCGCAGCGGAATTAAAACGGGCCAGACGCATCGCGCCGCAAGCCAGATAAATAAATGCAATGATCCAGCAGGCGCGCGGAAACTCCTGCAACACGACCCGGTAAACCATCAACGCCGGCGCAAGCCCGAACGAAACAATGTCCGCGAGCGAATCGAACTCGCGCCCGAACGCACTCTCATGTCCGCCCAGCCGTGCCAGGCGTCCATCCAAAAAATCAAAAACGAACGCACCTAGAACAAACCAGATCGCCTCGTGGAAACGATCGGACGCCAGATCGGCGTTGGCGTTTTGCAGCAGCGCGCCCTCAAGAATTTTGAGCGTGGCGGTAAATCCGCAAAACAGATTTCCTGCCGTCATTAGATTAGGCAGGAGATAAATCTTGGATGGCTGTTCGTTCATTAATGAGGTAGTCGCGCGATGATTGTCGATCCACCGAGAACGTGATCGCCTGCTTTCACAAGAATTTCAGCGTTGAACGGCAAATATAATTCTGTTCGCGAGCCGAAGCGAATCATCCCAAAGCGGTCCCCTTTTTTTAACTCGTCGCCGACTTTCGCCCAAGCTACGATGCGTCTTGCGATCGCGCCCGTGATCTGCCGCACAACGATCGTGGCGCGCGGGTTCTCGAACGCCCAAGTCATGGATTCATTTTTCTCGGAACAATCGGGCCGGCGCGCATCGAGAAAAAGTCCCGGCCGGTGTTGGCGGTAAACGACGCGCCCGTCGATCGGTGTACGGTTGGTGTGCACATCGAAAATCGACAAAAAAATTCCCACTCGCCGCGTTTTGGTTTGTAGCACTTCGCTTTCATCCAGCTCCACGATATCCATCACTGTTCCATCAGCAGCGGCCACGATGAGATCTTCATCCGTCGGGACTACACGTTCGGGATCGCGGAAAAACGCTACAGTGCAGAAAAACAGCAGCAAAAAGAAACACAGTGCCCATGCCGAGAAGAACCCAAAAACGACTGCGAGTAGCGCAAAAAGAGCCAGAATCCAGCGTGCTTCCCAAAAGGCTTGGAGGCGCATAAAAGAGCCTATTTTCGGAGTCTTAAAACGATAGGTCAAGACATCAAAACCGATGACAGTAAGGACTGTGTCGCGACCACAACATGATGGGTTTGGTGATCGGTGCGCCTCCAATTAGTAGCGGAAATAACTCACAGGAAACCAGAGATTATTTGTTGTTTCACGGTCGTTTTCAGCTATCCTCTTTGTGTGGGCCGTCTGGGCCCGCTTTTATGGCGCAAGTTCAAGAGGAAATTCCGGTCGAAAAAATCGGCGCCTCGACCGAAATCGCCGCCACCCAAAAGTATGATGCGGCGCAAATTGATAAACTAGAAGGACTCGAAGCGGTTCGGAAACGGCCGGGCATGTTCATCGGCGATCCGGACGAACGCGGGTTGCATCATCTCGTTTACGAAGTCCTCGATAACTCGATCGACGAACATCTGGCAGGATTCTGTACAAGGATTGAAGTGATCATTCATGTCGACGGATCGATCTCCGTCCGCGACAACGGTCGCGGTATTCCGGTCGATGTTCATCCGAAATGGAAGATGCCTGCCATTGAGCTTGTACTAACCAATCTGCACGCAGGCGGAAAATTCGGGCAAGGCGCATACAAGTATTCTGGCGGGTTGCACGGCGTCGGCGCAAAATGCACAAACGCGCTCTCCGAATGGTTTAAGGCCGAGGTTTCGCGCGAGGGCAAGGTCTATCACATGGCGTTCGCCAAAGGCAAAACGACCGACAAACTCACGGTGATCGGCGAAATCAAAAACAAGAAGACCACAGGGACGCTCATCACGTTCCTGCCTGACCCGACAATTTTCACAATCACCGCCGAGTTCAAGTTTGAGCGGCTGGCCACGCGCCTGCGTGAATTGGCGTTTCTTAATCCAAGTCTGGAGATCACGCTCGCGGACGAACGCGTCGATCCGCCAAGGGAAGAGCGATTTTATTACAAACACGGGATTGAAGAATTCGTTAGGCAACTCGGTGAGAACAAGCAGGTTTTGCATCCCAAACCGATCGTGATCTCGCGGCAGCGCGACGAGGTTTTCGTCGATGTGGTGCTCCAGTACAACGATAGCTACAACGACCAGATTTTGCCCTTTGCTAATTCCATCGGAAACCCCGACGGCGGCACGCATCTCACCGGGTTTCGCACTGCGCTGACAAGAGCAATCAATCAATACGCAAAGCAGAACAATCTTGTGAAAGAAAAAGATCCTTCACTTTCCGGCGACGATGTGCGCGAAGGATTAATAGCGGTTCTGAGCGTTAAGCTGCCTAATCCGCGGTTTGAATCGCAAACGAAAGTCAAGCTCGTCAACACGGAGATAGACGGAATCGTCAACTCGACCGCGTACGACGGCTTGATGACTTTCTTCGATAAGAACCCGCCTGTTGCACGCCGCATTTTCGACAAGGTCCTTACCGCCGCGCGAGCACGTGAGGCCGCCCGCAAAGCCCGCGAAACTATCCGTAAAGGCGCGCTCACAGGAGGCGGCTTGCCCGGAAAATTAGCCGATTGTTCTGAGCGCGATCCGGAATTAACGGAGCTCTACATCGTTGAGGGTGACTCAGCAGGCGGCTCCGCAAAACAGGGACGCGACCGGCGTTACCAGGCAATCCTGCCAATCCGCGGCAAACTCATCAACGTCGAGAAAGCTCGCGAAGATCAGTTTCTCAAAAACACTGAGATCCGGGCGATGATTACAGCGATCGGAACCGGGATCGGCAAATCCAAAGACGAAAGCAACGGGAAGGACGAAGGCGCGTTCGACATGACACGGCTCCGCTACGGCCGCATTATCATCATGACCGACGCCGACGTGGACGGTTCGCATATTCGCACTCTGTTGCTGACATTTTTCTTCCGGCAGATGACCGATTTGATGCGTGCGGGGAGAATTTACATTGCACAACCGCCGCTTTATCAGATCAGGCGAAAGAAGCGCGAGGAATATGTCGAAGACGATACGCGGCTGAATAAAATTCTTATCTCACTGGGCGCCGAGGATGTCCGGCTGAAGAATCTCGCCGATGAGAAAGAATTCACTGCGGCACAAATCAAGGACATCCTCGAATCGCTCGAGAAGCTCGCAAAACTAAGCGAAGCAGTGCGGCGCCACGGCGGTGATTTTGAGACTTATCTTGCCCAGCGCAACTCCAAGTCGGGTAAACTCCCCAATTATCTTGTAAAGGTGCGCGACGGGAATGAAGAGAGTGCGCATTATTTTCACGACGAGAAGGCGGTTCGCAAATTTCATCAGGAAAATCTCGATCTGAATTTGTTCGACACTCAAATGGGCCAGGAATTGCTTCCGTTAGGCGAAGCGCCAGCGCGAGCGGATGGAACGCGCAGACGCGGCAGGCTGGTGGAACTGCACGAAACGGCTGCAGTCGAAAAGATTATCGCCGAACTCGCTCGCAAAGGTTTGAAGGTCGATCATTACGCGACCAGTGATCGCCCGATCTTTGAGCTGATCGAAGGCGAAGGTGACAAGGCCGTTTCGCATCCGCTGTTCTCGATTCCAGAAATCCTGCAAAAGATTTTGGAGATTGGCCGTCGCGGAGTGCAGATCAAACGTTTCAAGGGTCTTGGAGAAATGAATGCCAAGGAATTGTTCGAGACCACAATGAATCCCGAGAAACGCAAGCTTTTAAAGGTGGACTTGAACGAGGACAACGCCGTCGATGCCGACAAAATGTTTACGATTTTGATGGGGGACGTGGTGGAGCCTCGTCGCCAATTCATCGAAGACAACGCGCTAAACGTGCGCAATCTCGACGTATAATTAGATGGGGGGCTTGTTTCACAAGCTGCGTCATCCGCGCCGTTGTTACGTGGTCTGCACGATCCCTCGGTCGGGCAGCAATTTGTTGACTGACGGATTACGCGCCACCCGCCGGGCAGGCGTGCCGAAGCAATTTTTTTTGCCGAAGTCCGAATCCCGCTATGCCGCGGAACTCGGAGTCGATCCGAATGGGGACTACGCGGCGTACGTGCGTGGCGTAGTGAACAGCAAAATAACGCACAACGAGGTCTTCGGTTTCAAATTGATGAGCTGGTATCTCGAAGACTTTCTTGTCCGGTTGCGAGAAGCGCACGGTTTTGGAAATCCTGCAACGAGCGATCTGGAGCTCCTGCATAATGCTTTCCCGCGCCTTCGTTTCGTCCGCATCACGCGGCGTCACAAATTGCGCCAGGCACTCTCCACAGCTCGGGCGCTTCAGACGGGGCTCTGGAAAGTGCAGGAGGGGAAAGCTAGCGTGCGACAACCGGAGTTCGACCCCGATTTAATCGAGCAATCACTTCATGAGGCTGAACGACAGGAGACACTCTGGAACGATTTCTTCCAACGGACTGGAGTAAAGCCGTTCCAGGTTGAGTACGAAAAACTTTGCGCGGATTACGAGGCGACAATCGGCGGAGTGCTGAATTTTCTGAGAATTAAACTTCCGCCTGACGCGCGCGTCGGTCCGCCAGTGACAACGCGCCAGGCGGATGAGATTTCTCGAATGTGGGAAGAGCGCTTTCAGGCAGAACGTCCGGCGGTCGCGCAAACCTACTGAAGATGATGAGGAAATATTCTCCTAGTCTAATTAACACCCGGTGTCAGCCAGGTGCGCACACCGCGCTGAAAAATGAGCCGTTTCAACGGCTGTCATGCTGCAAGCAAACCGTTAACGCGGTTCGTTGCCCCTTGGTACAATCGCACCGGGCTAAGGCACCGGTGTTACTGAGAGCACGCTACCGATTCTGCTAAACCTTAAGCCGATGTTAAACGCAAACGAAAAAGTAGAGCCGATAAATGTAGCTGAGGAAGTGTCGCGTTCGTTTCTCGATTACTCGATGTCGGTAATCATCTCTCGCGCGCTGCCGGATGCGCGCGACGGACTCAAACCATCGCAGCGAAGAATTCTCTACGCGATGCACGATCTGTCGCTTTTCCCAGGGCGACAGCACCGTAAATGCGCAAAGATCTGCGGCGATACCAGCGGTAACTACCATCCTCACGGAGAAGCGGTGATTTACCCGACGCTCGTGCACATGGCGCAGCCGTGGGCGATGCGCGAACGGCTGGTCGATGGCCAGGGAAATTTCGGGTCGATCGAAGGCGATCCACCGGCTGCGATGCGTTACACCGAAGCGCGCATGACGCATCTCGGCGCTGCGCTGATGACCGACATGGAAAAGGACACCGTCGATTTCGTCCCCAACTACGACGAGACACGGACCGAGCCGACCGTTTTCCCAGCGGCGTTTCCTAACCTGCTCGTTAACGGCGGCACCGGCATCGCCGTCGGAATGGCCACCAACATTCCGCCGCACAACCTTGCGGAAGTCGTCGATGGCATTTGCGCGCAGATCGATAATCCCGACATCACACTGGACGAGTTAATGCAGCACGTGATGGGACCGGATTTTCCGACCGGTTGCGCTATCTGTGGCGCGGGTGGAATCCGGCAGTATTTCGAGACCGGCAGGGGCAGCATGAAAGTGCGCGGCAAAGCTGGCATCGAAGAACTCAAAGGCGGCCGCGAGCAAATCGTTATTACGGAAATTCCGTATGGCGTGAACCGCGCCACGCTCGTCGAGCGCATCGCGCAGTTAGTGAACGAAAAGGTCCTCACCGACATCAGCTACGTCGGCGATCAATCGGATGAAAACACGCGCGTGGTCATCGAGCTCAAACGCGACGCGAATCCGAAGGTCATCATCGCTAATCTCTATAAGCACACCGCGCTGGAAACTTCGTTTGCGGTGACAATGCTGGCGATTGATCATGGCCGGCCCAAGCTGCTCCCACTCAAGGACGCTAACGCAGCTTACATCGAGCATCGACGCGAAGTTGTCCTGCGTCGCACGCGATACGAGTTGCGCAAGGCAGAAGAGCGTGCGGAAACACTCGAAGGCTACCTGATTGCGCTCGCTAACCTCGATGAATTCCTCCGCATCATTCGCGGATCAGCCAATCGCGACGAAGCGCGAGTAAAACTGCTTGCATTCGAATTCACCAAACGCCAGGTGGAACAACTCGGCATTCTCATTCGCAATGCTGCGCGCCTGACCGATGGTCGATACGCGTTCAGCGAACAACAGACAGACGAAATTCTCAACCTGCGCCTGTACCAGCTGACCGGACTCGAGCGCGAAAAGGTCGTTAACGAATACAAGGACCTCATCGAAATAATCAACGATTTACGCGACATCCTCGCGAAGGAACTGCGCGTCTTCAGTATCATTAAAAAGGAACTGCTCGAAATTCGCGACAAATACGGTTCCCCTCGTCTGACGGAAATTGCTCCGGACCAAGCAGAGATCAACGTCGAAGACCTTATTGCGAACGAGGGTTGCATCATCAGCATCACCCACGGTGGTTTTATCAAGCGCACGGCTGTGAGCGCGTTTCGCGCGCAGCGGCGCGGCGGTAAAGGCGTCATCGGAATGCAAACGCGCGAAGGCGCCACCGAGGAGGAGGAAGGCGATTTCGTTGAACATCTTTTTGCCGCTACCACGCACGATTACCTGATGTTTTTTACCGCCACAGGACGCGCGTACGTGGAAAAGGTTTACGAAATTCCCGAGATGGGACGCGCGTCAAAGGGTCGCTCGATCGCGAACATTCTTGAGCTAAAGCCCGATGAAAAAATCGCGGCAACGATTCGCGTGCAATCGAAGAAATCAGGCAGTGGGCCGAACGCCGTCGATCAAACGTGGGACGAAAATCTGCACATCGCGTTCGCGACGCAATCCGGAATCGTGAAGAAATCGAACCTGTCTGATTACGCAAATGTCCGCCGGGGCGGGATCATCGCCATTCAAATCGAAGACGGCGACCGATTGATTGATGCGAAACGAACGAACGGCAACAACGAGGTCGTGTTCATTACCAAAAAGGGAATGAGCTTGCGTTTCCATGAAGAGCAATTGCGCGATCAGGGTCGCAACACCGTCGGCGTATGGGGAATTCGTCCCGGAAAAGGCGATCACGTGGTGGCTATTGCGATTGTTGATCCGGACGCCATGCTGCTTGTCGCCGGTGAAAACGGAATTGGCAAACGCACTCCGTTTGACGAGTACCGGCGCCAGTCCCGCGGCGGGAAAGGCATCATCACGATGAAAGCCGGCGAGAAAACCGGGGAGGTTGTCGGCGCATTAACCGTGCGCGAATCGGACGAAATCATGCTGATCACCAACAAAGGCCAGATGGTCCGAACACGCGTGAAAGAGATTCGAGTCGTCGGACGAAACACAATGGGTGTGAAACTGATGGACCTGCGCAACGGCGAAAAACTTCAGGCAATCGCGCCTGTAGTAAGTCAGGCGGAGGAAGAGGAAGCGCAAAGCGCCGACACAGCAACGGCGAAATCGTAGCGAACCAATGCGTGAGAGGGACGGCGCGCCGCGCCGTCGTTTCTGCCTCAGTAACCGCCGCTCATATGCGTCGTTGTTGTCGTCGTTTGTGTAGGCGGTAGCGGCGCTGTCGTGACTGTGGTTTGACGCGTCGTTGTTGTCGTCGCTTCGGGTTGACTCGAGCAGGAAACCAGCATCAGGCCGATGATCGACAATGCAGAACCCAGTATGATTGCTTTTTTCATAGTGTGAATTGTTTTATTTACAAAGCGATTCGTCACAAGTCGCGTTGGCAGATGTATTACGAACGACATTTGTTTCTCAAAATTGAATCTTCGCTCTCCGCTTTTTTAGTTCCCCCCGTTTACGTTTCGATTCAAGAATTTGCTTCTTTAGTTTCGCCGGCCGCGGCGATTTTCTTCGCCGCGTCTTCTCGCGCTCCGCAATTTCTGCAGCGCGACGCTCCTCCCGTGCCTTCGAGATGGCATCGAGCAAACGTTCGCGCGCGACCTTTCGGTTTACTGCCTGCGAGCGCGAATCCTGCGCGGTCACGCTGAGGCCGCTCGGCCCATGCCGCAGGGTCACCGCGGTCGAAACCTTGTTCACGTGCTGTCCGCCTGGCGCGGAAGAGCGGGCAAACGTTTCTTCGAGATCGGCTTCGTGAATGCCGAGCTGCTTCATTCGCTTGGTTATGTCGCTCTCACCCATAGCGGCGGAATTTTTTCCAAAACTCTGGCCAGCTTTGACGCAGATGTCGACACAGGAGAATGCCGGAATGATCGGTCGTCTCCTCGTTCGCAACGCCATACTTGTTGGTGATGTGGCCGACTACCTCGCAAGATTCGAAATACTGATCCCCAAATTCGCGGGAAAACCCGATCACGATCAGGGTTTCCGGTGGCGGATCGCCATAACCGCGCGCCCAGAATGAATTGGTTCCACAAATAGCTTCGGGCAATCCATATTCCTTTCCATATAGGTTAATCGCTCCGGCTTCGCCATAATTTCCAGCCAGGATTCCGAATCGCGAGCGGTCCGCCATGCCTAACGAGTCCCGGACCTGAGCAAGTTTGTGCACCAACTCCGGCCAGCCAATTTCCTCGCGGAAATCTTCGTTGACTCTGAACGCCCGGCGCGCCCAGCCGGAATCAGCTGGAGCCAACGGGACGAAGAACGCCGCAGCAAAAGAAATCGTCATCACAACCGAAGCCCAGGCAAGCCCCCACAGTGAAAGCCGCCAAACCCGGCGTACGTTCCTGATCAATTCAGCTCCGAAAACCGTTCCGCCGGCATATAGAACTGGGTAAGCCGGAGCGAGGTAATAGCCACGACCTTTGGCAACCAGAAAGGTAATCAGCGGAATCACGTACAAGTATCCGGCCGCGCGAAAGGGTCGCCCCGTTTTCGATAGGAAATAAAAAAACAAACCAAGTACTGCCAAAGGCAACGTGAAGAGCGTGAGCTCTAGTTGATCCGGCAGGAAATTCCGCGTCCGGCCAATACGCACGTCTCGTTCATGGATGTGCTGGAGAAAATCGAGTGAAACGAAATTGTTTTGAATTTCCCAAATCAGGTTAGGCAAAAAGATGAGTAGCGAGGCTACTACTCCAAGCCACAACCATTTGCTTCGAAGATCGGTGCGAAGATCGGTAAACAGCACGCCTGTAACAATGGCAAGCGCGAAAACAAGCATGCTGTATTTCGTCAGCATGCCCAGCCCAATGCAGCCTCCGATTGCGAGCCACCACCGTGGATCGCGAGATTTGCACAGCAGCACGAAAAAATAGGAACAGGCGACCCACGCCAAATAGTCGAATGAAACGTACTGCATCAGACTTCCGGCGGCGAGAGCGAACGGAATCGCAGCCGAGGCCGCAAGGGCTTGCGCCGCGGTTTTTCCGCCGAGCTCGCGCGCCATCAACCCTGTCAGAATTACTGCGACCGAAGTCGAAGCCGCCGCGAACAATCGGAATCCCGTTAACGACTCGCTAAATAACTTCAGCGATAGCCAGCCGAAGAACGGTGTTACGGGCGGATACGCCACGTAACCCCATGCAAGATGTCGTGCGTCGTCTAATGTCGCCAGCTCGTCGCGGTGAAAACCGTAACGGCCGCCGGTGAGCAAGTGAATCACGAAAACAGCCGCTGCAAGGCCCACTAAAATCGCCAGAGCTCGACCATCCCTGCCGTTGTGGTCATTGGTGGACATGTTAACGAAAACGGAATGGTCGCACTCTTAGAGGCAAATCTGCAAATGAACCGCCGCTCGGCGGACTCGAACCGGCGCGGGCCGAATGCACTTTCTCATTGCACTGATTGCAGCCTAACGCATGCTCTCTGGCCAAGGTTCCTCCAATCCCTTGGATTCAATCCCATTTGGGCAACACGCCCTCTAGACACCATCCCGCTCCCCACTGACCAGGCCAACCAACTCACCGCGACAGCTTGCTGATTACTGCTGAAAGGTAATCGCCGATGGAGTCGGGCAACGACTCGTCTCGGTTGTCGTGCCGGGCGTCAATCCAGTGGCGCGTAGCGTCCAGCATTCGCCCAGCGTGGAGCAATAACAGATCTCGACCGCCACACGCCCGCGGTCCTTGTTCATCTTCACCCAGACTGGATTTGACTTGTCGGAAGTGATCGGGTTGCCATTTGTATCGTGCGGCGTGAATACGGTCATCGATTCGCCTGCGGAGAAGACATGACCCCTCATGTCGCTCTCCGAACCGTGATGCTCGCCGGGGCCAAGTAATTTATCAAACACTTCTTGCCAGTTCTTAACCGGCTGGCCGTCCACCCTTACAACGACATGCCGAATGATCGCTGGGCCAACCCCCTTGTTCCCGAGCGTAAAATGGATGTCGGGCCCGTTGCTGCTGTCGAACTCAAGGATTGGCCAGACCGCCGCGCGAACCTGCTGGCGCTGCATGTAAGCGGTGTAACCGGCAACACACACAGCCAGTAATGCAATAAAGGTCGCGATGACTGCTTCGTATCGGCTGGCCGCGCGCCTCTCCTTCTCCTCCGCCACGGCGCCGAGCATATTGCGCTCGAAGCGAGTGTCAATCAGTCCTATGTCAGGGTCACTCCTGATGCACCTGTGGGGAGCGTAGCACCTCAACATATCAACCCTCTTGTTCATCGCAAAAAACGATCAGTCTTTCGCAACTTCGGTGAAGTGCCCGGCTCCGGCTCTGCGAAATTTTGCGCATGAACGAGACCGCTATCGACACTATCGACATCGGCAAGTCGTTCTCGACCACAACTCAGTTAACCAACGTCGTCGATCCGCACGTCGTCGTGTTCGGGATGGGGCGTAGTTTTCTTCAGCAAATCTCCACTTGCAAACATCGGTTCCAGGCGGATGAACCAGTTAATGTCGGCGGCACTGATATGGCTCCCGATCCCTACGATTATCTGATGGCGTCGCTCGGTGCCTGCACGTCGATGATGGTGGGATTGCAGGCCCGGAAGAGAAAATATCCGCTCGAGAACATCGTTGTCACGTTACGGCATTCACGAATTCACGCGCATGACTGCGAAGAATGCCTGACCAAAGACGGCATGATTGATCGAATCGACGTCGGGATACAACTCACTGGTCCACTTACATCCGGGCAGCGCGTAGAGCTGATGAAGACCGCCGCCGGTTGCCCGATTCATCGCGCACTCACACACGAAATTAACGTCCGACTCCGCGCCGTTGGCGATGAAGCGTAAGCGAACACCCAATCCGCAGCCGATGCATTTCCATAGGCAATGCTTATCGTAATGAGAGGAAACAAATATTTCCACGCATCCGACCAAATCTGGTTGGTTGATGGACGTTTCAACTTCGATTCTGACGAATATGAGCAATGCCAATCTTCTGACCACCACGAGCAAAATCGTTCAAGCGGCAAGCCGCTGCGCGGTGAAAAGCAAAGCCCGGGCGGCCAGAAGTCAATTACAGGCACACTCGTGCCGATCACTCGCAACTCTTACACAGAATTCAGTTCAACCCACGTAAAGGAGAAAATATATGTCAACCGAAGCCAAATGCCCCGTCCGCCACTCCGCCACCAGCCCGTCCAACCGCGATTGGTGGCCTAACCAGTTGCGACTCGACCTTCTGCACCAGCATTCCTCCAGGTCCAATCCCATGGGTGAGGACTTCGACTACGCAAAAGAGTTCAAGAGCCTCGACCTGGCGGCGGTAAAAAAAGATCTCGCGGCGTTGATGACCGATTCGCAGGACTGGTGGCCGGCGGACTTCGGCCACTACGGCCCGTTGTTCATCCGCATGGCATGGCATAGTGCCGGCACCTATCGCATCGGCGACGGTCGCGGCGGCGGCGGCAGGGGCCAGCAGCGCTTCGCGCCGATCAACAGTTGGCCGGACAACGTCAGCCTGGACAAGGCGCGTCGACTGCTCTGGCCAATCAAGCAGAAGTATGGCCGGAAGATTTCGTGGGCCGACCTGATGATTCTCGCCGGGAACGTGGCCCTCGAAACGATGGGCTTTAAGACATTTGGTTTCGGCGGCGGGCGCGAGGACACGTGGGAGCCCGACCAGGATGTCTATTGGGGCGCCGAAAAGACGTGGTTGGGTGGCGACATCCGATATGCGCACGGTTCGCCCGGTGTCGTGGAGGAGCACGCGGTGCTCGCGTCCGACGAGGACGCGGATGGCGACATCCATTCACGCAAGTTGGAGAATCCGCTCGCCGCGGTGCAGATGGGTTTGATCTACGTCAACCCCGAAGGTCCGGACGGCAATCCGGATCCCATCGCGGCGGCCTACGACATTCGCGATACCTTCGCTCGCATGGCGATGAACGATGAAGAAACCGTCGCACTCATCGCCGGCGGCCATAGTTTTGGCAAGACTCACGGCGCCGCCCCAGCCACTCATGTGGCAGCCGAACCCGAAGCGGCGGGTCTCGAAGAAATGGGCTTCGGGTGGAAAAACGACTTCGGCAGGGGAAAAGGCCCGGACACCATTACCAGCGGTTTGGAAGTCATCTGGACCACCACGCCGAGCAAGTGGAGCAACGGCTTTTTTGAGAACCTGTTCAATAACGACTGGGAACTGACAAAGAGCCCGGGCGGCGCGCACCAGTGGGTGGCAAAAGCAGCCGCGACCACGGTGCCTGATGCGTACGACCGGTCGAAAAAACACCGGCCGACCATGCTGACCACCGACATCTCACTACGCGTCGATCCGGTTTACGAAAAAATTTCGCGGCGTTTCATGGCGAATCCGGATGAATTCGCGGACGCATTTGCCCGCGCCTGGTTCAAGCTGACCCATCGCGACATGGGCCCGCGCGCACGCTATCTCGGGCCGGAGGTTCCGAAAGAAGAACTCATCTGGCAGGACCCCATCCCGGGGGTAAATCATCCATTAATCGACGCGCAGGATATCGCCGCTCTGAAACAAAAGATTCTCGCTTCCGGTCTGACAGTGTCACAACTCGTCTCCACCGCCTGGGCGTCGGCGTCCACTTTTCGTGGCTCCGACAAGCGTGGTGGTGCTAATGGCGCCCGTATTCGTCTGGCACCGCAGAAGGATTGGGAGGTCAACCAGCCTAACCAACTCGCCCATGTGCTCGAAACTCTGGAAGGCATCCAGAGTGAGTTCAACAAGAGTGCATCCGGGGGCAGGAAGATCTCGCTCGCTGATCTGATTGTATTGGCTGGATGTGCCGGCGTCGAGCAGGCGGCGAAAAATGCCGGGCACAAGATCACGGTGCCTTTCACCCCGGGACGCATGGACGCTTCGCTGGAGCAGACTGACGTCGAATCGTTCGCCGTGCTTCGAACCCATCGCGGACGGATTCCGCAATTACCTCAAAGGCAAATACACCGTCCCGGCCGAAGCGCTCCTCATCGACAAAGCACAGCTACTCACTCTTACCGCGCCGGAAATGACCGTCCTCGTCGGCGGCCTGCGCGTCCTGAAGAATAACTTTGGCGACACGAAGCACGGCGTCTTCACCGAGCTACCGGAAGCGCTGACCAACGACTTCTTCGTCAACCTGCTCGACATGGGCACCGAATGGAAGCCGGTGCCGAAGGACGCCGACCTGTTTGAAGGCCGCGATCGCAAGACGGGCAAGCGCAAGTGGACCGGCACCCGTGTGGACCTGGTGTTCGGTTCCAACTCCGTCCTCCGCGCCTTGTCAGAAGTTTACGGAAGCTCGGACGCGCAAGAGAAATTTGTGAACGACTTCGTCGCAGCCTGGAACAAGGTCATGAACCTCGATCGCTTCGACATCGCCTAACTCTGACATATCCACGATCAAGCCTCGTGCGGTTGCTTGTCGCTTGAGTGGAAGTCGTGGCCTAACGACCCGATCCAGATCGCACGCTGCTTTAGGTGTGGCCAACCCAAAATTCAGGTACCGCCACATCCCTGGCTGATATCCATCCGAGACCAACGCGCGCTCCCCCGCGATTGCACCGCGTGTTCCGAGGCACTGTGCGCACCGCACGCGATCCTCACCCCGGGCTTGAGCCCGACTGTCAATCCGCTATCCTCGCAAGCCCATGCATCGTGACCATCAGTAATGGTACTCGCACCATGTCAATCACAACATGGGCGTTGCCATTTATGGCAATTACGGCGAGCCCATCCTCGCCTTCCCGACGAGCTGTGGGGACGAGTGGGAGATGGAAGGTCAAAGCATGATTCGCACCCTCAGTTTCTACCTGGAGCAGGGGCGCATCCGAATCTTCTTGGGCTTCAAATCAAACGAACCAATGTTGATGCCAGGCGTGGCTCAGCCGGCCATTCAAGAAGGTCGGTACGTGGTGCGCCTGATTCGTTATCGCGTTGCCGGAACCAAACCGCCAGGACCGTTTTAGTACCTGGGATAAGGGGGACCTCGCTATTGTGGGCCGTACTTATGCCGTTGCCGACCTGCGCTTCCTGCGATTTTCAGGATTCCCCGCCTGGCTTGTCTGGGCGGGGGTACACATCTATTTCCTCATTGGGTTCGCTAATCGCTTCTTCGTCTTAGTACAGTGGGGACTCGCATTCCTGACGAAACGACGCCGAGCACGAGTGCTTCCCGAATAGGGGAATCTTGAATGCCTGCTCGCGAAACTTTTCGGAGTTGAATATACAACCCCGATCTCTTTTCCCCGCGATATTGTTGTATATGTCTGTCCTCATTTCCGGGGTGGGCATCGCCGGCCCGACGCTCGCATATTGGCTTTCTGTTTATGGGGTGGAATCAACCCTGATCGAACGGGCGCCACAGTTGCGCACCAGCGGTTATGCCATCGATTTTTGGGGGCTCGGCTTCGACATCGCTGAGCGAATGGGAATTCTTACCGATCTCAAGCGCGATGGATACAACATCAGGGAACTGCGAATCGTCAATGCGCAGGGACGACCGATCGGCGGATTTGATGTCGACATCTTCCGCGCGGCCACCCATGGCCGGTATGTGACGATTCCTCGCACTGACCTGGCCAAAAGTATCTGCCGCAAAGTCGAGGGGCGTTGTGAAACCATTTTCGGCGACAGCATTGCCGGGCTTCGGCAGGACGTTCATGGTGTGGACGTCACTTTTGAGCATGCCGCTCCCGCCCGCTTTGACATGGTCATTGGCGCCGACGGTCTCCACTCTGTTGTTAGGAAACTGACGTTCGGAGAAGAAAATCGTTTTGAGACCTTCCTCGGTTATTCGGTCGCGGCTTTCGAGGTAACCGGTTACCGGCCGAGAGACGAGAACATTTACGTCAATTACAGCGTTCCGGGAAAACAAGTGGGCCGGCTTTCGCTGCGGAACGATCGCACTCTCTTCCTGTTTGTTTTTATCGATCAACGTCGGGACCGGATCGATCCCGACGATACCGAGCCGCAGAGGAGCGTGCTACGCGCGCAATTTGGTAACATTGGCTGGGAATGTCCGCAGATTCTCGCCGCGATGGAATCGTGCCCGGAATTATACTTCGATCGTGTCAGCCAGATTCGGATGAACACCTGGTCAAAGGGACGCGTCGGTCTTATCGGGGACGCTGCCTTTTGCCCGTCGCTGCTCGCGGGCCAGGGAGCCGCGCTCGCGATGGTTGCCGCCTACGTGCTGGCTGGGGAATTTGGCCGGGCGAACACCTCGCCGGAAAAAGCGCTGAAACGCTATGACGCATTATTGCGTGACTTCATGGTCGAAAAACAAAATGCCGCTGCGAAATTCGCCACGTCATTTGCGCCGAAGACTCGCTGGGGGCTTTTTTTGCGCAACCAGATCACGAAAGCGTTTGCCGTCCCTCTTGTCGCCAAATGGGCGCTGGGATCAACTTTGCTCGACCGCATCGAGCTGCCTGATTACTCAGCGGAAAAACTGCCCGTTGCCTAACAAAAGGGAGCCGCTTCTGGCGGCCAGTCCGTTGGCAGACTCGCCGTGGAGAGCTCGGACGTTGCGCGCCCTTATTTGTGAATGCGTTTATCAAACGAATCATTCGCTGACCTCCTGAGATCATACGCCGCTCCCGACACGCCGAAGCCTTGGGGAAGAAGGTTACGATGCATACTGACTTCGACGCCTGCTCGCGAATACTTTCGGAGTTGGGTGTTCGGCGTTTTCCGGTCTTACGAGCCGATGAGCGCGAGCTGCGCGAGTTTGCGCCGGAAAAGATAGAGCGAGCTCTCGCTAAGAAAACCCAGGATCGCGAGAACCCCTGACTCTCGAGCCAACTCCAGCTCGTCTTTTCTTTTACTTCTGCCTTCTTACTTGCAGACAACCATAACCCGAGCGGAGGTATCCCGATGTCAACTAAATATGATGCGATCGTTATTGGCACTGGCCAGGCAGGACCGTCTCTTGCGGTTCGGCTGGCAGATACAGGAATGAAGGTGGCGATTGTCGAGCGCAAGCGATTCGGCGGCACTTGTGTCAATAATGGCTGCATCCCAACGAAGACACTAGTGGCTAGTGCCCGCACAGCTCATGTCGCCCGCCGGGCCGGCGATTATGGCGTGACGATTCGCAGCTCGATCGCCGTTGACATGAAAAAAGTCAAAATGCGTAAAGACGCCCTGGTCCGCCGAAGCAGTGAGGGCTTGGAAAAGTGGCTAAGGAACACTCGGAACCTGACCGTTATTGAAGGACACGCCCGTTTTGCCGACCCGCATCGGGTTCGTGTTGGCAACGAATTTCTCGATGCAGACAAATTCTTTATCAACGTTGGCGGACGCGCGTCGGTTCCTCCGCTCGGCGGCATCGATCAGGTGAGCTATTTAAACAATTCAACGATGATGAACGTGGACTTTCTGCCCGAACACCTGATCGTCATCGGCGGAAGCTACGTGGGATTAGAGTTTGCCCAGATGTATCGTCGCTTCGGCAGTGACGTGACCGTTGTGGAGAAGGGGCCGCGGCTGATTCATCGCGAAGACGAAGACGTTTCCGAAAACATCAAAACAATTCTCGAAGGCGAAGGTATCAAGATCCGTCTGGGTGCTGAATGCATCGCCTTTGAAAAACGCGGCGACAAAGTGGCCGTGCAGGTTGATTGCAGCAGCGGTGATAAAACCGTTGTCGGCTCGCATGCGCTTCTCGCGGTCGGTCGCGTGCCGAACACCAACGACCTCGGTCTGGAACAAGCCGGGATTGAAGTCGATAAACGGGGTTACATCCAGGTTGATGATCAACTCCGCACCAACGTGCCCGGCATTTACGCGTTGGGTGATTGCAACGGACGGGGAGCCTTCACTCATACCGCGTACAACGATTATGAAATTGTCGCGGCCAATCTTTTAGACGGCGACCAGCGCCGCGTGAGCGACCGGATCACGGCTTACGCCCTTTACATTGATCCGCCGTTGGGCAGAGCAGGAATGACTGAGGCGGAAGTGCGAAAGTCAGGACGGAAAGCTTTGATTGGAAAGCGTCCAATGACCCAAGTCGGCCGTGCACGGGAGAAAGGCGAGACGGAGGGATTCATGAAAATTCTAGTGGATGCCGAAACGAAAAAGATCCTTGGAGCGTCATTCCTCGGAATCGAGTGCGATGAGGTAATTCACTCGATCCTCGACGTGATGTACGCCAACGCGCCATACTCAGTGATCCAGCGCGCCATGCACATTCATCCCACTGTCTCAGAATTAATCCCGACCATGCTCGGTGAGTTGAAGCCGTTGGAGTGAACGGTATCGTCGCGATCAGCGGAACGTCATGAGTGGTGACTGCGGCTAACACGCAGACCAACCGCACTGGCACCATCGAAACGCGGGAGCAGTGCCCATAATGCGCGTACCCGGCTCGAACGTGACGCTTGCTTTGCACGATTATCAGCGTCAGATCGTCCGGCGAAATGCATTGACTTAGTCAGTGGCGGCGAACTACGTAGCGCCAACGCAAGAAAGCGAGCATCCGGCTACTCAGCCGGTTCGGCGGCAATAGCTAACAAGACCGTTGCCAGCTGCGGTCTAAACACTGGGCGTGGTCAGCTCATACACACGGGGGGCTTCTCCGGAAGGAAAATGGAATGAAAAAAATGATATTGGTATTAATCGCGTCTGCCTGTTGCTCGGCCTTCGCGATGAACGCGTCCGCCCAGCAAGCCGACCAGGCACCTGCTGATGGGGTGATTGCAATGGTAAAGGCGCAATGGGCGGCCGAAATTAAGGATCCGACAAATGTGGCGGAACAGTCGAAGGACATGTCGGACGACTACACCGAGTTCAACGGCGACTACGCCACGCGGCTCGATGGTAAGGCGATGAGTTCGCGGCTGGCGGAGGCTACAGGAAAAGCCTCTGGCAAAACGGTCGCGGCGGAAATGGCCAATCCCAAGGTCCAGTTATACAACGGGAATGTTGCCATCCTGACTTACAACTATGTCGGCGTGACACAGGACAAGGACGGAAAGACGGAACCGATCCGTGCAAAATCCACACGCGTTTATGTGAAAAAGGACAACAAATGGACGTTGGTCCATGCAAACTTTGGGGCGGATCCACTGCCAAAACAATAAGACTCTGAAAATCTGAGAAAGGGGCCGCTAAGGCGCGCTTGCGCTTTTGGCGGCTCCTTATCTTGTACCCGAAACGCTCGCTGCCTATACCTAACGAAAGATGCCTGGATCGCATGGCACGATGACCACGGCCGAAGCAACGTCGAGACGCGCGACCTTTCTTGGCCACCCCAGAGGCCTCTTTTATCTCGCGTTCACCGAAGCATGGGAGCGCTTCTCCTATTATGGAATGACGGCGCTGGTCGTCCTTTACATGGTAAATCAGTTGCTGCTGCCAGGGCACGTTGAGCACATCTGTGGATTTTCCGGGTTCAAAGCGGCGGTGGAATCGGTCGTGGGCCCGCTATCAACCCAGGCGCTGGCATCGCAGATTTTCGGGCTCTACTCCGGTTTCGTTTACTTCACGCCGCTGCTCGGCGGCATGATCGCCGATCGCTGGATCGGACAGCGTAATGCTGTGGTGATTGGCGCCCTCTCGATGAGTGCCGGTCATATCGCCATGGGTTTTGATCAATCATTTCTCCTGGCGTTGTTACTACTCGTCATCGGCTCGGGTTTTTTGAAAGGCAATATTTCGGCGCAAGTAGGTGCTCTTTATCCGCAGGAGGACGAAGAGCGGCGGACCCGTGGTTTCGTCATCTTCAGCACGGGAATCAACATCGGAGCGGTCGCTGGACCCTTGCTGTGCGGTTTGCTCGCACAGGTTTATGGCTGGCACCTCGGCTTCGGCATTGCCGCGATCTTCATGCTTCTTGGCCTTGCCACCTATCTCTATGGATATCGCTACCTGCCGGCGCGCGTGGAACGACGCCAGTTCGAGAGCGCAACTCGACTCACTGCAACCGAGCAACGCATCGTCATCGCCCTCATCGCCGTGATGATCATCTCGATCTTCGAGTCAATCGCTTACGGTCAAGTTTTCAACATGAGTTCGATCTGGATTCAACAGCACGTCGCGCTCGACCTGGGCGCCTTCCGGATCCCGGTCCCATGGTTCCAATCGATCAATTCCGTTTTCAGCGTCGCCAGCGTGCCGCTGCTGTTCTGGATCTGGCGGCAACAGGCATCGCGGGGTCGCGAGCCTAACGAACTGGCCAAAATCGGCACCGGCGCCTTTCTTGCCGCGGCCAGCAACCTGATCCTGGTCCTGGCAATCTTCCTTGCGGGCGCCGCGCCGGTTCATCCGATCTGGCCATTTTTCTACAGCGCTGGATTGGGAATCTCCTTCCTCTACTACTGGCCCACGCTTCTCGCCCTGGTTTCGCGCGCCGCGCCGGCTAAAATGAATGCCACCATGATGGGATTGGCCTTTATGAGTCTTTTCATTGCGAACACGATCATCGGCCGGATCGGCGGCTTCTATGAAAAAATGACGCCTGCGCAGTTTTGGGCGATGCACGCGGCTATCGCCGCCAGTGGCGGTATCCTTGTCGTGCTATTCGGTCGTCGGCTCAGCCGGGTGCTTCATGCTCTGCCCGCCTAGAGATCTTGCTGCCAAATCTGCGCAGAGGAAAATCACGATAAGTTTGCACTTCGAAACCTGGGGCAATTCAAGGCGTCGCACAGTGTGACCTTCGTGAATGAGCTACCCAAAACTACGACCGGCAAAATTTAGAAATATCTTTTGAGAGCGTAACGCCATGTGATCGCTCCGCACTGAGTCGATTTTGTGTTCGCGTTTCAAGAAACGATGAACAACCCCAACAACAATCAGGCAACGTCAAACTGATAATGCAGCGTTTCGTTTCAACGTTTTCTCGGAGAGCAACGAAGCGTCAAACGTTCAGATCAGAGCCTGTTTTGAATTCAATCTTTACGACTTTCGCCCTTCGGCCGTCCTCGAGTGTAATCCAGTCGCCCATGTCCGCGGCCAGCAGCGCCTTGCCGATCGGAGATATCCAACTGACGACGTCAGATTCGAAATCAAGTTCGTCGACGCCGACGATGGTAAGCCTTTCCGCCGTGCCTTTCTTATCCTTCATGGTCACCCTTGCGCCGAACGTGACACTGTTAGACGGCGCGGCCGGAGGATCGACAACATGGACCGATGCCAGAATTTGTTCGAGTTCGGTGACACGCTCGCTAACGGTGTTTGCCGCGCGAAGTTCTTGCAGTTCGTCGCGCAAACGCTTCGCCCCGCGCGCGGTGATGTAATTGGTCGCTCCCGGCGGCAGTCCTGAGGCCGATCGCTTCCGTCCGCTGCGCTCCGGAAGATCAACATCTTCTTTAACGAAAGCTCTGCTCATCCAGAAAAGTATCGCACCGACCGCATCGGGCGTCCTTTGGAAAACAGGGTGCTTAAAATCTGGGGATAAAAATGTTCCTGCGTTCCTGCTTTGAAACTCCGTCGTTTCCCACACTTCCTCGCCGCTACCGTGGCAGATTTACCTTCCATGTCGCTCATCCCGTCGTTCCATTCCTGAGATTAGCCTCTTGTCGATTCCAGATTAGCCTCAGATAACCAATGAGTCTCGATACGCAGACGAAACTGGCCATTTACCGGCATTTCGCCGAGACCGGGCAGAGGCCGTCGCTGCAAGTTGTAGCTGAACGCGTTGGCTCTGATGTCAGCAGCGTCCGCGAAGCCTTTGTCAGATTACGCGCTCAGCGAGTGTTGGTGTTGGAACCCGATGGAGTGTCCATTCGGATGGCTCCGCCATTTTCCGGCGTACCGACCCAACACGTCGTGATCGTCGATGAGACGAAGTATTTCGCTAACTGCGCCTGGGATTCATTTGGCATACCGGCGGCGCTGCATCGCTCGGGCCGAATTCATTCCCGTTGCGAGCAATCCGGTGAACCGCTCTCACTGGAGATTAACTTGGAAGGTCCCCCACCCTGCAGCTGGCTTTTTCATTGCCTTGTTCCGGCAGCCAAGTGGTGGGACGACATTGTTTTCACCTGAAGCAACATGCTTTTCTTCCGGTCGGAAGAACGGGTTCGAGAGTGGTGTGCCGCGCATGGTTATCCCATACGGCCGCTCGTCACGATGGACCATCTATGGACGCTCGCGACCACTTGGTATTCGACCCGCTTGCAAGAGAACTCGCGGCGTCCGCAGCCCGATGAGATGCGTTCCATCTTCACCGGCCTCGGCTTAAAAGGAGACTTTTGGGATCCGCAGTCGGATACTTTCCGTTAACGAGTCCGCTGACCCTATTTTCCTCGCTAGCTAATGAATCAACGATGCCGCCGATAAGATCTGCGCGGCGGACGATTGTTCGATGAAGCATTCCGGAAACTCCACCCAATCTGGCCGTGCCGGGAGTCGTCGCTTCCACGGGGAGAATTTGCTGGTCGTCGCGGCTCGTTCCTTCGTTGCGAGACTCGTGCTCCCCTGCCCTGCTCGTCGCGTGGCGGCGCAGGCTGATTGTAATCGAAACTTTCCGCCTTTTTCCGTACGATGCCACGGCCGATGAAACGCTCGAGCGAACGCAACGGCCCCTGATCTTCCGGCGTAACAAAGCTGATCGCATCACCGATAGCGTGTGCGCGGCCGGTGCGTCCGATGCGATGGACATAATCCTCGGAGTGCATCGGGAAATCGTAGTTCACCACATGCGAGATCCCGTCCACGTCGATACCTCGCGCCGCAATGTCCGTAGCCACCAGCACTCGCACCGCGCCCGACTTGAAATCTTTTAAAGCGCGCAACCGCTGATTCTGGGAACGATTGGAATGGATGGTGCCGGTTTTGATTCCGCTGCTCTCCAGGCGACGCGCGATTCGGTCCGCTCCATGCTTGGTCCGCGAAAAAACCAGGACCGTGTCGAAGCCGGGATCGCTCAGTAGATGAAGAAGTAATGCCGGTTTCAAATGCGGACGGACTTCGTAAACGAGCTGAGTAACAGCCTCTACCGGATTCGCTCGTCGTCCAATCTCAACCATCTTGGGTGACTGCTGAAACTGATGGGTCAATGCCTCGATTTCGCGCGAGAGCGAAGCGGAAAACATGAGGGTCTGCCGTTTGTGCGGCAATGCCTTCATGATTCGCCGAATCGGAGGAAGAAATCCCATGTCGAGCATGCGATCAGCCTCGTCCAGCACCACAAATTCGATCCCGGAAAGATTGGCCGCGCGCTGCTCCATCAAATCGATCAGACGACCCGGCGTAGCCACGACCATGTCGACCCCGGAACGCAGAGCTTCAATTTGCGGGCGTTCACTCACTCCCCCGAAGACGGTGGCCATGCGCAGCGGAACATGTCTCGCGTACGCGCGCACGTTCTCCTCGATCTGGACGACAAGCTCACGCGTCGGCGCCAACACCAGCGCACGCAGCCGGTGCACGCTATGTTTCTGGTCGCGACGGTTCGCAGTTAACTCGCCGTGGTGCGCAACGGTCTGTCTCGATTCGGCGAGCTTCATCAAAATCGGCAGAACGAAAGCGGCGGTCTTCCCCGTCCCAGTCTGGGCGATGCCAATGACATCGTGTCCCGCGAGGATGAGCGGAATGGCCGCAATCTGGATTGGAGTCGGCTCGGTGTAACCAGAATCCCGAACCGCCTGCAGAATTTGCGGTGAAAGATGAAGTGCGCGAAAGGGCATGAGGTAACAACTGTCGCCCGTTACGTGCCGTCGCGCACCTACTCTTCCTTTAAATCTTCGTGTGCCCGCCGCGTTCTACGTGGTTAAGCGCATTCCGCATCTTTTATTATCGGTCGCGTAGTTGAAGCTTTAACCCAAAGCCGATCATCCATCCGCGCGAGTAGACGCTGACTTAATGTCAACCACCGGCGTGCCATCGAATGCCTCGATCGGGCCGATCTTCATACGTGTGCCCTCAATCTCGCGCACCGTTACGGGATGCAGCCCGAGCGGATTCGGCCGCGCCGGTGAGCGCGTATAAAACACGCCGGTGAGCGGACGAGTCGGATCGTTGCGCGGATGTCCTTTCAGCACATCGCGTTTCGCCTGGTGCAACCACGTGATCACGATCAGTTCCTGGCCGACTTCCATTCCCAACAACGCCTCGGCAAATCGTGGTTCGATCTCGAGCCACGCATCGGGTGCGCCTTCCGTTCCCTGGCGCGGCGCGTCTTCCCGGTCCTTCACCATCGAGCGAATGAAACCGACCGCCTCAACTGTGTAAGCGCTCATCGTTCAACGTTGTTCACTCTGCCTGTGACGCAACTTTCGCGAAGCTTTCGGCGGGCGACAGGAAAGAATTCGTTGAGTCTCTTTGAGCGAGTTGGGGGCAAGTTTAGTAAGTTAGAGCCTTACACATATTGAAAGTTTTTTTGAGCGGCTGCGAACCGGGTGACTTCAAGTACACGGTTACAACGACAGTTTCGTAGCAGCCCCAGCCTTCATACACGGCGCTGAAGGAAGGCGCGGCACCGCCTTCAAGCGAAAGGGGATTCGGGTCATAGACAAGATCGTAATGAACGCGGGCGATGTCGTCGACTAATGCCGGAGCATCAAGCGACAACGTGAATGTATAGCGCTTGGGATCGTCTGCGAGAGGTGCCCGTCGGGCGACCAGTGAAAAGTCTTCGACTCCGATGGGCGCCGCCTTTGTTGTTGCAGGCGGAGACACCACTTTTTCTGGACTTCGCTTTATGGGCTCGGGCACGGGTGAATCGGCGGCTGCTGAAGTTGTCGTGATCTCAGTCCGACGGTCGGCAGGATTATTCACTGCCTTCTTGACGGCCAGGAGATAGAACGCCAGCCCGAGGACAATGACGAGAAGAACCGCAACTACGACGAGCGACTTAGTCGCTCTTAGCTTACTGCCTGGCTGGACTCGTTCTGGTTCGGGTTTGGGGCGTGATTCAGAGATGTGAGGACGCAACGCGTTTATCAACACCTGGATATCGGAGTCCCAGCGCGGGTGCGTGAGTTCGACTGCGTTCCGAAACGCAAGCTCCTTCAAATCATCTGGCAATTGATCTGGCTTGGGAGCTGACGCGCCTTGCACCAGAACGGGAATGACCGGGATATCGCGCTTTAGAGCAGCGCCCGTTTCAATACGAACGAAGTCGGCAGGGTCGTCTAGACGGCGTTGACCTGAAGTGTCTTTTGCAGTCAACCAACTCTTACCGATCAAAGACAGAAACACCCCGCAGGAGTTTAAGCTCTGATCAATGGACTTCCGAAAATCTCGCCCAGGCTGTATGGCCGCAACATCCATAAATACTGAATCGGGACCGAAGACGGCAACAAGGTCGTCGTACAGACGACCAGCTTGACCTTCAGAATCCTCTCGCCTGTAACTGAGGAAGATTGAGTCCATTCGGTCTACCGAGGCTATCACAATACGCGCAGATGGCGACTCAAGCGAAGCATCGCCCGAGTGGCAAAAGGAGTTGCGGACTGTCGTGGGGTCAGTTCCAAGTATCACCAATCCGACGTCGTCCCGCCGATGATAGAGCAGTGGGCGACATGGATCGGCGCCAACCAATTCGGACTGTACGCGTAAACCAATCGGCCGGTCCTTTGCCTGAAGGCTGTGGGCCGCTTCGTTTAGTTTCCCAATTGGAAAGCGATTCGTTTCACGCCGTAGTTGGTCATTGCGGCAGATCCGTGCCGGCCTGCTCGGCCACTATCTACTTGGCGTACCAATCCGGCCAGTTGGCGTCTCTCTGGCCGGTGCGTTTTTCGTGCTCACCGTGAGCGGCCTCTGCACGCCGAAGCGCGCTCGCCAGATCGCTCGCCGAACTGAACGTCGTCGCCGCGGAATCGATCCGGCCTGGAAGTCGCGTTGTGATCTTCTGGAGCAGCTAGCGGTTCCCGCCTGGATCCTCATGAGGCAAACGAGAAGTAGGAACGACCTTCCCGGTCGCGCCCAGCGACGCGCGGGTTCTCCAAAGCGTTATTAAATGGGCCGCCAGCGTGGTGGAAGACCTCACTCACGTTGACGCCGCGGCCGATCAAGTCATCGCGGGCGCCGTCGAGGTCGTCCACGGCAAGGACTAGCTCGGCTGAGCCAGTCCTGGCCGACGTGACTCCCTTGCCGAAGATGACTGACGCCTCTGAACGAGGAGGAGTAAATTGTATACCCCGAAAGTTTTCATTCGCGATGTCGATATCTCATCGGAACCCCATTTTCTCGTAGAATGCTTTGGCGCGATCGACATCGGAGACAGGGACGATTACTACTTCTAGTTTCATGTTCATGATTGCTGCTCCTTCTCTTTCTTCTTGGTCCTGAACTTAAGTGTTGGTGCTGATCACTACAGCTGCAACAAAAGAGATCGCGTCGACGATTTCACCTCCTGTCAGGATGACACTTATGCCGAGTTCGTTGTACGAAAATCAAAAGGGATGACGTCTGATTCGCTGCGCGAGCACCGAATGTGAAATCTTTAGGGCGTGTTGCCCAAAGGCTTCGTTAGGCGGCATTAGTCTGTAAACCGTGTTTAGATTATTGAGCCGGCAGAGTGTTCTAGTTGGATTGAGCAGGGCCAATGGTTCAGCAGTGCAGCAAAGTCGGCATCTTAGCCCGAAGGATTAATGAAGAAAGTGCCGCGGCCGCACTTTTCTTGGGCTTTTGATTGGCCAGGAGGATGCGCACGTTCTGGATCGCCGCAATCAGGTAATCCTGAATTTGTTGTCGCCAGAGCCGTCGCCAGCGTGCGCGTTTGAAGTGATGATTGTTAGCCGCATCAGCAAAACTGCGTTCCATCAAATGATGTCGCCGTCTGCGGTCCAGCCGTGCCGCAAGGCTGTGGGCTTGAGCACGCGCTACATCCAGGGCCGCTTGTTTTTGGTGTCTTTGCACAGTGCGTCCATGGCAAGAGCGGGTACATTGAGGGCGCAACACGCATCCCGCACACACTCTGGCGGGAGCCTTGTACCCGATCGTTCGGCGAACAGGATGCATGCGGCGCGGCCTAAGAATCTGACCAGCCGGACAGCGGTAGATGTTAGCCACCCGATCATAGGCAAAAGCCTCATCACCAAAAATTGTGTGGTCATGTCCGCTGCGGGCTTTTATCCCGGCGTCTCCCATGTGCGTGGTGATCCCGCGCGCCTGGCACTCCACGAAGTTTTCAGTCGTTCCATACTTATGATCGGCTATCACGATCTGGGCCTGGCAATTGGTATTCTTCTGGTGCTGATCCACCAACCCCATTAGCTTCTTGTTCTCTGCGATGGAACCCGGCGTTGTCTCAATGGCGGTGATGACTCCTTTGCTATCATCAATCACCCGGTGATGTTTATAGCGCGGTCGTGACTGACCTCCACCCTGGCGCACGCAAGCCGCATCTGGATCGCTCTGGCTCATCATTCGATCATTCACCGCTTCGTAGCTCTCCGGCGTGCTCGTCTCTTCCAATTTGCTCTCCGTCGCTCGATAGGCCTGTTTTAGAGCCGCGATTAAAGGCGGCGCAGCTTTGATCACTGATTCTTTTGCCGCATCAGCCTCGATCAAACTGGCATCCACATGCAGCTTCTTCCCGTCCACCAGCCCCGCGTCCACGCATTGTGCCACCGTGCGTACAAACAAGCTCTCAAACACTTCCTTGCCCCACCGTGCCCGCGCCTTCGATAGCACGCTGTGATCGGGCACCTTCTCATCCAGCCCGTAATCCAAAAACCAGAGGTAATCGAGCCGTTCCACAATCATTTCCATCAGCTCCCGCTCACTCGCAATGTCATCAAAGAAGAGCAGAAACATCATCTTGAGAATGATCTCCGGCGCCACTGACTCGTTACCGTTCTTCCCGTAACAGTGGGCCACCTCTTCGCGCACAAAGCTAAAGTCGATCAGCGCTTTTATTTGCCGCAGCGGATGATTGGCTCTCACTCGCTTCTCCAGGTTTACCCCGAAAGCTTTCGGGGCTCGCTCTTCCGTTGTCCCATCATGATGGGAACACTCTGTTAGCACATCTCCCCCAGCTTGGGTACTTTTTTCTTTCCACTCAGACCGATTTGGGCAACACGCCCTTTAAATCTGATCGCAGGCTCACGTAACCTTCGGCAGCTTCACTTTCGATGTCATCGGCGGAAGTTTGCGCGCGCCTTCATCGAGACGGCGCTCGAAATCAGCCGAAATATTCGCGTAGAATGGATACGCCTCCGGATTCGCCGCCAGCGGGCGGTAACGCCAATGCTTGTACATCCAGAGCCAGGGCGCGGGATTCTTCCGGACAACCGGCTCGAACTGATCCCAGCAGGCTTGCGCCATTTCCTGGAGCGAAGCGCCTGCGGGAAATTCAATCCGGGGATGAAAAACCACGCGGTAACGCCCGCCGGGCAGCGGCTCGCAATGGACGTTAATGAGTGGTGCGCCCGTGCGCTGGTGCAGCCACACGTGAGCAAAGGTGACGCAGCGTTCAAGGCCGAAGCACTTAATCGCCACAGTCGGCAGTTTGGCCGAAATTGTCAGATCGACGAGCAAGGCGAAGCGTTCGCCGCGGCGCAGGGCCCGGTAAAGATGCATGACGGCGCCTTTGCGCGGTGCCACGCGATGGCCGCTTCTCTGGCGCAACTTCAGGAAGATCGGATCGAGCAGTGGATTCTTGAATTGCTGCGCGATGACGACACCCTCCAGAGCCGGCGAAGGCCGAGACAATGCTGAGCCATTCGAAGTTGCTGTAATGATAGCAACCGACAATGACCGGCTTGCCCGGGCGCGTGTTTTCTTCATCCCATCTCTCCCGATTCTCGAACTCAACGTAACGCGAGAAATTTTCACTCGTTAGGCGCGGGCTCCAAAAAAAATCGAGCATGGTGCGGGCAAAGTGCTGATACGATTCACGCACGATCTGCGCCCGGCCCTCGGCTGAAATCTCATCGCCAAAAGCCACGCGCAGATTACTCAGCGCAACGCGCCGGCCCCGACGATCGAGCATGGCAGCGAGCGAGCCGAGCAAAAGGGCCAGCCGATAACAAGCTTTGCGCGACAAAAGTGGCACGAATTTCGCGGCGAATTTGAGTCCCACCCACTCCAGACGGTAACGAATCTTTCTCGCCATGCGCATCGCTCCAGTGTAAGCACGCTTCGCGCAGGCTGCGAACCCCCGCTCAGCTAGCAATTTAAATCGAGAGAGAATCGACTCCTCAATTCCGATGTAACGATTCAACGATTCACGGATCACGTGCGCGACAGCGCAAGTGATTACTTTTATCGGGAGGTTCAGATATGTAACACGCGAACCGCTCGCCGAGTCGAGCGAAGCCGACGGCGATCGTACGACTAAGGTCCTATTCACGGCGAGTGGGAATCACTCTATGCTGAGCTCGGCGGTGTTGCCCACTGCCATTGTCATCACATACCAACAATCAACTAGAAATATAAAATTATGCGCTTGAGAATACGAACTGTAGTTTTGTTGCACAGCGATCTTTTCCGCTGTCAGCTTTTTCACAATCACGTTTGCCGAGACAAATCCATTTTCAAAGGCTCAGGTGGCTGACCGCATCCGCAAAGTGGAAAACGGCGTGGATGATTTCGACAAGTATCTGACCAGTCGCGGGGAAAACGCCAAGGATCAGGCCGGATCGGCGAAGAGCAGCGGAGCAGCAAAGCGCGGCCAGGGTGCAAACTCCGCAAACAAGCAAGCCGGGAAGGAAAAAGCTAGCCAAGGAAAAGACGACCTTCAGAACGCCATGGACGATCTGAATCGCACCACAAACCGTCTGCGGCGCAAGTTCGATGAAACGGCGAATTATCTGGAGACCAAAGTGCAAATGGAGCAGGTCATGGACAGCGCGCGCCGCGTTAATCAGGTCGTGGGGAAAGGGCAGTAATGACGGCCAGGCACAACGCCTATGGACTGCTTTGCGCGCGAGTATCAATGACCTGGCGCGCTGCTACAACCTGACCCCCATGGCATAGGGAACGGCATACGTTGCCGGGTTACGGTCCATTTAGGTATTGTGAGCCGCTTGCCCGGTAACGGGACTCGTCCCAGTGGAGACTGCGACACGGAAACGTTTGCCATCGCTCCGTTCACCATGGCAAAGAAAGTCACCGGCGGCTGCGCCTGCGGATCCATCCGCTACCAGCTCCTCGACAAGCCAATGTTCGTCCACTGCTGCCATTGCGACGACTGCCAGCGGCTGACGGGCAGCGCGTTCGTCCTCAACGCGATCATCGAGACTCACGCGATCAAGCTGCTCCGGGGCAAGCCGGTAGCCGTGCCGGTGCCGCGCGACAACGGCCCACACGATATCTACCGTTGCCCCAGGTGTCAGAGCGCGGTCTGGAGCGACTACGGGCGCAAGCCCAATGTCCGGTTCGTGCGCGTCGGAACGCTTGACAAGCCCGGCGCCCTGAAGCCGGACGTGCACATCTACACCCGCTGGAAAGCGAAGTGGCTCAAGCTGCCGAAGCGAACGCCGTCGTTCCGGGATTACTACAACACCAGCAAGCTCTGGCCCAAGGCCAGCCTCAAACGTCTCAACGCCGCGCTCGGAAAGACGCAGAGCTAACCGTTTGCGTCCGCCCAACTCCTCACTCGCACTCCCCTCCGCCGCGTGGCGCAGCTTTTACGCGGTCACTCATCACTTTTGTTCAACTTGTTCCTTCCTAGTTTCTTCGGTATATCTCGCCTTACTGCGAGCCGGTTTACTCAACTGTGTTTTCATGTGGGCTTCCTTTCGCGTATTGACCCTTTGCCCACTGTCCGTCAATTCAATGCAACCCTAATGCGACCCCATTCTTTCATTCTTTCACCACCGACCCCATTCTTTTCCCCCCTGGCGTTTAGACGCGACCGGGCACTGTTGATTCCCTTTAACGACTCTAAGCGCCAACAGTCGTAGCCGCCGCGGCCGCGCGACCCAAGTTGCGAAGCATCCCGCGAAAAACCAGTTCATGCAGTGGGAGAAGCGCGTACCAGTAGGCAAGTCCCGACAATCCTACCGGATCGAAGGTCGCCGTTTGTCGGAGAGTCACGCCACTCTTCCCGCGTTGCACGTCGAATTCGAGCCACGCCCGCCCGGGCAGTTTCATTTCCGCCACGAGCCGCAAGTGTCGCGGTGGTTCGATGGATTCCACCCGCCAGCAGTCCACCACGTCGCCTGGCAACAAATGCTCCGGGTCGCGCCGGCCGCGACGCATGCCGACGCCGCCCATTAGCAGGTCCAGCCAGCCACGTAGCTGCCAAAGCGCGTTGCCAAAATACCAGCCGGTTGATCCTCCAATTCGTTCAATCGGCCTAAAGGCAACTGCCGGCGTCACGGGTAACGTGACGATGTGTGTGTTCACAATGCGATTACCGAATCGGATGTCGCCCCACTGCCGCGGCTCGCTATCCGCCACGGACATCGCATCAGACCACCGTGTTTGAGCGAAGCGGGCATCTTCGTTGCGCAACGCTTGCGCCATTGCCTCGCGCACGCCAATTGGCCTGATCGAAAACCTGGCTTGTTCTTTGTCGTCGCGCACGACGGTCGGATAACGAATGCTGCTAATCAGAGCGCGTCCAATTCGTGCATAAAGCGGCGTCACCAGACCCAGCCAGAGACTTGAAAGTCGCGGAGTCAAAAGCGGGACGGGAATCATCAACCGCCGCAGCCCGCGCTGACGGGCATATTCCCGCATGAGGTCGCCATAGAAGACGCGATCCGGTCCGCCAATCTCGACGATCAGGCTGCCTTCGATCTCGATCGACAGCGCCGCCCGAAGATAGGCAAGCGCGTCGCTGATGGCGATCGGTTGCGCCGTTACCCGCACCCAGCGCGGCGTCACCATCACCGGCAAACGTTCCACCAACGCCCGGATCATTTCGAAGGATAAGCTGCCTGATCCAATGATGATTGAAGCGCGAAACTCAATCACCGGCACGCCGGACAACCGCAGTTTCTCTCCCACTTCGTGCCGGCTCTGAAGGTGTGCGGACAACTCTGGTCCGTCCTCGCCCAGGCCGCCCAGATAGATGATGCGTTTGACACCCGCCGCCCGGGCGGCCGCAGCAAAATTCTCCGCCGCGTGGCGGTCCTGTTTCTGAAAATTGCCGCCCGTCCCCATCGAGTGGACCAGGTAGAAGGCCGCGTCGATCCCCGTCATAACTGAAGGCAGAGATTGTGCGTCAAGCAAATCGCCTTGAACAACCTCCACGCCCTGCGGCACGTGAGGCGCCAAGTTTTCCGGTTGCCGCGCCAGACACCGCAGCTGCCAGCCATCCGCTACGAGCAAAGGCAAGAGTCGCCCCCCGACGTAGCCAGTCGCGCCAGTCAACAAAACAGTGCCACGTTTTTGCATATCATCCCATCTGGTGGATCGACAACTTCGATCGAAGTGAGAATTTGTTCGAGTTCCGCGATACGTTCCGCGTTATCCAGTGGCGCGCAGCCTTGTCAGCTCGTCTTGCAATCGCGCCGCGCCGCGCGCCGTAATGTAATTGACGGCGCCCGGCGGCAACCCTGAGGCTGCGCGCTTCCTGCCACTCCGCTCCGGAGGATCGACATCTTCACGTATGAACGCTCTGCTCACCCTTCGACCGTTTCCTACTTCCTAATTGAAACTCACTCGCTGCCCAACGCTCATTCGTTGCTACCCTCGCAACTTTACCTTCTATGTCGCTCCTCCCGTTTCGCTCCATTCTTACTTCTTAACTTTTAATCGCGCTCTGCTCATCCAGAAAAGTATCGTACCGGTCACATCGAACATCCTTTGGAAAACAGGGTACTTAAAATCTGTGGATAAAAATTTTCCTCCTTTGAAACTCCGTCGTTTCCCACACTCCATCGCTGCTACCTAGCAGCTTTACCTTCTATCTTGGAAATTTCTTTCCTCGATTCCTGTGTTCCTAAGTGCAAAGCCGTCTGAGTTTGCCCTTGCTGGGTGCTCGAAAATCAGTTCTCCCCCTTCCTTGGTAAGCCGCTCGCTAAACGTGCTTGTCTGATATAAATCCAATCCTCGGCTATGACGCGGCAATCGAAAACGACAACCCCATCTTCATTATTGTCGGAACTGCATGTCCCGCTCCTGATTTTAGCCGCATTCTTTCTGGGTGCCGGCGGCATGTGGCTGATCATGTGGTCGTCCTCGCCCGGTCGCCCGGGAAAGCCACCTGTGAAACGTCTTTCTCCATCGCCGGCAACGGAGCCGCCCGATATTTCACAGCTCGCGCCTGCCGACGCCCAGAGAACACTCGGGGACTGGAACTACGACCGGCATAACTGGGCACACGCGATCGAGCATTACCAGGAGGCAATCGCGTCCGGCGCCGACAATCCGGATGTGCGCACCGATCTTGGCAATTGCTTTCGGTTCATTGGCGAACCTCAGAAAGCGCTTGAGCAATATCAGATCGCCCAGACCGAGGACCCCATGCACGAGAACAGCTTGTTCAATCAAGCGGGACTTTATGCCGAAGTGTTACACGATGATCAACGTGCTCTGGCAACTGCACGCGAATTTCTGAAGCGCTTTCCACAAAGCGACCGGGCAGCAGCGGCACGACAATTGATTTCGAATGTAGAGGAAAGGCACCCATCGGCCGCCAAACCGTAACCAGCCCTGCGACGTGCGCTGCGAGGCACGACAGCATTGAGTTCAGGAGAGAGTTGAGCGTTTGGCGTCGGCGTGGAGAATCAGGGCATGAGTGACACTCTCCTTTCACGCTTCCTGCGATACGTCCAGATCGACACCCAATCGGACGAGACCAGTAACACATTTCCGAGCACGTCAGGTCAATTGGTGCTGCTGGAGATGCTGAAGCAGGAGCTGAGTGAACTCGGTGCGGCGGACGTGCAGATGACCAGGCACGGTTATGTGGTGGCCAGCATCCCCGCCAACACGCGCAAAGCTCGCGTGCCGACAGTGGCCTTTCTCGCCCATGTGGACACGGCGCCGGACTGTTCCGGTAAAAACGTGAAACCGATCGTTCATCGCAAATACGATGGACGCGTCATGAAGTTTCCGGATAAACCGGGCCTGACTCTTGATCCCGCGACGTCGCCGGAGTTACGAACGGCCATGGGAAAAGACATCGTGACCGCCAGCGGCACGACGTTGCTCGGCTCCGACGACAAATCGGGCGTCGCGGTGATCATGACTTTGGTCGAGCGGTTGCTCCGGGAGACAAAGCGGAAACACGGACTGATTCGAGTTTGCTTCACGCCCGATGAAGAGATCGGCCGTGGTGTGGACAAACTCGATCTGCGCATGCTTGGAGCCGATGTTGCTTACACGCTGGACGGCGGTCCGCCAGGGGAGATTTGCTGGGAAACCTTTTCTGGCGATGCGGCCGAAGTCATCATCGATGGCATCACCACGCATACGATGGAGGCAAAGGCCAAAGGGATGGTGAACGCGGCCTATCTGGCGGGCAAACTTCTGGCAGCGTTGCCGCGCGAACGCTGCGCGCCGGAGACAACCGATGGGCGGGACGGATTCATTCACCCCATCCATGTCGAAGGCCGGACCGAGCGGACCGTCGTGAAATTTCTCCTGCGCGACTTCGAGCTCAAGGGGCTGGCGGACAAGGGCAAAATATTGCGTGGCCTTTGCCGCGGATTACAAGCCAGCGAACCGCGGGCGCGCGTCCGCTGCAAGCTCCGCAAACAATATCGCAACATGGCTTACTGGTTGCGCAAGGACATGCGCCCGGTTGAGCTGGCGCGCGAGGCGTTCGTGGCGGCGGGACTTAAGCCCTACGATCACGCCATCCGTGGCGGGACCGATGGCTCACGCCTGACCGAGCTCGGCCTTCCGACCCCAAATCTGTTTTGCGGTGAACACAACGCGCATGGTCCGCTCGAATGGGTTGCGGTGCAGGACATGGAGTCGGCCGTAACCGCTTGCACGCACCTGGCGGAGTTGTGGGAAAGAAAAAGCTAAAATTGGCGAGCCGCGTGGAGTGAAGCGATTTACGCGGCCTGCGCCCACCTCGCAGTGTCGTGGGAAAGAAAAGGCTGAGTTGAACTCAAATGTCAAATAGCCTGCTCAGCCTGCCCGCCGCGGCGGGCGAATGCTTTCGGGTTTAGATTTGGACTGTTCCAGTCTTCGGCCCTACTGGCTCTGCTTAATGGCTTGCTGAAAGTTAAACTGCTTTGCTTCGGCTCCGGTTACAGGCGTGAATTGTGGATCATCCGGATCGCCGACGAGCTTGAACATTCTAGCGTGGAAAACGAGCGGAATATTTGTTCCAGTCTGCGTGAAATTATTTTGGCCTGAATATGTAACCTTCACCTTGAGATCACCATATTGCAGTACGTTTGCGCCTAAAGAACCGTTTACCGTGTTCTTTAAGCCGACCGATACCTTGTTACCGCGTAAAATCGTGTCGACGAGAACGAAACGAAACGTATCACCTGGGTAATCGTGAGCAAGTCGCTTTCGCCAGCTTCGCGACTGTAGATTGTTAAAATTGAGTAGATCCTGCGCTTTAACCGTTTCCCGTGCAACCTTGTCTAGTTCAGTGGTCGTACTGCGCGCGATTTGCGACTTTAAATTTCCGGTTACCCCCGCAATCTTTGTAACGTCAGCCGAGAATTCGACATCAGTGTCAGATGCCAGATTGGTCTGCTGTTGATCAACAACTGGACCGATATCCTTAAGCACCTTAGGGACTTTCAAGTGGGTTTCCGGTGTTAGAGTCGCTTGTGTTCGGTCCCAAACAAAAATCCACCCGAGATCGTAAATTCCTGAATTGAGATAGCCAGTGTCCAATTTCGCATACGACAAAGGAACATTCGCGGTAGGGTTTTGCGCGCACGCAGATAAGAGCGCCGCCACAATAGCTAGTCTGAGGGTTTGCTTGTTCATAACTGTTTTGGTCTATAACAATTGGCGAATGGCCTTTCTTGGAACACCTTGATCGAACGAGTCACAAACGGAACCATGACCTAAACCGACAAGCGATGCAGATTGAGTTAAATAGCCCGTCGGCAACGCAGGTCAACGAGTTACTCATTGCAAGAACGGCCAGCTTTTACGCAGTTGTTCCGCCGATCCATCGTACCGATTCCAATCCGCGCCCCTAAGCTCATAGGTCGGTGCCGGAAGTTCATCAACGTTGGGATCACCGTTGGAATACTGCCACAGCGAGTAGGTTTTCCAAGTATTCGTGGGCAAACCTACTGGTTTAGTTCGATAGCGTACATACCACAGCGGACACCGAGCCAGAATAGAATCGCGACCCTGCGCACAGGCGTCCCGCACCGTATGTCCTCCATACAGCACCGGATAACGTTCCGTCCGGTCGTGGAACGCGCTAATGAAGGCATGTGTCTGATCTTTGCTGGCCTGACCATGGTTTTTAGAAGCCTCCCAATCTAGCGCCAGCAACACATCATCCTCGGCCTCTCCGATAGTTTCCAAAAAAAAGTCCACCTGATCCGCGGGGTCTTCGGCGCTAGAGAGGTGATAGGCTCCCCACAACAACCCCAGATCTTTGGCGGCCTGCTTGCGATCACGGTAACGAGGATCTCGGAAATGCAATGCTTCGCTCGCCTTGTGAATAATAGCTAAAACGTCGTACTGCTGTGCCGCCGCCGGTTCGACGTCGTTGGCGTAGTAGATATCAATAATATGAGCAACCATTCATCTGCCTCACTCTGGATCAATTCTATGAAAGTTTAACTCCCAGTGCTTTCGCTGTGATCGGACCTACTTCGCCGTCAACGATCAGGCCGACAGCAGCTTGGAAACTAATAACTGCCGCTGCTGTTTTTGCGCTGAAGATGCCGTCGACGGGACCTGGGTTAAAGCCTTTCGCCATCAGCACCTTTTGGATTTCCATTATCTTCGCCTTTTTCATTCCGTCTGCGCCAGCGTAGTAGATCGCATTCACCTTCGGTCCCGCAATCTTGGACGCTGGCAACTTGACGGCGGCATCATAAAAGATCCCCGGAATCTTGATCCCTGCGTCCCAGCGCCGACCAGAAAGACTGCCGCGGCGAACGCCGTAAGCCGCGCCCATAGCCTCAACCGTTCCTCCTCGTCCGTCGGAGAAGACCACGTGCCCGACAGCCCCGGGTTGTGGGTAACGCAACACCACCGCGCCGACGATGCCACCAGCTTCAGGCACCGTGATGCGCTCACCCAATTTCTCCAAATCATCTCGAAAGTAGCCTGTGTAGGCATCAGCTGTGGCGGGATTGTTGTGCTGATCCACGCCGTAGAGAATCTGTCCCGCCTGAAACACACACCAGGAAACAAATTCGGCGCAATCCCAGGGACCTTTCCAACTGGGATTGTTTTTGGGCGCAAATGCGCCCAAGACTGTACCGCTCACCGATATGCGGGATTGCTAGGTCGAGACAACGAGTTCCTGTGGCCATGTGGGTCTATCACCGACATCTTTTCTGGTATGATTTTTACGTCAAGGAAATTTTTGGGCTAGACTAGTTACACTTGCAGCTGAATGTTGAGCTTTCCACGCTCTTCGGAATTGAACAGGGACGCGCGCGCGAACCTCGCGCACTTCAAGGCGCCGCACAGCGTGACCTTCGTCAAAGAGTTGCCCAGAACTGCGACCGGCAAAATTCAAAAACATGTTTTGAGAGCGCAACGGCCTCCGATCGCTCCGCAGTGAGTCAATGTTTTCACCCGCTTCCGATGTAACGATTCACTTGTCGCGCCCGTAGCCTCTCGACACGGCGTCTTGTCGCGCCGTAATTTTAACGAAGGAGGAACTCTCAGCCACCTGTCGCGCCGCCCGCTCGCGAAAGCTTTCGGAGTAGCCTTGCGCGAAGGCGGATCAACTCCTTAAAGAATGTTAAATATTTGACATTCGATTCTTTGAATCTTCGGACCCGTTCATGGATTTGCTCGGAGAAACCACAAGTAAAACGAGGGCCAAGGCATCAATGGCTACCTTGGTCAAAACTGTCGATTTCGCAGTTCGGGAAGGTTCAATGTTAAATAGCCTGCTCAGCCTGCCCGCCGTGGTGGGCGAATGCTTTCGGAGTTTAAATCTGACCCCAATTCTTCCCTGCTCGTCGACCGCAACCGAAGCGCATAACGGCAGCAGCCAAGCTTCAACCACGGACAAGATTAGGAGCATGACTTTGTTGCAACCGCCTTCTCCCACAGCGGCTTTCAGCCGAAAGTCGGCTCTTTGCCCAGGTCATCGACACATACGCATACGTGGCCCCATTGCTATCACCCACAAACTTGACGACTCTGCGGTAGGACTCGCGTATCCGATTGGTCTTTGTTAGTGGACAGATTAGTTCCGGTGTGAGCACGGCGAATCTCGCCGGTGCCATAGGCGGAACTGACAATCCGTTTGGGTCGCATAGGCAGCAAACGGTGCGCTTCATCTCCAACCGAATGCGAATTTTATCGACATTCACTTACAGCAGCATTACTCACTCGCAGCAGACGCGGTTTATAACCTGAAGGCTGATGCATATATTTCAAAGCACTGCGATGTCACTGTCAAGAGGAGGCGCATGCCTTTGACGCAGCAGGCACCGCTTCCTAAAGTAACCGGTTACATGAGCGCGAGGAAGTTTCCTATTCCCGAGGCGCGAACCAGCCACATTCGGATCGTTCTTTTCACCGAACGTAATTCGCCCTTTGGCGAGCAGTTTCTTCGCAGGATTTGTCAACACCAAGATAGCGTAACGCTTGCGGCTGTCGTGACTCGACCGCAGGGCGTTTTCGCCCCTGAATATCCATGTAACGCTTTCGATGTAACTCACAGCGCCGCGAGCTTTGAGGCACCAATCCTAGCACCTGCCAAAATTCAGAGCGCAGCTGCAGAGTTGAAAAGTTTTGGCGCCGACTATTTTGTTGTCGCTAATTACCAATGCATTATTCCGCGTTCCATCTACCAGCTTTCGAAACGTTGCTCTCTAAACTTTCACGTCGGGCCACTACCAAGATACGCAGGGCTCAAGCCGTGGCATTGGATGTGGCTAAATCACGAAAAACAAGGAGGAGTCGCGGCGATTCGCATCAACGATGTAATCGATGCGGGCGACATTCTCGAGGAACTACCAGTGCCGATACTAAGCCCAGTGGTCTGAGGGAGGAAATCCGCGATCACCATTTTGCAGCCGCATATGAGCTGACTCAATTTGTCTGAATCGCCTGCCGGGGATTTCGGACGAAGACTTTCGCCCACAAAGTCTTTCATGCCGTCCTATTACAGCCGATCTGGTCTGGTAAGGGAGAAGTGCGGCGACAATATACTTGCTCCGGCGGCAGGAGATCGTTTACCCTCACAACAAAACAAATAAAACGAATAAACGCACATGGCTCGACAGATCACGAAATACGCGGTCTTTATAGCAGTCCCGGCGACGTTAAAGACGCGCGAGACAAGGTCGTCGACACGGTCAAGGAGTGGAACCGACGAAACAGCGTCGACAAAGGCATTGAATTAGAGGCTCTTCGCTGGGAGAACAAGGTTCTGCCGGATATAGAGGCGCGAGGTCAGGATGAATAAACGCAGAACTTCTTTCCAAGGCTGACTTGGTAATTGCTATCTTCTGGGACCCGGATCTGTACACAAACGGGCGGCTATGCTGGTGGGACACTCGAAGAGCTCGACAAGTTCAAAGAAACCAAGCTCGCATACTTCTGCGCGCAGAGTATCCCACGAGCTATGTCTCTCACGCAGGTAGAAGCGGTCAATACACTAAGAAGTAACTGGGAGCAAAAAGGCGCTATCGTCGGAGAGTACAACGACGTTGTAGAGTTTGGGGACTTACTTCTTGGGCATTTTGATGCGTGGGTGGCTTGACAGTCCCGACTACGCGGCCCAAACAAAGCATTCTCCGAAGCCGATGATTTTCCACGATTATTGTCGCGGTGGTCAGAAGTACCCAAGCCAGGGATTCTACTACTGTTCAACATCGAATTAATAACGTTCCTCTCGCGCGACCAATTCGCAGAACTTTGGAGCCGGTTTGCCAAGGTGAAAAGGTAACGCGAATCGTGTTAGTTTTGCCGCCGCGCAAAATAAATAGACTGCTGGGATATATTAAGGACTATCGCGACGAATTCGAGAGCACGGCGAATGTAAGGAAATTCGAAGTTGCGGAGTTCTACGACGATACGGCGTCAGCGCCGCCCTTAGCTTTCGCTATATTCCGCTACGGTAGCAGAGCGAATGAGGGCACGTGTGACCCAAATAGCTCCATTTTTGTACTCACTGAGCCATTCTCTAGGCGCGAATACGGACGATCTCAACGATCCATTTTGGAATTACCGATGGATTATTGCGAGCAGAGAAGGTGATTCGATCACACCCTGTCTTGATCGACTGTTGCAAGCATACTTTCCTGAAGACATGACTTCATCGGTGTGAGCCTCTTCAAGCTGATGCGCGGGCCGTCATCCCGCGGAAGAGTACTACATACTCCCCGGCGATATTCGGAAAGCTCCGCATTTGAATCGGTGCAGAGAAATACGTGACCATCTTTTCCCTTTCGAATGTATCTACGTACGGTACTTGATGAAAATTACTTTCTCGTCGACTGGAATACTGCTTTTGACCTGATTTTCGGCCAATGTGGATTTTATCGAGGACAGTATGTAGTTGAGTTCCGAAGCATCTGGAGAATCGACTGACGTACTCGCGGAGGCGGAGACTCCGCTCGAGACCCTCCATTGTTCGATTATGAGGAGTTCGATTTTCCAGTTTCCGGAATTCAAACTCAATGAAATTTCTCAAAACGACTGCTCAGGCAGTCGACGAAGAAAGGGGCGAATACCAGGGCTGGAACGTCGCCCTAAGTGTTACCGAAAGTCCTGAGGATTCGGAGGCATACCGGAAAAGATTACGTGAGTCTGTCGAGGAGCGAGAGACTGCATGGGGTATACGCCCCCACATATAATCGAATAATGTCCCGTTACAGTGGCTACCAAGCACTCGCGAGGAAGATAGTCGACGCTTTTCGAGGGACCGGACTAAGTCTCTTGATGTTGGGTGCGGACGGGGGTATCTCGCAAGAATGCTCGCGGGCCAGCGGCAAGGATATTCTCGCTTATCGAGATGAATGAAGCGATGCTCAGGTATGCGTATACAAATTGTAGGAATGAAATCGCCGAACGACAGGTCCAAGTTTACAAAACGAACATTGAATCCTTGTCAGTTGCGGAACTAAACGCTATCGAAAACGCAAAATTTCGACCCCCATACGATTCCGTAGCCTTGCTCAATGTGTTTTTCATGCGTATCGCGATAAACCACGGCTCTTGGCGCTTTACGGGATGTGATGTTGCCTGGCGGTGTTTTGGCGGTATCTGGGCCGCGCGATACAGTTAACTTGAATTTCCTCTTTCGGGCTGTGCAAGAAGAACTAGGCGAAGGCTCAGATATAGGTCTTTTTCAAAGCGTTAATAGACGTATGCTCACGAGCGGTCTGTTGAAGCAATGTCTTGCAGAGACACAACGATTGCTCGAAGAAAACAATTACTTCACAGTCATCAACACGGATGAGACAATTTCAACAATCAGGGCTTTTTGATTGTTGCGACGAAAAACCCGTAGAAATCGAATCACAGATTTGCGGATCCGATTGCATCGAGCAGCAATTTCAGATTAACGACATCCCTCCCACGCTTATGACGTCGCAGCACGTGACTCACAAAGTGGAGTTGTCGTAGGCCATCGGCATTCATTTACTCCGGCGGACGTGGACCGCTGCCGTGTTACCTGCGAATACTTTGCCTACTGCGGCGGTGATGTTCCGACTACGCTCGGTGAGTTGAAGTCGTTGGAGTGAACAGTATCGTCGCGATCAGCAGAACACCATGAGTGGTGATTGCTGCTAACACACAGACCAGTCGCACTGCAACTCTCGAAACGCGAGAGCAGTGTTATCGGGGGCGATTTCCTACCCCAAAGGTTAAGTATTTCGATCTAGGGTTGCATTGATTTGACGGACAGTGGGCTAAGGGTCAAAACCCAGGAAGAAAGCCCACATGAAGACACAGTTAAGCAAGCCGGCTCGTCACACCGCGAGATACAGCAAAGAGTACAAACAAGAGGCGCTGGAGTTGTGGCGTTCCAGTGGCCGCAGCGCAGCCAAGGTGGCAGCGGAGCTGGGGATACGGCCGCCGCTGCTCTATCGCTGGGCGCACTTGGAGCGCGAACCCAACGCTTGCAAGAGCGAGTCCAAATCTGGGCGAAGCGTTGAAGAACTCGAAGCGGAGATCCGCCGCTTACGCGCAGAGAACGCCAAGCTCCTCGAGCAGCGCGAAGTTTTAAAAAAATCTCTGGGCATCCTCTCCGAAGTGCCGCCCAGAGGTATGCCCGAATCCACCAAATGAGCGCTCAATACAAGGTGGCCTGGTTATGCGAGGCGCTCCTGGTTTCACGCAGCGGCTATTACGATTGGAAGAAGCGGCGCAGCAGACCAGGGCCGCGAGAGGTCCAAAACACTCGCCTACGTGAGCGGATCCGGAAGGAGTTTGCCCGCAGTCGCCAAACCTACGGTAGTCCTCGAATCGCTCATGCTCTGGGTTGCCCTGGGAAACGCAACCGCATCGCCAGGCTTATGCGCAAGGAGCGACTCTACGCTCGGCAACGCTCCAAATATCGAGTGGCCACCACTGACAGCCGCCACGGCGGACCCATTGCCCCTAACCACCTCCAAGGTCTCGCCGTGCAGCGGCTCGATCAGGTCTGGGCCACCGATGCCACTTGCGTGCTCACGGGTCAAGGCTGGTTGTATCTGGTCGCGGTCCTGGATTTGTTCTCCCGCCGCGTCGTCGGCTGGGCCATGCATCAAATCCTCGATGCCTCCCTTGTCATCGCTGCTCTTCGTATGGCGCTCAGTCAACGTCGCCCGGTCCAAACTCTCATCATCCACTCCGATCGTGGCGCACAGTTCGCCAGCGCCGCGTATCGCCAGGTGCTGACTCAACAGGGCTTGATCGCTTCCATGGCTCGCAAGGGCAACTGTTACGATAACGCTTTCATCGAGTCGTTTTGGAGCAGTCTCAAATACGAGCTGGTTTATCACCACCGCTTCGCCACCTTGGCCGAAGCTCGCAACGCCATCTTCAATTACATCGAAACCTTCTACAACCGCACCAGACTACACTCCAGTCTTGACTACCAAAGCCCTATCAACTTTGAATCCAAACAAACTTAAATTATCCCTTACCCAACTGTCCGACAAAACAGGGCAAGCCCAATCTGACCCCATTTACCGCCCGTTTACCCGTTCAGAATCGACGGTCGCGGCTGGGGTCGGACCGTATCGAAGAGAGCTCGCAATCCGAGACCGGATTCTGCTTGATCAGAATGAACACAAACACACGGCGTTCACGTTTTATGTGTTTCCACTGGAGCTAGTGCAGGTGCTAGAGAAGCTTCAGCCTGAAACAAGCCACGATCGCAACAAATTAAGCTGATCCGATTACCCGCTAACGCTCTCTAAATCGCAAGTAGCGAATTCACCGCTAAGGCATACCCGAACAGGCTACGCGAGTTCTGCGGCGATAGCGTCCGTAACGGCAGCAATCTCTCGTGAAGCTGTCAGATAGTCCTCGGAGATTTGCTCCTGGCTCTTGTTCGCCAAAAAGAAGAGTTTCGCAGAAGCGTCCTTGATCAAACACGCAAGCTTTGAGTTCCGATCAATTGAATTTACCGACGCCCAGCGTTCAATCGCTTTACTGGAAAGGCCAAACAACTCTTCTTTCTGATTTTCTCTACAATTTACGAACTGCAAAATTTGCCGTTGGGCTGCCATCCGATTTTGGAATTCGCTCATAGGCACATGCTTGTGATAACAAGTTTTCCATCCATTTCTTTATATCTTGGAGCGCATCGAGAACCAGATCAACTTCCGCGTCCGGAATGTTTTCCCCTATCCCACGTGTGGAGAGAATTCGCGCTCGCTCCAGCACCGAATACGCATCACTTGGCAACGGAATACTATTTTTCTCTAGATGTTGAGCAGAGTGTCTTGAGAAGTCGGGTTCGGCTCGTGTTCCAAGAGAGAAGCACGTAGCAATGTTTCGGATACTCAAGAAGATCGTCGACAATTCAAACACTTTGGTTGTCGCTCGCAACGAGATCGACGCACTTGCGTCTTCAAAAACCGAATAGAATTTTTCGCAGTCCCGAGCACAATTCACGTACTCTTCTGGCGAGCCAAGCGACTTCAGAAAGTCACTCTGGTCAGATGCAAACACCAATCGCGATTCCAGAAACAAGTGCCACGCGAAGGGATTTCCCTCGGCCGAAAGATCACTGATGCGACCATAGGAGTAGATGGAAAAAGTGTCTGGATCAAGACGTGTTGTATAACCTTCAACCAATGCAAGTAGGTCGATGTCGGATCCCTCGCGTAAATCTCCCCGACAAATCGAACCGAATACGTAGATATGCATTGTTTCCGCTAGCGTCGATTAAAACGTTTAATGATAACCGACATGAAGAGACCGAACGCGATTAGACGTACGGCGACAATAACCGTTAGGAACCAAGCCGGATAATTTGCCGGCGTGATGGTCCCAAGAAAGACCCCCGGTGTGCGAAGAAAAGCACCAAAGGTACCAACCTCTCGACCATCCCCTAGAAACAGGCCGCCGAGAAAGATAAGCACGCAGAAAACGCCGGCTGCACGCAGCAGCTTCGTTGCGCTTTCGCCGTTCCCCCATATCCAGTCTAAGACTCTGATTGCGACCCATTCTGTCCACATTTTCAATCGATTTAAACCAGTGTAACTTGTGGCGGTAGTACGACTCGTTCGAATGCCATCCTTTATGTAGATAAACCTCCATTGCATCGAGCTCGACTCTAATCGCCTTGTTCGCTGACTTTGAATCACCAAGTTGCTGATAGTTCGTCCGAAGTGTGCGAGCGAACCTCATCTTGAGGTTCTCCATTCCTGGACACCCACTGTCTAACAAATCATCGTCCACGATGGTTCGTTCAAAGATCGAGTAATCAAGTTTACAGCCCGAAAAGCTCGACCCATACAAGCTTGTGCCGATGAAACGACACCCAGTGAAGTCACAAGAATCGAAAACACATTTTCGGAGATAACAGGTATCGAAGATTGAATACTTAAAATCGATTCTTGTAAACCGTCTCTCTTTTGCAACAAGGCGGACGAATAAGTGATTCTTTAAATCAACGTCAGCTACATCCCCGTCGACTCTTTTATCTTCAATTTTGACTCTATTGCTGTCCGAGAACATGATTTACGCTTCACTAAATCCCGATTTGAAAAACTCACGCACTCTCCAACACCTCGTCGAGTTTCGCCGCCTACACCCTTCCAATCCAGTAGAGAATGATAACAGCTGATCGTCGGTACAGCGGAGTGAGTTATCTTAGCGGTCGGTTCGGAACTGGTCGTCCTCGTTTTCGAACAGGATGTCGAACGTGGTGAGCGAAGCGCAGGTCGTTGCGTGAATCGTATTCGTTTCCAACTCTACGGACGTTCCAACTTCGCCGAAGCATTTCATGGCATGAGCAACGGAATCACCTGGCGGCCGTGCCTCCGATAACGGGTGAAATGAGAATCGAGAGTGAGAACGCGGCAATCGGAATGAAGTTCACTCAGTCTCACCAGGCAGGCGTCCGCTAACGACATCGGGACATCGGAGTAGCGTTTCATCAAAACTTCCAACGACGCGGCTTCCGTCTCGATATCAAAAGCAATCTGGATCACCTGCTCCCGGACAGCTCGCATGATCGTAGCCGAGCGGCCAGCTCCGCGCTGAAGCAGAAAACAGGCTTCGGTCAAAACCGGTTCACACGTCAACAGCGGAGGCCGCAGCGCGTCTAATTGCGCAAAGGCCCAGGCATGATGCTGGTCACGCGTGGAATAAAAAGCGACTAACGGCCCGCTATCGATCAAAGTCTGTCTCACTTCCCGAAATCGCGCATGTATTTCAGGTTAGTGGATAAATCGCGTGGCCCCCGAAAGAAGCCGTCAAACTCGGCCATTAACTCGGCACAAGACTTTTCAGCCCTGCTGTTCTTGCCCTGACGCTGCTCCTCGAGCGCCTGGCGCACCAGATCGGAGCGTGAACGTCCAAGCTCGTTGGCGCGCCTGGCCAGCCAGTTCGCCAACGGCACGGGTAGTTTCAGCGATATCGTCTTCATCGTTGACATGGTATTACCGATCTGACAGATTGGCAAGATCGAGGCGTGGCGAATCTCGCTCCGCAGGTGGCTGAGTGCTGTTCCTCAACCATTCGGCCTGTCCACTGCGCCGGTTCGGAACTGGTCGTCCTTGTTCCTGAAGAGGATGTTGAACGTGGTGAATGAAGCGCAGGTCGTTGCGTGAATCGTAATTCGTGGATTGTGAATCGAGGAACACCACTGCCAGGTCGCGGGGACGCGCGCGCTACCCAGAATTTTCCTCACAAAGGGATTTCGAGGCGACGGAACTCGGCGCGCGATATTTTCGCGACGGCATCTCGTAATTGCGCTGCCGCGGCTTCGATCGGTCGAAGTTTGTTCGTTGAGAGTTCAAGAATCGCAATCCGGCGACCGCGAAGATTCTCTTGGTAGGCGAGGCCCTGATCAGAAGTGATAAATAAATCGAATTGTGTTTCAGCAAGCGTCAGCCCCGAAAGCCTTCGGGGTCCTTAACGCTTTTCCATCCCATCTCCTGCGCAGTCCGACAGGTATGATTAGCGAGTAATGTGCGGAATGGTCGCGGCACGCATTCGTCGAGCAGAATGTTCACGCCGGCTCGAGCAGTGCGTCCTTCGATTCCTCTAATATCCGGTGCGCCATCTCGCGACTGACAGTCGGAAAGCACTCAATAAACTCATCCAGCGAATAGTTGTCTTCCAAGTTTCAAACAGCGTCTTTACCGGAACCCTTGTGTCGCTGAAAACCGGGGTGCCCCCGAGGATTTCAGGATCGACTGTTATCAACGACTGATCAGCGACGGCATTATATTAAGCCAGACGCTGCACCCCGTAAACTCGGGCGCCTTCGTTGGACCGGCTATTTTCTGACCAATCTATTCGAGCAGCTTCCTGAGATTTTGAAGCACGGCGTCTTCTTCCTCAGAGCGCGCGCCATCAGCGAGAAAGAGTTCCTGGCACAGGTCGAATGCTTGTCCCTTCACTGCAGCGGTACCAAGCCTGTCCCTTATCGAAGCCAGGAATCGATCTCTGTACCCCTGATTTTCTGTCGCGTTCCGTGCGTTATCAATCGATCTCACATCGAACTGATCGAACGGTACTTTCGGGTCCCAATTGAACTTCGCGACCGTATCCGTGATCAACCTGTCCTCCGCGAGGAAGACCAAATTGTCGGCGTACATGCAATAGTTTAGCAAGTCGACTATCGCCTCACGCTGGGGCTGGGTGAGGCCGTCTTTCGGCGCTTCGGATTTATGGAACAGTTTTCTGATTAAACTAGGCATAAAGTTTTAGTCATTCTTCTTCGATTGCAGGTCATAAAGCTTCTTCTTCGCCGTAATTCCTATCAACCCAACGCCACCGGCCTTCAGAAATAGCCCTTTACAAAAGTTACAGCAAACTATTTTCGGCGATGTAATGGCAAACGAACAAATGTACGTAGTCGAAAACCCGATTGGTACCAACGCCTCGTGCTATCGAGATGCTATACGTGATTCACGTATAGTAACGACTTTCACCAACACAACCCGCCCTTGTGGGCGGCGCTAGGCACGAATGGCTTTTTCGATTGCGGTTCGCGCAAGGAAGTGGTTCAGCTCGCTTCGTCCAAATCCAGCGCGGTAAAGCCGAGGACATGGAAACTCAGCTTGCCTTTCTCGCCGCGGCGAAGTTCGAACTTGATGGTGGCGCCCCTATAACTCCGGTTTCCATACTTGTTCGTGAGGTTGGCAATCCCCTGGAGACTGAACTTGAAATCGCCCAGCGCCTTCAGGTCGGCGAAGCGAAGGTTGAGATGATCTTTGCCGCGCTCGTATTCTTGGCGGTACGCCTTTTTAAGGTGCGCAATCAGCGCCGCTTCCAAGTCGTGGCCGCACTCCAGTTGTCTTACCACGGCATCGGCCTCGATTTGAACCCGCGAAGCGAACCCCACGCGGGACCAGTGCGCAGCCGATGAAGCAGGAGAACGAAGTTGCTCTCCGGCGACCACGCGACTTCCATCCACTCCCCGTCAGGGCGGTTTTTTAGGCCAGAGCTGTAATCGCCCTCGCCTCCGGGCAGCGCCCAGTATCCCGACGAAACCGTGGCGAGTTTCCGGCCGGATTTCAGCGCGATGAGATTGTCCTCGATCTCGCTCCTAGGGTCGGCGAAGTCCGGCAGACGGTCGCCCTTGCGCTCGCCGGTGCGGAATTTTTTCCAGTCAATCGGCGGCCCTTTCGGCAGCGTCCAGGCGACGGCGTATTGTTCGTTAGGCGAAGTCGTCTCCGGGATGACGAGATAGGGCCGTTCTGGCTCCTCGCCCAGGAGGTTGGTCAGCGGCCAAAGGAGAACGAGGACGACGCGAAGACCCGGAGCATTCATGGCGCTCAATCTGTCGTTCGCGGCCCGGTGTGTCGAGTCTCTTGCCTCGCCCGAGTCCCGGCCGCTTCGCTCCTGGGCAATTCCAGACTGACCCCGATCAACCGGACTCGCCGTCGCTGCGATTGAGGCCACTCGGCCTTCAGAAATAACCCTTTGCAAAAATTGCAGCAACCTATTTTGAAACTCCGTCGTTGCCCACACTCCGTCGCTGCTACCTCGCAGCTTTTCCTTCTATCTCGGAAATCCCTTCCCTCGATTGAAACTCGTTCGCTACCCGCGTTTTGACTCATGTGCTCCCGCGCATTTCGACCTCTCGGTTCGCCCATCTATGTTGCTCGCGTCCCCGCGGCTCCATTCTCGCTCCTACCATCGTCACTTTACCTTGATCACTCGCACTGCCCAGTGCTTGCGCCAGCTACCCTAGCTGCGTTGCCGTCTACCCGCACGATTCCCGATCGCGACGTGTTCTATGTCGTTGACTCGCGATGCTCCCAATCGCTCGGCCGCGTCACCACGCGGCCAATGCAGTCCATCCGCCGGCTTCCCAACACGGCGTATTCATCCCATTCGCTCCATTCGAGCGATGTAATGGCAGACGAACAAATGTACGTAGCGCCGGGAGTCGAAGCCAATATTTAACGTTGCAGGCGGCGTGCGTTGCCGGGAAGACGTCGCACAGCTACGTGGCTACAGCGATCGATCGAACGCAGCCTGTTCGACCCATTCGACTTCGCTCCCGCCTTCGCACGACTTCGGCGTGGCAAGAAGGGCAAGCTCATTGGCAGCTACAGGACTCAAACCAACGCCTCGTGCTATCGTGATGCTATACGTGATTCACGTATAGCAACGACTTCCGCCAACAAACCCCTGTCAGCGCGCTAGGCACGAATGGCTTTTTTGATTGCGGTTCGGCCAAGGCCGCGTGGCGCAGTTCGATCCTGCTCCCACTCTTGCAGCGTTCGCTTCGAGATCTGTAATTTCAACGCCGCCTCGCTTTGCGAGAGATTATTCCGCTCGCGCCAGGCTCGCAGTCTTCGTGGAAACGCACCGGCTGCGAACCTCTGATGCCGAACGTGATCAGGAAGTGTGCCGAAAGCCATCCTGAGATGCTATACGTGAGTCACGTATAGTCTCAAGTTCGCGGGACAAAATGATTGACTCGTTCGCTCCCGCTCACTTCGGCCTCTCGGCTTGCCCATCTATCTCGCTCGATTCCCATCGGCTCGGTTGACTCGACTGCATCCCGCATTCTCGCCCTTCGGGCTGCCCGTCCATCTCATCGCGTCCCCGCATTTTGACGAGCTTCGTCGGCCCGCGAATCTCGCCTTGCAGGTGACCTTCAGTGTCATCTACCCGGCCGCTCCCGCTTGAAGCCGTGTTGATTCGTTCGCACCAGGCACTCAGGCAATCGGCCTGTGCTCCCAAGAGAGCCAAGCGCCTGTGACAGAGTTCGCCACGACGAGTCTGTCCAATGGCGGACGACGCCGCTACATTATTTCTTTGGATCTTTGGCAGCAGTTCAGCCGACGCGTTATGGCGTGGGCGACGTCGACGGCGCAACCGCGTTGGTCGCGGCGCCCTCAACTTTGTCTACTGCCTTGTCTGCGGCCTCCTTCGTCTCGTTGGCGGCATCCGACGTCGCGTCTTTGGCCTTCTCCGCCATGTTGTCGACAGCCGCAGCGGCAGCGGGCGCGGCCTGCTTTGCCGCCTCGGTCGCTTTGTCAATTTCCTTGGTGGCTGCCTCCTTGGCTTCTTCGCTCTTGGCTTCGATAGCCTGCTTGGCATCCTCGGCCTTTTCTTTGACCGTGTCTGCGGTCTTATTGTCGCAAGCAGCTAACGTGAATGCGGCGGTGGCTAGAATCGTCAATGTTGTGGTCTTTTTCATGATGGTATTTCCGGTGAGTTCCAAGGGTTGTGGTTGGTTTGGCTGGTTTGCGTAAAAAAATCACTGGCTTCAGCAGACAATCAGGCCAGCCCGGCAAAGTCAACGCTCTTTGTTACGCCGAAGGCGACCGTTCCGCATATATCGGAACGCCTCGGTCCGCCTTGATTGATTCCGGCGCGCCTTGGCAGAGCCCGTTCGACCAATTCGACTGCGCTCAGGGCAAGACTTTCGCTCCCGCCACGGCCGGCAAGCAGGGCAGGATCTTTGGCGGCTAGAGGACTGGCACCAACGCCCCGTGCTACGGCAACAGCCACCGCAACCGCCACGCCGAGATGCTATACGGGATTCACGTATAGCAACAACTTCCGCCGACAAGCCCCTGTGGGCGGCGCTAGGCACGAATGGCTTTTTCGATTGCGGTTCGGGCAAAACCGCGTGGCGCAGCTCGATCTTGCTCCCACTCTTGCAGTGTTCGCTTCGAGATCTGTAATTTCAACGCCGCCTCGCTTTGCGAGATATTATTCCGCTCGCGCCAGGCACGCAGTCTTCGTGGAAACGCACCGGCTGCGAACCTCTGATGCCGAACGTGACCAGGGAGTGTCCCGAAAGCCATCCTGAGATGCTATACGTGAACCACGTATAGCATCAAGTTCGCGCTCTTCACGGCGAGTCGTCGACCGAACCAGCACTAACGCCTCGACCCGCTTCATTGATTTCGGCGCGGCAGCCACAGCCCGCTCGACCCATTCGACTGCGCTCAGGGCAAGGCTTTCGCTCAGGGCAGGCTCATTGACGGAAATGACATTACGCTTTCCTAAACTTCCAAGGCCTTTTCCAGAAGATTCCCTTCCTTTTTTTCCGCATTCCTGATTCGAATCTGGAGAATTCTGTAACCATTCTTCGTTTGAGCAGGTCATTTCGGTCAAAGCGGTCATCGTTATGGCAATTTCGAATCGGCTCAAATCCGTGAAGACGTGGCTAGGCCTGCTCTGCCTTGGCTCCGCGCTTTTCAGCTCTTCCTGTGCAAACGACGACAGTTCGTCAGACGATTCTTCACAGCATCACCAACGTCATGGCAGCGGTGCCGGTGGCGGACGTTATGGACATGGACAAGGCGGAACGTTCGATCAGTCGAATCCTTCCGGTTCGCCATCCCCGGTACTGGGACAATAATAACGATGTCTTCGAATACAGTCTCGGCGCCTATTTTTTAATCAACGAAAAGAGCGCGGGTTTTCGTAAACACCTCGTCGAATTTCCCTGCCGTCGCTTACGCGATCGTGTCATGGCTGCTGATTCAGGCAGTTTCTATTCTGTTCCCGACTTTCGAAGCGCCTCGACACAGCAAGGCGGCTACAGCTTAGATCTTGGCGTAAACGATTGCACTGCGCTGGTCTAGGCGCCGGTCCGGAACTGGTCGTCCTTGTTTTTGAACAGGATGTTGAACGTGGTCAGCGATCCGTAACAGCGCGTGATGTACTGTTGCAGGTCGAACTTGTCCGCATCGCTCAGTTTGTCGCTCGCGTTCACCTTCTGCTCGAGAACACGCAGATTATTCCGAATCATGACGATTTTGTGGAAGAATGTCTCGAGCGGGACTTCTTTTGGCTGAAGCGAACTCTCCGCAGGCTGCATGACCAGCGTCCCGCGCTGCCATCGAGTGGCCAGACCTTCCACGAGCACGTCCTTTTGTTCCAGCCCGAGCGCTTCGACAACAGCGTGAGCAGTATCGCGGATCAGATTCGCAAGCGGCATCTGTAGTTCGCTTAAGGTAGCGGTCGCCTCCGCCGATTGGAGATCACTGGAAGCCGGTGCAATTGTCCGCGGCGCGTCGTCAAACGCGATCTCCGCGGTTTGCTCGGTGAGCGATCTCACCGTCCCGACGCCGTATTGCGGATGGCGCACTTTCATACCGATATGGAGCGTTTCGATTTTCATGTTGTTCTCGAAGTCTGCGAGATCGTCATCGAAAGCGCAACCATCGTCGCTATTCTGTGATTGCTGCGATCGACATTTTGTAGAGATAACTCGATTGGGTTGAGTTCTACTCGAGTAGGGAAATAAGATAAAGTTCGTTTCGGCTGGCAGCCGAAACTGACAGGTTCACCACGGCGAATCCGTCCTGTGGCGGACTAGCAGCCCTGTGCTCCCCAGCGTTTGACGTTGCAGGGGTTGCTGATGAACTGGCATGGGCGTTCGATCAGGAATTAGCGTTTACCTTCCGGACAAAGACATCGAAGTCACCGGGCCAGCCGATCCGAACGAAGAGCATTCCGAATCCTGAAGACTCGGTGATGGCTAAGGTTTGTGCTGAACCGACACCATCCAGCCGACGCCGAACCGGTCTTCAAGCATTCCGAATTTGGGCGCCCAAAATGTCTTCCCAAGAGGCATTGTCACCTTGCCGCCGTCCGCAAGCGCGTTGAAGACTCTATCGGCTTTTTCCTCGTCCGGTACGACAATTGAAAGCGAGAAGCCTTCGAAGCGCGGTTGGCCGTCGCACCTGCCGTCGGAAGCCATCAGGAGTGTTTCACCGATACGGAAGCTCGCATGCATCACTTTATTTTCCATTCCAGGCTGCATCATGCCTGGTTCGGGCGCGTCCTTGAAACGGCTGAGCATCTCCACCTCCGCCCCAAGAGCGCTGCGGTAGAATTCCAACGCCTCTTCGCACCGACCGCCGAAAAACAGATATGGTTGCACAGATGTATTCGAGTTAGACATACGCGTAGCTTGCGATTCGTGTGGCTGAACGTCAATGTGCCACCTCATTCCGATCTTGCTTTGCTGTAGCCGAGGGCCCTGACCTCGGCGGGTTTCTCAAGTCCGACAGATCTCGCGGTCAGCGCCCGCGACTACAGTTGCCGACTAACAGGCGCGATATTGCTTTTCCGCTGAGGACAGCGGACGCTGCACCTTAACTAGAACTTTCGCGTCTCGCCCGGTTTCATGAATTTCACTCGCGAATCGTCTCCGACCACGGCGCGAATGTCTGCCTCGCTCGACGACCCGGGCAACGCGCCGTAGTGCATTGGAATAACCACTTGCGGCTTGAAGTAACGATTCACCGCCAGCCACGCCGTGCGCACATATTGTCCGTCGGCCACTGCGCCGCATCCCATCAGGATGATGTTGGGATGATAGAATTCCTGGATCAATGCCATGTCGCCAAAGATCCAGGTATCGCCTTCGTCGTAGAGCGTTCGCCCATCGCCAAACTCGAGGACATAACCCACCGGCCGCCCACTCGGTTCGCTGCTATGCATCGCCGGCACCACGTGAATCTTTACGTCCCCCGCTATCACCTGATCGCCCACATTGACCGTCTCGATCTGCTCTCGCGGCAAACCACCCTTGGTCACGAAGGTGTCGAGCATCATTACACTGACCAGTTTTGCCTTGCTCGATTTTGCCAGCTCAACAGCGTCACCGAGATGGTCGCCATGCGAATGCGTCACCAGGATATGAGTCGGATGATAGGAAGACAGATCTTTGCGTTCCGCCGGCGTCGCCGGATTCTTAGTCAGGAACGGATCAATCAACAGATCCGTCCCGCCGGGCGACACGATCTCGAAGGCAGCGTGCCCGAGCCAGGTGACCGAAATAGTCTTTTTCTCGTTAGGCGATGGCGACGGCGTTTGCGAGGGCGCGCAGACTGGCCAGGCCAGTGCCAGAACAAGAAGAAATCCGAGCCGGATGCGCACGCGGCAGTGTTTCATTAGCGCCGGACGGATGCAAATTCAGGACGGTGCGCTTAGCGAACCGGTTTGTCGCTCGATCTTTAACACAATCCTGGCTCGGGTATGGCCGGTCGAGATTTGGTCCTGCGCCCGCACCACCTGCATCATTGGAAAAGTCTGCGAGATCCTCATCGAAAGCGCAACACCGGTTCCCGTCATCTTCGCCCTCTCGGCCTTGCCGATCTATGTCGCTCAATTTCCATTCCCACCGCCAATCGGTGCGTTCGCTTGGAGCCACACACCGCGAAAGACGTTTTTACCCGACCGACCCGGATATTTTCCGTCGTCGCTCAGAATCAATATCCCAGCCTTGTCACCCTGACCCATTATCACGATCGCCTCGGGATTGAGATCGCCGAAATCAACGCCGATGTCCTGCGGGTCAGTGCCGGGCTTCCAATAAAAGACTCGGGAAGGCTTGGCGCCTGGTTCGAATCGATCTTCGAAATCGCCGGCAATGATCAGGAAGCCGTCGTTCCAGGCAACCATATCTCGAACGCCCAACCCGCCGAGCTTAAGAGTCACCGGATCGCCGAGTTTAGCGCGAGCGCCTTCCTTAATCGCCTCCGTGGGATTAAGCAGCGAAACAAGCAACGCCTCGTTGGCCTTGTTTTTTGGATTTCGAAATCCGATCCATAGCTTTTGGCCATCCGCGGCGAGTGATTCAATATTCAGCGCACCTTCATCCTTTGGCGCGAGGGTGGCGGCTCTGCCGAGATCGAACGGCGCGAGAGCCGGATCGTTTACCAGATCATCGAGCAGCTTTGTGTAAACCTTTCCTGCAATCTCGAGCTTCGCGTCTTTGCCCGACCCGCTAAGTTTCGTTGCGAACAGGACCTGGCGTTCTTTTTTCTCCTCCGCATTTTTGTTTCGGCCGTGCGAACCAATCCAGAAGATCAATTCTCCAATTTTAGCCGCGCCTTCGAGGTCGCACTCCTTGATTTTTTCTACTCCGAGCGCGCTCTTCACCGCCCCCTCTACTCCCGCGTCCAATTTGCTGGCTAAAAGGCCTCCCTTGACATCGTACAGACGAAATTCGTTATCCTCGTCAGTAGCGCTCACAAAGAATCCGTCGCCGACATCAGCGGCGGCGGAACCGTCAACTGCTCCTTCAAACAAGACCGGTTTACTGAGTGAGAACTCCCCAGCCGAGACGGTGACGCAGCATGACAAAACTATTGCAAATGAGAGCGCAATTGCCGCGGCCGAGGCCACAGGTCCACGACGGTCAATTGATAAACAGGGAGGGATCTTGAAAGCTTTCTGGAAAGGTGACGATCGATCATGTTTCATATTCGTACCTGCCACAGTTATAGGTTCTAGCTGAAGCCGCCCCACGGCTCCGTCCACTTGCTCCTAGCCTCGTTACTTTGTGCGTTCCTCTCAGTCAAGCTTCAGCAAACCCAAACACGCTCAGCCAGACTCCTCAGGGTATTTCAAAAATCTCGACCTGCTTGGCAATGCCGCGGAGCGAGCGCTTCTCCGGGGTCGGGGCGATGCCGTTTGATTGCAACAGCTTCGAGGCTTCGCTGTCCGTAACCACCCGTCTCGTCGCGAAAATGGATCGCGACGTCGCGAGCCCTTGGACGCGCGCGGCGATATTCACCGTCCGTCCGAAGTAGTCCTGGTGGTCATTCAGCGAAACGGCCAGACACGGTCCTTCATGGATGCCGATCTTCAGCAGCAAGTCGCCTTTCAACTCCTTCAATGCTTCTCGCATCTTTAGCGCCGCCGACATTGCCCGGTCTGGCGTCGGGAATGTCGCCATCACCGCGTCGCCGATTGTCTTCACTACGGCGCCGCTTTCCGCAGCTACGATTTCGTTCAAGACCCGGAAGTGAGCGCGCACCAAATCGTAGGCAACCAGATCTCCAACTCGTTCGTAGAGTTCCGTTGAGCCTTTGAGGTCGGTAAACAGAAATGTGAGACTGGTAATCTTAAGCCTCTGATCCACATCGAGCGTGTCAGTGCGATAAATATCGCGGAATGTTTGGTTGGTCAGAAGACGCTTCGCGGTCAGGAAGGGGCGACGCTTGCTCACGAGATCGTGAACCTTATCGCTAACGACCCAAATACCGGGCAACGTCCGTTTGTTTGAGCGGTTCTCCAACGTCAGCTTTAGAGGGCCGGGGTGCATCTGAACGGTCCGATCCGGCGGGTGATCTCTGGTCATGACAAAGGAGAGCGATTGGCTTTCACGCGCAGGCTCGCCGTTCACCTCGATGTGCTGGGACATATGAAGGACCGGATCGAACACGATCACGTATCCTTCGGGCAACTGGAGCGAAAGCACCGCCTTCTCGCCAGGTGCAAGCTCGAGGCTGTCGAGAGTAGTTTGGTTGATCCATTTCGCGAATGCCTCGTGATCGGGCAAGTCGACGCCCGAACTCCAAAAGATCTGTCTGTAGTATTCGATCCAGGGCAGCGTCCCCGGATCGTGCGCTGCGATTTTCCGCACCCGCGGACTGATCGTGAACGTGACCTCGACGATTTCGTCCAGCGTCGGTTCGCAATCCTCAGCGCAAAGGACACACCTGTATTCGGCCTGTTTTACGGTCTTAAGCGTCGCGCCTGAATCAAGGACGCCACCGCAAGCGGGACAAAGGATGTTCCAAGACATATCGAAAATGCCGAGGTCGCGCGCCGTGCAGAAAAGCAGCAATCACATCTTCCTCATTGAGTTTGTGCCTGGCGGCAAAGGCGAGAGCGTTGATACGGCAGAGATCACGGTCCGGCGCATTCTCGATGAGCTTTTCGAGCGCGTTTACCGGCTTCGGCTTCGCCGATTGCCGCAAAACAGTGAAGAGGTTTTCGGTTTTGCTGGAAAGTTTCATGTCACAATCAGGTTGATCACCGTGGCAGTTACCGTGTGCCTAGGAAAAACGGAAAGCA
>CAWHFD010000004.1:0-138070 GCA_963828355.1 uncultured Verrucomicrobiae bacterium | reverse complement strand
CAGCAGTCAGCAGCCGCGCTGATGCGAAGAGCATGCTAACGCTAATGAATATGTTGAATATGTTTCGGAGAATTTTTGTTTTCATAAGATGTCTTTGGTTTGTTTGTCCTTTCACAGAGGTACTGCAGGAAATCCGGCGCGATATAACGCGGAAAGTTTGGATTCTTCGCCGCTTAAATCGCCTGCTCGCGAACGCTTTCGGAGGTAAAGCGTTGCCTCCTTCGCCAAGGCTTCGGCGGCCAGGGAAGCGTAAATCGAAGAAACCGGGATTATGCGGATACAACGGATGAGGACTACAACAGAGCCAGCCGTGTTGGCTGCTTTAGGCTACACGGCATTTCGACTGTCCGCTGAGGGCATGCCTGCCTCTACAGCGTCAGTTCAGTGAGAGGGGCTGTTTGGCCTCCTCGATAAGCACTCACATGGCGTCGTTATTGTCAGTTTCGCGATTTGATTGGGTAACAAATCGCATGATGCGCAAACGTAAGGCTTGGCTCCCCGCGAATGGCGGACTGAAAGGCGAAGAAGGCTTCAAGGCGCTCTATGGACCGTATTGGTGGCTGGCGATAGGGGAAGCGCTGATGAAGCTGATTCTTCCGGTGGAATACTATCAGGTGCGAAAAAACGGAGTGCGGGAATGGGATGATGTTGGGTGGTTCGCGTATCAGAGCGATTTGGGGCGTTATCCCGATTTGCCGTCGGATGAAGCTCGTCATCGGCAATCTCTTTGCGATTTCTATTGCGCGGAAGCAAAGGCATTGGAATTAGAACCAGGTCAAGCAGCACGATACGCGATGAATCGGATCGGTTATCTTGAACGAGACGGAAGAGAACTTGATCCGCAGTTATTTCTCGATCTTGAAACCGCGATCGAGCGCACGATGAAAACTGTTCCCGCCTAGATTTTTTGGCTAAGCCAGACCCCCAGGGTAGCTCACCGAGGCAAAGGTGCGTGCGCGTTCCGTGGTGGGGGTGCGACAGGCAGCGACTCAGGGCTACCTATCACACGCTCGTGACGGTGTCCCTAGACAGGATCTGAGGCCGTACCAGAGTGGGGGCTCCACTTCAGTTCCACCCGAACCGCCACAACCGGTTCTCCTTTCGCGACGCTACCGCTTCCTCTTTCACCGCTATAGGAACTCCGTTTACGGCCTCAAGGTGGGGAAAATGTCCTCCGTTTTATATGCAACAGATTGGCTTACGGGATCCGCAGGAAGCCGTGCTGCGCGCCGCTTGCATCATAATAGGTTCCCGTGATGACGCCAGCCGGGTTGATGACCGCGGCGAATGTGCCTGGGGAGCCCGGCACATCCAAGGGGGCGATGAAGGTGCCGTTAGGAGCCCGCACGAAGCTGTCAGCCACCCCGCTTGCATCAAAATAGCTTCCCGTGATGGCCCCGGCTGGGTTGATGCCGCCGACGAACGTGCCCGTGGACCCTGGAGGATCGAACGTCGTGATGGTGCCGTCGGGAGCGCGCAGGAAACCGTGATCCACGAAGTTCTCGTCGTAGTAAAATCCCGTAATAGCCCCCGCCGCGTCGATTCCGGAGGGCTGAGTGCCGTTGACTGCACCCGGGACATCGAACTCGATAATGGTGCCTTCCGAAGCCCGCACGAAGCCGTGAATCAAGAAGTTCGCGTCAAAGTAGAATCCCACGATGGTTCCGGCCGAATTAATCCCTTGGCCGGAGGTACCGCTCACGCCGTCTGGAGCGTCGAAGGTGGTGAAGGTGCCGTCGCGCGCACGGAGGAAGGCGTGGACCGCGCCGCTTGCATCAAAGTAAAAGCCTGTGATGGCCCCCGCCGCGTTGATGCCCTGGGGGTCTGTTTGTGTGGAGCCCGGCGGATCGAAGCTGGCGAAGGTGCCTCTGGCAGACCGCAGGAAGCCGTGACCTATACCGCTTGCGTCCAAATAGGTTCCTGTGATGGCCCCGGCTGGATTGATTGGTTGGCCAGGGTAATCAAAACCGCCGATATAGGCACCTGTGGAACCCGGGGGATCGATCGTGGTGACTCTGCCGTCGGGCTCCCGCAGGAATACGTGCGACCACGTTGGCTGTCCACGTAAGTTCCCGTGATGGCCCCTACCGGGTTGATGCCGCTCGGCAGCATGTCCCTGGCAGGGCCGCCCGGTGGATCGAACGTAATAAAGGTGGGATGCGAGTGACACAAGGGCGTGTCGCCGAAATCTAGGATGCCATCGCTCGTGGCGGCAGTCAGCAGCCCCGTTAATGTGAAGAGCACGCTAACGCTAATGAATATGTTGAATATGTTTCGGAGAATTTTTGTTTTCATAAGATTTCTTTGTTTTGTTTTCGTCCTTTCACAGAGGTACTGCAGGAAATCCGGCGCGATATAACGCGGAAAGTTGGCTTCGCCACGTTAAATCGCCTGCTCGCGAACGCTTTCGGAGTTAAAGCGTTGCCGCCTTCGCCAAGGCTACGGCCGGCCGAGGAAAGCGTTAAATCGGGAAAACAACGGATCCGCCTACGACAACCTTTAAGGCTACGTCGTGCCAGGCTACGGCGTGACGGGTTACGCGGATATAAACGGAGGAGGACTGTAGAGGCAGCCGTGTCGGCTGCTTTGCATTTGCACGCAGGCGGCACGCCTGCCGCTACGGCTGTTACTTCAGCGGCGCCGATTCGCTTTAGCTCTGCCTAGTCCGGTCGCATGTGAAAGGCGGCGACTGTAGGTGTCACACGCTAGTGACATCGTCCTACACCTGAGCTGAGGCCGTACCAGAGTGGGGCTCCACTTCAGTTCCACCCGAACGCCACAACCGGTTCTCCTTTCGCGACGCTACCGCTTCCTCTTTCACCGCTATAGGAACTCCGTTTACGGCCTCAAGGTGGGGAAAATGTCCTCCGTTTTTTTAGCTTAGTTTTTGCAACAGATTGGCTTACGGGATCCGCAGGAAGCCGTGAACTCCGGTTGCGTCATCGTAGGCTCCCGTGATAGACGCCATCCGGGTTGATGGCCCTGTCAGCGGCACGCGAACTGGCGCATTCTCTGGAAAAGAGTAACGTTGTGAAGGTGCCGCTGGGCGACCGCACGAAGCCAGATAACCCGCCGCTGCAGCGAAGTAGATCCCCGTGATCGCCCCCGCCGGGTTGATGGCGATGGCGCTCGGTGGCCCCTACGGCGCCAGGAAGATCGAACGTGGTGAAGGTGCCGTCGGGAGATCGCAGGAAGCCATGGAAATCTACGCAAGTTCGCGTCCTGGTAGAATCCCGTGATCAGCCCCAGCCGGGTTGATGCCCAGGGCGGTAGTGCCGACGTTCGTTTGACAGGCACCCGGGACTCAAACGTGGTGACGGTGCCGTCGGGAGTCCGCACGAAGCCGTGGAAGGCCCTACAGGTTACTAAAGTATTGGCCCATGATCACGCCCGCCGGGTTAATTACGCCGGAGAGGTTCGGGCTCATGCCCGGGTATCGAACGTCGTGAAGGTGCCGTCGCGCGCCCGCACGAAGCTGTGGACGACTGAACGCTTGCGTCATAGTAGGCTCCTGTGATCACCCCGGCCGGCGTTGATGTCCGAGGGTTCGGTGAGAATATAGAGCCCGGAGGGATCGAACGAGGTGAAGCTGCCGTCGGGAGCGCGCAGGAAGCCGTGACACCGCGACTTGCGTCGCAGTACTCTCCCGTGATCACCCCGCCCGAGGTTAATGCCGGAGCCGTAGGTACCGTCGTGGATGTGGAACCCGGGACATCGATCGTGGTGATAGTGCCGTCGCGAGCTCCGCAGGAAGCCGTGCCCCACGCCACTTGCGTCGACGTAAGCTTCCGGTGATCACTCCGCCCGGGTTGATGCCGCTGGGCAGCATGTGAATGTGGAGCCCGGTGGATCGAACGTGATGAAGGTGGGATGCGAGTGACACAAGGGCGTGTCGCCGAAATCTAGGATGCCATCGCTCGTGGCAGCAGTCAGCAGCCCCGTTAACGTGAAGAGCACGCTAACGCTAATGAATATGTTGAATATGTTTCGGAGAATTTTTGTTTTCATAAGATGTCTTTGGTTTGTTTGGCCTTTCACAGAGGTACTGCAGGAAATCCGGCGCGATATAACGCGGAAAGTTGGCTTCGCGACGTTAAATCGCCTGCTCGCGAAGGCCTTCGGAGTTAAAGCGTTGCCGCCTTCGCCAAGGCTACGGCCGGCCGAGGAAGCGTAAATCGGGAAAACAACGGCTCCGCCTACGCCAAGCCGCCTTCGTGTAAAACTACGGCGCGCCATGGGCTCCGGCGTGACAAGTTACGCGGATTTCACGGATGAGACTTGCCCACGAACCACATGCCTGCGGTTCACTACGTTCCGGCGGCCGCTAATTGACGTTGAGTGTTGCCGGAGTACGCTCCTAGCATGCGTGCGGTCGAATTTACAACGGAGCTTGGCAACAAGCCGGTGGTCACGATCCCGCGAGAGGTTGCAGCAAAGCTTCCGAAGTCCGGGCGTGCGCGGATTATCGTTCTTACACCGGATGACCCCGAAGACGCTCTGTGGCGAGTGGGTGCTTATCAACAGTTTGTGCGCGAGGATTCACCGGAAGACGCTGTTTACGACAGTTATTAGACGTGACCACGCGTGTTTGGCGAAATCTTCATTTGTCGGTTTCCATTTACTTCCGGCGCATTCAGTAAACCGCGTCCTGTCCTGGTCTTGTTCGATTTGCAGCAGGACGTGCTGATTTGTCGGATCACATCGGCAACACGATCTGAGCCGCTGGACGCACCGATTTCTGATTGGAAGCAAGCCGGACTAGCTAAACCCTCTGTCGCTCGACTCGACCGGTTGATCACAGCCGAGAAAACGATCCTCGGACGAAAGCTCGGAAAGTTAAGCTCGCGAGACGAGCAAACAATTCGCAGGGCTTGGAACCAACAGATGCGGCTGTGAATTGACGTTGCTTGATTCGCCCGCGAATCAAAGAAGAGAGGTCTGTCCAAACAATCCTAATCTGGGTGGTTGTTAAACCGCCCTCCTTTGGCTCTATATTAGCGTTTATTCGCGTCATTCGCGGGCAAAACGTTTTCGGTTGCGGCGGAGCCGCTCTGGGCTATCGGTGGTGAAAATTACTTCTGCTTTTCTTCGCAGAGCTTTTGGAAAGCAGGCTCGACGCGGAAACGGTCACTTCAGCGCGAGCGGCTGCTTGGCCTCCTCCACCAGTTTTTCGAATCGCGGGTCGCCACGCAGCGGATCCCAGAACGGCAGCAGCTTCAATTCGCCATAGGTAATTGGGCTCGGGGGACGCGGGGGATGGATGGCGATGGCAAGCTGCTCGCAGGCAAGATCTTTATCGCCAGCCCATGCAGCGATCATCGCCAAGTATTTGATCATAGCGATGCCCCAGATCGGATCTTTTTCCACGGGAAGAAGCTCAACTGCACGCCGACCTTCGCGCAGCGCTTCCTCTTTCCGTCCCAGCCCAGCGTCGATCAAACCAAGCACACACAACGTCGGTCCGTAATTTGGTTGGGTTTTAATCGCTTTCTCCTGCTCCGCGCGTGCGGCTGTAAAAGCCGCACGTGCCTTTTCGTCGTCTTTCGTCATCCGGGCGATGACACCTTCCATGAACGGCCGACTGAAAGTAACGGCGTCGTCTCTTAGGGCCGGGTTGTCACCTGCTGCGATCACAGCATTTTTTGCGGCAGCGGCATCGCGTTCGGCCAGTGCGCAAAAAAGCCAGTAGTCGGCAATGGATCCAGCTTCAGTGGTGGGGGGATTTGCGGCCCGAATTGAATCGAGCCCCTGATGCAACGGGCGGGTATCAGCTTTCCAATAGAATTCCAAAGTCGCGCGCTCAAGTTTGAAAACGACATCATTCGGCTCGATAGCCAGCGCGCGATCCAAAACCGATTTTTCGTCGGCGAAATGGCGCAGTTTAAGATAACTGAGCGCAATCTGCTGCAGCGTAAAGCTGTTGCGCGGATCCAGATCAGCGGCGCGCTCCAAGCTACGCACCGCCTCTTCTTGTTTGCCTTGGCGACGCTGGATGTAACCTTTTAGCTCGAAAACACCGGCATTATTGGGCAAGGTCTTGGCGGCGACTTCCAATTCGGCCAGAGCGGCGTCATAATCGAGGTAGCCTCGATAAAGATTGTCCGCGCGTGCCAAGTGTGCCTCACCCGCATCCGGATGGAGCCGGAATGCCTCTAGGATGGCCGCCTCGGCTAATGCCAGGCGCGCAGGCGTATGATCGTAACCGAGGAAGTAAAGGCGGTCATGCGTAAAAGCGAGTAGGCAATACGCTTTGAAAAATGATGGATCACGCGCAATCGCCTGGTTCAGCAGATCGGCCGCCTCAAGCAGGTTTGTCCGCGGGGCGTTCCAAAACCCTGTCAGAAGAAAGTTTTTGGCGCGAGTATAAAGATCGAATGCGGTAAGATCGATTGTCGGAGCACGTTCAATCGCACTCTTTTCAGCCGACGAGAGGTTGGCCTTCAACTTGTCTGCGATCGTCTCCGCGATTTGGTCCTCGACACCGAATACGTCTGTTACATCGCGATCAAAAGTCTGCGCCCACTGATGCCGATCGCTACGCGTATCGACTAACTGCACGTTAACGCGTACCCGATTGCTGGCACGCTGCACACTTCCTTCCAACACGTTTGCTACCCCGAGTTGATGGCCGATCTTGCGGAGATCACGCGCGACACCGCTCTTGTATTGCATCACAGAGGTACGACTGATTACCTTTAGATCGGCGATCCGGGCCAAGTCGGTAAGAATCTCGTCCTGCAAGCCGTCGGCAAGAAAGGCGTTGGCTGGGTCCCTGCTTACATTTTCGAATGGCAGGACGGCGATGCTCTTTGTTAAGGGGTGGCTGATTAGTTCGCTCTTCCAAACGATCCATCCACCAGCTGCCGCCAGGGCGAGCGACAAGGTAATCACGGCAGCAGTGGCTGGCTTCCTTCGCACCGACTTTCTGCCACGGACAAAGATTCCAGTGTGTCGGGCTAAGATCGCCTCGTGCTTTAGCCAGTGTTCGAGGTCTTCGGCCAGCGCGAGAGCGGAGGGGTATCGACGCTTTGGATCTTTCTCCAGGCACTTGAGACAAATCGTGGAAAGATCGCGATCTACTTTAGGGTTCAACAGGCGCGGTGGTCGCGGCTCAGTGTCGAGCAGTAACTTGATCGTCTCGTAGGTTGTTCCTCCAGCAAAGGGCGGATGCCCGGTCAGTAATTGGTAAAGCACGGCGCCAAGCCCATAGACATCCGTCGCTTTACTGACCTTCGTGGTTCCACCGGCAGCTTGTTCGGGCGCCATGTAGCTGGGTGTGCCAAGGACGTCGATCGTGCGGGTGACGCTGCTTTGCGCATCTAGCAATCGGGCAAGACCAAAATCGGTCAGATGTGGTTCACCGTTTTGATCCAGCAGGATATTTCCCGGTTTGATGTCACGATGCAGAATTCCATGCTCATGCGCGTAATGAACAGTGCGTGCTACCTTTGCTACCAACTCTGCTGACTGTCGTATCGACATCGGCGTGTCCCTGACTACTTCGTCAAGCTGTCCGCCTTCGACCAATTTCATGCTGAAGTAGCACTGGCCATCGCGCTCGCCCACCTCGTAGATGGTGACAATGCATGGATGCTCGAGATGGGCGGCGGCTTCTGCTTCCCGGCGAAAACGTTTCAAATGCGCCTCGGTGGTCCAGGGGCCGAGGCCGATCACCTTAAGCGCCACGGTGCGATTGAGACTCTTCTGATGCGCGCGATACACTACGCCCTGACCGCCCCGGCCGATTTCCTCCAGCAGTTCGTAATCGCCTAAGTCTGCCAGTATCGCCGCAGCGCGCGTTGTAGCTGGCATCGGTGATGCCGGTCGGCCGGGGTCATCCACCTTCGCCGATCCAGCCTTCGCAGCTGCTTCGGCGGAGTAGGCGGCTACGGCGGACAGATCGACCCCAGCTTCAGCTTTGTCGTCGAACAGGCCAAGACCAGTCTCTAAGAGGCAAGCCGGGCAAGCTTTCCGTGTTGCGTCAGCGGAGATTTTCGCTCCGCACCTTCCGCAAACCCTCAGTACGCTAATCACGAGCGGATTTTTAGTTGCGGGTCCGGAAGAGGGCGAAGGAACCTAGCGGGGAAAAATGTCCTGCGCCTGATTCAGATCCGTTTGATGGCGGGCGCCTTTTTACGGAAACCGCGCGAATCTGTCTAGTCAGGCAAAACCTAATTTTCGTATAGGGGGTCGCCTGACACGCGACTAGTCGTTTGTTTAACTAAGCCTCCAGCAGACAGGCTGGACAAACTTCTCGTGTTTCGTCAGCTGAGATTTTCAGACACGACACGAATTGCACGAATTCGCACTAATCGAGACACTAATTTCACTAAGATTGTGAGCGTTAACCCGTTCCTACAAAACTTCGTGTTGATTCGTGTAATTCGTGTCTCCGTCTGTGTAATTCGTGTTTTTACGTCCGCAGCACAGCAACCAGGTGGCGCAGTTCATCCTCAACATCGCCAGCCGCGATTACAGTGTGCGCGATTTCCTCACGCAAAAGTTGTCGGTAACGCTGGCGCAAACGGTAGGATGCCTGCCTCACTGCGCTCTCGGTCATACCAAATTCGCGCGCAGTGTCCGCCGGTGAAGGGCGATCCGGTTCGTCTGTGAGCGATTTCTGTAATCGATCAAACAATCCCGCAGACGCGGGACCAACTGCACGATACTCATCCCCCAGTCGTCCCATTACCTGATCAAGCACACTTAACGCCCAACGGCGCTCATAGATCTGATCCGCGGTCACTGTATCTGACGGCTCAAAACCGGCATGTTCACATTCACGCAAATCGTCTAGTGGAATTAACCGCTGGCCTTCGCCCCGTTTTATCGCGATCGCACGATTGCGCTCGTTCGTTAGGAAATGTTTCAGCGACGTGAGGAGATACGAACGCAAACGGCCTTTTTCTTTGCGGACAGCATCGAAGTCCCGGCGCTCCAGCAACAATGCAAAAAAACCTTGAGTGAGATCTTTTGCCTCTTCAGGCCCGACACCCTGTCGCCTTACGAAACCGTAAATCGGTCGCCAGTACGTGCGGCAAAGTTTTTCGAGTGCCTCCTCGGCCGCGGGCGATGGACCTTGCGCCGCCAGCACCACGCTCCAATGAGTTGTTGTAAACGCTGCGCCATGATGAGCATTTCCCTCGATCGCGGTCAAAGAAGTTACCTGATCATCGGCAGGGGCCACGCTGTGATCCAAACAAAAAGTCACACGAGAGGCAAGTCTGCTGTATTGTCATGTCGAGCGAAGTCGAGACATCTCTGGCTCTCTGTTTTTGGATGTCGAGAGATTCCTCCACTTCAGTCGGAATGACAGAATGTTTGGGACGCGCTGGAGGCTTCGCATAGCGAAGCGGCTACAGTGTTGCGACGTCGTCCGCGCAATCTAGAATCTCGTGCGCGTGTTCGACTGAACGCGCTCAAGCATGCCGCAGCCAAGCGATTCCAGTTCCTATGAGTCACCGGAAGGTGAACGCCCGGCGGTTACCCCGCTAATCGAGTTGGACCGCCGAACGCACGATCCTTACGCGGCGTTCCGCTTTGGCGATTTTAGTTTGTTTACGGTCGGCAACTTACTCTCAATCACGGGCCGACTCATGCTCGCGGTCGCGGTGGAATGGGAGATTTATGCCCGTACGCACTCGGCGACAGCACTCGGCCTCGTCGGATTGGCGATTGCTCTTCCTGTCGTCACGCTTTCCTTGCCGGCCGGGCACTTGGCGGACCGGATCAGTCGAAAGCACATCATTCTTGTCTCGCAGATTTTTAGCGTGTTGATGTCGCTGGCTCTTGCTCTGGTTTCCTGGAAACATCTATCGATTCCTCCGATTGCGCCGTTGCGTGAGGGCAACCGAGCCTTGGCAGCAGTTGCCGGCGTATTCGAACGCCACCATCCGATGTTCCATTTCGATGACGCTTCAGTGCCGCTGATTTATCTGCTTTTGTTCATCGGCGCATCAGCGCGCACGTTTAGTTGGGCTGCGCGCAGTTCGTTTTTTCCGACCCTGGTTCCGCGTGATGCATTCGCGAATGCGGTGACGTGGAACAGCAGCATTTTTCAAATCGGATCTGTCGTCGGGCCGGCCCTCAGCGGATTACTGGTCGCGTACGTAGGGTTTCCGTTTGTGTATCTGCTGGATGCGCTGTGCGCGTTTGCATTTTTTCTTCTGGTTTTTCCGATTCGCCGCAGCAAACAGGTGCGGGATCGCTCTGAGGCGAACACATGGAAAAGTCTTATCGCCGGGCTCCGCTTTGTGTTTGGCAGAAACGTTATCCTGGCCACGATCACTCTGGATTTGTTTGCTGTGTTGCTGGGCGGCGCGACAGCGTTAATGCCGCTCTTTGCCGATCAAATCCTGCACGTCGGACCTGTGGGGCTTGGATGGATGCGGGCGATGCCGGCGATCGGGGCGTTTGCGACCGCATTGGCGGTGGCGCATTTGCCGCCTATGAAGCATGCAGGCAAAAATTTGCTCTGGTGCGTCTCCGGCTTTGGAATTGCAACCGTTCTATTTGGTTTGTCGAAAGTATTCTGGTTATCGATGGGGCTATTATGTCTCGTTGGAGCCTTCGACAGCGTGAGCGTGATCATCCGCGGTTCGATCGTGCAACTGGTCACGCCGGATGAAATGCGCGGGCGTGTTTCGTCCGTGAACAATATTTTCATCGGCACATCCAACGAGTTCGGCGCGCTGGAGTCGGGCTTGACGGCAGCGTTGTTCGGTCCGGTCATTTCGGTCGTGGCGGGAGGAATTGGAACGATCCTTGTGGTGTTCGGTGTTGCAGTGCGCTGGCCGGAGACGCGAAAAATCGGCGCGCTGGATCGGACTCTGCGGTGAAACTGTTGTAGCCGGGGGCAGTGACCCCCGGCCTGGCATCAACGATGCCGGCTACAACTAGAAGGCGCCGTGCAGTGAAATTGTGCCGTACGGAGCGCCACCATCCTGGTGGTACCGCACTTCAGCACGGTAGAAATCGAAGTCTCGATATGGCTGGTAGCCGACCTCACCGGTGAACGTGATGATCGGCGAAATTTTCCAGTCAAAACCGGCGCCGGTTCGAACTTCGCTGTACGTAACAATAGCGTTGTTGAGCCGAGGAATTCCGTGAGAATCGCCAAAATTCTCGTCCACGCGATAATTTGTTTCTTTCACGGTTGCGCCTGCGTAGAGCGATAGGTAACGGTTGATGTCATACTCCAGACGCGGGGTTGGCAGGACGGCATCGAGCAGCCATTGGGGGCCGAGTTTCCACCGGATGCCTGCGGCAGGAATGACCGGGTATCTTCGTTCCACATCAACGCTCACGCCGAGGATGAGCTGTAGATTAGGACTGAAAATGTAAGTGCCGCCGACAAAAAACGGCAGATTAAAATCGTCCCAATCCAAATGCCCCAAGCCAGAACTATAGAGGCCGGGCTGACCTTCGGCCCTGACGATGATCGAATCTGAAAACTGCATATCCAGTCCAATCACCGTGCTGAAGGACTGTAGCGTATTGGGCAGCGCCGCTTGTTCTGAAAAACCAAATGAGAACCGCTCCCATTCGGCGCCCAGTCGCAGGACGCCAAATTTCGTTCGGGGCGTCAATACAAGACGAAGAGTCGAATCGATCTCGTCAAAAACGGTGACTGTCTTGCGGGGCCCGCGTTGTATATCCCCTTCGCCGACGTACGTTCCTTCGGCAACGTATTCCACCGAAAGGGGCCAGAACCCGCTTAGCGAGTTGTCGCCGCTCTCCTGGGCAAAGGCCGGCGTCGAAAGGAAACATGCCGCCGAAAACACCAGAACAAGCGACCGCGGTGCGAAAATTTTCACTCGTTCACCGACTTCCACTGCTGTCCCGGCGAAACAGGGTGACAGCCTTGGTGATATTTTTCATCATCACTGATTCCGATCCCAACCGCTCTACCCCGTGCAAAGAGCCAAGTGATGGCGCTGAAACCATGTCGCCACGCCAAACGAGTGTGGATGCTTTGCCATTGACTGTTACGGGCCACATCTGGAACAAAGTCAGCGCCACATAATATCCACCGCTCGCATAGTACAGCACGTCAGCAGCCTGATAACTTCCGTTGGCGCTCGCACGGCTGTAATCAGCTCCAAGCGTCACTACGCCCTGGTCATCTACATCGAGAAGTTCCCAATAAAGCTCCGGCCTAAGCGACCCAGCCCCGCGGCCAATACCCGTGGCTCCAAGGAACCCAGAAAATTGTCGCCGAATTTTCTCTTGCTCGCGCAACAATCCATTTACTTCATCGCTTGCACGAATAGATGCGCCAGCGTGATCGTAGGACGGTTGCGCGGCCATGCCGCCGGACACAAAGCTCGTCGTTCGCGCAGTTAGCACATCTGCCCAGAATGCCGCAACTGCTGGAAGTATCACGCCGCCGCCCCCAGTTCCAGCAGAAAATCTCTTTGCCTCATCCTTGCTGATTTGGAGGTCGGAACTGAGCTTCTGTGTGGCGGTCACGAATGAACGCACGGAGGCATTGTCCGGCGCGTTTTTCAGTTTTTCAAAATTAGCCGGTGTCGGGTTCGACGGGATATCAGAGTGCAGGAACACCTTCAGTTCGCGATGTCGTGTTGGGTTCCATTGGCGCAACGCCTCAATTTGCTGGGCAGGCGATCCCGGCGCGACGTAGCAGCTTTGCACGGCGAGAAATCGAGGGTTCCTCATCGGCGCCCCGTGCGCTGTTTTCACGTCGCTCTTTGCCAGTTGCGCCAGATCGACTTTGTCGAAGATTGAGAACGAGGCGAGTTCGGACACAGGATCGGCGCACGCGCTTCTCGCCCCGCCAATCAGCACACACGAGAGAAGACCGGCGAAAGCGATCAACTGGAGGCGTGGAATTGGTGCAATGTTTTGAAGGTTCATGTCACATAACCTGCTAGCGAATCAGGCATGGTTGCAAATTTAAATGATCACCGCAATAAAGATCGAGATGAATGACCCGGTCATCGCGCTTGATCATTTGAGCAAAAGCTACGGAAACGTACATGCCGTGGAGGATCTCTCTCTCAAAATCGAGGCCGGCACCATCTTTGGTTTTCTCGGTCCGAATGGAGCGGGCAAAACGACGACGATGCGAATGTTGTGCGGCCTTACGCATCCCACCAGCGGTCATGCGATGATCGACGGCGCGGATAGTTGGAAAGATCGGCAAAAAGTGCGCACCAAGTTCGGCTACGTTCCCCAAAGCTTTAGCCTTTATCGCGACCTGACAGTGCTGGAAAATTTTCGATTTTTCGGCGGTGCCTATGGCGTGCCCGGCGCTCAACTGGAGGAACGAATTGACCGCTTGCTTCGGATTGTTGATTTGCAAGAGAAACGCGGTGCCACTGCTGACAATTTATCAGGGGGCATGCGTCAGTTGTTAGCCATTGGTTGTGCGCTGGTCCATGATCCCGCAGTGCTGTTTCTCGATGAGCCCACGCGAGGGCTCGATCCTGTGCATCGGCAGCAAATCTGGAATCTGCTTTACGATCTGAGCAATGAGGGGAAAACGATTTTTGTTACGACACATTACATGGACGAGGCGGAGCGATGCACCGAGGTGGGTTTCATCGAGAATGGCCGATTGTTGGCAAAAGCTTCACCACGGGCATTGAAGGCGAGCTTTCGCGCGCGGTTGCTTGAGATCGATGTCGAACCTCTCATGCCGGCACTGGTGCGCTTGCGCGAAATGCCCGAGTTGCTCGGGGTTTCCTTGCGCAGTGGGAGTTTGCGCCTTTACGCGCCGAAAGCCGAGCAACTGATCGCCCAGTGGCATGAAAACTGGCCGTTCCCCGATATTCGCTTGTTAGGCGAGCGCTGGGTAGAACCCGATATGGAAGACGTTTTCACCGCATACTCGCAGGGGTACGACGGTGTTCTGAAGCAATCAGATTCATGAGATGGCTTTCATTAGAGGCGACCAAGAGCGTCGCTTACAAAGAGTTCCTGCATATTTACCGCGATCGGCGGGTGCTGCTGCTCGTGCTCCTGTTGCCGCCGCTTTTCACGCTCCTTTTCGGTCACGCGTTTGAGACAAGCGAATTGACCGCCGTCCCCTCCCTCTTGATCAATCGCGACAACACACCGCGCTCGCAGGAATTCATCGATATTATTTCCAAGAACAAGACGTTCCGGTGGCGCTACGGATCGCCCGAGACGAAGAACGAATCGGACTTAATCGCCTACGGTGTGCGGGCAACGCTGGTAATTCCCCAGGGCTGGAATGCGAGCTTGGAAAACGGCGATCCCGAAACCGTTGCTCCTTTATGTCGACGGCAGCGATATCAATACGGCCGATGCTGTGGAAGGCAGCGTTCGACAGAGCCTGGGCGATTTCCAACTGAAACAACGCGATCAAATGATTGAAGGCGTTGCCGGAAGAAGTTTTTGAGTTGGGCAAACAACTTCCAGTGCAAATACGTAAACGCTTCGTTTCCATGATGGAAATGTGGAGGGTCGATCGCAAGGTGCTCTACAACCCGAAATCGCGCGTCATCGATTACGTTGTTCCGGGCATCATCGGATTAATTTTGCAATTGCTGACCGTGACGCTGATGGCGTGCACGATCGCGCGGGAACGGGAGTCCGGCACGCTTTACCAGTTGATGGTAACTGCGCTGCGGCGGCGTGAAATTGTGATCGGAAAAATGCTGCCATATCTCGTCGTGTCAGCCTTGCTGGTTATCATCATCATGCTCGTGAGCAGCTGGCATTTTGGGGTGGCGTTTCATGATCTACCGGCGCTGGCGCTGGTCTGTCTTTTGTTTCTTCTTTGCTCGCTCGGGCTCGGGTTATTGATCTCGGCTTTCTCACGCACGCAAACGCAGGCGATTCAGTTTTCGGTTTTCTTTTTGCTGCCGGTGTTTGTGCTCTCAGGAGCTTTCGCGCCACTCGAACAATTGCCGCAAGCGGTCCGCTACATTTCCGAACTCTTCCCGCTTACACATTTTTGCCGCGCTTTCCGGCTGGTGAACATGTACGGTGCGGGTCCGCAGTTTTATGTCAATGATCTCGTCATTCTTCTGGCGGGGGCAGTGATTACATTTCTCGGCGCCGCTTTTCTTCTGAAGCGAATTGAGCAATGAGGCCGGGAGAGTGACGAATCACGAATGACAAATGACGAAGTGCTCAGGGGGTTGCGAGGAAAGCGGAGCTTGTTTCTATCGATCAATGCGATCGCTGTGGCTATTTGCCTCGGAGCGGCAAGCGTAGTCACAGCGAGCCATGAGGATTCGACCCCGCAGGACGTGTTCGATTCGATGCGCGGCAGTTTTCAAGCGGCAAAAGCAAAAGGCGTGCACGCTCGTTACCAATGGGACCTGAGCGGCCCGCACGGTGGCGAATGGTGGATCGACGTAAACGACGGGACCTACAAGATGGGTAAAGGAAAAATCCCCAATCCAAGTGTCACTTTTATGGCAAAAGACAAGGATTGGGTGGCCATTTGCCATGACCAACTCAGCGGGACCTGGGCTTATCTAACGGGCCGGCTAAAGGTTCGCGGCGACCAGGCAATTGCCAGAAAGCTCGGCGAAATGTTTCCTTAGAATTTTACTTCCGCGGCAACTCTGACGTACGGAGCGGGATTATCGGTCCGCTTCGATTGATGCGCGCGGAAAAAATCAAAGTTCCGTTCGACGGTAGCCCCGGCGCCTGCAATGAGGTTAAACGGCTTGAGGCCGGAATAACCTAACCTGCACGCCGGCACGGTCCTCACTGTATTGAACGACCGCGTTGTGCAAATCCAGTTTGTGTTCGGTGGGGAGACGACTTCGTCAGTGCGAAAGCTAGTGAAGTTAAATTCGCCGATAAGCCGAAAATCCCAATCATCATTTGGCTGATAAATCAGCGCAGGCCTGGGGAAAACTCGCCTGCAGGCGAAGCTTATCGCTGATAAGCCAAATGATGCCGCCGCCCGGTGCGACGGGCGGATCCTGATAAATTCCCCAGCCCAAACCGACAACGGCAAAGATCTTGTCTTTCTTTAACGGGAAAGTCACGAAGGCTTTCCCTGGGATATCGACAGCATCCCAACTAACGCTCTCTTGGAAGTAAACGCCGGGATCGAGCTCGATGGTTACTGCCGGTAAATCCTTCACAACGTACTCCACCGCCAGGTGAGCGGATGCGGCTTGCAGATGATCGGGCAATCCGTTGTCGGTTCCGTTGAAATCGTAACGTTCATATTCGACCCCAGCGCGAAAATACCATTTTCCAGTGATTAAAAACCGGTGATCGTAACTGAAGTCATTGTAAAGCGAATCACCATCCCCAAGTTTGGATTCCTTGAAATCGCTCTGGAAGGTGTACGTCGTTTCGTACGAGAAGATGATCGTGAGAGTTTTCGTCCAGCCGGAGTAGGTGACGGCTGGAGCTCAAAATTCGCGGGGCCAGCCACGGCCGACGCAATCCCGATGCAAAAGAACAGAACAGCGAGCTTTCGAAATGTCTTCACAGGTTTAAAGCGATCCGGTTATCGACATATCGGATGAAGAAGGTGAACGCGATGTATTGGAAGCAGGATTAATTTAGCAAGGACTATTTCGCTGGACCTGACTTTGCGGAAGTCTCTTTAAAAGCTTTAGAACCATGGCAACAGGTCGCGCGAACGATCGACGCATACCGATCAAATTGACTCACGCTTGATGGTGGCACTCCGTCTGCCGGGATCAAGTTGGCAACTGAAGCGGTTGCCCTACAATTCGGAATTCCTCGCTAAACCCAGCGTCAAGTCGCTAGGCCGAAGTATCGCCGATGAAAGGTGGCAAAAGAATCCGGATTGTATTTTATCTGCTCGTTGCGGGCGGTGCTGCCCTTTTTACCTTCCTGCTCATTCGCCAGGGCGCGCCACAGGTTATGGCAGCGTTCGTCTCTGCCGGCTGGTGGATTGCTGCGGTAGTGATTTATCACTTCGCTGTTCCGGTGCTGCTGGATGCGCTTGCATGGTGGGCGCTCTTTCCGAAAGCCGGAGCGTCTGTCCGCTCTGGCAACTGTTTTGGATGCGCTGGATCGGCGAATCGGTCAGCACGCTCGTGCCTTCGGCTAGCGTTGGTGGCGACGTCGTTCGGGCACGGCTTGCGGCGCTGCGCGGCGCATCCATTCCGACGGCGGCAGCGAGCGTTCTGGTGGACATCACGCTGGGCGTCTTCGTCCAGATTGTTTTTGCGCTCCTGGGGTTGGCTTTAATTGTGGCCGCAACGGGCCACCACGGCTTTGTCCGCCCGACGCTGATCGGAGCAGCGATCGGCGTTCTCGCCATCATCGGGTTTTATGTCGTCCAACGACTGGGAATGTTTCGTTTTATCGGCAAAATAATTTCGTGGCTCGCGAGCGCAGATGACTGGCATTCGCTAGTGCACAGCGGCCAAACCTTGGACGAGGCAATTCGCAGGTTGTACGCTCGCCGTCGCGGCGTAATCGGATGCTGCCTGTGGACGGCTACCTCACTGATTCTCGGATCAGGCGAAATCTGGATCGCGCTTCACGCACTTGGTCTTGGAGCGACGCTCGTCAACGCGGTCATTCTTCAGAGCATGGTCCTGACCATCCGCTCGGCAGTTTTCCCGGTGCCGGGCGCCCTCGGCGTGCAGGAGGGCGGTTACGTGCTCGTTGGTAATTTGCTTGGGATCCCTGGAGATGCCGCTTTCGCGCTTTCTTTGATTGCACGGGTGCGTGAATTGATTTTGGGAATCCCGGGCCTGATTGGGTGGCAGCTGATTGAAGCGCGACATGTCTGGCGGGCGCGCTCGGCCGCAAACGCGCCGTAATATTTCAGATCACCGGTCACGCCCCAGACTTTTTTTTCCAGACGCCGTCGTACTTTCGCGGGATTGGCGAAACTTGTCCGAACGCCCCACCAAATCCACGCGATTCCTGATGGGACCGACGATCGGAATAGCCGAATGGTTAAGGCTAAGAGGTGAAGCGATTTGTGTGTTGCTGCGGTGCCTCAACCTTTTAGTCTCCGCCCAGCAAAATGGTCTCGCCGATTTTCATAACCCGTAGCTTAGCCTCGGCGCCGCGTTCCTTCAATTCGCGTTCAAACGCTTCGGGCGTGCCCGTCAAAACGGGGAACGTTCCGTAATGCATGGGAATCGCCGTTCGCGATCCGACCAGCTTTACCGCTTCTGCGGCACGAGCGGGTCCCATCGTGAAATGGTCACCGATGCAAACGAGCATGACGTCGATATTGTGAAAACGTGACAGCAGCGCCATGTCGGAGAACACATCCGTGTCGCCTGTATGATAAATCGTTGGGCCGCGGCGAATCGTAATCACAAAGCCTCCCGGTGAACCGCCATGCCGTAGTCCGACGCGATCATCGGCGGCGACACCGGATCCATGATGCGCGCGAACGAACGCGACTTTTACTTCGCCATCCAGCAACATCAGTTCGCCGCCAAAATGACCAATCGTGTCTACTTGCGCCTGCTCCGCCGGATAACCGAGATGTTTCACCATCGCGTCCGCTAGATCGAAGGTTGCTACCAGTTTTGCCCCCGTCTTTTTCCCGATGTCGACCGCATCACCGACGTGATCGGAATGACCGTGCGTAATGAGAATGAGATCGACACGCTCGAGCGCGGCAATTTCGTCCTTCGCATTTTCTAAAACGGGATTCGAGAGCCACGGATCGACGAGCAGAATTTTTCCCCCGGGCGTAACAATTTTAAAAGCCGACTGACCGTACCAAGTGAGTTGCGTGTCCATGATGATCACGAAATCGAAAAGAACCCGTTCGGCAAGGGATGGTGAGGACACCTCGCTGCGCCGTTCGCACACTGCAGCGCGGCATCCCTGGCATTTTGTCATTTCGTCATTAGTTCGACATTCGTCATTCGTCGTTTTATCTATGCTCCGCGCCATGAACCACGCAAACGCGCACCGGCACATCTCGAAGAGTCACCCGCACATGGCGCAGTTAATCAAACGATCGCGGCGATATGAAATCGCGCCAGCTGTCTCGATCCGTCCGTTCGATGCGCTGGCGGAATCCATCGCTTACCAGCAACTAAACGGGAAAGCCGCCGCAACAATCTGGGGCCGGGTCCGCGCGCTTTATCCAAAAACAAAATGGCTCGACCCCGCAAAAGTTCTTGCCACACCCGACGAGAAACTTCGCGGCGCTGGTCTTTCGCGCTCCAAAACCGCGGCAATAAAAGACCTCGCGGCGAAGACGCTCGATGGCACCGTGCCATCCGGGCGCGCGCTTGCGCGAATGAGCGATGACGAAATCATCGCGCGTCTTACGCAAGTGCGCGGTATAGGTCGCTGGACTGTCGAGATGCTTCTGCTGTTTGACCTCGGCCGGCCGGATGTCTGGCCGGTCGCCGATTACGGGGTGCAGAAAGGCTTCGCCAAAACTTTTCGCAAACGGAAACTTCCCACACCGAAAGAGCTGATGAAGCACGGCGAGAAGTGGCGGCCATATCGCTCGGTTGCTGCCTGGTATTTCTGGCGGGCGCTGGACCAACCAGAGAAGTTACAAAGTTAAAACCGTTGCAAAAGTTACACTGACGTACGTCGTTTGTGTTGTTGTAACAGTTGTAACTCTTTTAACCGTTGTGGCCATTTAGCCTTGCGCTGTCCGCTATGCCTCATTACAACGAGCGCATTATGGCGATGATTCATGTCAACCGCGGCACGACGAGTCTCGGCGTTTTCTCCGAACAAGAAGTTCGGGAAGGGCTAAGCGCCGGCCGTTTTGTACCAACCGATATCGGCTGGCGCGAAGGAATGGCCAGTTGGCAGCCGCTCTCGCAATTTCCAGAGTTCGGAGGCGCTGCCGCGTCTGCTGTCCCGCCTGTCCAAGGGGGCGCAACTCTTACGTCAACACTTGCTTCGGCGCGCACCGGCCTTCCGTGGGAACACCGGCAAGAACGTGGTTTTGTCAACGCATTCATCGAAACGCTGTCAATGGTGCTTACCCGGCCGGCGGAAGCATTCAGTGTAATGAAACGCGAGGGCGGGCTGGGCGAGCCGCTCATCTACGCACTGATCGGCGGATGCGTGGGAGGGATTGTGTCGTTTCTGTTCTCGCTCGGTTTTCAATCCCTCGGGCTGTTCACGAATCAGCACAACAACGGCCTTGCCGCGATGGCCGGCATGGGAATTGGATCCGCAATGATCATTCTGCTCCCTCTGTTCATCGTCGTCGGTCTGTTTATCGGCAGTGCCATCGTGCATCTCTGTCTGATGATGGTTGGCGGCGCGAACCAGTCCTTTGAAACGACTTTCCGGGTTCTGGCTTTCTCGCATGGCTCCGCTGGGGCATTGCAGATCGTACCGTTGTGCGGTGGACTCATTTCAGGCGTTTGGGCGCTTGTGTGTATCTGCATCGGGTTGGCGCGCGCCCATGAAACCGACACCGTCCGCGCTGTTCTGGCGGTTTTTCTTCCACTGATAGTTTGTTGCGGCGGCGGATTGCTTCTTGCAATTATGTTTGGCGCAATGGGCCTCTGGACCGCATCGCACCATTAGGAATCGGTAAATGCGGTTTTCCGTTCGTCGGCTTGATCCAGGGGAACTGGATCATGAGTTGATTTGGTTGAGCGCCTCTCTTGTATCGCTCGCCTTGGCAGCGGCATGGCTGACAATGGGCCTGCCGTGGCCGCGCTGCGCGTTTCACGACCTTACCCGACTCCCATGCGTGACTTGTGGAATGACGCGATGCGGGATCCAATTCTTTCACGGCCACTTTCTCGCCGCATTCAAATGGAATCCACTCATCTTCACGGTGCTTTGCGGGGTGATTGCCTTCGATGCGTATGCACTTGTGGCGCTGGTAGCGCGGGCACCACGTCTGCGGATCTATTTTTTGAACGACCGCTCAAAAAGATTCTTGCGTGTCTCGGTCGTCTCTGCGCTCGCAATAAACTGGATTTATTTGCTGGCACACTGGCGGAATTTTTGAGCGTCGAGGAGTGACGGCTTTCAGCCGTCAACCGTAAGTCGACGGTTGCATAAACAGCCGCTCCTTTGAACTTCGCGCAGCTGCGAAATCTGTGTCCATTTTTGTCCATCTGTGCAAATTTGCCCGCATGCGAATCTTGGTCACTGGCGGCGCCGGCTTCATCGGGTCGCACCTTATTGAGAAGCTACTCGTTGCGGGGCATGAAGTCGTCGTCTTGGATGACTTCAACGATTTTTATGATCCGCAGATTAAGCACGCGAACATTGCCGGTTTCTCCGGCGAAGTAACCATTTGTCATGTCGATCTTCGCGACGGCGAATCGGTTCGAAACGTGTTGCGCCGCGAAAAACTGGACGCGATCGCACACTTGGCTGCACGTGCAGGCGTTCGGCCGTCCATTCAACACCCGCGGCTTTATTACGACACGAATGTGATCGGCACATTGAATCTGCTCGAAGCGGCGCGGATAGCGGGAGTCGAGCGATTCATTTTCGCCTCTACCTCATCGGTCTACGGAGCTTCGAAGACAGTTCCCTTTTCTGAGGATCAACGTCTCATTCAGACACTGAGCCCGTATGGGGCTACAAAAATCGCAGGCGAATTCCTTTGTTCTACCTATTCGCACTTATATCAGATTCGCGTTGTTGCCTTGCGATATTTCACTGTTTACGGGCCGCGACAGCGCCCGGATCTGGCGATTCACAAATTCACGCGGCGCATTTGCGCCGGCCAACCCATCGATCGATTTGGAGATGGCAGCACCCGGCGCGATTACACCTACATCGATGACATCATTCAGGGCACGATGGCCGCGCTCGATTACTCCGGTCCGCTTTATGACGTCTTTAATCTTGGCGAGAGCCAAACCGTTCAGCTGAAAGACCTGATTTCAGCGATCGAAAGTGCGCTGGGAAAAAAAGCGAAAATCAACGAGCTACCCGAGCAGCCGGGTGATATGCGCCTGACGTATGCGGACATTTCGAAAGCGAGGAAATTGCTTGGTTATGATCCGACAACCAAGTTGAGCGAAGGTCTGCCTAAGTTCGTTGAGTGGTTTCTGAGCAGCCAAGCAGCGGCGCGCACCGAGTGACGCGCCTACCAAACACGCCGGGTAGGGCGCGCGTCCTGTGCACGCCGTGTCATTTCGCGTGGGAGGGAGTTACCATTTCGCCATAGCTGTTGTAATCTCCGGTTGTGATCTCGACACTTCCGTTCGAGCAGCGCGCCTGTTTCATTGCGGGCCAGGCGAAGTCTGGCACTACGCTCTTGGTCGCGTTGCTCGACAGTCACCCTGAGTTGCTGGTATTGCCGGAGGAAACAGCGTATTTCCCTACGGTTCTGACCAAATACGCGCCACGCGGCCGCCGGGCGCAGTTTGATTATCTTACCCAAAACTCGCTCTCCAACGTGCTCTTCGGAGGTCCGTGCAAATGGGGCAAGCGCAATTATTCAACATTTCCCCGCGACAAATTTCTTCAGACGTTTGAGCGCACGGCATTCGATCATGGAAACGCGGAGCAAGATCTGCTGGTTCTCATGGTCAAAGCGTACGCAACCACGTTGGGGAGATCGGTCGAAACGATCGCGCGCTGGGTGGAGAAAACCCCGGCCAACCGTAATCACATCAGCGCAATCCTTGCGCGCTTTTCACATGCGAAAATCCTGGTCACGCTCCGCGACCCGCGTGCGATTCTGGCAGCGCAAATCGCGCTGGAGAAAACCAGGCAGACCCGCCGATTCTCGACTTATTATGTGATCGCGCATTGGCGCGTAGCCGCAAAGCTGGCGAAGCGAATCCGCGATGGGGAGGTGCCCGGGTTTGTCGTGCCGTATGAAATGCTGGTCCGCGAACCGGCCAGGACGATGGAAGAAGTTTGCGCGTACCTCGAGATCGACTTTGATGCGGACACGGTGCTCACTCCGACAAAGGTCGGACACTTCTGGAGCGGCAATTCCGCAGCACGCGTGAACTTTTCGCAAATCAGCACTGAACCTGTGACGCGATGGGAACGCGAACTTTGCGAAGATGAAATCGGCTGGGTGGAATGGCATTGTGGCGATCTAATGCCGGAGGCAGGTTACCGGCCTAGACTGAGCCGGCGCGAATTGCGTTATTTTCTGCTGCCAATTCGCGGCGAACGCCCGCGAGAATATCTCAAGTCGCGCGCTTATTCACTGCGTGATGATTGGATCCGACGCGCAGTCTGACGACTCTGACGCGTCGCGCTTGCAATCGTGCTCGACACAGGTCATAATCGGGCGAGATGTCGGGAATCTTCTTTGATCTTCCGAGCGTCCGGTTTCTACGACGATTCAGATTTCTTGAGCCGATGCTGCAAACATTCGCAGTATCACTGTTTCGTTGGTTGAGTGCACCGGCTTGCGGTTTGAGACAAGTCCATTCCCGGTACGACGAGGCGGAGTTTCCATCGGCGTCGCAGAGTGCTTGCAACAAGTTTGACTCGGCTCTTGATGAGTCGCGCGCCACGGACGGTGTCCCGAGCTTTTTCGGGGCGCTTCGCCCTTTTGACAATTGGAAAAAAGTTAAGGATCAACATGAACTCTTATTCATCCGGCAGACGCTCACGCAGCCCCCGCGGTGGGGGCCGACGCAGAGGAAATCAGGAACGTTTTCGGGGACAGCAGGAACCGGCAAAGACGCAGAAAAAGACATTTTGGCAACGGGTTGCCGAATTTTTCGGAAATGGCGTCGAGAAAAAGAAAGTGGCGACACAACCGGGCAATGGCGCGCAGCCTTCGCGACCCGCCCGCAAGCCCGAACGGGTTGAAGTCACATCGCCGCGTCTCTACGTTGGCAACCTCTCCTTCGACGCCAGCGAGAGCGACCTGTTTGAATTATTCAATGGCGTCGGACACGTACAAAACGCTGAGGTAGTAAGTTATCGACACAACCAGCGCTCGAAGGGTTTTGCCTTTGTGCAAATGCAAACCATCGAAGAAGCGAAGCGCGCGGTGGAGGAATTGCACGACAAGGAATTCCTCGGTCGCAGGCTAGTTGTCAGCGGCGCGAAATCTGACCAGCATCAGCCGCGATAGAGCGCAGCATCATCTTGTCGGGAGGGATCGCGCTTTGTACGCGGTTTTCTCGATTTGTTCATGGATCACGAAACTACAAAAGTCCCATCGATCCAGGTCGCCACAGCGCAGCATCCTATCTCTTGATTTCCAAGTAAGCGCGCGCTTGGACGTGATTCGTCCCAGGCTGGAATTCTTCAATGCGCATTTGTTTCAAAAACCAGCGTCCCTCGATTTTTTGCGCCGATACAACTTCAAAGCGCTTTATTAACTGCGCGTGCCAATCGTAGCCCTCCATGCGCATCAGCGCGCCGCTCGTCTTATCCACCCACAGCAGCACGTTAGAATATTGCGACTCACGCGAGGGCGCGCGTAGCTGCAATTTCCAGCATTTGCGGGTGCGGACATTTTCCTCGCTCAACACACGCGCCTCAGGCCAATAGAGAAATTTGAATGCGAGATCGCCGTAGGTCACAATTGTGGCGCGAATCAGTTCCTGGAGCTTCGAAGCGCTTACTTTTTCTGCTCCTGTCTCGGTCACAAGATCAAGCCGCGAACTGTCTTCGCCGAGGCGCAACTGCAAGGTTTCGTCCGGATTTATGAATGAATATCGGATAAGCGGGCCGTCCTGGACGAGGCGAAACGGAATCACTATGTCATCCTGTCGAAGCTGACCCTGCAGATCGATCTGCTGCCGTGACTCGACCATGCGCACTGAGTTTAGAATCTCTTTGGCCGACGGCGGGGATTCGGCGAACACAGACAAGGTTACGAATGCCACGCAAATGACGACTGTTGAAATACAAATGACGAAGAATTGACGAAGCCCAAATCGCGAATGGCAAATCTCCGATCGCGTCTTCGTCATTTGAGCATTCAAGCTTATACCGTCTCTCTTCATTCGTGCTTCGTCATTCTCCCACGTTTGTTTAATACATGAGTAGCGAGTAAAACTTAAATCCGATTGATCCTGACTGCATGGACCAGTCTCTTTTTCATCTCATCAACCAACAATGGACGAGTCCGGCGCTCGACTTGTTCATGGCGGGGCTGAGCGATTTGCAGATTTGGCAACCGTTCTTTGTGGCTGTTGGAATCGGCGCCCTGGCTTTCGGCGGATTCAAAGCACGCGCGTTCGTGATCTGTCTGGTCGTCTCTTTGGTGATTGCAGGGCTGGTCACCAGCGGATTGAAATCGGCCGTGGCTCGTCATCGGCCTAAACAAGTGGAGAGTGTGCGGATGGTGCAGTTGCAAAAAGCGCGCCCAAAATTTCTTACGCTGTTCAAAAAACCGGTCATTCGATTTTCGGATTCTTCGGACCGCAACCGTTCAGGACCATCGTTTCCATCTGGCCACGTGGTGAACAACAGCATCGCCGCCACCTATCTCACTTTGTTTTACCGGCGACGCGGCTGGCTTTATTGGTTCGCCACCCTGGCGGTCGCTTATTCGCGAATCTACCTCGGCGCACATTGGCCCAGTGACGTCGTGGCTACGCTGTTTCTCGGAATCGGTGAAGCATTGATTCTGCTCGGCGTGTTCGAGTTGATGTGGAGAACGGCCTCGAGCAAATGGATGCCTGCGGTCTACGAACGCCACCCGAGTTTGCTTGGGGATTTCAATGGTAGGGTGCGACCGCCGGGCCCGCCGCTGGGAGTTGCATGAGTACGACGCGAGCAGTCTGGTTTTTCGTCGCTGCGCTGACGGCGATTCGATTATCGCTCCTGGGAATGACAGATCTTTCCTTCGACGAGGCGCACTATTGGATGTGGTCGGAGAGATTGGCTCCAGCCTACTTCAGCAAAGGGCCTGGTATCGCTTTCGCCATACGCGCCAGCACGGCTGTCTTTGGCGCAACCGAATTTGGTGTCCGCTTCTTCAGTCCGCTTCTCGCGGCAGGGACAAGTTTGCTGCTATTTTACTTTGCGCGCCGTCTATTCGGAACAACGGCTGGCTTATGGGGCGTTCTTGGTTTGAACGCCACGCCGATTTTCAACATCGGTGCCGTTCTAATGACGATTGACGCATTATCGATTTTTTTCTGGATGGCAGCGATGTTTACCTTCTGGCTCGCTGTGGAAAAAAGCCCGCGCTTGTCATGGTACTGGCCGCTAACGGGTCTGCTGATCGGGCTCGGCTTTCTTTGCAAATACACGAACGCGTTTGAAGTGCTTTCGGTTTTGATCGTGCTGGCGCTGGTTCCGCGGCTTCGAGGCGAATTCAAGCGGCCTGGCGTGTACTTGCTGATCGGGATGTTCCTTCTTTGCACTATTCCACCGATTGTCTGGAATGCGCAGCACGCCTGGATAACCCTGGCGCATTTGCGCTCGCGCGGAAATCTCGAGCGCGGCTTCGGCTTTCATCCGGCAGAGGTGCTCTCATTTTTAGGTCAGCACTTCATCGTCTATTCGCCGCTGCTGTTTCTCGCGTTAGCGTGGGGTGTTATCGCGAGCTGGCGCCGAATAAATCAGCAATTGAAAGTGCTGTTCCTGATGTGGTTCGGTTTGCCGGTATTCGTTTTTTATCTGCTTCTATCTATTAACAAGAGCGCCGCGCCGAACTGGGATGGATTAGCCTTCTTTGGGTTCGGCCTGGTTGCGATTTACTTCTGGTGGGAACGGCTCGAGGCGAGCTCTCTTTTGCGATTATGCGCGAGCCTCGCGGTGCTTGTGGGCTTGATCATGAGCCTGGTGGCACTGGATACGGATCTGTTGCGCGTCGCCGGTTATCAACTGCCGCGGAGCGATCCGAGTGATCGAATGCGGGGATGGAAAAGCGCCACCGATGCCCTGGAAAAGATGCGCAACGATCTCGAATCGCAACTGGGCGAGAAACTTTTTCTGATTGCCGACGCTCGCGATCGCGCATCGGAGATTTCGTTTTATCTACGCGACAAACGAGTTGAAGGCCCGGGGTATCCACCGATTTATATTCCCGAATCGCAGGACCTGGTGAATCAGTTCTCCTTTTGGCCGCGCTACGATCAATTCGTTGAAATAAAACCCGGCATGAAACAGCCGAACGGCGAAGTTTACACCGAAGAGAACGGCATCAATCTGTTTGTAGGGCGCGATGCGCTTTTCATCAGAGCTGGGAAAAAAAATCACGTACCTCACAGCATCGAGGCTGGATTTCAATCGACCGACCCCGTTGGCACTATTGAGGTATTGCGCTTCGGAAAGCCAATACGCGTGTGGCAGGTATTTCTCTGTAGAAATTACCGCACACTGCCGTTATGAAAACGGATGTCAGCCAGCCTTGCTGAGTCGGCAGGCTGCCAGCCGGGTCAGGCTAGCAGCCTAACATCCCGCGTGTTACGCTGCCGCGACAACGCCGCACATATGCAACAACCCGCAGTTTCGGTGATCGTGCCGCTGTTCAACGAAGAAGACAACGTCCCCATTCTCCAATCGGAGCTTGGAGCGGCGCTCAAGGGACTCGATCACGAAATTATTTTTGTCGATGACGGTTCAGCCGATCGCACGATCGAGCGAATCGAAGCCGCGCCTGATGTCCGGGTGATTCGTTTTGAAAAAAATGCCGGGCAAAGCGCAGCGATTTACGCCGGGCTCCAGGCCGCGCGCGCGGAAATCCTCGTGTTGATTGACGGCGACTTGCAAAATAACCCCGCCGATATTCCAAGACTGCTCGATGAAATTTCACGTGGCGCCGATCTGGTGTGCGGCTATCGCGCACAGCGCAAAGACACGGTCGTGAAACGGCTCACGAGCCGGATTGCAAACGCGGTTCGCAGCCGTTACACAAAAGACGGCGTGCGCGACACCGGCTGCACACTTAAGGCGATGCGGCGCGAATGCCTCAGCGCGCTGATTCCGTTCAAGGGAATGCATCGTTTCATTCCAGCGCTGGTGAAAAGCGCGGGGCACCGGCTGGTGGAAATCCCGGTGAACCATCGTTCGCGTCGCTTTGGACAAACGAAATACAGCCTAAGTAATCGCGCCGTACGCGCGACCATGGATATGTTCGGCGTGCGGTGGCTGCTCTCACGACGATTGAATTACAAAATTCGGGAATAAATCCCCGCATGCGATGTATGGCAAAACGCGCTTGTCAAGCCATGCGCCGCCGCTAAGCTTGGCCTCCCTCACGGAGGAGTATCCGCATGTCCCTGGCTAATTTACTTTCTGCCGAGCAAATCGTCCCCGAAATGAAGGCCACGGAGCGTTGGTCTGCCATTGTTGAGCTGATCGATCTGCTCGTTAGTCTCGGCAAAATCAAGCCTGCGGATCGCGACCCCATTCTTACGGCGCTAAGGCAACGCGAGGAGACGATGAGCACCGGGATCGGATTTGGAATTGCCATACCGCATTGTTCATCCGACCGGCTCGAGGAAGTTGTCGCGGCGTTCGGGAGGTCCACAAGGGGGATCGAGTTCGATGCACTGGATAATGCGCCGGTAAAATTCGTTGTTCTTTTTATCGTCCCGAAAAATCAGTTTCAAACACACCTGCGCACGCTTGCTTCGATCGCAAAATTCCTGAACGACCGTTCGGTACGCGAGAGTCTTGCCAGCGCGAAATCCGCGGACGAAATCCTGGCGATTTTTCGCGAGCGCTCGTAGCTGCGCGAACTTGCGCTGGTGCCATCCGTGTGAACGGTAGGGACAGCGTGTTGCGCTGTCCGGAACGCCTGCAGCGCGGCCCTTGCATGGATACTTTCCAATCACTGCTTGCAAAGAAGCTGTCAGACGCTTTGGCGCGCCTGGGTCTGCCCGAAGCCGGTGAATTGACGCAGGCAACGGATCCGCGTTTTGGCGACTACCAGACGAACGTCGCTCTCGTGCTTGGAAAGCAGCGTGGCGAAGATCCGCGTGTTCTCGCGGAAAACATTGCGGCGCATTTGAATGTCGAGGATCTCTGCCAACGCCCCGGCGTTGCAGGTGCCGGCTTCATAAACTTCAGATTGCATCCCGCCGCGATCGAAAAAAAGGCGCTCGACCTGTTGCGAGATGAACGACTCGGCGTCGCCGAAACAGGATCGGCGCGACGCATCGTAATTGATTTCGGGTCGCCCAACGTTGCCAAGCCGATGCATGTCGGTCACATCCGGAGCACTGTGCTTGGTGACGCGCTGGCGCGCATCGCTCAATTTCTCGGGCACAACGTCGTCCGCGACAATCATGTTGGCGACTGGGGAACTCAGTTCGGGATGGTTATTTACGGTTGGAAAAATCTGCTGGATCGACAAGCGCTGCGGCGCAATCCGCTTGCAGAAATCGTGCGTGCTTACAAGGAAACAAACGAACGAGCGAGCGCCGACCCGCAAATTCGCGAAGCCTGCCGCCAGGAGTTGGTCAAATTGCAGGCCGGTGACAAGGAAAACACGGAGATCTGGAACGAATGCGTCGCATTTTCAATGCAGGACTTCGAGCGTATTTACAAACTGCTCGGCGTCCGTTACGACCTTCAATGCGGCGAAAGCTTTTATCGTGATCGATTGCCCGAGGTGGTGGATTGTCTGCTTAAGGCCAAAATAGCCGAGATCAGCGAAGGCGCCGCCGTCGTGTTTTTCCGCGATGATCCCGAACTCTCTGATAAACCTCTGATCATTCGCAAACGGGACGGGGGATTCAATTACGCCACTACGGACCTCGCGACCATAGATTATCGCGTCAACAATTTGAAAACCGACTCTATCTGGTACGTCGTCGGCGCGCCGCAGAAATTGCATTTTAAACAAATTTTCGCCATTGCCCGCCGCGAAGGTTACACCACGGATCTGCGTCACATTATATTTGGCAGCGTTCTTGGCGAAGATCGCAAGCTTATGAAGACGCGATCGGGCGAAAATGTTCCTCTCCGCGAGCTGCTGGAGGAAGCGTGCAAGCGCGCCCGGAGGGTCGTCGACGAAAAAAATCCGGACCTGAGCGATGGGGAGAAGAGCGAAATAGCGGAAAAAATCGGTATTGGTGCCGTGAAATATGCCGATCTGTCGCAGTACCCGAACGACGGATTACATTTTTTCATGGGACAAGATGCTTTCGCTGCACGGGAACACCGCGCCGTATTTACAAAACGCGTACGTCCGGATTCGCTCAATCTTTCGCAAGGCAGCTGTAGCCATGGCGCTGCGGGGCGTCAACGCCGACGCGCGACACGCAGAGACCGGCTACAGGCCGGTGGCTACACCGCTTGTTTTCACCGATTCTGCCGAAATTCAGCTCGCGAAACGACTTTGCCAGTTTGCGGAGATTGTTCCCCAAGTTCTAAACGGGTTTCGGCCAAATATTCTGGCAAATTATCTATTCGAGCTGGCGAACAGTTTCCATGCCTTTTACGAGGCTTGCCCCGTCTTGAAATCAGAGGAACCGTCGCGCGGTTCGCGTCTGGCGTTGTGCGAGCTTACAGCGCGAGTTTTGAAGTGTGGTCTGGATCTTTTGGGGATTAAAGTGCCGGAGCGGATGTGACACGCTAATCAGAGTCTCCCGGGCGGAACGAACCAGAGTCGAGGGATCGCGCGGAGTTACCGTTAGGTTTCACACCGGGATTCCTCGACTTCGGTCGGAATGACTGGAAATTGCGCTGTGGTGAGCAAGCACCCGCGCATTCCAACCTGCACGTACAGACTGCAATTTAATCGCTGGTTCACGTTTACCCAGGCGCGTGAGATCGTGCCGTATCTGCACGCTCTGGGTGTAAGCGATGTTTACGCCTCGCCTTACTTTCAGGCGAGCCCGGAAAGTCTGCACGGTTATGACATTACCGATCATAACAAGTTGAACGCCGCGATCGGCTCGCGCGCCGATTACGACGCTTGGGTCGCGCAACTGCACGCGCACGGCATGGGCCAGGTGCTGGATTTTGTGCCGAACCACGTCGGAATCGCCGATTCCTGCAACGCGTGGTGGATGGACGTTCTGGAAAACGGACCCAGTTCAAAATATGCGCCCTATTTCGATATCGATTGGGAGCCTCTGAAATCCGATCTGCACGATAAGGTTTTGCTTCCAATCCTTGCTGATCAATATGGGCGCACCTTGGAGCGCGGTGAACTGCAGGTGCGGTTTGAAGAGGGAACATTTTACCTCCTCTACGGCAAGCGCAGGCTGCCGATCGCTCCGGGCACATATCGCTACGTTCTGGAAATTGCGTTGCAAAATCTCGCCGAATACAGTGACGAAGATCTTTACTCGGAATTACAAAGCATTCTAACTGCGCTTGAATATTTGCCGAAGCGGACTGAACCGGATCCGAAACGAATTGCGGAACGCGCTAGAGAAAAGGAAATCATCAAGCGACGTCTGGAGCGGCGTTGCGGGGAGGCGCCAAATGTGCAACAGGCAATCGAGAAGGCGCTGATCCAGATCAATGGTAAGCCGGAGGATCCCCGCAGTTTCGATGTGCTCGATCAATTACTGAACGAGCAGTCATATCGGCTGGCGTTTTGGCGGGTGGCCGCCGACGAAATCAATTACCGCCGCTTTTTTGACGTGAACGAGCTGGCGGCGATTCGGGTTGAGTTGCCCGAAGTTTTTGACGCCGTGCACCGGCTCATTCTCGAGTTAATAAGCGCAGGCGCTGTAACAGGCCTTCGTATCGATCATCCGGACGGTCTTCATTTACCGCGCGAATATTTCAAGAAGCTTCAACAGCTTTGCGCCAAAGCGCTTGGACTTGCATTGCCGAAAGATGGCCGCGCCGTTTACATGCTGGCGGAGAAAATCCTCACCGGGTCTGAAAAGTTGCGCCCAGACTGGCAGGTCCACGGAACTACTGGCTACGATTTCGCCAATCACGTCGTGCAACTGCTGGTCGATCCCACGGCTGAGACGGCGATTACAAGAACGTTCCACCGTTTCATTGGGCACTCGGTGCCTTTCGGGCATCTGCTCTATGCAAAAAAGCTTCTCGTGATGAAGGTGGCGCTGGCCAGCGACGTCGATGTTTTGGGCAACATGCTCGATCGCTTGTCCGAACAAAACCGATGGTATCGTGATTTCACGCTCGAAGCGCTCTCCCGTGCTGTGCGCGAGACCATCGCCTGTTTCCCTGTTTATCGAACTTATCTCGAGCCTGGTCAGGCCGTGAGCGAAGAGGATCGGCAGATCGTCGAGCGCACAATTGTCGCAGCCCAACGCCGTAACCCGGCGATGCAAGAGTCGATCTTCAATTTTCTGCGGGACATATTGCTCTTCCGTTTTCCGCCAAACCTCGATGCTGCAGGGCGCGCCGCGCACATGCACTTCGTCTTGAAATTTCAACAGACCACAGGGCCCGTCATGGCCAAGGGTCTCGAGGATACGGTGTTTTACATTTACAACCGGCTGTCGGCATTAAACGAAGTGGGTGGCGAACCTCAGCAGTTCGGATTGAGCGTTGATGCTTTTCAGCAGTGGAATCTTGACAGACAGCGCAATTGGCCGGCCAGCTTGCTCGCTACTTCAACACACGACACTAAACGCAGCGAAGACGCGCGCGCTCGGATTGTTGCGATTTCAGAAATCCCGGAGTTTTGGAGGCGTTCGTTGCAGCGGTGGCACACGGTGAACCGCCGCTGGAAACAAGTCCTTAATGAGTTAGAGGCGCCGGACGCGAACGAAGAGTATCTGCTTTATCAGACTTTGTTAGGCACCTGGTCGATGGACGCGAACGGCGAACCGCAACCAGCGGCAACGCCGGAGTACATCGAGAGGATTCAAGCGTACATGGCCAAGGCCCTGCACGAGGCCAAGGTCAACACCAGTTGGATCCAGCCGAACGAACAGTGGGACGCTGCAATGCACGATTTCGTCGCGAAGATTTTGAACGGCTCCCCGCGAAACAAGTTCCTGCCGAGTTTTCTCCCTGCAGCGAAGGAGATCGCTCGCCTTGGAGCAATTAATTCGCTCACGCAAACGCTGCTGAAGCTGACATTGCCGGGCGTGCCAGACATCTACCAGGGAAACGAGATCTGGGACTTCAGCCTAGTCGACCCGGATAATCGGCGTCCCGTCGACTACGAAATGCGCCGCCGAATGTTGGAATCACTGTCGAGTGCGACGGCAGACGAACTGATGCAGGCGTGGCCTGATGGCCGGATCAAATTGTTTTTAACGCAGCGAATGCTGCGGTTTCGCCGCGAACACCGGGACCTTTTCCAGCGCGGCGATTGTGTACCGGTTCACGCGAGCGGCACGCTCGCGGAATGTTGCGTCAGTTTCCTTCGGCACTTGCCGGACAAATGGATCGTCGTCCTCGCGCCGCGACTTTCTTCGCGCGTCGGTTTTCCGCCGGTTGGGGAAGCATGGAGAGACACAACCATTGAATTGCCAGAAACGCTGTTGCTCCAGAATGCGCACGATCTTTTCACCTGCCGTCCGGTTCGCCATGATAGCCGTCGTGTCTCGCTACAGCACATATTGTCAGTGCTGCCGTTCGCGGTGATTACGAATGTTCTTTAGATTTCCGACGCCGACTCCGTACAAAACTACAGAGGCTTTCTTTGAAAGCCCAGTGCTAGCCGTGGTGCGCCAGTCTCTCGAAAAAATCGATCATCCATTGTGCGAAATTTCCCAAGTTGGTCAGTAGATCCGCACCGAAACTTGCGAACGTGATTTGTGTGGAGGCCAGAATCAGCATCACACTAAGCAGCAGCAAATTCATGACGTAAATAACGACCAGGGAAAAGAATGTTCCCTGATCGCTCAGATCAGTCTGATTTTTCGGTATCATCCAGCAGGTGAATGTGAAGTGGAACGCCCACGTCGCGCCGATGACTGCGTAAAGCAGGCGTCCATACGGCTGGACGTTCAGAAAAAGACTCAGCGCGCCGTAAATCGCGATGGCCAGAATGCTGTAGATCGGGAAAAAATACGGCGCCAGCGCGATCCAGAAGTTGGCCTTTGTTGTCACCACATGTCCACCATCCGAAGCAACACGGAATCTGCTCACGCGACCGCCCATCAACAAAACCCAAAGCGCGTGGGTAAGCTCGTGGCCAAACACGTAAATGAGAATCGGGCGCGGCAGACCGAAGAATGCGATTAGCCAGAGCACTGCGCCTAACGAGAAGAACCAGAATTCTTGGGCTGCCCAGAGGCGTTGCGTCACGGTGGCGCGCGCGAACGCGGTGAAAAATGTCTGAGTGAGCACGCCGCAGATCGGCAGCAGAAAAACGGCGAAGACAAATTTCACCCAACGCGTAGGCACGGTGAGAGGCTCGGATGATGCGCTAAAGCTTCTCGGTCTTGCACGCGCAACACTTCGGACAACTTTCCCGCCGCGCTTGGGACTGCGCGTGTCACGTTTCTTTTTCGATCTGCGCTGCGCTGCTCTCAAATCGTCCGCAGATTACGCAGATTTACGCAGATGAAAGCAAGACCGAACCGCGGATTGCGCGGATAACACGGATGATTGTAGGGCAGGTGCGTGGGCCTGCCGGGGCAGGCAGCGGTTGCCCTACAAGACCGTAGGCTCTATCACGCGCGCCCCATGTAGGCGCCGGTGCGGGTGTCGATCTTGATGGTTTCGCCTTCCTTGATGAAAAGCGGGACGTTAATTGTCTTGCCGGTCTCCAGTCTTGCCGGTTTCGTGACATTGCTGGCAGTATCGCCACGTACCCCCTCGGCTGATTCAATCACTTTTAGACTTACGGACGCCGGCAGTTCAACCTGCACCGCCTTTCCTTCCGCATACAGAACCTGCACGGAAAGATTTTCTACGAGGTAATCTTTTGCCTCGCCAATCAGGTTATCAGTGAACGTAATGGTGTCGTAGGTCTCAGGATCCATGAAATAATACCCGTTGTGGTCCTTGTACGAGAACTCGAGCTGTTTTCGCTCGATATCGACCAGCTCGACTTTGTCGGTGGAACCGAAGCGGACATCGGCGCTTTTGCCGGTGTTGATGTAGCGGATAATCGCCTGCACGAACGCGCGCAAATTGCCTGGCGTGCGATGATGCACCTCGAGCACAATGGCGGGATTGCCATTGTATTTGATGGCCATTCCTCTGCGGAGATCGTTGGCTGCCGGCATGGGAGGTCGAAGCGTTAAAGCGGGACGCGGAGTTTACGTGCGGTTAAGGGTTTTGCAATTGTAGGGCAGACGCTTCGCCTGCCGTGTTTGGGCAACCGAGGCGGTCGCCTTACAACAGTTTCAGCCGCGTTAAATCCTGCGAATCGACTAGGCCAACGGGCACGTTGTCGTCGTCGACAACAACAAGGTCGTCAATACGATGCCGTTCCAGCATGTTCAGAACTTCCACCGCCAGTTTGTCTTTGTGTACCGTAACCGGATTCAGCGTCATCAAATCCGCTACGAGTCGTTCGCCAATTCTGGAGTCAGATTGAAAATGCCGCACGAAATCGCCGTGCGTGAAGATGCCGACAAGTTGGTTGTCTTCGCCGGTCACAACGGCAGCTCCTGCGCGTACGTTGGTCATGACGCCGAGCACGTCGCGAATCGGTGTGTCGGTGGCGACAATGGCCATCGCTTCACGTGGCCGCATGATTTGGTGAACGCGAATCAACATGCTGCGGCCGATCATTCCGCCGGGATGAAATTTGGCGAAGTCTTCTTTATTAAACCCGCGCGCTTCCAAAAGCACCATGGCCAGCGCGTCCCCCAGCGCCAGCATCACTGTCGTGCTGGAGGTCGGCGCCAGGTTCAGCGGACACGCTTCCTGTTCGACGTTCACATCGAGACAGAGATGTGCATTCTGTGCGAGCGTTGATTTGGGATCGCCGGACATGGCGATGATCCTGACTTGGAAGCGCGCAATCGCCGGCAGAATCCGGAGTAATTCTTCCGTCTCCCCGCTCGCGCTCAAAGCGAGCACCACATCGCCGTCGGCGATCATGCCCAGATCGCCATGCAGTGCGTTCGAGGAATCCAGCACCACGGCCGGCGAACCCGTGCTGGTGAGCGTAGCAGCAATCTTCGCGCCGATGTGTCCGGATTTGCCCACGCCCATAACTACAACTTTTCCCCGGGCGTCTACCGCTTCCTTGATCAATTCGACCGCGCGCGAGAAATTTTCGTCCAACCGCTCGCGGAGCCGCTGGAGTTCCAAAATTTCTATGTCCAGGACGCGTGCGGCCTTTTCAAGAGAATCCATCGAAAGATATATTGTGCGCAGGCATGGTTATGGGCAACATTTCGCATGCCTCGAACGAAAGGGAAACATGAAGACATTGATGATCGCAATTTTGGCCGCGCTGATTACGACCGCTTCCGCGCAGGAATACAGAGCGCCGATCGGCCCGCAAAAACCGGTAAGAGCAATGGCCACACCGCCTCCTTACTTACAACGGCCCGCGGTCGAGGGAGTCGTTCCGCGAGCTTTTGCTCCGGGCCGTAACCCGCTTCAGATGCTCAATCCATGGGCGCCGGCCCGTTACGGCACCTGGGTGGAGAGCACGTCGTTCGACCCGAACCACCCTGGAAAATGGAACGGCATTAAGCTTTTCGAGATCGTCTTTTAGTAGTTCTCGCAGAGCGGACGGGCTCCGCTTTTGCGGAGGAGAGGTGTTCGTCGGGGCGAACGCCTCCTGAACACAAATGACGCTCTATCGGTCGGTCGCTACTGTTCTCGCCGCTGAGCTATTCAGCTCCAGCTGCGCGCTCACTCTTTGAATTTGCGCCGCTTGCTCTTTAAGTTGCCCCCTCAACTCCGCGACAGTGGCTTCCAATGCCTCCATTTTGCGATTGAGCATGGCTTGGGCGTCGGGATTGGCTTGGGGCCGGACGCCTTTGAGAGTAGGTTTAGGTATGCTGGATTCGGGTCCAGCAACGGCGAGGATCGTGCCCAACCTTCCATCGGCATCGACGTACACGGGATCGGCCGTGGCGGAGTCTACCGATGCCCCAAGGATGTTGGCGATATAGGTCCGGTTATCCACCTGACCAAAAATACTGTGCACACCACTCACGGGGCCAATCGTGATAATGTTAGTGCCGGTGGTGATGGCAGTGCCGGAAAATGTACCCACACACACGTTGTTATTGCCGCTGGTGATACCATCCCCGGCGTGTCTTCCTACGGCCGTGTTGGCGCTGCCGTGGTCGACAAGATCGAGCGCTAAATTACCGAAGGCCGTGTTGTTCAGGCCGTCGATGTTAGTCTCGAGGGCACGAATACCAAAGGCCGCGTTGTTGAAGCCGGTGGTGTTGGCAGTGAGCGCGCTGACACCGACGCCCGTGTTAGAGCCGACGCCGTTGTCGTTCATCAGCGCAAAGTAACCGACCGCCGTGTCGCCGCTTCCGCTGTTGTTAAAGACGAGCGTATCAGTTCCAACGGCCGTGTTTTGTGAGCCGATGGTGTTGAGCAACAACGCCACAGTGCCCACCGCCGTATTGGAACTCCCGGTGTTGAGGACCAGCGCTCCAGCGCCAACACCGGTATTGAAGCTGCCGTCCGTATCGCTAAAGAGCGCGTACCAACCAAGACCTGTATTTCCAGCACCGGTGGTGAGGGCGTTAAGCGCGTTGCATCCTTCCGCTGTCGTGAAGTTGGGATAGCACCCGTCCGGCGGTGGACTAACCGCTCGCGCTCCTGTTAAAAACGCAAAACAGGCCAGCACCGGCAGGATGATAAACGGACGGCACGGCGAAGGCGCGCGGTTCATCGGATTTCCGAGGTTTCTACCAAAGGACCGCAGTGTGTCGAGGATCGTCGTTTTCATGCAGGAAATTTGCGCCATACGCGATTCTTGAAAATACGCAGAATTGCGTACGAATGGTCTTGCACTGCTCTGAGGCTTTTTGTTAACAGAATGGACAGAATGTATTCCACGTCCGATTATGATCAGTCCAACGTTCGGGCATTCGCTTCGCTAAAATTGACGCCGCGCGAAGCCGAAGTTCTCCTCTGGATTTCGCGGGGCAAAAGCAATCACGAGATCGGCGTCATTCTCGACGCAAAAACCGGCACGATCTGCAAGCACGTCGAACACATTTTCAGCAAGCTCAACGTTGAGAACCGCACGTCCGCTGCCGTCGTAGCACTGGAAACGTGCCGCTCTGTCGGAGGGTCGTCTGAAGGCAAATCCAGCCGACCCTGGGCCGCAGTTGCTGGCATAATCGCCGCCCAGTTCGCCGAATTGTGGTTAGGCGGATTGAAAATTTGCGACGCTCTCTCTTTGGTCGCGTGATCTCAACGGCTAGGAAGCCGTCGTTTTTTCGAGTGTAGCAAAGAACTTGGCCAATTGCGAGCGCGCCGTTTTAAACGAGAGCCGTTCCCCTGCGCGTTCCTGAGATTCGGCGACAATTGCTGCGTGCAAACCGGTGTTTTTCAATAGATCGAGCGCCATCCAACCGATCTCCGTAATGCTCCGACGTTCGCCCGTCGTCTTGGGAAACGCAATGCGCTCGACTGCGCCGTCGCCCCCGACGCATGGGATCCGGCAGAGAAGCGCGTCGCCTGCGACCTGCCCTGGCACATGGCTGCGGTCGAGTTGTAATACGAGTTTATGCGGCGCCATATCCCGCAGGTAATCCGGATAAGGCTTCGATTTCTCGATTACTCGGAGCTTTCCTTGGGGAAATTTGAGTTCGCCAACCAAGCGACGCCCTTTGTAGCCATCCAGAATAACAACCGTGACCGGCTCGTCTGACGCTTCGCACAAGTGGCGCGCGACCAAAAGCGCTGCGAAGTGATTGCGCGATGGCACGTCCCACTCGCGTGTACCGACGAAAATTCCCGACTGCTCAGCTGGATTCACACAAAAATTCCATCGTTGATCCGCGATCGGATACGGGGTCGGAATAAAAGCCACCGTTGCATGGCCGCATTTCGGGCGGACGCGCTGATAGATTTCCTCAGCCTCGGGAGTCGTGGCGATACAACCATCCACTTGCGTCAAAATTTTAATGAAGCGCGATAATTTCGCCGGGTTGCACAATTGCTGCGCAATTTGGTGCAGCCCAGTTTCCTTCAACGAAGCGACGACGGTGCGACCTTGCTTTTTTAGATCAGCCAATGCTCGCTCTGAAGCGCGAAAATCGCCGCGCAAAAGAAGGAGCACGGGCGTGCCCTCCGCGATCGCTAACCGCGTATTGCGATGAAAGGCGCCGAATGTGCACGCGGCGAAAGCGTGAAAATTGATCGGTGGATGAGCGCCTTCGCCGGGAGCAGGGACGCTGTGGAATTGCTGTTCCGGATCGCGTCCTCCAGGGTTGAGAACAGTTAGGCGAAAATTCTCAGCATTTTGCGTTGTCATTAGGTCAGCCCGAGAATGGACGCGAATAAATCAGAGAGAAAGGCCGCCAAAATCTGTTTTGACTTTGATCCGCTGCGTTTTCGCGATCCGCTCGTATTCAAGCTTTGGGTAGTGACCGAAATTCACCAGGAGGCCAAGCTCAAAGCCGGCTGCATGCAGATAGTTCAACAACTGCGCGCGGTGCTCGTCGGCTAATGCTGAAACGGCTTTTAATTCGAGAATAATTTTCCCAAAGCAAACAAAATCTGATCGCGTAGCTCTCTTTCTTATAGATAATTTCACCCATCCTGATTCGCGTCTGTTCGCGTGATTCGCGGGCCAAACTTTATTCATCCCGGTCGGCGGGCGGCTGAGCTGCGGATCGAAGGAGCGTGCGCCCTTCGTCTTCCTGGTCGAGCGGTTTTACCGGGATGGCGCGCCGGATCTCTGCCGGTTGGCGGTCCTGCGATTGCACCGGAATTGCTTTCGGAATCGATTCAACCGGAATCGCTTTTCGAATTTCTGGCGCGGATTGAACCGTTTGAGGACCTGTCGGGTTTGGGCTTGTGGTGTTGCTCGCCGACTTCACCTCATTCTGGTTTCCGGCTGTTTCTGTCCGCGGCTGCGGCGCTGGCTCAGGTTGCACGGCTGGTTTCATGGAATTGTAAGGATCGTTGTCAGCTATCAGTGTGGGACTCTTTATGGCGACTGGCGTGACTTCACTCACGTTGACAGCTAGCTCGGCCCGGGGCAGATCGCTGGACGGAAATTCACGAGCGAGACGCGCGCGCGGTTCCCCGTGAATGTTGCATGGTTCGGTGGGTGCTTGCGCTGGCGTGGCAATCTCCATGTAAGTCGTGCGGCGCTGGACTGTATCGCCATTCTCTGTTTTCACCGCGTCGTAACACTTGTCCGTGGCCAGCAGTCCGGATCTCGAACAAATCTCGATCTGCTTTAGGTCCGACGGTTGTTTAACCTCGCGCGGCGGATAACTCTGGGCAGCGGCATTCATGATATCGACCCAGATCGGCAGCGCCAGCTCACGACCAAACGCGCCGCGATAAATCTTCTGCGGCTTATCGAAGCCGGTCCAAACGGCGCAGGTGAAATTGGAATCGTATCCTGCAAACAACGCATCGGTGAAATCGTACGCCGTCCCGGTCTTTCCGGCGGCCGGGAATTTTTTGAGTCCAAATTGTGTGTAAGCAGCTTTTCCTGTTCCCGATTGAAGCGCATCCACGAGGCAGGAATGCACTTCGTACGCGCTTTCAGGTTTTATCACGATCTTCCGAATGCTTTGTCGTTTCCCATCCCATACGAGTGTTCCGTCTTTTTCCTCGATTCGCTCCAGAATATGCGGTGCGCTTGATCGCCAGCCGCCATTCGGGAAGATCGTGTACCCCAGGGCGAGTTCGGCCAGAGTGACCTCGCTGCTGCCGAGAAATGTCGCTGGATACGGCCGAAGCGGAGAGCGAATCCCTGCTGCCGAGCTAAGCCGCAAAACTGCCTCGATGGTTGCGTCCATCCCAACACGGACGGTTGCGCCATTCTTTGATTTCGCTAACGCCTGTCTGGCCGTCATTCGACCTTCGTAACGGTTCTCGGCGCTTTCAGGGCCCCATTCGCCAAGAATTCCAGTCGTGCCACCGATCATCACTGCGCGATTATCGAGCGGCGAATCTTCCACGACCGATCCCGGGTACATTCCTTTCTCGAACGCAGCCGCGTAAACAAACGGCAACATCGCCGTACCGGCGGGGCGCCGCGCTTGTAACGCGCGATCGTATTGGTTGTGTTCGAAATCGCGCCCGCCTACCAGCACAAGAATGTCAGCGGTCGCGTTGTCGAGGCCGATCACTGCGCCTTGTAAATACTCGGGTGGGGGTTGCTCTGACATCGTGCCATTGGATTTAGCCTTGCGAAATGAAGCTGCGTACTCGGCGTAGGTCTGATGATTGTAGTCGGGGTGCTGCTCAACTTGTTCCAGGTGGTTCTTTAGCGAATCTTCCGCGACCCTTTGCAGATTCACATCAATCGTGGTGTGAATGCGATAGCCTTCGTTGATTGCGCGGTCCCATCCCACTGCGGCGATTACTTGCTGGCGGATGTAATCGACGGCGTAGGTCTGGCCTTGAGCGTTTTGTCTGCTCCCCACGACGATCTGCTGTGCCCGGGCATTTGCACATTGTTCACGGCTGATAAATCCAAGGTCGCGCATCCGGTCGAGCGCGTAATCGCGCGCCTCCCGTGAATTGTCGCGATCGTTCCAGGGCGATAACCTGTTCGGACTCTTGATCAGACCTGCGAGTGTGGCGCATTCCGCCAGCGTCATTTCACGCGCCGGTTTGCCGAAGTACCCGCGCGCGGCTGCTTCAGCGCCATATAGCCCGCCACCGAAATAGATTCGATTCAGATACAGCTCCATGATTTTCTGTTTGTTGAAATGGTCTTCGATTCGTTTGGCCAGAAAGATCTCCAGCAGCTTCCTGCGGTATGTTCTTTCTTTGAGCGAAAAACTGTTACGCGCCAGTTGTTGCGTGATCGTGCTCGCGCCCTGGCGCACATGGCCCGCGACCAAATTCTTCAGCGCAGCTCGAATGATGCCGAGCAAATCGTACCCGTGGTGCTCGTAAAATTTTGCGTCCTCGACGGCGATAACCGCATTGATGAGATCGGGAGGCAATTTTTCGTACGGTACTGTCTCGCGGTTCTCGACATAGATCTGGCCAAAGATCTTCCCGTTTCGATCCAGAATTACACTGGCCGATTCCATTTGCTCGAGCTTGCTCAGGTCAAATGTGTTGGCTTGCGCTTGGAGATCGAAGGCTACGCTGGAGAAAAAAACCGTCATAAACAGGGCCAAGACGGCCAGAATTGCGACGGGAACATAAAACCACGGCCGGAAATACCATGGCCGCCGAAAGCGGTAGCCCGGCGGCGGTCTAAGGTATGCGGTAGTCGGCGGTCTCACAGCGAAAGGAACCACTCGGTCGCGCAACTTAGGTCGTTCAGTTGACGATTCAACGATTTAACCCGGATTTTGCATTGGAGGTGACGTTGTCATTCTGAGCGAAGCGAAGAATCTCTGATTAGTTGTTTCGGCCACGGCCAAGGAGGACAATCTGAGATGTTTCGTTTCGCTCAACATGACAGACCAGGGTCGCGTCGCCGTTGTAATGTGGTGGATTGATTTACGAATGAATTCCGGAAATCCCGATCTCATTCGGTTGATTCGCGCGGAAATCGAAAACCGAGGCCCGCAATCATTTTCCTGGTTCATGCAACAGGCCCTTTACCATCCGCAGCACGGTTATTACTCGTCAGGTCGCTGCGTCATTGGACGCAAAGGAGATTATTTTACCAACGTGAGCGTCGGCGCCCTTTTTGGGCACGTTTTGGCCGCGCAGTTCACCGAAATATGGAACCGCCTCGGGCAAATCGACAATTTTGTCATTGTCGAACAGGGCGCCCATGACGGTGCTTTTGCCCATGATGTTCTCGAGTTCGTGCAAAAATACGCGCCGGCATTCTTCAAAACATTGCGCTACCGAATAGTCGAGCCGTTTCACCTTCTGGAGCGGTGGCAAAGTAAGACTCTGGAGCCATTTCGCGAAAAGGTTGAATGGCGCGATTCATTGCACCCATTCACCGGCGTACATTTTTCTAATGAACTGTTGGATGCGATGCCGGTGCGTTTAATCACGGGCGCCGTGGAAACCCTAGTTGGTATAACGGACGGGAAGTTTGTGTTCGTCAAGCACCCGCTCGCGCGAGGAGCGGACAAACCACGTTTCAATCAACCCGCACTCAATTGGGTTGATGAAATCGCCGCGAACCTGCAGCATGGCTATCTGATTGCCATCGATTACGGTCGCGCAGACAGTGGACCGGAAACGAACGTTCAGGTTCGCGCCCGACATCGAAAACTGAATTCTCCCTTCGAAAAAATCGGAGAGGCCGATATCACCATGTGTGTTGATTGGAGGAGCATTGCCAAGCGCGCGCGAAAGAACGGTTTGCGCATCGCAGGTTTCACGGATCAACATCATTTTCTTACGGGAATCATCTCCGGATTGAATAGTGCCGATCGCAGTGAGTCGCTCTTGCCTGAATCGCGTAAGGAAAAACGTGAATTGCAAACCCTGCTTCATCCGGAAATGCTCGGCCGCGCTTTTCAGGTTCTGGCGCTTGCGAAAAATGCCGGTCCCGAAACGCCGCCTCTGGCCGGATTTAAATTCGCGCGTGAGCCTTGCTCCGCATTGAATATCGACAATTCCGTCTAGTAAGCGGGCGCCAAGCCGTCTGCTTGTCCAATGGAAAAGTGGACGGCGAGCGCTGCGGGAGGAAAAAGCCAGCGATTATAGCCGGGATCCGCGACTGTTTGTTGCCGATCAAAAAAGCTCACTCGAAGTCAAGTCACCATTCGAAACGATTTCAGACGTGACGATCAAGATATTTGTTGTCAGTTTCTGTTACGTTTGTGTGAACTGATGTCTTCGTTGATCGAGCTTCTTTCAAAGTGGCCGCTTGTTAGGCAAATTCGCGAGCGCAAGGATGGTACCGGCCTGGAGTCGATGTCGGACAAAACGCGTGCGATGCACGCACGAACCGATGAAGCAAAAGTCGCGCGCTCCATTTGTCCCTATTGCGGCGTCGGCTGCGCGCAGCTGATTTATCACAAGGATGGGAAACTGATTTCGATCGAAGGTGACCCGGAGTCGCCCATCAGTCAGGGAAACCTTTGCCCGAAAGGCGCGGCATCCTACCAATTGCTTACACATTCCCGGCGGGAAACGAAGATGAAGTACCGCGCGCCGCGCTCGACGGAATGGACGGAGATGCCGCTCGAGCGCGCGATGGACATGGTGGCCGAGCGTGTCTGGGAATCGCGCAAGCGCACTTTCGTCAGGGAGGTTGACGGATCAGCCGTCAATCATACAACGGCTATCTGTCACCTGGGCGGCGCAACACTCGATAACGAAGAAAATTATCTAATCAAAAAATTGTTCACCGGAGGCCTGGGCATGGTTTGTGTGTCCAACCAGGCCCGGATATGACATAGCAGCACGGTGCCCGGTCTGGGCACCTCCTTCGGCCGAGGCGGAGCTACGACCGCGCAACAAGATTTGGCCAATGCCGATTGCATCCTGATCGAAGGCTCCTCCATGGCCGAGGCGCACCCCGTCGGTTTTCGCTGGGTGATGAAGGCCAAGGACCAGGGCGCCACAATCATCCATGTGGATCCACGTTTTTCGAGGACGAGCGCGCTGGCCGACATTTGGGTGCCAATCCGAGCGGGCACAGACATTGTGTTTCTCGGCGGACTCATCAGGCACCTGATTGAGAACGACCTGTTCTTTCGTGAGTACGTCGTCCATTACACTAATGCCTCTTGTATTTTGTCTGACGAATACCGCGACCCGGAAGACGGTGATGGCTATTTCTCGGGCTGGAACGAAGAAAAGCGCGCCTACGAAGGCGACAGTTGGGTTTATAAAGGCGGTGACCTGAGTCGGCCGGAGCGCGACCTCACATTGCAAGATCCGCAATGTGTTTTTCAAAAGCTAAAACGGCATTTCTCTCGCTACACGCCGGAAATGGTGGAGAAAATCTGCGGCATCCCTCCTGACCTTTTTCACAAAGTCGCGCATTGTCTTGCCGCGGCATCGGGCCCGGAGAGAACCGCCGCGGTTTGCTATGCAGTCGGCTGGACACAGCATTCCAAGGGAGTGCAAATCATTCGTGCCGCTGCCATTTTGCAATTGCTGTTGGGAAATATCGGCCGGCCCGGCGGCGGAATTCTTGCCTTGCGCGGTCATGCCTCAATCCAGGGCTCGACTGATATTCCCACGCTCTACGACATTCTCCCCGGGTATCTCACGATGCCACGTAAAGGCGACGAGACCCTTCAGCGCTATCTGGATAGCTACACCAAGAAAACCGGCCTGTGGTCGAATTACCCCAAGTATCTCGTCAGCATCCTCAAAGCTTACTACGGGAAAAATGCGACAGCAGAAAACGATTTCGGTTACGGCTTTCTTCCGAAACTCACCGGCAACCATTCGTTCTTCGAATATCTCTACGACATGCTCGACGGAAAAATGGAGGGCATGTTTCTCATGGGGCAAAATCCAGCTGTCGGCGCGCCCAACTCGCGGCTGCAGCGAAGAGCGCTTGCAAAACTCAAATGGCTGGTCGTCCGCGATATGGTGGAAATTGAATCGGCGAATTTCTGGCGTGAATCGCCCGAAGTGGAGCGTGGTGAGTTGAAGCCCGAAGACATCGAGACTGCGGTGTTCTTTTTCCCGGCGGCCGGTCACGCCGAAAAAGAAGGTGCATTCACCAACACGCAACGTCTTCTACAGTGGCGCGAAAAAGCGGTGGACGCGCCGGGCGACGCGCGTTCGGACGCATGGTTCATGCATCAACTCGCGTTGCGTCTGATCGCCAAAGCAAAACAATCAGGCGATCCGCTCGATGAACCATTGCGTGCGCTTGATTGGTGGTATCCTGAAGATAAGCTCGGCAATCTGAAAATGGAAGCCGTTCTCGCGGAAATCAACGGCTGGCACACGAACCCTCTACCCGCCGGCGCTGACCTCGGTGCGGGCGAGGACGTTCTGTTCGGCGGCATTGATCGCGAAGGCAATCCGCATCACGGCCCGCAGGTCAATGGTTTCGCGGAGCTGAAAGCTGACGGATCCACTGCCTGTGGCGCCTGGATTTACTCAGGTGTTTTTGGTCGCGATGGCGTGAACAAGGCGAACTCACGGAAGTCACGAGATTACCTCGGGCACGGCTGGGGCTTCAGTTGGCCGAGCGATCGCCGGATTATTTACAATCGCGCCAGCGCGCGACCGGACGGGCATCCATGGAGCGAACGCAAAAAATTGATCTGGTGGGACTCTGAAAAATGGACCGGCATCGACGTGGCCGGATTTGTGCAAGGCAAACCTCCCGATTACGAGCCCGAAGTAGGCGCCGAAGGTCTCGACGCAATTCCGGGCGATGCGCCGTTCATCCTGCATGAGGACGGCTTGGGCTGGATCTACGTGCCAAAAGGTCTGAAGGACGGTCCGTTGCCGACTCATTACGAACCGCTCGAGTCGCCCGTATCAAATGAACTTTATTCGCGCAATACCAATCCGCCAGAGCACTGGTTTCCGCGCCACGAAAATCGGTTCGCGCCTCCGGGCGATTCCAGATTTCCATTCGTGCTGACCACGTATCGACTGACCGAACATCATACGGCCGGAGGCATGTCGCGCTTTCTCAGCCACCTCGCGGAATTACAACCAGAGATGTTCGCTGAAATTTCCCCTGAGCTTGCACGGGAACTTAAAATCCGCAACGGCGATTACATTTGCATAGTTACGTTGCGCTCGGCGATTGAAGCGCGCGCACTGGTTAGTCGCCGCATTCGGCCATTGCGCCTCAATGGTAAAACACTTCATCAGGTCGCATTGCCTTATCACTACGGGACAGCAGGCCTCGTACGCGGCGCCTCAGCGAATGATCTTCTCACAATCTCCGGCGAACCGAACGTGACAATCATGGAAGCCAAGGCGTGCACCTGCAATATTGTGCCGGGCCGATTACCGCGCGGCCGCGCGTTTGCCGAGTTCCTAAACAGATACGCGCCCCAAACGGGGCCACCCGTTCTACACCCCGAGGAACCGCACCGCGGAGTGAGTGGGCGCGGCGGCGGTCTCGCGATGGAAGGAAAAGAATGAAGGCGCCAGGAGTGACAGGGCCCGATCGCCGGGCGTTGCGTCGATACCAGATCTTATGATCGGCGAAGGAACTCACAGCACCAACCAGCGCCGGCACAACTACGTGCAGGAAAACGTCGAAGTCGGTTTCTTCACCGATCCGACTGTATGCATCGGCTGCAAAGCATGCGAAGTCGCGTGCAAGGAATGGAATGAAGTGCCTGATGACGGCTTTACCTGGTCAGGAAATTCCTACGACAACACCGGGCATCTCGGCGCTTCCACATGGCGGCACGTCATGTTTCTTGAGCAGGATCGACAAAAAGGAAATCAGGTCGTTGGCTCTTACTCGTTAGGTAATGGCGAGGATCCGTTTCGCTGGGTTTTTCTTTCTGATGTTTGCAAGCATTGCGAAGAAGCCGGTTGCCTCGAAGCATGCCCTACCGGCTCAATCGTGCGTACCGAGGTCGGCTCGGTCCTTGTGCAAGACGATGTTTGCAACGGCTGCGGGTATTGCGTCGTCTCCTGCCCATTCGGCGTGATCGATCGCCGTCCGGCACCGCTGCCAAACGCTGGCGGCGCATTCAAATGCACGTTCTGCTACGATCGACAAAAAAGCGGGCTCGTACCCGCCTGCGCAAAAGTTTGTCCAACCGAATCGATCGTCTTCGGGCGACTCGATGATCTGCGCGCACGCGCGACTCAGCGTGTGGAAGAGTTGCGTCAACACAATTATGACGACGCGCAACTTTACGATCCGCAAGAGACGAGCGTCCGCGGCATTCACGCATTCTTTCTGATTCTCGGAGAACCGGAGGCGTACGGACTTCCGCCAAAACCGCAGGTCCCAACGATCTATTTGAAATCGGCGTGGACCGCTGCAATTGCGACGGCCATCGCATCGATTATTGCAACCCTGATGGCATTCGCATTTTTCTCATGATGACGAAAGCGCCATCCGAAAAGCGGCTCGACGAACTACGCGAACAAGCTTGGAAAGATGGTGTTGTTGCTGGCAAAGGTGTCGATGTTACAGGCGGTCCGATTCCCGGAAAGCCCGGTTACTATGGGCAACCTGTGGTCAAACCGCCAGTCTGGACCTGGGAAATTCCTCTCTACTTTTTCTTTGGCGGAATTGCCGGTATGTCGGCAGTGATCGCGTTCGGTGCGGCCCTGTTTCATCACGTCGATCTTGCGAGCACAGCGATGTGGCTTGCCGCCATCGCCGGGGCCATCCTCTCGCCACTTCTACTGATCATGGATCTGGGGCGTCCGCATCTCTTCCTCAACATGCTGCGCGTGTTCAAACATCGTTCTACCATGTCGATGGGCGCCTGGATTCTCACAGCATTCGGTATGTGCGCGGTTCCGGGGTTGATCACGCTCGAATTGCACGCGCATCAGATTTTTCCAGGCACACTCGATCAACTCCTCAGCTTCGCCGCCGGGATTTTCATTTTTGGAGCGGCAATTTTTGGAACCTTACTCGCGACTTACACCGGCGTGCTCATCGGAGCAACGGCGATTCCCGCTTGGTTTCTGCACCGGACGCTTTTGCCGATTCATTTCGGTGTCGCGGGTTTGGGATCGGCGGCCGCTTTGTTGGAATTGCTTGGCCATCGAATCGTGCCGCTTGGCGCGCTTGGATTTCTCGCTGCGGGTATCGAGACGGTGCTTTGGATCTGGCTTGAGATCGACAAGCACGGCGCGGCGGACCTCGCGTTGCACGAATCATGCTCCGGCTGGCTTATCCGGAGCGGTGAAATTTTAAGCGGTCCGCTGGCACTAATTTTACGCGTGACAAATTTTGTTCCGCTGGCGGGAATTTCCTTTTTGCTTGGAGCGTTGATCAGTCGGTTTGGCTGGATTTGGACTGGAAAAGCGAGCGGACGCGATCCCGAAGCGGTGTTTTCCTCGCAGCGCTGATGCTGTTGCCGCGGGCGCTGACCGCTACACTTGGCTGTGTTTTGAATTGTCGAGTCGATACCCTCAGCTACGGCGCTTCCAAAATCACGCGCTCGATGTGCGAATAAATATTGAAGGAGGGCGGACGCAGAAATCCGATCAACGTTTGGTTGCTTTCACGCGCAAAATCGGCAGCCAGCGTCGAAGGGGCTGAGACCGCAGCAACAATGGGAACAGCTGCTGCCAGCGCTTTTTGTACGATTTCGAATGAGGCACGGCCGCTCACCAGAAGAACATGTCGATCCAGTGGCAACAACCCATCGAGAAAGGCGCGGCCAATCACCTTATCGACTGCATTGTGACGACCGATGTCTTCGCGAACAAATTTCAATTCACCACTCGAATCAAAAACTCCTGCTGCGTGAATTCCGCCGGTGCGCGCGAAGTCGCGCTGCGCTTTTCGCAGTTTTTCCGGAAGCGACAGCAACGTTTCGATGTCAATCCGAACATTTGCTGACCCAATGGCTGGAAAATTTTGCCGGATCTCCTCGATGCTTGTTTTGCCGCACAAGCCACAACTCGATGAAATCGTTCCGAAGCGTTGGGCGGCATTGAGTTCCAGTTTCACGCCTTCGGCGAGCCTAACGACTACTCGGTTGTCACCATTTGCCGAAATTCCCGTGATCGCGCTTCGATCGCGAACGATCGCTTCTGAGACGAGAAAACCAGCGGCGAGTTCATTGTCGTGATCGGGCGTGCGCATCGTCGTGGCCAGAGTTTTACCGCCAATTCGAATTTCGAGGGGCTCCTCGATCGTCAGGTCGTCCCGCAAAAATTCGAGCGAACCGTCTTCTTTTCGTCGAATGATTCTTCCCCGACCGATGCTATGCGGTTCTTTCATCTACTATGATTTCAGATATTGTTGCAGCCGGTGGAAATCTGTCACTTGTACATTTCGCCGGGACACAATTTCGTTGGTCATCACGGTCGGGAACCGGACACGCATCCCATGATCGAAGTGCCGATGGTTGAATGTATCGCAGGCTGTGGGGTACGCGGTGATCGTTACTTCGATTTCAAGGACGATTACAAAGGTCAGATCACTTTCTTTTCGCTGGAAGTTTTCGATAAACTTTGCAGCCCGATGGAAATTCAGGCCTGCTCACCTTCTCTGGCACGACGCAACGTGATCACACGCGGCGTTGATCTGAATGAGTTGATTGGACAGCAGTTCGAGCTGCAAGGCATTCGTTTTCTCGGAATGGAAGAGTGCCGGCCATGCTACTGGATGGACCGTGCATTCGCTCCGGGCACACAGGAATTCCTGAAGGGTCGCGGTGGTCTGCGGGCAAAGATTCTGACAACTGGCCGGCTCCGCTCGATTCTGTTTAAAGCGAATGCCGTGCCGCATGTCGCAGTCGCCACTCCTTTGGCAAGGAAGAGGACAGGGTGAGGGTTTTCGTCGCACGTCGATTGACGCCGTGAATAACCACTCACCTCAATCCTCTCTCCTTCACGAAGGGGAGAGGCGGATTTATCTGAGTCGGCCACTGAGCCTCAGCACCGTGTTACTGGCCGGTGGTGAATCGCGCCGCATGGGCACGGATAAAGCGACATTTCTTTTTCGCGGAAAACCGCTCTGGCAAGTTCAACTCGAAACACTGCGCAGACTGCGACCGGCAGAAATCTTTCTTTCGGCAAGAACGGATCCATCATGGCGGCCTGACGACGTGCAGTTTATCGCGGACATTCAGCCATCATGCGGACCGCTCAGCGGGATTGCCGCTTCGCTGGTGAAGATTCACACCGCCCATCTTCTTGCGCTCGCGATCGATATGCCCTTCATGACGGAAAATTATCTGCGCACCCTTTGCGATCACATCGAGCCGTGCCGCGGCGTCGTTCCGAAAACCATCCATGGCGTCGAGCCGCTCGCGGCGATTTATCCGCGCGAGGCAGCAATTGAGTTTCGCGAGGCGCTAGTGGGAACCGACTTCTCGTTGCAAACGGTGACGCGACGTCAGGTCGAATCCGGAAAACTGCGGGAAATACGTGTCACAGAGCAGGATCAACCACTGTTCCTCAACGTGAACGAACTTTCGGACATGCCGGCGCTGTAGCCGCGGCCCTGCGGGCCCCTCCGCTGCCGCAGTCTCTCCGATTCTGCATTACCGGCCGCAGACCGGTCGCTACAGATTTTTTTCGCACGTAAATGAAAACCGCTCTTGCAAAAACGCTGCGGCTGCTCGATATCTCCCCTGCGATTTTGGGGACTGTAATGAAGAGATTTATCTCACAGGTCGCGGTTTTATTTTTTCTGGTTCCGGCGTGCGCCTTCTCGGCCACGAACGTAGTGAATCTTTCTCACTACGACATGATGCGGCCCGATTTCACCACAATGAAACGTCAAGGCATTGTGGGTGTGATTCACGAAGCGACGTATCCGCCCTTCGTTCGCGACCCAAAGTATTTGGACAGGCAAATGGGGGCGCTGCAAGCGGGATTGCTCTGGGGAGCATATCACTACGCTAACGGAAGTGATCCAATTCGGCAGGCTGATCATTTCCTCAGTGTTGTCTCTGGTTCCTGGGCACAAGCCAATCCTGCGGTGCGACCGAGCGCGGGTGTCCTGCTGGTACTCGATTTTGAAAAGAATGGTCACTATCCCGGGGGAACGATGCGCGCCGACCAAGCCGTAGCGTTTGTCGAACGCATTCGCTCACGCACCGGTGTATATCCCGGTATTTATTCGGGCGAATATCATCTCGGACAGATTCTCAACAGTGCGCGAGTAACTCCGGCTCAGCGAAAAACACTGACGAATTGCTGGCTGTGGGTTGCAAATTACTCCAAGGAACCGCGTGCAACGGCGCCGTGGAATTATTGGGCTCTGTGGCAATATTGCGGTGACGGTAAATGCCGACTGCCGCGTTCTGCTTACCCAATAGGTATTGCCAATATTAGAAAGGCAGAACTCAACATTTTCCGAGGAAGCCGATCTGACCTGGCAGAGTTCTGGCAACGGCGCGCGTGGGACCCTGCAGGAGGGAAACCTCGTCGCGAATCAGAGCGGCCTCTCTCCGCCGAGTTGTAAATTGTAGCCGCCGCGCTGTGTCGAGGCGCTCCTGACGACTCACTTTTTCTCAATACCGCGCTGTGTCGTGAGGTACACCGCAAAACTGCCGAGCCAGTGTCCGCCTTCGTAATGCGCGCCGGTGACTGCTGCCAGTCCCGCGCGTCGATGTGCTTCTGCTGTGCTCGCCAGCGCTGCCCGGCGCGGATCATCCGGAGGAAGCGCCGAGGCGATTCCCTCCAGCATCCACGCGCGGCTCAGGTTCAGGCCATCGAGATGCGCAAGCTTCGGATCGCTCGGATCGGGCGAGACCGTCACAGGCAGCCAGTTAGCTGTAGCGCCCTTACCGTGTGTTGCGGGAATTTGCGGGAGGAAGTCCTTGAGCCATTTCGCAAATTCTTCCTGCGACAAAACGCGGCGCATCACGTCGGCTTCCCCGAGGCATGGTGACAGAAAATCTTCGCCGGACGGTTCGTAGGCGAGCGGGCAACTTTTATCCGCGAGAAAAAATTTTCGCGCCGATTCAGAGGCGAGTTTGATCAGTGTGTCATCATTTTTGCCGCGCGCATAGTCAAGAATTAACCCAAGCGCAAACGCGGTTTGATCGTGCTCGCCGATGCGCACCGGATGCGAGAGTTTCGGCAGCCATGTTCTCAATCGCTCAACCGCGGCATCCTCGAGCGGCTTCAGGTTTGCCAACATCTCTCGCGCCTGCGGATCGTCCCATTCACGCAGCTCGGCGCAGAGTTGCAACAGCCACGCCAATCCGTACGGACGTTCGAAACTCGCGCGGCCTTCGCCCCGCAGATACGTGGCCTCACGTTTCAGGTTCTCAGCGGTGAGACTCGTTTTCAACGCATCGCGTGCGGGTTTTGTGAACGATGCGTCGGGGAACGTGCGCAATAATCGGACGAGTAGCCAGTGTCCGTGCACTGACGAATGCCAGTCGTAGCAGCCGCAAAACGCGGGCGTCAGTTTCCGCGGTGGCGCGACATCAGCGTCGCTGTTCAGAACATGACTAATCTTGTTCGGATATTCCTTGTGCACACACGCCAGCGCCAGTTTTGCGAACCGTTCTGCGGCAGAAGCGTCAAATCCTTCGGTGGACGGATTCGCCCCGACGCTTTTCTGAGGAGCAGCGTTCTCAGCCGCAACCCCGATCATCGGCGCGATCAGGAAGATACAAACAAAATTGTTCAGACGTGAGGGATGAAATTTCAAACCCACGGCCACAACAATGACGCTCCGGTTTGGCTTCGTAAAGATTGTCGAATGGATTTTCACAAGGGCAAGCGCTGGCGTTGAGTTCGGTCTCGCAACCGCTAGACTGGCGAGCATTAGCTGCTCACTCGTATGGATTCGTTCGATTACTATAACACCGAAGAACTTCTCACCGATGAGGAGCGCGCAGCGCGCGATCGTGCCAGGCAGTTTGTGCAGGAGGAAGTCGCGCCTGAGATAGTTCCGTGTCATCGAGCCGCCAAGTTTCCGGAACATCTGATTGCGCGCATGGGCGCATTGCGGTTTTACGCGCCGTACCTGAAAGAGCAGGGATGCGCGGGCCTGAGCTACACGGCATATGGGCTCATCATGCAGGAACTGGAACGAGCGGATTCCGGGCTGCGCTCGCTTGCATCGGTGCAAGGCGCGCTGGCAATACAGGCAATTCATTCATTTGGCTCTCCAGAGCAGCACGCGCGCTGGTTGCCGGGGCTGGTTTCGGGTGGACGCGTGGGCTGTTTTGCTCTTACAGAACATGGGCACGGCTCGGATCCAGGCGGGATGGAAACGCGCGCCAGACGCGACGGCGAACATTATGTTTTAAACGGCAGCAAATGCTGGATCGGCAACGCGTCAATCGCGGACATCAAGGTTGTTTGGGCGAAGGATGATGACGGGCGCGTCGGGGGATTTGTGGTGGAGAAGGATGCTCCCGGTTTTCTCGCACGCGATATCGAGGGGAAGTTCAGTCTGCGCATGTCGCGCACATCGGAGTGCTGGTTCGACAACTGCCGGATAGCGGCGGAAAACCGCCTGCCGACGGCGTCCGGCCTCCGCGCGCCGTTGTCGTGTCTGTCGTATGCGCGTGTAGGCATCGCATGGGGTGTGATCGGTGCGGCGATTGATTGCTACGAAACAGCGCTGGCCTACGCCAAAGGACGCGAACAATTCGGCCGCCCTATTGCCAGCTTCCAGCTCGTGCAACAGAAACTTGTCTGGATGGCCCAGGAAGTGACAAAGGCGCAGTTGTTGGCACTGCGGCTCACGCGCCTCATGGAAGCGGGCGCTGCGCGTCCTGCCCAGATTTCGCTGGCGAAACGCAATAATGTATGGATGGCGTTGCAATGTGCGCGCAAAGCACGTGACATTCTCGGCGCCGCAGGCATCACGGACCAGTATTCCGTGATCCGGCACATCATGAATCTTGAGAGTGTTTCCACTTATGAAGGCACGCACGACATCCACACGTTGACTGTGGGGCGCGACATTACGGGCTTGAATGCCTTTTCTGGATGAATTCATGATCCGGGTACGCACACGCCCTCGCGTGCGGATTCAAGCGCCTGCCGAATCTCCAGAGAAAGTTCGCGATCACGAGGCGCGATCGCCAGCACGCGAGACACCTGGCTCAGAATTCGCCTTAATATTGTCTTAGCGAACGCTGTCCTCGTTTAGCAAAGCCGCATCATTTTCGGGTAAAGAAGGATTAATACTAATGCCGGTGCCCATCTCGAAGCCGGCCGGCGTGATCAGGCGGGGCCGAATGTGCACATACCAATGAACGTGTGGCTCTTCGGAGCCGAACTGTGACGAAGTATTGATTGCGTAGTTATAATCCGGATCGGAAAGCTTGGTGTGCAATCGGGCGAGAACGCGCTGCAGCGCTTCGGCCAGGGCGGTTTTCTGCGTCTTACTGATCGAGCCGAAATCGGCATGATGTTCTTTTGGCATAATCCAAATTTCAAAAGGAACCTCGGTGGCGAACGGGACGAACCCGAGAAACGATTCGTTCTCGAAAACCACGCGCGTCCGCTGATGTTGCTCGAACTCGAGCATCTCGCAGAAAACGCACCGTCCCCATTCGTCAAAATACCGTTGCGCCTGTTCTTCTTTTTCTCTCACCAGGGTCGGCACGATGCCGGTCACGATGAGTTGCGAGTGCGGATGCATCAACGACGTGCCGGCGCGCTCGCCATGATTGCGAAAGATCAACACGAGCATGTTTTCATGCGTTTTCATCAGCGTGACATAACGCTGATGATAAGTCTCGATAACCACGCCTATTTCTTCCGAAAGCATTTCACCGAGGTCGAGGTCATGCCGCGGGCTTTCGATAACTACTTCGTGCCGCCCGTGTCCTTCCATGGTGAGATAAATACCTCGAGGAACACGGGCTGCGCTGGCCTCAGGCAGCAGGGAGGGAAATTTATTCGGAACGATCCGAGTTTGCCACGAACGACCGGTCGCAGCCGGCATCTCGGAGATGATCGACGGAAGCATTTCTTCGTTCCCGGGACAAAACGGACAGTGTGCGTCGTGTTCTGGCAGCACCCGTTTTTCGCGAGCTGGCCTGAGGAAATCGCGCGGCCGTTTGGATCGCGCCGTGGAATAGATCACCCATTGTTTGGTTGCCTTGTTCTGCCGGATCTCGGTCATCAGCGCTGCCGCGGTTCAAAGCGGTAGATCGTTCTGAACGAACCAAACAGGTCGAGATAGTGCTCAAGTGAATAAGGTAGAAGAAACCTCTGACGAACTGTCTCCCGGGCAGCAGCTCCGAGCTCCCGCCGTAACTTCTCGTCCTTCAATAATTGAAGCATTCGGGCGGCTGCCTGTTCGACCGACGAAACGAGAAAACCGTTTACTCCATCCTCGATCTGATGCCGGATACCACCGACATCGCCGCCGATGACCGCCGCACCTTTCCACATCGCTTCGGTAACAGTGAGACCAAATCCCTCACGGATCGATTTCTGTAATACCACCGTGGCGCGGCGCTGAAGTGCGTTGACCAAAGCGGAATCCTGCGCGCTCAAGATGATGATGCGCTCCTCTCGGGCATCGAGCAACGACCGGTAAACCTGCTCGCCTTCCGGATCGTCTGTTGCAACGTCGCCCAGCAGCACAAGTGTGCAATCCACTTTGCACCTAGCGATTTTGAACGCCTCGATTACGCCTTTAGGATCTTTCCAGCGATCGAATCGAGAAATCTGCACGACCAGTGGCAGGTCAGTCCGAATTTTGTAGTGGGCGAGGCGCTCGTTAGTTTCCGAATCACTGAGTTCCTTGTTCTTTGTGGTGAACGGATCAATCGTAGGTGGAAAGAAAATCTCCGGTATCTCGAGTTGCTGGCCGTACTCCGGCAGACTGAAAACGACCGCGTCGTAGCGTTCGATGAACGGCTTGAGATACTGCCAAAGTTCGCGGTTTGGATTGGAGAGGTCGAGATGACAGCGCCAAATCCACGGTCCGTGCTTCTGGTAATGACAAACAAGCGGCAGCGGCTGCGGATCGTGAACGATCACGAAATCGTGATCCAAAATATTCCGAATCGAGTTCTCATACGCCACCTGCTCGTAAATCTCCATTTTTAAATCGGTGAGATTGATATCGGCGCCTTGGAGCGCGTTGTGCATCTTTTTGGTGACGTTGAAGCAATCAGGACGACCAAGGATGGCCCGCCATTCAGTCGCCAGGCGCACATCGTTCATGAGAAGGGTGAGCGACGAAAGAAGTTCGGCCACACCGCCGCCGTAAAATGTGGAGTTAACGTGAGCAACCCGCGCTTGGCGCCATGGTTTGGCTTTTGCGCGGAGTCGTTCGATCATCTCTCCGCCGATGTATGGCTCGTAGTCTTCCAGTTGGACCAGCGGGCGATGGTGTGCAGCTGGATCTTGTCTCATGAAGTGACGTTAGTTTCAGCGCGATTCGCCAGTGACGGCTAACTCGAGGTGGACCATTTCCAGTTGCGGATTTCCGGCAGGTCTTGGCCGTACTTGCAGATGTATTGCTCGTGCTCAACGAGCTTGTCTTTGAGCTGTTGCTTTAAGTAGACGCCCTTGTCGCCGGTCTGTGGCAATCGGTCAATCGCATCCATTGCCAGATGGAAGCGGTCTAGATCGTTTCGCACTGTCATGTCGAAAGGCGTGGTAACGGTGCCTTCTTCCTTGTAACCGCGGACGTGCAAATTATGGTGATTAGTGCGGCGGTAGGTCAACCGATGGATCAACCAGGGGTAGGCATGGAAGGCGAAGATGATCGGCTTATTCTTGGTAAAGAGGTCGTCGAAATCCGTGTTGTTCAACCCGTGTGGATGCTCAGATTGCGGCTGTAGCCTCATTAGGTCGACGACATTGATCACGCGGATTTTCAGGTCTGGCAGATGCTCACGCAGAATGGAGACGGCGGCGAGCGTTTCCAAAGTGGGCACGTCCCCGCAGCAAGCCATGACCACGTCAGGTACAGCGTTCTCGTCATTGCTGGCCCATTGCCAGATGCCGATGCCCTCAGTGCAATGTTTGATCGCGGCGTCCATGGTTAGCCACTGGGGCGCGGGGTGTTTGCCCGCGACAACCACGTTCACGTAATGGCGGCTGCGCAGGCAGTGGTCGATGACCGAGAGCAGGCAGTTAGCATCCGGCGGCAGATAAACACGCACCACGGACGCCTTCTTGTTCACGACGTGGTCAATGAACCCGGGGTCCTGGTGGGTGAAGCCGTTGTGGTCCTGACGCCAGACGTGTGAGGCCAGCAAATAGTTTAATGATGCAATCTTTCGCCGCCACAGCAAAGATGCGGTGACCTTCAACCACTTGGCGTGCTGGTTGAACATCGAATCAACGATGTGGATGAATGCTTCGTAACAGTTGAAGAGTCCATGCCGTCCGGTAAGCAGGTAGCCTTCGAGCCAGCCTTCACATTGGTGCTCGCTTAGCATTTCCATCACTCGTCCAGCGGGCGCGAGAAACTCGTCGTTAGGCACAGTCGCGGCGTCCCATTGACGCTCAGTGGTTTCAAACACAGCTTCCAAGCCGTTTGATATTGTTTCGTCGGGGCCAAACACACGGAAGTTTCGCTGCGCTTGGTTCAGCTTCGCTACATCGCGCAGAAATTTTCCCAGCACATGCGTGTCTCCGATGCCGCGAACTCCCGGCGCACGCACATCGACTGCGTAGTCGCGGAAATCCGGCATGCGCAGATCGCGCAGCAGTATCCCGCCGTTGGCATGCGGATTTGCGCTCATGCGTCGGTTCCCTTTGGGCGCAAGCTCGGCCAGTTCCGGTTTCAGACGGCCTTGTTGGTCGAAGAGTTCCTCCGGCCGATAACTCTTAAGCCACTCTTCCAGGAGCTTGAGATGTTCTGGATGGGTGGCCGGATCGGAAAGCGGCACTTGGTGCGCGCGGAAAGTCCCTTCGACCTGAAGACCGTCGACTCTCTTCGGGCCTGTCCATCCCTTGGGTGAATTGAGGACGACCATCGGCCAGCGCGGACGCCCAAAGCTCCCCTGCGCGCGAGCCTCCCGCTGAATTGTTTTGATCTCCTCAATGACCATGTCAAGGGTCGCGGCCATCGCTTCGTGCATTTTCTCAGGCTCGTGCCCCTCAACGAAGTAGGGTGTCCACCCGTAACCGCGAAGTAACTCTTCCAATTCTTCATGCTCGATCCGGGCAAGGACGGTCGGGTTGGAAATTTTGTAGCCGTTAAGATGCAAGATCGGCAGGACTGCACCGTCGGTGATCGGATTGAGAAACTTGTTCGAATGCCACGACGTAGCCAGCGGTCCGGTTTCGGCTTCGCCATCGCCGACGACGCACGCGACGATGAGATCGGGATTGTCAAAGACAGCCCCGAACGAATGACTGAGCGAATAGCCCAGCTCACCGCCTTCGTGGATTGAGCCCGGGCACTCGGGCGATGCGTGACTTGGAATTCCTCCTGGAAACGAAAACTGAACAAAGAGCTTGCGCAGGCCGGCCGCGTCCTGACTAATGTTAGGATAAATCTCGCTGTAAGTGCCCTCGAGATACGCATTGCCGACAACCGCCGGCCCGCCATGACCGGGACCGGAGACGTAAATCATGTCGAGGTCGTATTTCTTGATCACCCGATTCAAGTGCACATATATGAAGTTCTGTCCGGGTGTCGTACCCCAGTGTCCCAACAGCATGTGCTTTACTTCCTCGAGCTTCAGCGGTCGCTTCAGCAATGGATTGTCATAGAGATAAATCTGGCCGACCGACAGGTAATTGGCTGCTCGCCAATAGGCGTTCATCCTTGTTAGCAGCTCTGGCGACAACGACTTGTTTTTCAGGTTGGCTGTTTTTCGTTTCATAAGAACTCTCCCTTTGAGTTATCGAAACCCATGACGCGGCTGACTGTTCTGGCGATCATCCATTCCTCATCCGTGTGGATCATTCGCACGGCGGCCGAACTGTCATCGGACGAAATCATTGGCGCGCCGGCGGCGTTCTTCTTCTCATCAAGCTCGATCCCGACAAACTCAAGGCCGCGGCAGATTCGCGCCCGGATCTCGGGAGCGTTTTCGCCAATCCCGCCGGTAAAGACCAGCGTGTCCAAACCTTCGAGCGCTCCGGCCAGCGCACAAATCCATTTCTTCGCGTGATAACAGAAAAGAGCCACGGCCTCGGCAACGCGGACATCCTTTCCTTCGAGCGAGAGCAACTCGTGCATGTCGGAGCTGGTTTCCGATACGCCGAGTAATCCTGATTCTTCGTTCACCATGTGATGGAATTGCTTCGGTGTTATCTGCTCGGTGCGTACCAGATACCAGAGCAGACCAGGATCCAGATCGCCGGAACGCGTACTCATGGGAATCCCGGCTGCCGGCGTTAAGGCCATAGTAGTATCGATACTTTTGCCGCCGCACACAGCGGTGAGACTCGCGCCATTGCCAAGGTGGGCTACGATCACGCGGGCATTGGCTACGTCAGTGCCTGCCAGCCGGGTAAGCTCCTCGATGATATAAGCGCAGGAGATCCCGTGGAACCCGTAGCGTCGAACTCCCTTGGTACCGTAACGCCGCGGAATAGGAATCAACTGCGCGACACGCGGCATGTCGTGATGGAACGCTGTGTCAAAGCATGCAATCTGCGGAAGCTTCGGGAAACGGCGATGGAACGCTTCAGTCAACAGGATCTCCTTCGGCAGATGCTCCGGGTCAAACGGGCTGAGTTGGTGTAATGCCTCCATCATTTCCGGCGTGATTCGTTGCGGCTCCCAGTATTTCGGTCCGCCGTGCACCACTCGATGTCCCACCGCTGCCAAGCCGTCGCGTTGAATTTTTTCCTGGATCCAATCCATCAACATGTTCACGGCCGCCGTGTGGTCCGGCGCAGTCAGTGGCCGCGAGAAATTGTCGGCCTCGTTCTGGCTTTTCACAGTGAAACTGCCCTGTGACAGACCGAGCCCTTCAATGCGACCAGCCAGGATCTGTCGCAGCGCATTGTCCGGTTCGAACAGCGCGAACTTAATGCTCGACGACCCGCCGTTGATGGTGAGGATTCGGTTCATTGTTCTCTATCCTGCCGGACGCTTGGACAGCAGAGACGGCGCCCCGAAATCACAGATGCGGTAGGCCGCCAGCTTGATCCAATCGTTAACCAAAAACCACGCCAGCGCGTAACCCCAGACCGCTAGTGCCCAGCCCCAGTCGATCGGCGTCATGAAAATTCCGTAAACTGCAATCAGAGTGGCGATCGTTTGGGTGCCGAACACTGCGACTAGGAGGATCGGCGCGGGCCGGTGCGACCAGAACGGGCCGCGCGTGCGCGTGAGAAAAATCGTCAGGTGTCCGGCGACGGAAAGCTTTAGATACATCAACGACTGGATTACTGCCCGGCTCAAATGAAAAACATTTTCGCCCAGATAAAAAAGACCGAACGATGCAACTACGCCGGCGATGCCCAGAACCGACGCGATTCCAAGCACAAGGTGCATGTTCCAAGCTTCAGGTTTGTTTGAGTAGCGAACGTGATCGTAAGCAATGGAAAGGATCGCTCCGTCGTTGAGCAGCGCGAGCAGCACGATCATCACGGCTGTGACCGGATAGAAATTAAAGACTAGAATCGACAGCGTCATGAACAACAGGACCCGGATCGTCTCTGCGATGCGGTACATCGCGTAGCTGTTCATCCGCTGGAAAATTTTCCGGCTCTCCTTGATCGCGTCGATGATAACTGACAGACCGGGTGTTAGCAGGACGATGTCCGCCGCCGCGCGTGCGGCGTCGGTCGCGCCGGAGACCGCGATCCCAGCGTCGGCTTTTTTTAAGGCGGGGGCATCGTTCACTCCATCGCCCGTCATGCCGACGATGTGCCCGTGGCGCTGGAGCACCTCGACAATGTGATATTTGTGCTCGGGAAAAACCTGCGCGAAACCGTCGGCGTGCTCGATGGTGTCGTCGAGTTGCGCGCTTTCGTGGTGGGCGGCGTCGCCGAAAATACGCGCGTCTAGCAAATTCGTGCCAAGTCCAATTTTGCCGGCGATTTCTTTGCCGATGGCGAGTTGGTCACCGGTGACCATCTTCATAGCGATGCCCATTTCTTTCGCGGTCTGAATCGTCTGGGCCGAGTCTTCGCGTGGCGGATCAAACAGCGGTAGCACACCGAGAAATTTCCACGCGCCGTTCGCGTCCGTGCGTGCCACGCCTAAGGAACGAAACCCGCGCCGCGCGAAATCTTCGATTGCTTTATTGACACGCATCTGGACCGCGTCGCGATCGGCCGCGAGCGCGAGAATAACCTGCGGCGCACCTTTCGTGACTTTGAAATTACCACCGTGCGCGTCCTGTACGTCGGCTTCGGTGCGTTTGTGAACCGGATCGAACGCCTGAAAATGCGTCACGCGAAAACGGCTGAGCGCGTCCTTGTTCTTCAATCCACCAAGCACGGCAAGGTCGATTGAATCCTGGTTCTCCGCGCGTGAGGCCAGCGCGCCCGCGACGATGACATCATCCGCGGAAATTCCGGCGACACAAAAGGCGTCGCCAAGCGTCAACTTGTTTTGCGTGAGCGTGCCTGTTTTGTCCGAGCAAAGAACGTCCATGCCTGCGAGTTCCTCGATCGCCACCAGCCGGGTAACGATGGCTTGTTTGCGCGCGAGCAAACGCGCCCCGACCGCCATTGTGACCGAGAGCACCGTAGGCATCGCGACCGGAATCGCCGCGACGGTGAGCACGAGCGCGAATTGCAGCGTCGTCATGAATCGATCGCCGCGGAACAATGCGACCATGATGATGATGACCACGAGCGCGACCGCGATGATGATCAGGTAGTTACCAATCTTGAGAACCGCTTTTTGGAAATGGCTCCTGCCCGGCGCCGACTCCACCAGAGCCGCGGTTTTGCCGAAATAAGTATTCTTTCCAGTGGCCGATACCACTGCTTCGATCTCGCCCATCTTCACAATCGCGCTCGAATACACTGTGTCGCCGGTCTTATGCTTGACCGGCAGCGATTCACCGGTCAGCGCCGATTGATCTACCTCGATGGGGTCGCCTGCTTCCAGCGCCGCATCCGCCGGAACCACGTCGCCCATGCGCAATCGGATCAAATCGCCGGGCACCAGCTCGCGCGCGGGCAACGCTTTCCATGCGCCGTCCCGTTTCACCCGCGCTTGGAGAGCGAGCGTAGCCTTTAGCGCCGCGATGGCGTTCCCAGCCTGAAATTCTTCCCAAAACCCTACTACCGCGTTGGCAATGAGCAGAACCAAAATGATAGAAAAATCGGGCCAATGGCGCACCACCGCCGACAGAATGACGGCGATTTCGATCATCCACGGGATCGGTCCCCAAAAATAACTGAGGAACTTCAGGACTGGATTTTCCTTTTCCTCCGGCAGCTCGTTGTAGCCGTATTGACGCAATCGGTTGGCAGCTTCGCTTTGTGTCAATCCGTTTGATCCAGGATCATTGACCATCGTTTGTCAGTGGCTTCGCTGTTGCGACTTTGATTGGCTCTATCAGTAAGGAATTCTTCGACCCAAAACTATCGAATTCCAAACCAGACGTCTTGAGGCCATTGCACGCCAGGGATGACAGGACGTTCAGATTTGTTAAATTAAGGGTGCATTATGAACGAAGTTTACATTCTCGGCGGTGGGCGCACGGATTTTAAGCGCAATCTGAAGAAGGAAGGGAAAACGATCCGACATATCATCATCGAGGCGGGGAAGAAGGCGATCGATGATGCGAAGATTGATCCAGGCGGAAATTCAGGCTGGCGCGGTTGGAAATTTTAACGCAGGCGAGTTCACGAAACAATTGCAGCTCGGCGCATTCATTCCGGAGATCGATCCGAAATTGCGAGGCATTCCCGACAATGCACACCGAAGCAGCGTGTGCCTCCGGGGCGTTGTCGGTGTTGCTCGGAGCGGAATGGATTATGGGCGGGTTCCATGACGTCGTCCTGGTAGTCGGCGCAGAACAACAGAAGACGATGTCGGCACTCGATGGCTCAGATGTGCTCGGCGCAGCCGCCGATTATCACAATGAAAAGCCGGAGTACGGCGATTTCATGTTCCCGAAATTGTTCGGGCGCATCGCTCAGATTTACATCGAGAAATACGGCGCGACCGAGGCGGACCTGGCACTGGTGGCGTGGAAAAATTACGCGCATGCGAAATTGAATCCGCTGGCACAAATGCGCGACGCTGATCTTACGCTCGATTCGGCGTCACAGGTTTCTGAGAAGAACCCGCACGTGGCGCCGCCGCTGAAAGTTTCCGATTGCTCGCAAATCACCGATGGGGCGGCATCGGTTGTGCTCGTTTCCGAAAAGTATCTGGATAAGATCGGCCGCGACAAAAACAAAACCGTCCGGCTGTTTGGCTATGGCCATACCACCGATTATCTGCCGCTCGACAAAAAGGACGCGCCGACGTTTTCCATCTCGCGCAAAGCCGCGGAGAAAGCTTTCAAAATGGCGAACCTCACGCCGCGCGACCTCCAAGGCGCGGACGTCCACGATTGTTTCTCCATCACAGAAATTGTTGCCTACGAAATTCTCGGGCTCGCCGAGCCGGGCAAAGGCATGGAGCTTGTAAAGAGCGGCGCGACGACGCTGCCACAGGTACGTCCGGAAAAATCCAGGGCGCCGTTCCAGATTCCGGTGAACGCGGGAGGCGGGCTGATCGGCGACGGCCATCCGGTCGGCGCGACTGGCGTTCGCCAGGTGTTCGAAGCTTATCAGCAACTAACCGAACAAGCCGGAGCGCGTCAGATTGAGAACGCAAAAAGATTTCTCACGTTCAACATGGGCGGTAGCCTAACGACTTCAGTGGCGATGCTTTGGGGCCGGAGCTAAGCAGCGACGCCATGCAGGCGATCGCCTGCTTAGTCGTATTTTCGCGGACAGGATTATCTCCGTTACCCAGTCAGAGATTTTTTTACAAACTCAATAGCTCGCTGGCATGCGTTCTATTATTGATGGTCTCGCTGCACATCGAGGAGTCGTCCGCCGTCCACGAATTTAGCGATTCAGATGAAAATTCCATTCACCCTTGGAGAAGTCGGCCACTTTGGCCTTGCTGTGTGTGATCCGAAAAAGAGCGCAAAATGGTTCGAGCGCGCGTTGGGATTCCGCAAAGAATTCGAATTCGACAATGGCGTCGCCGTCGGGAATGACTGCGTCACAATCGCGCTGTTTAAAGGGACGCCCTCGCCTGAAACAATTGATCACATGTCGTTTCATCTGCCCGATATGGCGATTCTGCGGAAAGCGCTCACGCATTTGAAGAGCCTCGGCGTGGATATCGAAGATCCGGGCGACGAAATCGGTCCGGAAGCATTGGGGTCGAAAAACATGGGCCTGTGGTTCCACGATCCCGACGGGTACCGCTGGGAGCTAAGCGTCCTCGGCGGAAAATGAGTCCGCGAGGAGTGACGGCGTCTCAGCGTCACTTTCTTTTCCTTGACGGCCCGGAAGCCGTCGGTCCTTGAAGACTGATCGCGAATAGCCCAGCTTGCCTGGACGCCAGCCGGAATGAAAGACTCCGCCATCACGGTCGCTCAGAGCAATGCTTTCGTGACCACTTTTGATCTGTCGCCGATCGGAACAGGTCAACTCGACGGATTGCGCTTCGCTGTTAAAGACGTAATCGATGTAGCCGGCTGGAAGACCGGTTGCGGCAATCCCACGTGGCGCGATTCGCATCCCACAGCAGTCGCGAATGCTGTATGCGTGGAGCAACTCTTACAAGCCGGAGCCCGCTGCGTTGGCAAAACCATCTGCGACGAACTCGCTTTCAGTCTTCTTGGTGAGAATCACTTTTACGGCACGCCTCTCAACCCGCAGGCCCTCAATCGCGTGCCTGGTGGGTCGTCGAGTGGATCGGCTTCGGCGGTGGCCTGCGGTTTGGTGGATTTTGCGCTCGGAACCGATACTGGAGGCTCTACACGCGTTCCTGCGAGCAACTGCGGAATTTTGGGGTTCCGGCCATCGCACGGGTTTATATCTGTGGCCGGCGCCAATCGATTGGCGCCCTCGTTTGACACTATTGGAATCCTTGCACACGACGCAAATGTGCTTGCAAAAGTTGCTCTCGTTTTATTGGCTTGCGCGCCGTTGTCCGCGAGTAACCCCGGCAAAATTCATTTGATCAACGATGCTTTCGCCCTCGCCGATGCGGAGGTTCAGACAGCGCTCTCGGCACCGGTGCGCTACCTGCGCGATTTTTTCGGTGAGCGAGTCCAGGAGGTATCGCTGCGTGACCTGGCTGCCGATGACGCTGGGGGCAACCTCGCGACATGGGCTGACACGTTTTGCGTGATTCAATGGGCGGAGATCAAGAGTTGCCTGGGTGCATGGATCGCTGGCGCCAAGCCAGAATTTGGTCCCGACGTAGCTGCGAGTTTTGAACTGACAAACCAACTCGATCGGAGACGCGTCGCGAAGGCATCGCTCCGACGCGAAGAGTATTTTGAAAGTTTGCGCAGGTTTTTGGGACCGAACGATCTGCTATGCATCCCCACGACGCCGGCACTCGCTCCGCGGAAGGGGAATCCACCGGCTCGCAGTTCGATTGGCAGCGGCTACTATCCTCGGACATCGGCACTGACGAGCCTTGCAGGCATTGGCCGGCTGCCGCAGGCGTCGCTCCCGGTAGCCCAGGCAAGCGGCGTGCCGGTTGGCTTATCGCTGCTCGCAAGACACGGACAGGATCGTTTCCTGCTGCAAGTGGCAAAGAGCCTTGCTGAAGAAACAACGTTGCGACTCGGTCATCCCTGAATGAGTCATTTCGAATCACATTTGGCCGGTTCATTCATGTGCGTAGCGCACGGCCAGGTGCCTGCATTGACACGTTATTTAAGGGTCTTAACTTTTTCGTCCACGACAAAAATGAACGCTTTTGCCTCTGTAAATAGAGACGGAAAAGAGTTCGTCTCGCACGCGCCAGGTTATTGGCCGGACGCGGTGCCGGAACTCTGGAATGATTGGAAATGGCAGCTCAAGAACCGGATTACGACCCTTGGCCAACTTGAGAGACATCTGGATCTGAGCGATGAGGAACGCAGCGGCGTTTTGCTGTCCGGCGACAAACTCGCGCTGGCCGTGACGCCGCATTTTTTCAACCTTCTGCCGGCCCACCGTCCGGACGATCCCATCCGGCGTCAGGTGATTCCGCGAATCGAAGAAACTTGGACTTCTCCGTACGACATGGCCGATCCCTGCGGCGAAGATTCGCACATGCCGGTGCCGGGATTAGTGCACCGGTATCCGGATCGTGTCCTGTTTTTAGTGACAGACAGGTGCGCGAGTTACTGCCGGTACTGCACGCGGAGTCGAGTGGTTAGCGGAGTTGGCGAACAGGAATTGCACACGAATTTCGAGGAGGTATTCCGTTATCTTGAGATGCACACGGAAGTGCGCGACGTGCTTTTAAGTGGCGGTGACGCTCTGATTTTCAGCGATGACCGGCTCGACAAGCTCCTTTCGCGATTGCGCGCGATCAGGCACATCGAATTCGTGCGGATCGGCACGCGGGTCCCAATTTTTCTGCCGCAACGGATCACGCCTGAGTTGTGCGCGATTCTGGCGAAGTATCATCCGCTCTGGATGAGCGTACACGTCAACCATCCACGCGAGCTGACAGTCGAGGTAAAGCAAGCGCTGGAGCGCCTCGCCAACGCAGGTGTTCCGCTGGGCAATCAGAGTGTGCTGTTAGCTGGAGTAAACGACGACGTTGAGACGATGAAGACTCTCGTTCACAAGCTGCTGATGTGCCGGGTACGCCCGTATTACATTTATCAATGCGACCTGATCGATGGCTCGTCGCACCTGCGCACGTCAGTTGCCAAAGGCATTGAAATAATAGAGGGCTTACGCGGTCACACGACCGGTTACGCCGTGCCGCAATTCGTCATCGACGCTCCCGGCGGTGGTGGCAAAGTGCCGATCAATCCCGGTTATATCCTCTATCACGACAACGAAAAGATCGTGATCCGCAATTACGAAGGCAAAATCTTCGAGTACCCAGAGACCGGGAACGAGAACGTGCAATTCGCGCCGCAACGCGAATACCACGACGAATATTTGTACTCCTGAAGTAGATTGTCATCTCGATCGGAGCCGGGTGGCCGTCGAGAATCTGTCTTTACCTGCTTGGCTGCAGATACGGACATCAGCCGACCACGTGTCGGAGGCTGATCCGCTGAAAATCAACACAACGTGTACGCCGCGCGATTGTTGTGTAAATTTTAGGCTTGCGTATTAAAGATTGCGACGTGTAAAGTCCCGCACTTTCGTTGTTCTCCAACTTCTTCCAGACTTATGAATCAACGGTTAATCGCGGAAATTGGCCGCACACAACGGCTTGATATCATTAACTCTCTTAAGCGCACCAAAGGCATGTCTGTTAACGAGCTCGTGGAAAAAATGGGGATGAGCTACATGGGCATCAAACAGCATTGCATCACTCTGCATCGTGACGGGTATCTGGACACCTGGCGCCGCCCGCAAAGAATGGGAAGGCCCGAGATGGTCTATCGCCTCACTCGTCGCACGCACGATCTTTTTCAGGCCGACAGCAACCAGTTCACACTGGACCTGTTGAAAGCGACCGAGGATATTTACGGACCGAACGGGCCGGAGAAATTGCTTTACAACATTTTCAAAAAGAAGACCAGCGCTTTGAAATCGAAGGCTAAAGGAGAAACCGTCGCTGACCGCGCGGAGTGGCTTGCGCACGTCCGCGATGGCGAAGGCTACATGGCGCAGTTCATTAACAATGGCAAAGACGGCGGCCCTCACATTCTGGAGTGTCATTCTCCGATACTGAACCTGCTGGAGCAGTACCCGATCATCGCTCGGTTCGAGCAGGACATGTTCGAAGCCGTATTGGGCTCGCGTGTTCGCCGCCAGGTAATTCGCAACTCGGGTCTGTACGAGTGCGCGTTTCAGGTGGCGGTGTAGCATCGGTTTCAGATTCTCTTTCGGGTCTTTTTGGCAGGCACGGCACATTGCGCCGTCCGGACATCGCCGCGCGATGCCCCTGCCAATCGGATTTCTTCTTTCGCTCGATGTGAATCTCGGGTTGATTCATCGTTCATGGCCCGAGCCTTTCCATCCGTGGTGATCGAGAATGTCCAGCCGTTGATCGATAGCGGCCGTTATCCGATCAAACGCATCATGGGCGGAGATCTCATCGTTGAATCGGATATTTTTAAGGATGGACACGATGTAGTGGCGGCGGTTTTAAAGTGGCGCGTTGTTGGGAAGCGCGCATGGCGGGAAACGCCGATGTTTTTCGTTGATAACGATCGCTGGCGCGGCGTCTGCACCCTCTACGACCAAGCCATCCACGAATACACCGTCCAAGCATGGACGGATACGTTTCGCAGTTGGCAGCAAGAGTTCGCAAAAAAATTTGAGGCCGGCGTTTCCAATCTGCGAAGCGAAGCCTTGGAAGGAGCGGGTATTGTGGAAGCCGCTGCCAGTCGCACGCGTGATGAAGCGGACTCCGCCCGCCTCCGCCAATTCGCCGGACAAATCGCCGCCGGCACAAATTCAGAAATTTTCGCTGTGGCGCATTCGGGCGAACTGGAAGTGCTGATGGCGACTTATCCGGATCGCGCGGATGCCACGCAATACCAACCGGCTCTCCGCGTCGTGGTTGATCGCCAGGCGGCGTTGTTCGGAGCGTGGTATGAATTTTTTCCGCGCTCAGCAGAAGGCCACGGCGACCGGGGGTCGACTTTCCGCGATTGTTTGCCGCGCGTGGATGACGCAAAAGCGATGGGGTTCGACGTCATTTATTTTCCGCCGATTCATCCGATCGGTCATACAAACCGCAAAGGGCGAAACAACGCGATCGCGTGCGAGCCAGGTGATCCGGGCGTGCCGTGGGCAATCGGCAGCGAGACCGGAGGACACAAAACGGTCGAACCGTCGTTAGGCACGCTCGATGATTTTGATTGGCTGCAAAAACAGGTGCGCAAGCGCGGAATGGAAATCGCGCTCGATTTTGCGATCAATTGCTCACCCGATCATCCTTACGTAAAGGAGCATCCCGATTGGTTCTACAAACGCCCGGACGGCACGATCAAGTACGCTGAGAACCCACCAAAAAAATACGAGGACATCTATCCGTTAAACTTTCGATGCGAAAATTGGCGGGAACTCTGGGCCGAGATGAAGAGCATCGTGCTGTTTTGGGCCGAGCGTGGTGTGCGCATTTTTCGTGTCGATAATCCCCACACCAAGCCGGTTGCTTTTTGGGAATACCTGATCGGTGGTGTCCGGGAGAAATATCCCGACGCGATTTTCCTTTCGGAGGCGTTCACCAGGCCAAAGATGATGAAGGAATTGGCCAGAGCCGGCTTTAACCAGAGCTACACTTATTTCACCTGGCGAAATTCCAAGCAGGAGCTCGTGGAATATTTCACCGAGCTGACACAGACGGAGATGAGCGAATATTTTCGGCCGAACCTGTGGCCGAATACGCCCGACATTCTGCCGTTCCTGCTTCAGGAAGGCGGCCGGCCGGCCTTCATGACCCGCGTGCTCCTGGCTGCCACGCTTTCACCGCTTTACGGAATCTACAGCGGCTACGAATTGTGCGAGAGCAAGGCATTGCCGGATCGGGAGGAGTATCTCGATTCAGAGAAATACCAGTTCAAAGAGCGCGATTGGAATGCCTCTGGAAACATCAAGGATTGGATCGCGCGAATAAACCGAATTCGAAAGCAAAACCGTGCGCTTCAGATGCACACGAACCTGCGGTTTTATCAGGCCGATAACGACGCGATTCTGTTCTACGGCAAGATGACGCCTGCTCGCGACAACATCATCCTTGTGATCGTGAATCTTGATCCGTTTCGGAAGCAGAATTCGTTCGTGTATGCGCCCATCGAGGAATTTGGGCAGATGGAAAGCGACGAGTATCAGGTGCACGATTTGCTGAACGATGCGCGTTACACCTGGCGAGGCCGCAAAAATTACGTCGAGCTGGATCCGGAAGTCCAACCGGCTCACGTTTTACTGGTGCGTCGCTGAGATGCGCCACTCCGGAACCAAATTGCAATTGGTTTAAACGAATCTCGTCGGATTGCTGTCATGTTGAGGGGAGCGAAATATCTCCGGTCTATTTTCCGTCATGCGGATGCGTCGAGAATTGATCCGAGATTCTTCTCCCGTAATGGCGGGATCAGAATGACAATTACGAGATGGTCTCTGGGAAACCTCGAGGCTTCATCTGCCTTTGATCTGTCCGTCACGCATTTGCATCGGTGAATCGCTCCGCATATCGTTACAAAATTTCCGGCATGAAGATTTGGGTTGTGTTCTTTGCCGCGCTTGGGAGCGCGTCGCATCTGTTTGCGCAGGAGCCAACGCCGGCGTTGGTGCCTCAGCATTCACACACGGTATTGGAGACGCTTGTCAACGCGGGTCCGGTCATGATCCCGCTGTTTTTATTGTCGATCTTTTTCGTTGCGCTGGTGGTCGTTTACTTTTTGACGATCCGCCGCGGCGCGGTCGTTTCAAGCGGTTACATGGCCACCGCCGATGCGCTCCTTCGTAAGCGCGATTATCTCGGGTTACTTGCCGTTTCCAACCGCCATGGAGAAGCGGTCGCGCGCGTGGTGCAAAAAATGCTGGATTTCACGACTAAAAATCCGAACGCAGATTTCCAGCTGGTCCGCGAGATTGCTGAAACAGAGGGAACACGTGTCGCGGCAAGTTTGAACAACCGCGTCATTTATCTTGCTGACATCGGAATGATTGCGCCGTTACTCGGATTGCTGGGCACGGTTTTTGGGATCATTCACTCCTTCGGCGCACTTGGAGCCGACATCGGCTCGGCGCGTTATGTGGCACTCTCGCGCGGGATCAGTGAAGCGCTCGTCAACACCTCTGCGGGCCTGGCGATTGGTATCCCAGCCATGATTTTTTACGCTTTCTTTCGCGGCAGAGCGCAGAAATTGATCTCCGAACTCGAGTCAGCTTCAACGCACGTTCTGGCGTTGCTTTCATTGCAGTATGGCAAGCGGACGGAACGAATCCCGGCGCTGATCGAGGACGAACTGTAAATTTCTCCCGTTTCATGAATCTTCGCGGTCACGCGCCTTTACATCATCCCGGCATTCAGCTGGCGCCCCTTGTAGACGTGCTACTGCTGCTTCTGATTTTTTTCCTGCTGACATGGAACGCAGCCCGCACGGAAAACGAACTCGACGTGAAAGTGCCAAAAGCGTCTGCTGCAAAGGAAAAGGCAGCGCCGATTGGCGACGTGATCGTCAACGTCAAGGCGGACGGCAACGTGGTTGTGAACCGCCGCACATTGAGCGGTCCCGAGCTCACGGAACTGCTGAAAAATCTTGTTCAACTCAACCCCGAACAAGCAGTGGTGATTCGCGGCGACGAAGCCGGCGCTTACAAAAATATCATTGGCGTGCTGAACATTTGCACAGAAGCAGGGATAACGAACGTAGCTTTCGCCACAGCGAGATGAACATCATGCGCGGCGCGACCAGTCTTTTGGGACTGGTGATGCTGCTTTGCACTGCAAGCGTCGCCTTTGCTCAATCTGAGCCGGAGGTGCGCCGGGCGCGTCCCGTAGATGAGCCGCCGGTCAGGCGCGCGCTGCCGGCAGATGACTCAATCGACAGAGTTCTCCACTCTCTAAAAGAGCAGGAGTCGGAGCCGCCAGCGCGCGAAGCTGAGGGGGCCGATCAGCGTCAACTCGACTATGCCAACGGCTTGTTTGCTCGCAAACTTTACGATCTCGCGGTCCCCGAATATCAAAAGTATCTCGACGATTATCCGGGCCGGCCGGGCAGGGCGAACGCTTACTTTTCGCTCGGTGAATGCTATCGAAACCTCCATCGCGACTCGAATGCTCGCACCAACTTGCAGAAGGTGCTCAACGATTACGGCGACAGCGAATTTGCCGGACCAGCGGCATTCGCGCTCGCGGAGATGGCGTTCACAGATAAGGATTACGCCACCGCGCTCCCGCTTTTTCATCGGTCCGCCGGGAAATCGAAAGAACCGGCAGTAGCGCTTTCCGCGCGATATTTTGAAGCGCGCTGTCTCGAAGCAGTCGGCCGCAAAGATGAAGCTGCTGATATTTACGCGCAGGTCGCCGATACGGGGAATCCAAATCCGTATCGTGAGGATGCGCGAGTGACGGCGGCATCCATCTTTTCCACGCGCGGAAAAAAGCTCGACGCGCTGAAGCAATACGAGGCGCTCGCTAATGAAGCTCAAAAACCAGCTTTGAAAGCAGAAGCAGCCGTGCGCGGCGGCATGATCGCGCTCGAACTTGTTCAGGCCGACAAAGGCAAGATCGACAACGCCATGGCGCAGCGAGCGGCCGCGTTGTTTCAAAAGGGACGCGCTCTGCCTGAAGCCGGAAAATTTCGTGCGCTCGCGCAAGTGGGTTTTCGCCGTTTGCAATACCAGACTGGCCAATACACGCAGTTGCTGGCCGATTATAAAAAGGAATTCGACAAGCTGCCTGAGGCTGCGCAGGCCGAAGTATTATTGCTCGCCGCAAACAGCGAACGGCAACTCGGTCATTCAAAGCAAGCTGAAGCCCTCTATCGCCAGATCATCGACAAGTATCCGGATCGCGAGGAAGCAAAAGACTCCGGCTATCAGCAACTGATTAACGTCTATAACTCCGACCCGACGGCGCTTTCGGCTGCAGTTGACAAATTTCTTGCGACAAATCCGACGAACGAGCGCGCTGACGAGGCGAAGTTGTTGAAGGCCGAGGCTGTCTACAAACAACAGAATTATACGGAGGCGGCGTCATTGTATGGCGAACTGCGCGCGTCTGAGCTTTCTCCACGGCTCCGTGCTGAAGCGGCTTACAAACTCGGGTTGTGTCATATCCAGACGAAAAACACTCCCGGCGTCATCGAGGCTTTCACGTATTACATGCAAACATTTCCCGATAGCCCCGAAATGCCTGCTGCTCTCGCGCAACGCGCTTTGGCATACGAACAAGACAAAAACTACAGTGCCGCGCTTACCGATCTAAACATTATCCTGGCCAAATACCCCAAGGCGCATGAGCGCGAAGCGGCGTTGCAGTTAAAGGCTTTAATTCTTGGGCAACAGGACCAAACCAAGGGGATGGTTGAGACTTTTCGGCAGCTACTAAAAGAATTTCCAAAGAGTTCTGTCGCAGCGCAGGCGCAATACTACATCGGAAAAAGTGCGTTCGAAGCAAAGGATTACAAGACGGCCCTGACCGCGCTGAACACTGCCAGGCAACTGAACAAGGAGCAGTATTACAATCTCGCATCGGTTCGGATGATACTGTGTCAGTTTTACTTGAAGGATCGGGCTGCGCTCACGAAAGAGGTGAACAATTTCATGGCGAACAGCCCGAACACGAACGTGCCACCAGAGGTTTTGGAGTGGCTGGGGATTGAATATTACAACGAGAAGGATTTCCCAGCCGCCGAGAAATACCTGAGCGCGCTGCGAAAGATCGATAAGACGGACAGCGTTAAACCGGATTACCTGTTTTACCTCGGTGACGCGGCCACAAAGCTAAAGAACTTACCCGAAGCCGAGGAAGCGTTCGCAAAATATTTGCAGACTGCCACAGACCCGGCGGGAAAGGCAAAGGTGTTGCTCACGCTCGGCGCGGTTAAGATAAGCGCCCACAAACCTGATGAGGCGCAGAAGATCGCCGAAGAAATCATGGTGCTGCAACCCGAGGGCCGTGTAAATGCCGAGGCGCGTCTCCTCGCGGGCGAAGTCCAACTGGAGCGCGGAAACTTCGATGATGCCGGGAAAGCATTCAAAGGCGTGGCACTACTTTACGACGATCCGGCCATCACTCCGCGCGCGCTCGACAAAGCCGCGCTGGCATTTCGCCGAGTCGGTAACACCGAGGAAGCCGACCGCCTCTCACGGGAGCTGCGCGCGCGCTACCCGAACTATGCCGGCGGATAGTCAAGAGTTACGACCCTGTCTTGTGAGCGTTAATCGCATAAAGCGTTTGCTACTGGGTAGCACCCCTCCAGAAGTCGGATTAGGCGCTTCCTGAGCTGTGGCCGTATTTCGAGCGGCACGCGCGATTTTAAGCCCGTCGGCGGCCGAAAACCCAGTGCGATTTTGCGCGGAACGGACACTGTGAGCTCGTGAACTACCAGAGGATTACAGACGGAATCACTTCGCGGCGCTCACAATTGCGATTCCCCAGGGGCCGTCGCCGACCTTGATGCGGCGCAGTTCTTTGCGCGATTTGAGATCGACGACGGAGACGTCGTTTGAGGCGCCATTGGCCGTATAAAGTTTCGAACCACTGGAATCGAGCGCGATTCCCCAGACACGATTTCCGACAGGAATCGTGGTCACAACTTTATTGTCTATCGTGTCGACGATCGCGACCGCGTTTCCGCGGCCGGTCGAGACGTAAAGTTCTTTGCCGTCATGCGACATCACAGTGCCCATCGGCAGCGAGCCTGTGGGCAGTTGGATCTTCGACAACAGTTGGTGCGATCCCGCATCAATCACGGCGACGTAGCCACCGTTCTCGCACGCGGCGTACGCGCGCGAGCCGTCAGGTAAAAATGCGACGGAACGCGGCCTGCCGCCCGTGTCGATTTTCGCAATCACCCGTTGTTGATCGGGATCAATGGCGAATACTTCTCCTTTTTCTTCGCAGGTAACATACACTTCGCCCTTCACGGGGTTGACGCCCACGCCTTCCGGTTCCTCGGACACTTTGATTTTTCCGCGCGATTGCCCTGAATCGAGATCAACAATCGAAGCGCTGGCGTCGTCTTCATTCGCGATGAACGCGAATTTTCCATCTTTGCTGATTGCGAATTGCTCGGGGTCCGACCCGACGTGCCAGCGATCGACTAATTTGCGCGCCACCGGATCGATCACGCCAAGGCCATCAGCGCGTTTGTCCGCCGGGGCACGGTTTTCATCCAGTCCGGGCGCCATTCGCGGCGAACCGCTTAACGCAACAAACAACCGTTTCCCGTCCGGTGTTGCGTGAATGCCGCGCGGCCGTTTGCCCACCGGAAAGGTAACCACCACCGCGTCAGTGTTGCCGTCGATCACGGTCACGTCGCCCGAGCGTTCGTTGCTGACGAACACGAGGTAGGCCGGCGATTCGGCGCGCGCGATAGTTGCGCTTGCGATAAGGATGTAAAGAACGAACAAGCGATGCATGGATGGACTACTTTGCAAACGGAACTTGGAATTCGCCTCTCCATTTGCCAAAGGGAGAGGATGAAGGTGAGGGATCGTTTAGCTGCCGTTGTTCTAGTGCAAACCAGATTGCTTGCAACATGCTGTCGAGTTCTCGGCGAACCTGATTCCAGAATCGCAACACAACGACTTCACGCCGAGCCAGGAATTCTGACCGCGTTCGATCGCGGATTTGGCCTGCCTTACAGTTATGTCCGCCGCCGTCCAATTCGACAGCCCGCTTTGCGTTGGGACAATAGAAATCCAAGACGTAATCGTCGAATGGATGTTGGCGTCGAAATTTGTAGCCCGCGAAATTTCGGTTCCGTAAGTGCCGCCAGAGAATCCGTTCAGGCTCAGTCGCCTTCTTTCGCAGCAATTGAGCGCGATTCACAACGATTCATTCTAACTATGAACGCATCTTCGGAAAAGAGTTTCCGGATGCCCCTCACCGCAATCCTCTCCCCGCAAGCGGGGAGAGGCAGACACCCATCCGCTTTTAGCGTTGAACGCCTGCCGCCCTAGCTTTTGCGGAGTCGGGTTGGATGTTGAATGTTTCCATATGCATCCTCACGACAAGCTTTTCATTCCCGGACCCGTAGAAGTATCCGAACAAACCTGGGCGGCGTTTGCGCGTCCGCTGATTGGGCATCGCAGCGAAGATTTCAAGAACCTTTACCGCGCCATTCATCCCAAGCTTCAGACGTTATTCGCAACGAAGCAGCCGGTGTTTCTTTCCACGTCGTCGGCTTGGGGTGTGATGGAAGCGTCGATCCGCAATTTGGTCGATCGCGGGGTGCTTTGCTGCATGTGCGGCGCGTTCTCGGATAAGTGGTTGGATGTTGCCCAACGATGCGGGAAAAATGCCGAGCCGCTTCAGGTGGAATGGGGAAAACATATCGACTCGAAAGATCTCGATCGGCAATTGGCTACTGGAAAATTTGATACCGTCACATTGACCCATAGTGAAACGTCCACCGGCGTGATGAATCCGCTTCCGGAAATTTGCTGCGTTCTCGCCAAGTATCCGGAGGTCGCGCTCATCGTCGATACTGTATCGTCCTTTTCCGCGGTAAACATCGAGATGGACGCGCTGGGCATCGATGTGATGCTTACTGGCGCGCAAAAAGCGCTCGCGCTGCCGCCCGGTTTTTCGTTGTTCTCGGTTTCCGAAAAAGCGTTTGCACGCGCGGAGAAGGTTCCTGATCGCGGATTCTATTTCGATTTCCTGGAGTTCAGGCGCGAGCAGGCGCAATGGATGACGCCGAGCACCCCAAGCATTGGACACATTCACGCGCTCGAGTTTAAGCTCGACGAAATTTTAGAGGAAGGTTTGGAGGCGCGTTACGCCCGGCACGCTCGCACGAATGCGCTCGTGCATGATTGGGTGCGCCGCGCAGGATTTGATTTCTTTGCGGAGGAAGGTTTCCGCGCAAAAACGCTGACGTGCGTGAAAAACACCAGGGGGATCGACGTGCTGGAGTTTGCGCGAAGGTTGCGGGCGAAACATCATCTGGTGATCGATCCCGGTTACGGGAAGATCCGCGGTCAAACATTTCGCTTGTCAAACATGGGCGACGAAACCGAGGAAACTGTTTCACATTTGCTCGGCTGTCTCGACGATGTTCTGTAGCGGAAAGCTGTCAGCTTCCCCGCAAGTCCTTTATGCCCGTAATTGAAGCGTCCAAACTGACAAAGGTATATCGCACCTATCGCAAGGAGCGCGGACTGCGGGGCGCGGTGAAAGGCCTCTTATGGCGGCGCTACGATGAAACGCGAGCGGCTGACCAGGTTTCATTTCAAATTGAGGAAGGGGAGTTCGTGGGATTTCTCGGCCCGAACGGCGCCGGAAAAACTACCGTGCTCAAGATGCTTTCCGGCCTGCTAAACCCGACTTCGGGCGATGCGCGAGTGCTTGGTTTTGTTCCATGGGAAAGACGCAACGAGATGAAACGGCAATTCAGTTTGCTCATGGGACAAAAAAACGCGCTGTGGTGGGACCTGCCCGCGCAGGAATCGCTCGAGCTTAACCGCGCGATTTACGGCATCGACCGCGACCGGTTTAAGAAGGTCGTGGACGGGTTATCGGATCTCCTGGAGGTGCGGGACAAAATGAATGTGATGGTGCGCGAGCTTTCGTTAGGCGAGCGAATGAAAATGGAGTTGATCGCTGCGCTTATTCATGAGCCGCGTGTGTTGTTTCTTGATGAACCCACAATTGGTCTGGATGTGGTGAGCCAAAAACGGGTGCGCGAATTTCTGCGAATCTACAATGAGGAACATCGCATCGTGACATTGCTCACCAGTCATTACATGCAAGACATCCAAGAGCTGTGTCACCGGGTTTTGGTGATCGATCACGGCAAAATTTTTTTCGACGGACCGCTGGCGGAGATTGTCGATCGCTTTTCAGGTTATAAGATTTTGAGCCTTACTTTTGAAAGAGAAGCAACCCGCGATCTGTCCAGGTTCGGCGAAATCACCGAGCAAACGCCGGTTTCGGTGCAATTAAAAGTTCCGCGCGCGAGAGTGACCGAAACGTGCCGGCAACTCCTTGATGCATGCGATGTAAGCGACATCAACGTGCAGGAGGTTCCAGTGGAAGACGTCATCCGCCAATTGTTCGGCGAACGCCATGATGAGCGCGCCGCCGCTGATCTGGCGACGAAGGAAGTTGCACAGGTTAGGTAGGAAGGTTTGCTTGTGATTAACACCGGTATTTAGCCCGGTTAATGGCGCGATCTAGAGCTCGAGCCGTTTTCACTGCCTGCCGAGGCCGTGTCCACCGGGCTAAAACCTGGTGTTAGCGGGTTGTACCGGAGATAGCCGCAGCAAAGCTGGGCAGAATGCTTTTTTCCATTGCATTGGCGAATGTCGGGTACCGAGGCGCCCAACCTAACTGACGCAATTTGGAATTGCTCACCCGTTTATTGGTATTCCCGCGCTTCCGTTGCGGCTGAGACTGCCCGATCGGCGGAAGAGATCGATTCAACCTCTGGGCCAGCCAGCGGTAGCAGTCGCTTTGCAAAATCGGTTCATCATCGACGATGTTGTAAATCTGCGCGCACGGCTGCGGTTCTCGATTCAATAAAAGAAAAAGTGCGGACACGATGTCTTCCCGATGCACCTGATTGACGAAGCGATCGTTTTCCGGATCAATGGTTGCCGTGCCCTTCAAGAACCTGTTCAGCAGGGCCGAGCGTCCCGGCCCGTAGATTCCGGCGAGCCGCGCAACGATCCCGCCTTTGTCGAGGACTAGCTTTTCCGTTTCCAAAAGGATTCGGCCGGTCTCGCGGACCGGTTCTGTCTCGCTCTCTTCCGTCACCCATTCGCGGTCATGCTGCGCGTAAATGCTAGTGCTGCTGGTAAAGAGGATTTTCGCTGCTGGAAAACTGTTGAGGAGATTGCGCGCGCCATTAAAGTAAATCCGGCGATACATTTCGGCATCGCCTCCGCGGGAACTGGCAGAGTGAACGATTGCATCGAAACCTACCGCGTGTTCAGAAACCTCAGCGTGTTGTGAAATATCCACTGCGCTCACGCGATACGGCTTGGCCGCGAATGCCGCTGCGGATTGTGCTGAGTGCACCCAACCTTCCACGTTCCAGCCGGCGGCATGAAACAAATCTGCCGTGGCTTCTCCAACGTAGCCGCACCCGGCGATCAAAATTCGCGGCATGAATGGAACATTATTTTGAGAAGGCAAATTTCGGCAGGTTCACCACGGCGAATCCGTCCTGTGGCGGACAAGATGCCCGCTGGCCCCACAGCCGGGATGGCTGTGCTACTAGGCGGCCGCGATTTCAATTTCTTCGAACACGTTTCTCTGGACTGCTCGGACTTGTTTCAGGCGGATTAACTCCAGAAGCGCGAGAAATGTTACTACGACTTCGATACGCGACGCAGCCGCCCCAAACAAATCAGAAAAATGAAGAGGAGTACCGGTTGCGACGCGTTGCAAAATCGAATCGATCTTCTCCGAAACGCTGAAACGCTCGCTGAAAATTTCCTGCACGTCCTGACGCGCCTCGATGCGTTTCATCACGGTTTGGAAAGCACTAATCAGTTGAAAAATCCCAACCTCGCCCAGCCTCAAAGGTTCCTGGATAGCCGACACGGAGCCGGCTTCCCGCACGAAGATTCTCTCTTGTTCGAGCGCCCGCAGGTTAAGTTCAGCTGCCGCTTCCTTGAACTTTTTATATTCGATCAGCTGCCGGATTAGCTCCCAACGAGGATCTTCCTCGCCTGCGTCTTCTTCCGGAGGCTGTTGATCGCGCGGCAACAGGCTTCGGCTCTTCAGATAAATGAGGTTGGCCGCCATCACGATAAATTCGCCCGCCAACTCGATGTTCAGTTCTTTGAACGCCTGGAGATACTCGAGGTATTGGCTGGTGATGCGCTCGAGCGAAATATCGTAGATGTCGATCTCGTCCTGTTTGATCAAGTACAACAACAGATCGAGCGGTCCTTCGAAGACTTCGAGCTTAACCTTGTAATCGACGTCCATCTCTGCGCGCTCGACTCTACAGGCAAGCACGCGCCAAAGTAAATCGTTTCGGCACCGGTTCATCGCCGGCGCGACGTCCTCGGCGGCTCCGATTAAGCCGGAAGATTTCTATGAATCCAGACGCTGTTCACCAACCCCAGGCCAAACATGATCATCAGAACAAAAGAGCCGCTATAACTGATCAATGGCAGGGGTACACCGGTGATTGGCAGCATGGCAATAGTCATTCCTACGTTTTGGAAAATGTGGGTGAAGACAAGCGCCGTGATCCCGACCACCAGAAGCAGACCCAATTGGTCGCCGGCGAAAAAAGCAACGAAAAGACACGTCATCAGTAGCAAGGCAAACGCTCCTATGAGAAGGATCCCGCCGACAAATCCCCATTGCTCGCCGATAGCGGAAAAAATGTAGTCGTTATGCACGGCCGTAGCCGGCAAAAAGCCAAGTTCGATTTGCGTATTCGGCGCCTTGAATCCCTTTCCTGACCAACCCCCTGAGCCGATCGCGATCAAAGATTGATTGATCGCCCATGCGGAACCCTGTTTGTCGATGTCCGGATGCGTAAAGGCGGTGATCCGCTGTTGCTGGTACGGTTTTAGACCGAAATTAATGGCAATCGGGATGAACGTGATTCCGATCAGAATAACGCAAATCAAATAGCGCAGCGGAAGACCGGCCACGAACCAGAGCGCGAGCAGCACCGGAACCCAAATAATCACTTCGCCCAAGTCGGGTTGCATAAGGATCAGCAAACAGGGTGCTCCCGCAATCGCGCCGGAGAGCAGTAGTCGCAGAGCCGGATGCATTTCGCGAAATTGGGTGAGGAACAACGCCAACACCATGATACCGGCGACTACCGCAAGTTGGGCCGGCTGAAAATTGATCGGACCCAAATGCAACCAGCTACGGGCCCCATAGACTTTGACACCCATAAACTTCGTCATGATCAGAAACACGATGCCAGCCAGGTACATTGGCAGCGCCCCCCAACGAATCCACCGATAATGGACCAAACTCGTCAGCATGAATGCGAACACACCAACTGCAATCCAGTTTGCTTGTTTGCGCCAGAAATCCGCAGCGTATGGGTCGCTGCGCGTAGATGTCGCGCTGTAGATCGCCACGACGCCAAAAACAGCGAGCGCCAGCATAACGAGTAGTAGAAGCCAGTTTTGGCCGAGTAATTTTCGAAGAAAAGGAGTCATGCGCCGTGATTCGGTTACACCTTCCGGTGCTTTCACCGGAAACCGACACGATTATACGCATTTTGCGTTTGCTGCAAAACTTTTGAATCAAGCAGCGCGAAGCGTGATGTAACCCGTTCTGCGAGAGGTCAATTTTATGATCGCACCGGTATTCGTGAACAGGCTCAGTTGATCCGGCGTTTTTGTTTTCCGCCTCCAGAGTTAAATCACACAATATAAGGGTCTTACAATAAATTTCGTGAAGAATTGGCCGGTTCGCTTGTCAGTGGATTTAGGGGCCATTACAGTACTCTGCGGCGTTTTACTTTTTGGAGCACCACAATGCGCGGGAGGAAGAAAACAACCAAGCGTAAACTTGCGCATCCAGAGCTGCCGATGCAGCGACAGTTGAATTTGCGCCATGAGGGGACGCATTTCGATCTGCGCGCGATCTTCGATGACTTAAACCAGCAGCACTTTCGTGGGCGTGTTCGCGGCTACGAGGTGGTCTGGGGTCGCCGGCGAAAACACCGCCCTAGGGAGCAATTCGTTTTCGGCACGATCCAGGAAGAAGACCGGGTGATTCGAATTAATCGTGCGCTCGACCAGCCCTTCGTGCCGCTGTGGTTTTTGCGGTACGTGCTGTATCACGAGATGCTGCATTCAGTGGTGCCGGACGAAGTGCTTTCTCGAAATCGCCGACGCGTTCACACCGAAGAATTTAATCGTCGTGAGCGTGAATTTCCCGCTTATCGACGTGCCCGCCGATGGGAAGACGAAAACCTGTCCCGGTTCTTGCGTTGAACGACTGCACCTAGGGGGTCTGCGTTACCGGCGCCCGATAAGGTACCTCATACGGCAACGGCGTCGTCGCTACGTTCTTTTTGATTAGGTACCAAAGCGTCGTTGCGAGCAGAAGCGAGATCAACTTCGCGCGCCAGTTTGTCAGAATCAGTTTCTTCATATTTGCTGTGCAATAAAATTTCGGCAATGCGCTGACGGAACGTCTCTGGAGTAAAATTGCGCTCGATTCGTCGCCGGTGACAAATGGAAATATTGCCTGTCTCCTCGGACACGATGACGGCCACGGCGTCCGATTCCTCGGTGATCCCAAGCCCGGCCCGGTGACGTAATCCCAGACTGCGGTCCAGCGTTTCCCTCTGGCTCACCGGGAAAATGCAGGCTGCGGCTGCGATTCGGCCATTGCGAACGATAACGCCGCCATCGTGCAGTGCGGCCTTTGGATGAAAGATCGTCAGAATCAACTCGACCGAAAACTCGCCATCAATGATCACGCCTGTTTCCTCGTAAACGCGGATCGACGTGTCACGCTCGATGGCGATCAGTGCGCCGAACTGTTTATTCGCCAGCTGGGTCACTGCCTCTGCGAGATCATGAACTGTTTCTCGCCGTTCACTGGTAAGCGAGAAAATCGGATGCCCTCCAAGCGCAGCCAAACCGCGCCGGAGCTCCGGCTGAAAGATCACCACTAACGCGATCGCGAGGAAAACCGAGAAACTCCGTAGGATCCAGCCGATCACGACGAGGTTCAGTAGCGTCGAGATCAACGTCAGAGTCAGAAACACAATGGCCAGCCCTGTCAGCACTTTTGCGCCGCGCGTTCCGCGGAAATAGAGGTAGCCGTAGTAGATGGCCACCCAGAGCAGAAGGATTTCAATAAGGCTGCGCCAGCCCCTTACCCAGAGATCAATCAGTTGATGAATCATTGTGCTCTCTGAAGAATCGCTTCAGCTACCCGCAGTGCGTAAACATTCTCCTTCACATCGTGAACACGGAACACGTCGGAGCCGCGCGCGCGCAACAGCGAAGTCAGCGCAAGGCCGGGGACGAGCCGGTCACTGATCTCGGACGACCCGGTCAACTTTCCGAGAAACGATTTGCGGGAAACGCCGAGCACCAGAGGTCGGTCATGCGCGCGAAGCCGCTCCAGCCGCGCGAGCAACTCGAGATTGTGTTCGAGCGTTTTCCCGAAACCAATGCCCGGATCAAACGCAATCGCCATGGGATCAATGTTTGAACCTATGGCGCGCGCATATTGTTGTCGAAAAAAATCCGAAATTTCTTCAATGAGGTTCGTGTATCGCGGCTGAACCTGCATCGTTTTTGGAATTCCTTGCATATGCATGATGATTAAGGCCGATTTGGTTTGGGCGATAAGCGGCAGCATGCACTCGTCTCCCGTGCCACCGGTGACGTCGTTCACAATCGAAGCCCCCGCCTTAATCGCCGCGCGCGCAACTTCGGCTTTCGATGTGTCGATTGAAAGCGGCACATCGACCTTTGCTCGCAACTTTTCGATCACCGGAATCACACGGCGCAGCTCCTCCTCAACAACGACTGATTCCGAGCCGGGGCGCGTCGATTCTCCGCCCACATCGACGATGTCCGCGCCCTCCGCTGCCATAGCCACGCCGCGCTCTATTGCTTTATCCTGTGTGAAAAACGCACCCCCATCCGAGAACGAGTCCGGGGTGACATTTAACACCCCCATGATGAGGCCGTGGCGTGAGACGTCGAAAGCGCACTCACCGATTCTCCAAATCCTCTCGCGCATTTACGCTTGAGACTAATGCACACGCGTAATTGTTCGAACTCTTCCGGCTGCGCTCAATGAACACCAAGGCCACATGGAATTGTTCGCCGGCCGCCCGACTTCATTTACACTCCGGCGCGCCATGTGGCCCGCCGCTGCAGTCATCGTTTTCGTGCGTAGCGCCCCATTAATTCGCCCTGTGCGATGATATGACCTTTCATTGCCGCCTCCAATTGGCTTCGCTTCGTACCAGGCGGCAAGGCCAGTTCGCGATCCAAGGCGAAAAGTCTGAAATAGTAGCGATGCGCGCCTGACGGTGGACAGGGCGCGCCATATCCGGATTTCCCAAAGTCATTTGTGCCCTGCACGCCCTTTGGCGCGCTCCCTTCGGCGAGGGAATTTGTCTGCGGCGGGATATTCCAAACCAGCCAATGGGTAAAAACTCCACTCGGCGCATCCGGATCATCGGCAATGAGAACTAGAGATTTCGCGTCGGAGGGAGTCCCACTTATCTGTAAGGGCGGGTTCGTATCGCCACCGTCGCATGTAAATTGTGCTGGAATGTCTCCACCTTGGTGGAAAGCAGGACTTTTGATTGTCATTCTGGCTTCGTCTGCACTAAATGAAGCGACTACCGTGAATAGAATCGCGACTGCGCAGGTGATGATCCGCTTTCGCATTTGTTTACACCTCCTATTTGAATCGAATGAGCGAGAGACCCCACCATATTGTTTCGCCGAAATGACTGTCAATGGTCGCAACGATTCGGGAGCAAGTTCATTGATGTAGCGTCGCCTTTGCGACCTTACCTGCGCACTGCAGGCCTTCGCGCTACATTTTCGCCGAATGAGCAACGACGGACCTAAGATCAGGGAACAAATTCTGGCGCTCCTATCCAGGAAAGATTACCGGCCGCTGAACAAGATCGAGATCGCTCGGGACATTGGCGTGCGCGGAAAGGCACGAGCCGTATTGCGCACAATGTTGCGCGACCTCGAGCGCGTGGGCGAGGTCGCCCGGATACGGAAGGACCTCTACGTGTTACCGGCCGAGGCTGACCTGGTAACTGGCAAATTGTCGATCCATCCAGTCGGCTATGGTTTTCTCATGCCGGAAAAACCTGGCGCTCCGGACGTTTTCATCGCGGCGGAAAACGTCGGGACAGCCATGCACGGAGATCGTGTGGTTGCACGCGTATCGCCCGAACCACCGTCCACACGGATAAAGGGACGGCGCGAAGGGCGCGTGATCCGAATTCTGGAACGTGCCCACGATACCATCGTTGGGACGCTGCAGCGATCACGGAATTTTTACTATGTCGTGCCGGATGACCCGCGCATTGTGCACGACGTTTACGTTCGGCCTGTAGCGCCGGTCTCTGACCGCCAGGTTCCACAGGATGTTCAAGATCCGCGGTCAGGCACCGCCGCCACAGTTGGCGACAAGGTTGTTGTTCGCCTGGACGCCTGGGAATCGCGTCACGTCAATCCCGAAGGCGAAATCATCGAGGTACTCGGGCAGGCATCCGCCCCCGGAGTGGACGTCCTTTCGATCATCCGCAAGTTCCATTTGCCAACCGAATTTCCGCGGGAAGTTTTGGAGCAGGCCGAGCGAATTCCCGAAGAGGTCGACGGACAGCGAGTCGCGGGACGGGAAGATTTGCGCAACGAGTTCATCGTTACCATCGATCCCGATGACGCGCGTGATTTCGATGACGCCATTCACGTGCACAAGCTTCCAAACGGCGGCTGGCGTCTCGGTGTGCACATCGCCGATGTTTCCGCGTACGTGGAAGCCGGCAGCGCGCTCGACCGCGAGGCGCGCCGGCGCGGTAACAGCGTCTACCTGCCCGATCGCGTCATCCCGATGTTGCCCGAACGATTAAGCAACGGTGTTTGCAGCCTCAATCCGGGAGTCGATCGGCTCACGCATTCGGTTTTTATCCACTTGGATAAACGCGGTGTCCCAAAGGGGGCGCGTTTTGCCCGGAGCGTGATTCGCAGCGCACACCGTCTTACGTACAAACAAGCCTACGCGATTTTGATGTCGCCGCCCCGCGACAGGTTAGGCGAACGGCTTCATCTTGCCTGGGAGCTCGCCGCCTTATTGCGTCGGAAACGATTCGAACACGGAGCACTGGACCTCGATTTTCCAGAAGTAAAAGTCGGACTCGATCAAAAGGGTGAGCCCATCCGATTCGAGCGTGTCGAGAACGATGAGTCGCATCAGCTGATCGAAGAATTCATGTTGGCAGCGAACGAAGCGGTCGCACGCGAATTAAAGAAGCGCGCAGTTCCCACCATATATCGCGTTCACGAGAATCCAGATCCGGAAAAACTGGCAGAGTACCGTGAATTCGCGCTGAGTTTTAATTACAAAGTTGGCGATCTGAGCCATCGCGCTGAACTGCAGCGGTTGCTCGCCGAAATTCACGGAAAGCCCGAAGAGCAAGCTTTAAAGGTCGCTCTGCTCAAGAGTCTCAAACGGGCGCGCTATGATCCTCGCCCGCTCGGGCATTACGGCCTGGCGAAGGCAAATTACTTGCATTTCACCAGTCCGATCCGGCGTTATGCCGATCTCGTAGTGCATCGCACGTTGGATAGGGATCCAGCAGCCACAGCACGCCGTCCGGCACGCTCGGACAGCCCGGCCCACGGTCCGAGCATGGCCGAAATTGCTTCTATCGCCGAACACATTTCAATCACCGAGCGAAACGCCGCTGATGCCGAGATCGACGCAACACAAATGAAGAAGCTTGAATTCTTCGAACGGCAGCTCGCTAATCGAAAACCGCAGATTTTTTCGGCAGCGATTGTTGATGTCCGGAATTACGGATTAATGGTGGAATTGCCCGACGTTCTCATAACCGGTCTTGTCCACGTGTCGTCACTAACGGATGACTTCTACCTGTTTGACCCTGCCCGGCGACAGCTCATTGGCAGACGGTCACGCAGGCGGTTCAGGGTCGGCGATGATGTAGCCGTCTCCGTTGCGCGCGTTGATCTTTTCAAGCGACAGGTGGATTTCGCGATTACAGCGGATCGGCGAACGCGGAGGCGAAGTTGAAACGCTGGCGCATGTTTGACAATCTTCTCAATCTAGGACCGCACGCTCGCGATCGGAAATGACGCATGACATTTGCGGCGATCATGATTCGCCGCTAAAAAATGCTGCTATGACTGAAGCTAGTGCCACTCTTGCTGCTCCGCCGTATTCGCGGACGAATCCTTTTCCCGCCAGAATGCTGGTCAACCGCCGGCTGAGCGGACCGGAGTCGGAAAAGGACACGCGCCATTTCGAACTCGATCTCGCTGGCTGGGGTTTGGGCTTTGAGGTTGGGGATTCAGTCGGCGTGTATCCAACGAATGATCCCGACCTTATGGATGAAATTATTCATGCGCTCGGCGCCGATGGCAGTGAACAGGTGCCCCGGCTGAAAGGGGAACCAACAACGTTCAGAGAAGCGCTACTGCGTGATTACAGCATCACCCAACCGACGCCGAAGTTTTTGAAGGCCATTGCCCAACGCGCCGACGCTGCGCCGACGCTGACGTATCTTCTCGCTCCGGACCGCAAACAGGACCTCCAGACTTATCTTTGGGGCATGGAAGTCATCGATTTTCTTACCGAACACCCGTCCGTGCGTTTTACGCCGGAAGAATTTGTCGGGCTACTCTCAAAATTGCAGCCGCGACTTTATTCAGTCGCTTCGAGCCTGAAAGCGTTTCCCGACCAGGTCCATTTGATTGTGGACGTGGTTCGTTACGAAAGTCATGGCCGACTACGCAAAGGCGTGGCCTCGTCATTTCTCGCCGACCGTGCGGACGACGTGTCCGTTCCAGTTTTCCCCAGCAACGCAAAGCATTTTCATCTGCCGGACAATCCCGATACGCCGATAATCATGATCGGGCCCGGCACCGGCATTGCGCCCTTCCGGGCGTATTTGCAGGACCGAAAAGTCACCGGCGCGAAGGGAAAAAACTGGCTCTTTTTCGGCGCGCAGCACGAGAAATGCGACTTCGCGTATCAGGAGGATTTCGAGGTATTCATGAACGACGGAATTCTCACCCGGCTCGATTGCGCGTGGTCGCGTGATCAGGCCCAAAAAGTCTACGTCCAGCACAAGTTGGCCGAAAACGCGGCCGCGATCTGGAAATGGATCGATACCGAAGGCGCGCAGTTTTTTGTGTGCGGTGATGCACGTCGCATGGCCAAGGATGTCGATGTAACCCTCCGGAAAATTGTGGAGGAGCAAGGAGGTAAAAGCGTCGATGAAGCCAATGAGTACGTCGAAAAGCTGAAAAGCGACAAGCGTTACAAGCGGGATGTGTATTAGACTCGTGCTCGGTTAAATCGTCGCAACGGTACTTCGGATTGACGACCAACGATTCAACGTGGCGAAGCACTCGTCATTTTCTTGTTTTGTGGCATGTTAATTCCCAATTGTTTCCAGCGACGAGTGAGAACTCGCTGATTCAATAGATCGAGAGATTCCTCGACTCCGCTCGGAATAACACACAGGACACCATGCACGAGAACACTGAATTCACTTTAAGCCGCGATTGCGAGGTCATCCAAATTCCCAGCGGCCAGAAAACAACGATTCCAGCCGGAACGCAGGGCGTAATCACGCAAAGCCTTGGCGGAAGTTACACGATCGCAACCTATCAAGGCCTTGCGCGCGTGGCAGAGAAAGACTTCGATGCGCTCGGGTTGGAAAAGCGGCAGCCGCAGCAAGCGCAAAAAGCTTCGCGCACGGATGGTGAAGTTTCAGAGGAAGACGTCTGGAACCAGCTCCGGCAATGTTACGATCCTGAGATCCCGGTAAACATCGTTGATCTCGGTCTGGTGTACGATTGTCGCTTGCTCAAAAAAGAAGGGGGCGGAACGTGCGTCGAAGTAAAGATGACTTTGACCGCGCCCGGTTGCGGTATGGGCCCGGCAATCGCGCATGATGCGCAAAGTAAAATCCTGAGCATCGATGGCATCGATGAAGCTGATGTTCAACTCGTCTGGGATCCGCCTTGGAACCAGAACATGATCAGCGAAGCCGGCCGCATGAAGCTCGGCATGATATAAATAGCGCTCGCGTTGGCACGACAGTCCAGATAACGACGATAGTGCCGTCCCCTGTTCGAGAAATTTCTCCCCGCCTCATTAACCTCGGCCTTTAGGCCGGTGCGGAACAACAGAGTGGACCGGCCGGAAAGCTGGCGTTAATGAACTGAGATTGCCAGGAAGTCATCGAATAAGCGTTTAATTTTCGTTTCGCGCATTGACAGTACGCGGCGCGCTTCTATACTCGTCGCCCTCGAAAGCATTCGTGGTTTGCAAAATTTCCGGGTGCATCTTAGAAAAGTATTAGCATGCCATTAACCGAACTCATCCTGACTGAAAATGTTACGGGCCTCGGTGCAGAAGCGGACGTGGTCAAGGTGCGCCGTGGGTACGCGCGCAATTATCTCCTGCCGCGTGGCATGGCCTACGAAGTTACTCCGGCAGCCCTGCGTCAGCGTAATGCGCTCAAGCAGAAACGCGCTGAACGCGAAGCGCGCGAGTTGAACGAAGCTCAGGAACTGGCCCGTCGCATCGGCAAAGCGCGGTTTATTTTTACGTTGGAGACCGGCGAGACCGGCAAAGCATTTGGATCAGTGACAGCCCAGGACATCGTGAACCGGCTGAAAAACGAGGTCGGCGCAGAGATTGATCGACACAAAATTCTTCTTGAACGTCCGATCAAGGATACCGGCGACCACGAGGTCGCCATCAAACTGCATCACGATGTGACGGCACAACTTCTTTTTCAGGTGAGATCGGCAGCCGAAGCAAAGACTGATGCGACGCCCGCCGCTGTGCCGGAAGAGCCTGATAAAAAGAAACGTCGAATTTTCCGCGGAAAAAAAGAACAGCCAAAACAAGAAGAGAAATAAATGGCGACTCCACCGTCCGCATGGACAGGAGAGAAGCCTCGCAAAGCGGGAAATGGCGCTGGCCGAGGTTCGGCAGTGCGAAGCGGCGAAAAAGTTGTTCCCATTTCGCCAACAGGTTCTGCGCAGGATGTTCACCGAACGCCGCCGCATAGCGTCGAGGCGGAACAGGGCGTTCTCGGTTCAATGCTGATTTCTCCGCGCGAAACGATCGCGGAATGCGTCGAGAAAATTAACGAAGAATATTTTTACGTCCCCGCGCATCGGACGATCTACGATGTTCTTGTCGGTCTTTGGAACGGCGGACAAGGCATTGACCTGATCACGTTCACACAGGTGCTCCGCGACCGGAACCTCCTCGAAAGCGTCGGCGGTGCGGCGTTCGTCACGAATCTATTCACGTTCGTTCCGACTGCAGCCAACGTGCAGTATTACCTGGAGATCGTCCGCGACAAATACATCCTGCGACAAATCATTTCGGCGGCCACCGAGAGCGTGCGACGCGCTTACGAAGAGCAGGATGAAGTGAACAATCTGCTCGACGAAGTGGAACAGAAGATTTTTGCAGTCGGCGACGACCGGTTCAAGGGCCAGATGCTTTCCATGAAAGACCAGGTCATGGAAGCGATCGAATCAATCGAGAAACTTTACGAGCGCAAAGGCGGGATTACTGGAATCGGAACCGGGTTTGTCGAATTCGACCGGATGACCAGCGGCTTGCATCCCTCGGAAATGATTGTGATTGCGGCGCGCCCGAGCATGGGCAAGACCGCGCTCGCCATGAACATTGCCGAGCACGTGGCGATAAACGAGACACTTCCCGTCGGAGTTTTCAGCTTGGAAATGAGCAGTCAGCAACTCGTGCAACGTCTGCTTTGTTCGCGAGCGAAAGTGAACCTGCAAAAGGTGCGCGATGGTTTTCTGGCTGAGAGAGATTTTCCCAGTCTCACCGCCGCGGCGTCGAAACTCGCCGAAGCAAAAATTTTTATCGATGACAGCCCGAGCCTCACGATTCTCGAATTGCGGGCCAAAGCGCGCCGGCTCAAGGCACAGCAAGATGTGCGGCTGATTATCGTAGATTATCTGCAACTGCTCCGATCGACTTCACGTCGCGCCCAGGACAACCGCCAGCTCGAAATCTCGGAGATTTCCGCAGGACTCAAGGCCCTGGCCAAGGAATTGAAAATTCCGGTCATTGTCGTTGCGCAATTAAACCGGCAACCAGAACAACGCTCCGGGGGCAAACCGCGCCTCAGCGACCTGCGTGAGTCTGGCTCCATCGAGCAGGATGCCGATCTTGTCGGTTTGCTTGTTAGGCCAGAGCTGTACGAGGAAGATGAAGAGGCGCGCATGGAAAAAGCCGGCGAGGCCGAATTGATCATCGCGAAGCAGCGCAATGGACCCGTCGGCGAAATTCCGCTCACATTCCTGAAGGAGTTCACCCGGTTCGAAACTCGCGCCCGCAAGATGAGCGAACCGGACGAGGCGTTTTAGGGCAGGGACTGTTCACCTGAACCTTCCGGCGCCTGTCATCGCATCCGGAGCAGGCGATTGAGGTTAATCGCCTCTACCTCAATGTTTTCGCCGCGTCGATCACGTGCTGCGCGTCGATACCGCGTTCTTTCATCACCTCGGCGCCAGGCGCGCTTAGGCCGAACTCGTGCAGTCCGACGACTTTTCCATCGAGTCCGACGTATTCGTACCAAATCTCGGGCACGCCGGCTTCGATCGCGACCCGTTTACGACATTGGTTTGGCAGAATTTCGTCGCGGTATTCCTGCGGCTGGCGATTGAATCGTTCAAAACAGGGCATGGAAACGACGCGGACCCCGTCACCGAGTGCTTTTGCCGCCGCGAGCGCATGCTGCAACTCGCTGCCGCACGAGAGGAGGATCAGCTCGAGTTTGCCGCTTTCTCTTTTCGCGATGTAAGCGCCGCGGAGCACTCCTTCCCGACGCAGATTCGCATCGATCTCGTTCAATATCGGAACAGTCTGGCGGGTGAGAGCGAGGAACGTCGGACCGTCGGTTCGCTGCATCGCCGCCACAAATGCGCCGGTGGTTTCTTCCGGGTCGGCGGGCCGAATCACGTCGATGTTGGGGATCAGACGAACCGAACTGACGGTCTCCACAGGTTGATGGGTCGGGCCGTCTTCACCGACGCCGATTGAGTCGTGCGTGAAAATGTACACGTTCGGCAGCTTGGATAGTGCGCTGAGCCGAATGGCACCACGGCAATAATCGGTAAAGACCGCGAACGTCGCCCCCGACGCGCGAAACAGCCCGTGATACGAAATGCCGTTGAGGATCGCACACATTCCGTGTTCGCGGATGCCGAAGCGGACGTTTCGGCCACCGAAATTGTCGCGTGAGAAATCGCCACCGTCCTTGATGTAATTCATTGTCGATCCGTACAGGTCAGCACTTCCGCTCATCAGCAGCGGCATCGCTTGTGCGATCGGTTGCAATACTTCGCCGCCCGCTTTGCGCGTCGCCAGTTTCGCGTCATTCGGAAAGTCGGGAATCTTCGCCAAAAGATCTGCCGGGACTTTGCGCGCCAGCCCCTCATCGAGCAGTCTTGCCTTGTCAGAATTTTTAGTGCGCCACGCAGCGTACGTTTCTTCCCAGCGATCAAACTCTGCGAGCAGCTTCTTTTTGTGTTGCGCAAAATAGTCATACACGCCCTGTGACACGAAATAATGCTCGTCCGGCAAGCCGAGCGCCTTACGCGCCGCGTCCACGAATTTCGCGCCTGCTTCGCCGTGCGCCTTGTATGTGCCCGCGACTTCGGGAATGCCTTTTCCGATTAGCGTATGCGCGATGATGAACTGCGGTTTGCCGTTGTCGCGGCGTTTCGCAACGTCGAATGCGTCTAGAAACTGTCGCATGTCCTGGCCGTCAATCTCCTGGACATCAAAGCCGTACGCTTTCATCCGCTGGCCCGTGTCCTCGCACTGTGTAAGCTTTGCCGGGGCATCCAGCGTAACGGCATTGGCATCGTAAATGAAAATCAGATTGTCGAGGCCCCAAAGCCCGGCCAACGCACATGCCTCCGAAGCAACTCCCTCCTGGAGATCGCCGTCACCGCACAAGCAGACCACGTGCTGGTCGAAAATTTTGTGCTCATCGGTGTTGAACCGCGCCGCAGCCATGTTCGTCGCCACAGACATGCCAACTGCGTTGCCCACGCCCTGACCGAGGGGGCCAGTGGTGCATTCCACTCCCGGAGTGTGGCCAAATTCAGGGTGTCCCGGCGTTTTGGAATGCAATTGCCGGAACCGTTCGATTTCGGACATCGGCAAATCGTACCCGCTGATGTGCAGCCACGCGTAAAGAAACATGCTCCCGTGCCCGGCGGAGAGAACGAAGATGTCGCGATTGATCCAACGCGGCTCGTCTGGATTGTATCTAAGCGCATGCCCAAAAAGCACCGCGCCGATTTCCGCGCAGCCGAGCGGAAGTCCAAGATGACCTGACTGCGAGGCTTGCACGGCGTCCATGCACAAGCCGCGCGCCTGGTCTGCCGCTTTCGAAAGTATTTCGATGTTCAAACTCATGCTAGGCTTATAATCGCAGCGAAGCCATTCGTCATTCGGATTTCATTCCCAAAAATGAAGCAGACCACCCTCGTTCAAATTGCCGAGCGACTCGAAAGGTTGGCAGGCAAACTTCCCGAAAAAATTCGGCGGCCGGTGCTGCGTGAATTGACACCGCTAAAGCAGCTATTTCTTCAGCAGCGGCGCCCCCGATTTCTCTTCGTCGGCTCGAGCAAAACGCCCATGCAACAAATTATCGATCTGCTTTTTGCTCCCGCTGCGGAAGAGCGCATGAATGTGACCGTGACGCCAGTGCATCGTTGGACTGACTGGATAATTCCGGGCCGTGGAACGATCTCGATTCTGGATGCACGCGATTCCGGCAATTCCGTCGAACCACAAATTGAAGAAGAGCTCAGGCGCGAACCTGCCGACATCATTTTCTTTTTCGACGAAGGCTCGGATTTGCGCGAAGCCACCCGTATTCCCGGGGGCGAAGGGAAGGTCATCGGTCTTTCGCTTGGGTCTGAAAGACAAGTGGCGCAAATGGAGGAGACCCTGGATGCTCAACTCGATGTCCGCGAGCGTTTGCTCGGCATAGTGCGGATTGCGGAAACACGCCCCGCAGAAACGCGGCGCTTGATGTCGCTACTTGCGGCGGAGCTGCCGAACGAAGCGAAGATCGAGATGATCCGTATCTCGCGTGACCGCCAGGCGCAGCTTCATGTCGCGCAAATGTTGATAAAGTCGACAACCGCCGTTTGTGCCGCGATCGGGACGCAACCGATCCCGCTGGCAGACATGCCGATCCTCACATCGTTGCAAGTCCTGATGGTCTCCGGGATCATGTACATCAGCGGCAGGGAACGCAGCCTGCGCGCTGCGACCGAGTTCATCGCCGCGTTGGGAGCAAACCTCGGCGTTGGCATGCTTCTTCGCGAAGGGACGCGCGCAATGCTGAAGTTTTTTCCCGGCTGGGGCAACGTCGTTTGTGGAATGGTCGCGGGCGCAGGAACCTATGCGATTGGTCGCGCGGCGACGGCGTACTTCCTCGAGGGGGCTTCCTTGAAGGAGGCGCGGCAGACATACCTGAAAAGCCGAAGGAAACGGTCGCGCCGAGCACTGCCAACACATGAGTGAGCCCGTCGGCTGCCGGCCTCGCGGGGCAGGTTCATGCCGGAAAGGACGTGCGTGAATAACTTGTGAACAAGTCCCCTGTTACCGGCGCATTTTGTTCACACGATTTTGTGAACAGATAGGTGAATTCCTATCCTCTCCGCGAAGTTCCCATGAAGCTTTCCGAGATCCGCACGACGCTTAAGGACATCGGCGTGTGGCCGTCCAAGGCTCTCGGACAAAATTTCCTGCACGACCAAAACCTCGCCCGGTGGATTGTCGATCAGGCGCAGATCACTCCGCAAGATTACGTGGTCGAGATTGGGCCCGGCTTGGGCGCGCTGACTAGATTTATTCTTGAGAAAGGCGCGCATGTTCTCGCCATCGAAAAGGACACACGGCTCGCAAATTTCTTACGTGCACGCTTCGGTGATGAGCAAATCGAAATTCTCAACATTGACGCGCTTAGGTTTGATCCGCGCATTCTTTTCGCACATCGCCGGGTAAAACTCATCGGGAATCTCCCGTACAATATTTCAAGTCAGTTGCTCTTGAGATTCCTGCAATCTCCAAACCCCATGTTATTGGCGTTGTTCATGTTACAAAAGGAAATGGCGATGCGGCTTTCTGCCGCGCCACGCACGCACGATTACGGCGCGTTGACATTGCGTGTGCAGTTGCATAATCGCGTGAATTATCTCCGCAGTGTTCCTGCGACTGTGTTTTTTCCCCGGCCTGATGTCGACTCCGCAGTAGTATCACTTGGCCCGCGCGATCCGCTTGAGTTGCCCGAGCACGATCGTGAGCTGCTTTCTAAATTGATCCGCGTCGGGTTTGCTCAGAGACGAAAACAGCTCAGAAAATTGCTGCGAGAATACGCTGACGACTGGGACACAATCGCGCCCAGTCTGAACATCCACGTCAACGCACGAGCAGAGGAGTTATCGTTGCTGCAATGGATTGGCCTCGCTAATTGCATCGCGCCGCCTCCACGCGAAGAGATGTGCTCTGTGGATAACGAGCAGTTCCCGGTGGTTGACAAAAACGACCGGATTCGGGGCTGCGCAAGCCGCTCCGAAGTGCATGGGAATAACTTGCGCCATCGCGCCGTTCACATCCTCATTTTCAATCAGGCCGGTGAAGTTTACTTGCAGCAGCGCTCCCGTTGGAAGGATCGGCATCCGTTGAAATGGGACTCGAGCGCTTCCGGCCATGTAAGCACCGGAGAAGCTTATGATGAAACAGCGCGACGCGAACTGAATGAGGAGTTGCGCGTCGATGTTCCTCTTGAAAAAATTTCGAAAATCGCTGCCTCACCGCTCACAGACCAGGAATTTATCTGCGTTTATCGCGGCGTGTTTACCGACCATCCTGTCCCTAACAAGTCTGAAATCGAAACAGGTGCATTTTTCCCGCCGGCCTTGATCGACGGCTGGACCTCGGCGCGACCAGAGGATTTCGCCCCGGGATTTTTAGAGTGCTGGAAAACGTATCGGCGAAGAATGGATTCCGGCGGCAAACAGTCTATGCGCCCAGAAATTTTCTCCGCGGTAAACGACGCAGCATCGACTGCTTGAATTTTCGGGCGGCGCGTCGCGCGGCTTGTTTTCCGCCATACACGTTATCGCTGAACATCTTCGTCACCACGCGATCGCCGCGAAGGAAGTGGACCTGAAAACCATGCGTCTGCTTCTTCGCGCGCGCTTTCGTGTCGATGCGACGGATATTCTCTTCTGATTGAGGATTGGGATGTTTTCGTCGTGGCATAATTGGCTAACGACAACCTAACCAAACCGTCGCCAGATTCAATGAGCCAATAAAGCGACGCGGCGGAACGCATCGGGAGACGGTAAATTCCAGTCTCGCCATTTTTTTTCATACTCCGCGTCGGACAATAATGCGTAGCAAGGACGACGCTTCGCTCGCAACCACGTGATCATTTTCACAAGGTTATCCTGCGCCATTGTGGTGCAGCCGGTGGTCGGCCTGTTCACGCCGCGTCGAATGTGGAAAAAGATGGCACTTCCCGCTCCGGGCACCGGCGGATCGGAGTTGTGCCGGATCTCGACCAGCCAGTGGTAGGCAAAATCGCCCGACCGCATTTTTTCGTGAGTGTAATTGTCCGGCGGGTTCTTCGGATCAATGACGATGTGCCGGTTGTAATTGGGCGAACGCGGATCGTCGCTCCAAACGTCTGCCTCAGTGACTTGATGATAGGGATAATCTGCGCCGGCTGGCGGGTGTGCTTCGTATCCAAACACCTGACCGACTTCAAAAACTCCCGCAGGCGCACGGCCGTCTCGCTCTTTCTTATGGAGTCCCGGCTCGTTTTGCCCTGCCAGTCCTGTTCCCCACGCGAGACCGTTTTTTCCGAACAATACGGGAAACGGCCCGGCCACAGTCCTCCATTCGCCGTCGCGCGGACGCTCAAATAAACGCAAGTCGCCACGCATCGAATTCCACGTCGGCGCGATTCCAAGGATGAGCTGCGTGCAATCGTCGGGAACGCCATCGGCACGAGCGCTGCTTGTCAGCCAAGGTAGCAAGAGGATCGGTAAACAGCGCAAGATCGACATAAAGTTTCCAATACTGGACGAACGTTCAGGCGGTTCCGGCTGTTTCTACCGCAGCCGTGTCCGCCGGAAGATATTTCACACCGATGAGCCAGGCCAGGCCGGAGAGGAAAATTATTCCGGACACAAACAGAAATGCCACATGCATGTTGGTGTGACCGCCGATATATCCGAGGAGCCAGAACGCCTGCACGTCACCGAACGCGTGGATGACGAGAATGTTGACGGCAAACGCCGTCGCGCGGACCGCAGGCAACGAGACGTTCGCCAATGCAGTGTTGGAGGGTCCCGTGTTTAGAAACAGGAAAAAGATCGCGAGGAACATTGCGATCCACGCTGCAGGGAACGGCATGTAAAGGGTCACGATAAAAATCGGGCACGCGATCAACATCCCGATTCCTGAGACCCAGAAGTAGGAGCCAGGAAAGCGCGACCGCAGTTTGTCAGCGATGACACCTCCAAGAAGCGTTGAGACCAGGCCTGCCACTACGGTGATCAAGCCAAAGATCGTCATGCCTACATCGGGGCTTTGATGGCGATAGTGCAAATAGGCCGGCACCCAAAATCCCAAACCGCCGACTACAAAAGTCATCAGTGTTTGGGCGATGCAGTTGATAAGATAGGAGCGAGTGCGGAATAAATTCAGGTAGTCACGGACGCTCCGGCGCGGTGATTTTTGTACCAGATTGTCCCCGGCGACGCGCGGGTCGCGTTGCCAGAAGCACAGCAGACCCAGCAGCAAACCCGGTGGGGCGACCAGATAAAACGCCCAACGCCAGCCGAAGTGAGCACCGATCAGTCCACCGATGACGTAGCCCAGAGCGCTGCCAACCGGAATCGCTGCACAAAAGATGGCCATGACCCGCCCCCGCGTTTCGATCGGGAAAAGATCGGACAAAATAGTAGGCGCGGCGGGTCCGTAACCGCCTTCGCCAATCCCGACAAAGATACGAGTAGCGAACAATATCCCGAACGTCGCGGCCAGACCGGAGCAGCCGCTGGCCAGGCTCCACACAAGCACGGCCGAACCAATAATGATCCAGCGCGAGAATCGATCCGCGAGCAAACCGAGAATTGGCGCGCTTACCATATACGTTACGAAAAATGCGTCGCCGAGCAGACCCGTCTTGGTCATGGCGTTTACGTCGTCAGGCGCGAAAAACGTTGCGCGAATATTGGGCTCGACCGCGGCCAGAACTTGCCGGTCGATGTAGTTGAAAAGATTAATGGCCAGGAGCAGAAACAGTGCGCTGCGGGCGCCGCTAATCGGTTTTTGTCCCGGACGTTGCATCGACAATTGCGGATTGCAGTTTGCTGCACGCCGATTGTAAATCATAAACGATGCTGCCCCAATCTACCGCCGAACGCGCGCTCTACTTCATTGGCCGGCTGCTGGTGCGCTGCTTTTATCGGGTCACCGCGTTGGGATTGGAAAACCTTCCACATGGCGGATTTCTTCTTTTGCCTAACCACATCACCTGGATTGACGCCATTGTCCTGCAATTCGCCTGTCCCCGCCCGATCCGCTACGTCATCGACCAGGAGCAATATCATAACCCTGTCCTTCACCCGGTTCTGCGCATGCTCGGTTGTATTCCAATCGATACTCGCAATTCGCGTTCCGCCATTCGCGCCGCGGCGGAAAAAATTGCCGAGGGCGAGATCGTCTGTCTTTTCCCGGAGGGCCAACTGGAACGCACAGGCGTCCTGTTGCGTTTGCAGCGCGGTTACGAATTGATTGCTCGGCACTCAAATGCGCGGGTCGTGCCGGTGTGGCTCGATCAACTCTGGGGCTCAATCTTCTCATTCCAGGGCGGACGATTCTTTACAAAATTTCCGAAGCGCATCCCGTATCCCGTCACCATCGCCTTTGGCAGACCGCTCAAAGCCGAGGCCGCCGACAATGCAACGGTCCGGGAGGAATTGCTTAAGCTCGGTGAATTTTGTTTCAGTCGCCGGCCGTCTTTGAACCGGCATCTTGGCGAAGAGTGCGTCCGGGGACTCAAGCGCAAACGGTTCGCGACGGCAGTGATCGACGGAAACGACCACAGCGAACTGAGCGGCGGAAAGCTGCTTGGGGCGGCGGCGGCATTGAGCCGCTATCTTCGGAAAGAATTTCCCGACGAACGAATCGCGATCGTTTTGCCTGCCAGCAGAGCATCGATGCTGGTGAACCTGGCTGTGACGCTTGCGGACAAAGTTCCTGTCGACCTTAATTTCACAGTAGGACGCGCGGCGAATGAGTCGTGCTGCAGACGGGCCAACCTGCGCGTGGCGATCTCGGCCACTCAATTCATGGACCGCCTCAAAGATTTTCCATGGCCGGAACGCGTTTTGAAATTGGACGAACTAATCCCGCCGATGAAACGCCAGATCGCCTTTTGGTGGATCGTGTCGGTCCTCGTTCCGGCACGCTTGCTTCTGCGCCTTTTGCAAATTCCAAAGAAAGGCGGTCACAAGGAAGCTGTTTTGCTGTTTACGAGCGGAACCACCGGAGAACCAAAAGGCGTTGTGATCAGCCATCGCAACGTTGTCGGGAATGTCTCGCAGTTTCGGCAACTGCTGGACGCACAGGAAACCGACGCAATCCTGGCGTCGCTGCCGTTCTTTCACACTTTTGGATCCACCGTCACACTCTGGTATCCACTCATCGAAGGCGTGCGAATTGTGACATATCCGAACCCGCTGGACGCCGCAAAGTGTGCTGCGCTGATTGAACGATATAAACTGACGTTCCTCCTGGCGACGCCAACCTTCCTGCGCATGTACCTGCGCAAAGCCGAGCCGCATCAACTACGCAGCTTGCGTCTGATTATCACGGGCGCCGAAAAGTTGCCGGTCGATCTTGCCAGCCATTTCGAAAAACGCTTCGACAAAAAGGTTTTCGAAGGCTACGGGCTTACCGAGACCGCGCCGGTGGTCAGCGTCAACTTACCGGATCCGAAGCCGAAAAAGCCCGGCGAACATGTGCAATCCTCCAGCCGTCTGGGATCGGTTGGCAGATTGGCGCCCGGAATCGCTGCGGAAATTCGCGAATCGGAAACGGAGCAGGAACTTTCGCTATACGAAACCGGAATGCTTTGGCTGCGCGGTCCGAACATTTTCGAAGGTTATCTGCACGATCCCAAGCAAACCGCGGAAGTTCTTCGCGATGGCTGGCTCAAGACAGGCGACATCGGCCGGTTCGACGAGGATGGATTTCTTTATATCGAAGGACGCCTGTCGCGCTTCTCAAAGATCGGCGGCGAGATGGTGCCCCACGAAACAATCGAAAACAAAATTGTCGATCTTCTTGGTTTATCTGGAAGAGACGAACGTCCGCTAGCTATCATGGGCCTGCAGGACGAGGCAAAAGGCGAAGCGCTCGTCCTGCTTAGCGCGGTAGATATCGATCTCGCTGAGCTGCGCAGCAAGCTTTATGAAGCAGGCGTGCCGAACTTGTGGATTCCCAAACAGGTCCAGCGCATTGAAGCAATCCCAGTTCTCGCTTCAGGCAAACTCGATTTGAAAAAATGCCAGGGACTCGTGGCGGAAGGCTAGGCGCGACCACCGGAGGACGCTCGGTTGAACGAATTCAGGGATGAGGGATTGGGTCCTCTTCTTTCAATCGCCAGGGTGAAATTCTGCCAAAAAGATCGCGGGTCGCGCCTGCAATGTCTTCGGCCTTTGACACGCCGCTGTCGATCAACGCGCGCCCAGTGCTTGCCCAAATTTTCCTTACAACAAGCGCGCCGTTTTCACGCACGATCCGACCGAGATGCTGGACAGCAGCAGCTGTGGCGGATTTGCGGATAAGTTCGGGCGAACATTTTGAAGTCAGCTCGCAGTAACGCCGCGCGACTTCTCCCACACGCAGGGTAAGAAACGCGTTAGCCGCGCCGTTGGACACACATCTTACAAGCAGAGCTGAAATGCCGCTCAAACCGGGAATTCCGCCTTTTAGCGCCGGCACCACGGAAACAGCGAGTGGCGCGACCATCTCTCCAAGATCGAGCGATTCCAGCCCACTTGCGACGAAAGCTGTGCCGGCAACGTTTGCATAGAGCCGCATCAATTCGCGAGGAGACGGACGCTGCACATAAATGCGGGCGATACGTGCCACCATTTGAATCTGGGTAACGAGCACGATGAGCCCATCCAGTCGGCCGTTTTGCATCAGCGCCGTGCTGAGAAACACCGTGCTTGCTGTCCTGCGGACGACTGAATCCGCTTGAGTTGAAAGATGCCCAATTGCCTTTTCGATTTCTTCCCTTGTGACGACCGGCAGATCTCGTGTTCGCGGATTCGCTGCGAGTCGGACACGCAGGGCCTGAAAGTAGGCGTCGTACTTCGGACCGGAATCCTCCTCGGGCGGACCAAGCGCCGCAGGAAGTCCCGCGTATGCGATCGCACAGTAGAGAGCCAACAATCCAGCAGCCAGGCAAACAATCCAGAATACGATCGTGCCAGCAATCGGATGGATTCTGTCAGCGAGCGAGACCATGCTGGCAACGCCGGCGATGATCAGCGACACCAGGCAAACCGTCATCGTCACAGCGATGACGATGATCATTCTCTTTGCACTTGAACTCTGAGCAGCGGCAGGAGCGTTCACGTTGTTGCGTTTACTGTGCACCTGGCGCGGACAGCTTCAATCGAAACGTGAACAACCGGTTTCCAGCGAAGCGCTGTAGAGACGCTGTATCAGCCCCGGCGCAGCTACGGCAATTTCCAATTCGCGCCATATGAAATCGCACACGAAGCTAGGATCATGCAGATCTCTTGCCGCACTTGCGCCTTTTTGTGCATGGCGCTTTTCGCTCTGTTTTCAGGCTCTGCGCGCGCTGCCGAGAAGCCAAAGATGAAGGCCGTAGTCGCGAATGAGTATGGCACACCCGACGTACTGAAGTTTGAAGAGGTGCCGCGGCCCGAACCGGACGGAGACGAAGCTCTTGTGCGCGTGATCGCCAGCAGCGTCAATCCAGCAGACCCGCTCACGCTAAGCGGCAAATATGCCAGGGAATTCGGTACACATCTGCCATTGATACCCGGCTACGACATAGCAGGGGTCGTCGAAAAAACAGGCGCGGACGTGACGAAACTTAAAGTGGGCGATGCCGTTTACGGTTATCCGACTTTCGGTGGCGGCTGGGCGGATTACGTCACGGTCAAAGAATGGGAAGTGGCTGCGAAACCAAAGACCCTCAGCTTTGTGGAAGCCGCGGCGGTGCCGATGGGCGCGTTGACTGCGTGGCAAGCGTTAGTGGACGTGGCGAAGCTGCATCCAGGGCAAACGATTCTTATTCACGGCGGGTCGGGCGGTGTTGGCAGTTTTGCGATTCAGATCGCGAAAGCGCGCGGCGCTCGCGTCATTGCAACCGCTTCAACTGCAAACCAGGACCTTCTGAGGCAACTCGGTGTTGACGTGGCAGTGGATTACACCAAAACGAAGTTTGAAGATGTCGCCAAAGATGTGGACGCCGTGCTCGATCCAGTGGGCAGAGAAACGCTGGCACGTTCTTATGGCGTGGTGAAGAAGGGCGGCATTGTCATGTCGCTGGTTGCGCTTCCCGATCGGGCCGAGCTTCAGAAGCACGGCATTCGCGGGGCCGCGATCTCGGCTCATCCAGATGCCGACGATCTCGCTGAGATTGCTCAGTTAATCGATGCCGGGAAGATCAAGCCAATCGTGACACACGTTCTTCCGCTAAGCGAAGCAGTGGCGGCGCAACAACAGGCCGCGACTCATCACACGCGCGGAAAGGTTGTGCTGCGGATCGCTGACGAGCCGAAAGGTTGACGTCGCGCGCGCACGTTTGAGGTTCGCCTTTAATGAAAAATGTATTCCTGGCGATTTCTTCGGCGGGTCCAAATCGTGATTTCTCCAAGGGCACACGTGACCAGCCATTTTGGGACGAGCACGCGAAGTTCATCGATCAGTTCGTCGATGAGGGTTTTATTTTGATGGGTGGCCCCTTGGAGGATGAAGGCGGCGCCCTCTTAATCGTCAACGCCCACGATGAAAATGAAGTGCGAGAGAAATTGAAGAATGATCCCTGGACCACACAGGGCATTCTAAAATTGGAAAGTGTTAAGCGCTGGCAGATCTATATTGATCGGAAGAAGTAGATTACGCTGCAGGTTCAGCTAAGCGTTTAGAGACGGCTCTGTCAGCCGAGAATTTGCTCTAATTCTTCCCATTTCGCCTTTACACCGCGCCGTGGCGAACCTTTTCGTCCATTGCCAGATAATCCGCTCGCGGCGGACTAAAAGTATCGAGCACCCGCGTCGCTGAGAGCGTTTCCACGCCATGCGGAACATTACTCGCAAGATAGAACGAATCGCCCGTTGAAAGCTCGTGCGGCACGCCTTCGACAATCAGCCGCATTTTGCCTTCGACAATGTGAATAATCTGCTCCTGCGGATGAGAATGCGCTGGCATGACGCTACCGGCGCTCAACGTCGCCATCATCTGATACATCGTCTTGCCATGAGCAACGGTCCGGCGGGTGATACCGGGGCAAATTTCAATTGTCGGATTCTCTCGTTTCATCTTCAAAATGTTACGCGCAAGGATCGGTCGCGCGAATTTTTGCTTCTCTGTTTTACACTTGTCGCTTGCCAGTGGCCGCTGGTCACTGGCAGAATCCGCCTATGAAAATACCCAAGCTATTAATCACAATCCTGTCAGCGACATTGATCGCAACTCCCCTATTTGCGCAAAGCCCCGCCGAATCGCCGGCTGCTGCCACGGGCTCCGCAGCGGCTCCAGCCGGTCAGCCAAATCCTCAGGAAATGATGAAGCAGATGATGGAGATGTCGAAGCTCAATGAAAATCACAAGCTGCTCGCGGATATGAATGGCAACTGGAATTACACCATCAAGTTATGGATGAACCCCGATCCGAACGCGCCGCCGCAGGAATCCAAAGGCACTGCCACTCGCAAGAGCGTTATGGGCGGGCGCTACGCTGTGATGGATGTGACCGGCAAAATGCAGATGCCGGGTCAAGACGGCAAAATGAAAGAAGTACAGTTTAAAGGCATGGGCGTCGAAGGCTACGACAATGCGAAGCAAAAATTCGTCGCTTCATGGATCGATAACATGGGAACCGGCATCCAGTTTTCCGAAGGCACTTACGATCCGGCCACCAAGACGCTCACTTACACGAGCGAATTGGAAATGATGCCTGGAATGAAGATGCCAGTTCGCGAGGCACTGAAGATCGCCGACAAAGATCACATGATGCTCGAGTGGTACGAAACCCATGGCGGCCAGGAAAAGAAAACGATGGAGATCAACTACACTCGCGCCGGCAAGAAATAGACAACCTTCGATTTCATTTGTGCGAGAGTCACGACAGCGATGTCGTGACTCTTTTTGCCTTCTGTGTGGGACTGGTGTGCTGGAAGTTGTGCCCGGCCTGGCTTGCCGCGTTGCCGCTCTTTCAATCTGACGAAACAACAAACCGATTGCCTTCGCTGTCCTTAAACATCGCGTAGGTGCCCCACGGTTGTTTTTGCGGCGGCCCGTCAAATTCAACTCCGCGCTTCTTCAGCTCGGCATAGGTCTTGTCGATGTCATCGCAGGCGTACGACATGTTCATAAACGAACCGATTCGCTTTTCGTCGCCGTCGGGCGTGAACAACACCACTCGCGTCTCCGCTTTCGGGATTCGCAATTCGATCCAGCGCTGTTTCTTATCGAAAGGCTGATCGGTGATGATGGTGAACCCCAGTTTGTCAGTGTAAAAATCCAGGGCGCGATTTTGGTCGGCCACTGGAATGCTAAGGAATTTGATTTGCTTGATCATGATGGGCCGAACCTAAAGTGACCGACGCGTTCCCGTCCAGACGCGAGCCGCTTGCAACAGCAGAAATTGCTGTCCATTTATCGGTATAGTTGTTACGCGTTTTTCCGCCCTCACCCAATCGACTCTCAACGATCAACTGCTTTCCCGGTGCATCGCTTTAAACAAACCATTCCCGTTGACGATTACGTTCTGGACGTGCTGATGCGCGATCTGATCGGACACGATCAGCAACCAGCTGCGTATCTGGTTTATTTGTATCTTTACGGCCTGGCCACGCGGACGAAGTGGAAACCAGTGACCGCGAGCTTGAGAACGCTTGCGGAGGCGACCGGACTTTCCAAAAGCGCCATACAGGTCGCTCTCGCCACCCTTCGCCGCCGCCAGTTGATCGTTACCACCCGTGACCATCGAACGGCCAGTTCACGTCATCGCGTGCTTCGCCACTGGCGCGCCCGATAGCGTGCGCAGCTGGCCAGTCTAACTGCCGCGCTCCATTGTACGCTGCTTACCCCTTCGCAACATCGCTGGAGTTGGTTCTGTGCCTTTGAATCCTGCTGGTAATCACAAAATGCGCCAGAAATCCCAGTGGAAATACGATCAATGCTGCCAGTGATCGCAGCGTGATCGCGACCAGCAATTCGGCCAGCGCAAATATCCAGACAAAGCTTTCGCCGCCGAATGCCTGCAGCCAGTGCGGCCGACGATTTCCGGCAGGAACGCGCGGCGTGACCGCGGGCCAAAAACGCGGCACTGCCTGGCAATACGCTCGATACGATTCCCCTTGAGTTTTCAGCAGGGATTCTTCCTCGCGGAAAATCAGCCGGTAAACAAAAATCCAGTTCGCCAGCACCAGGAAAATAAATCCTGATCGGCTGGCCAGAACGCCGATGCCGGCCGCCATTGGGAGAGTGGCCAGATAAAGCGGATTGCGTGTGTAACGAAAAGGTCCATCGGCCACCAGCGCTTCGGAATGCTGAGTCGTATCGTGCACGATCTCCGCCCGCAAATAAGCCGCGCCCCAGGTTCGCAGCGCTGCCGCAAGAAAAACAAGCAGGGAACCAAACAGGATTACGATTCGCGCAAACCGTTCAGCTTCGGCGCTTCCAGGCGCGACGCCTGGCGCGATCAAATGTCGAAGCGCGGCGATGAACGGCGTGTGATCAAATACAGACAGGCAAAATCCTGCAAGATAAATCGCGCAGATAATCCAGAACCGTTTTTCGAACTCGAACCTTGTCGCCCGCACGGCTGCATTTGTAGCGGCCGCTGCCGTTGACCGCAAATCCTGTTGTCCGCTCGCCAACGCGATTGGAGTCGCCTTGGCGCTATGCGCTTTTCCGTAAAAAATTCATATAGAGAGCCTTGCCGGAACCGCCTAAATTCATGCCCCGATGGCGGACGAACAGAAATCGAAACTTCGACTGGCGATCGCCCACGTTCTTTTTATCGACATCGTGGGCTACTCCAAGCTGCGTACTAACGAACAGAGCGCTCAGATTGAGAAGTTGCGCGAGATCGTGCGCGGGACTGAGCAATTCCGCATCGCTGAAGCGGAGCGAAAGCTGCTGCGATTGCCGACAGGTGACGGCGGTGCGCTCGCTTTCCGCAACAGCCCAGAGGCACCTGTACTTTGCGCCGAGGAAATTGCCAAAGCGCTAAAGAAGCATCCCGACATCCGGGTCCGCATGGGTATCCACAGTGGTCCAGTCAGCGAAGTGACTGATTTGAACGAGCAGGCGAACATTGCCGGCGCCGGTGTCAATGTCGCCCAGCGCATCATGGATTGTGGTGACGCCGGTCACATTCTGGTGTCGAAACACGCCGCCGAAGACCTCGAGCAGTACGATCAGTGGCAGCCGTATCTTCATGATCTCGGCGAATGTGAAGGGAAACATGGCGAGCGCATGCATGTGGTGAATCTCTACAACGACGAAATCGGCAACTCCGCTGTTCCGATAAAGTGCGCCCTGAAAACGATTCCCGGAACGACGTTGTCTGCCGCAGGCGCAAATCGCCGCGGCTACTTGATCGTGGCGATGGCCATCGCTGCATTGGTCATCCTTGGTGCGGCCAAACTTTTCTTGACGCCACGAATCCCTCACACAACGGGGCGTGGCGGACCTGCGTCGCCGGTCTCGGAAAAAAGCATCGCTGTCCTGCCGTTTCAGAACCTTAGCGACGATAAATCGAACGCCTATTTTACCGATGGCATCCAGGACGAGATCCTTACCAGGCTCTCGAAGATTGCCGCACTCAAGGTGATCTCGCGCACCTCGACGCAGAAATACAAGAGTGACACCAGAGAACTTGCGCGAAGTCGGCCAACAGTTGGGTGTGGCGAATTTTCTCGAGGGCAGCGTGCAAAAAATCGCCAATGCCGTGCACGTCAATGTGCAGCTGATTCGCGCTGCGACGGACGAACATCTCTGGGCGGAAAGCTACAACCGCAAACTCGATGATGTGTTCGGAGTGGAAGGGGAAGTAGCGAGTGCCATCGCCGATCAATTGAATGCCAAGCTTTCCGGAGCGGAGCAGAAAGCCGTCGCGGAGAAGCCGACGCAGAATGCGGACGCGTATGACGCTTACTTGCGCGCGGTCGCAATCGACGACGCCGCCACCCTCGACACGACAAAACAGGTCGCTCCGCTTTATGCCGAGGCGGTTCGGCTAGATCCTCAATTTGCCCTCGCATGGGCCCGTCTCGCCGTCGCGCGCAGCCAGCTCTATTTCAATGGCGTTGATCCGGAGACAAACAGTGGTGCCGTTGTGAAAGAGGCCGCGGATCGGGCGATCTCCCTCCAGCCCGAGCTCGGGGAAGCATGGCTCGCGCAGGGCGTTTATCGCTATCGCGTTTTGCGCGACTTCAAAGGCGCGCTCCGGTCGTATGAAGAAGCACTCAGGCGTTTGCCGAACAGTGCTTTCGTGCTCGAGCAGATGGCTCATCTGGAACGACGGGTCGGGCAGGTTGACGTTGCGCAAAAACATTATCAGGCGGCTGCACAACTGGATCCGCGCAACATCGGCATCCTTTTGACCCTTGCTGATACATTCGGGACCCTCCGTCGTTTCGACGAAGCACGGGCGGTCCTTGATCACGTCCTTGAGATTTCGCCCGGCAACGGGGCCGCGCTGGGGTCGAAGGCAGAGAGCTTCCAGGCACAAGGCCGCCTCAACGAAGCCGCTGAAGTTCTGGCGAAGGCAGGGCATTCCCAGGATGAACACCTTATGGGCACGAGAGTCCTACAGCTGTACGAAGAGAGGCGCTTCGACGCGGCGATCGCTCAGATTCAGCAAAACATGCCCGCGGCACTTGCGAATGATCCCCGCATGCAGACGCTGCTCGGTTACTGTCAGAAATTTGTCGGTAAAGACGACGAAGCTCGCGCTACTTTTACCCGCGCTGCCGCGGTAATGAAGCCGACCCCTGACTCCGTCGTTGCAGTCGATGCGCGAAACCTGCCGTGCTATCTCGCCTGGGTTTATGCCGGCCTTGGCGATAAGGAGAAGGCGCTGGAGCAGGCGCGCCGTGCCGTCGCTGATTACGACAGTGACGCTATAGTCAAACCTTTCGCAGAAACTTCTCTGGCCATCGTCGAGGCCCAACTTGGCGACATCGATTCAGCGATCGCCGCTTTGCCGCATCTGCTCGAAGTGCCCAATGGCGAAACACGCGGTGATCTTCGCATCAATCCGCTCTGGGATCCGCTGCGCAAAGATCCGCGCTTCCAGAAACTGCTTGCGGAGCAACAGCAGTAGTCAGGCATGACCGAACAAAGTCATTCGGAACTGAAGTTTGAGATCGGTCATGTTCTCTTTATCGACATCGTTCGTTTTTCGACTCTGCTGATTAACCAGCAAAGTGAGCAGCTTGAGACATTGAAAAGGATTGTTCGTGGGACGGAACAAGTACGCACAGGTGAAGCCGAAGGAAAGTTGCTTCGGCTGCCGACCGGCGACGGCGGTGCCTTGGTGTTTCGTAACAGCCCCGAAGCACCGGTTCTCTGTGCTCTCGAAATCGCCCAAGCGCTAAAGAGCCATCCCGAACTGCATGTCCGGATGGGAATTCACAGTGGGCCAGTCAATGAAATCGCTGACCTCAACGAACAGGCTAACATCGCCGGCGCCGGGATCAACATTGCCCAGCGAGTGATGGATTGTGGCGACTCCGGACACATTCTGCTTTCAAGGCACGTTGCCGAAGACTTCGAACATTATCCGCGCTGGCAGCCGTATTTACATCCGTTAGGCGATTTCGAAGTGAAGCATGGACAGGTCATCTCAGTCGTAAACTTCTACAACCACGAAATCGGGAATCCTGCCCTTCCAGCAAACTTTGGTAAAAACGCGATCGCTGGGACGGCGACGCGTTCGGTAACGAAGCGGCATCCCTACGCAATCGCGGCAATGGTGTTCGGCGCAATCATTATCGCAGCTGTAATCGCACTTCTTTTCAGGTTCGGACGAAATCAAACCGCCAGCACATCTCTGGTGTCGATCCCGGAAAAGAGCATTGCAGTCCTGCCGTTTGAGAATCTGAGCGACGACAAATCGAACGGATATTTTACCGATGGCATCCAGGATGAGATCCTTACCAGGCTTTCCAAGATTGCCGCGCTTAAGGTGATCTCGCGCACCTCGACGCAGAAATACAAGAGTACGCCCGAGAACTTGCGCGAAGTCGGCCAACAGTTGGGTGTGGCGAATTTTCTCGAGGGCAGCGTGCAAAAAATCGCCAATGCCGTGCACGTCAATGTGCAGCTGATTCGCGCTGCGACGGACGAACATCTCTGGGCGGAAAGCTACAACCGCAAACTCGATGATGTGTTCGGAGTGGAAGGGGAAGTAGCGAGTGCCATCGCCGATCAATTGAATGCCAAGCTTTCCGGAGCGGAACAGAAAGCCGTCACCGAGAAGCCGACACAAAACGCCGCTGCCTACGACGCTTATCTCCGTGGCCTGACTATCGAACATAACAATTACAACTACGACGCGTATGTACAAGCCGAGCGCAATTACCAGCGTGCCGTGGAACTGGATCCAAATTTCGCCCTGGCTTGGGCCCGCCTGGCGATCCTGGGCAGCTTTCTCAACTTCAATGCCATCGACCCGAACACGTATACGGCCGATTCGGTCAAGCAGGCCGCTGATCGCGCCATTGCCCTTGCCCCCGATGCAGGTGAATCGTGGATCGCACAGGGGTCGTATCGCTACCGCATTCTCCGCGACTTCAACAGCGCGCTCGCGGCTTACGACGAGGCACGAAAACGATTGCCGAGCAGCGCGCTGGTATATGAGTATCGCGGATTTGTTCTGCGGCGGCTCGGCCGGTGGCGGGAAGCCGAAGGGAGCTATAAAAAAGCGATCGAGCTTGATCCGCGCGACGTTCAGTTGCTGACTTCGGTCGGCAATGAGTTTTATCTGTATTTGCGGCGGTTCGACGACGCCCTGGCCAGTATTGATCGTGCTTTGCAAATCGCACCAGACGCCGCCGGTGAACACGCCAACAAGGCAGGGGTGTTGCAAGCGGCGGGCCGGCTCGACGAAGCGCGTAAGGAGCTCACGCAAATTCCGGATGACGTCCTGGATGACTGGGTTGTCGCGGCCCGCATTACCCAGGCCATGTATGAACGGCGTTTCAGTGAGGCGATCAACATCGTGGAGCGGAAGTTAAATTCGCTCGCGCCGAATCAACCCCTTGATTCGTTCGCAAAAGCATTCCTTGTGCAAATGGGGCAGTGCCAGGACTGGTTAGGTCAGCACGAGGCGGCGCGACAGACGTTCGAACGCGCGTTGCGCGAAATCAAACCAACACCGGACACCGTTGTCGGACCCGATGCGAACGGCACACCGAGCGTTCTCGCTCAGGCCTACGCCGGTCTTAATGAAAAAGAGAAAGCTTTGCAGCAGGGCGCGCAGGCGGTGAAAGATTATGCTGGAGACGCGGTCAATCAGCCGCAGGCTGAAGTGCCACTCGCCCAGATCCAGGCGCGCTTTGGCGATATCAATTCAGCCATCGCGGCATTGCCGCGTCTGCTCGAAGTTCCGGCCGGGTTGACCATTGCGAATCTAAAATTCGATCCGCTCTGGGATCCTTTGCGCAAAGATCCACGTTTTCAGAAACTGATTGCGGAGCAACAGCATTAGCCTGTCGTGACCGAACAAAATCATTCAGCGACTCTGTAGCGGCAGGCGTGGCGCCTGCAGGGGCATCATAAGCCTGCGTATGATGCATGATTGTCGATCTTACTCTGCTGGCTTCGATTTCGTCGCGGCTCTCTTCCGTCTGCGTGGCCGTTTCCGAGACTTTGGAGCAGCTCCATTACGAATAGAAGCGACTTTCTGTTCCTGTTCGGAATCGGTCGCAGCGCGCTGACGGCGTTCCTTCCGTTCCTTGCGCAGTTGCTTCTCGTGCAAATAAGTCTTGTATTTTTTGTAGGCAAAACCACCGCCCAGGCCAGCGGCAGCAACGGCCAGTGCCGCTGCAATTTTTAATGGTCCGCGGCCAGGCACCATATGCCACGGGCATTTATCCAGCGGATATGTATCCGGAAGAGAAAAGTCACAATCAGGAGAAGTGCACTTATGCGCCATACCTTGTCGTACTGCTGCCGGCTGACATCGTCAAATACGGAGGTGCAACGCACGGTGACTTCACTCAACCTCCCGTCGGCCGAATTTGCGTTGTTCCGTCGATCAGGCGATGGGCGACCCGGCGTGGACAATCTTTCGGTTTTCTTTCTCGCCCAGGGAGAACAATCCGCCAATGCCGTCATGGCGTGGCTGACCACATTCATACGCGCCGCAAAGCAAACTCTCGATCTGGCCATTTACGACATGCGGTTCGGTGATCCGCTCCGCACCCGGTTAGCGTCGGCTTTGCGCGAACGCGCAGACGCCGGCGTCCAAATTCGTTTTTGCTATGACGGAGACAAACCACCACAGCCAAATGTCGCCGCCGGTCAGGACCCTGCTCCCGTCGGCACCGGCGCATTTGTCCAGTCGTTAGGTTATCCGTGGCGTCGCATCGCCGGCATGAAACTGATGCACAGCAAATTTATCCTGCGCGATCGACAATCGATCTGGACCGGCTCGACCAATATGACCGACGACGCCTTTACCTTGATGGAAAACAATATTCTGGAGATCGATTCGTCCGACCTGGCCAATTATTACGCTCAGGATTTCGAACAAATCTGGGAAAAAGAGAACTTCGATAACACCGGCAAGATACAAACAGTCCCGGTGCCGCTGACCTTTTCTGGTCAGCCAGCCGAGGCGCGCGTCATGTTTTCTCCCGGTTGCGGTTTGGAAATCGATTCGGAAATTGCGAAGCTTGTTCGCTCGGCGCAGCGTCGCGTACGCATCTGCAGCTTGTTAATCAACTCGGGCACTCTCATCGCCGAGCTCGGCAATTTGTTGCGCGAAGGCCGCGTCGCTGTGGACGGAATTTACGATCGCACACAGATGGCGCAGGTTTACGTGCAATGGCAGGACGTGCCGCAAAATCGTTGGAAGATCGGCGCGCTTAAAGACGTCATCGCGCGCGCCGGCCTCGTCGGAAAAAACTCAACGCCCTATACACCGACCGGGCGCCACGATTTCATGCACAACAAAGTGCTCTTGATCGACGATACTGTGATCACCGGCTCGTATAACTTTTCGCGCAGCGCGCAATTTAATGCCGAGAATATTCTCTTCATTGAAAGCGCGCCGCTGGCGGATACCTACAGCGTCTACATCGATCATCTGAAATCCAAATACGCCGCGTAACCCCTTTCGCGTTTCGAAAAGCGCTGCCAAAATCCTGACAAATGAACGAAATTCCCGGCCTTCGTCCGCCGCGCTACTCTAGAAACTCTACGATTGCCGCTTTGCCGCATCTGCTCGAGATAATGAATGTCGCTGACGGGATCAGCGACATAGAACACGTCGCGATCGGGAATCGCGCGGGTAGACGGCAACGCAGCTAGGGTAGCTGGCGCAAGCACGGGGCCGTGCGAGTGATCAACGTAAAGCAGTCAATTGGGAAACGAATGAGTTTCAAAACCGCCGTTTTATTTGGTGCTGCAGCGCTATGGTGCGTCCCCTGTCTTGCCAGGGCCCAAAGCGCAGATGGACGGCTGCGTGCCATCTACACGAAAGAATGGAAATGGCGGCTGGAGCAGTTTCCCGGGCTCGAAGGAATCGAAAAACCGGTTGCCGATCGCCTGCCACGGGTAGATCCGGCGACGCAGGAGACGCGGTTACTTTACTGGCAGGATGTGCTGCGCAAGCTCGATGATGTTCCCCGCGCGCAGCTCTCGCCGGAGGAGCAGATCAACTACGATGTTTATCGGCCGGAGATCGAGAATTTCGTGGCCGATCAGAAATTCCGTGACTACGAAATGCCGGCCAACTCCGATTCTGCTTTCTGGACCGATTTCGGCTACACGGCGCGGCGACCTTTCAAGACGCTGACGGATTACAAAAACTGGATCGCGCAGATGCGCGACATTCCGCGCTATTTCCGCGAACAAATCGCGAACATGCGGGCGGGGCTTGCGCGCAGCTTCACGCCGCCACGCCTTACTTTGCAGGGACGCGAGAAATCCATCGCCACCATTGCGGAGGGCAAACCCGAAGACAATCTACTCTACACACCATTCCGGGAACCGATGGTGGACGTTCAGCCGTCCGACCAGGACAAGCTCAAATCGGAAGCCGCACAGGTGATTCGTGAGATCGTGCAGCCGGCTTATGCGGACCTGCTAAAATTCTTCCGGAACGAATATGTGCCGCACACCCGCACGACGCTGGCGGCCGAAGCGCTGCCGGACGGGAAAACGTACTATCGCCAGAAAATTCGCGAGTTTACCACGCTCGATCTCTCGCCCGACGAAATTCACCAGATCGGCCTCGCGGAGGTTGCCAAATTACATCAACAGATGATCGATGCGATGCACGAATCCGGCTTCAAGGGCGAGTTTCCGGCATTCCTGCAATTCCTCCGTGACGATCCGCAGTTCTACGCCAAAACACCGCAGGAGTTGCTCAACCGCGCCGCCTGGATTGCGAAAGTATTCGACGGCAAATCGTCGCAATACTTTGGCTATCTGCCGCGGATGCGCTTCGCCATCAAACCCGTCCCGGCCGATCTCGCGCCTTTTTATACTTCAGGCCGTGGCGGTCCGGGCATTTATCTCCTGAACACATACGATCTGCCGCATCGCCCGCTCTACAATCTGCCTGCGCTGACCCTGCACGAGTCCGCGCCCGGACACGCATTCCAGATTCCGATCGCGCTCGAGCACAAAAACCAGCCGGAATTTCGGCGATTCGACTACATTTCCGCGTACGGTGAAGGTTGGGCGCTTTATTGCGAAAAGCTGGGACAGGAAATGGGAATGTACCAGACGCCATACGAGCGCTTTGGGATGCTCGGTTATCAGATCTGGCGTGCTGCGCGGCTGGTCGTCGACACCGGCCTCCATTCGCAGGGTTGGACGCGCGAACAGGCGCTTAAGTACATGCACGATTACACCGCGCTACCCGAGCATGAGATCGAAACCGAGGTGGACCGTTACATCGCCTGGCCGGGGCAAGCCCTTTCTTATTATATGGGCGAGCTGGCGATCGTGCGTGCCCGCGAAAAAGCGGAGAAGACGCTCGGAGCGAAATTCAACATCCGCGCTTTCCACGATGCCGTGCTCGAGCTCGGTTCGGTACCGCTGCCCGTTGTCACCGCGCGGATCGACCGGTTCATCACTGAACACGGCAAAGGCCCTTACCCGGATATGGAGTGAGCACGATTCAGCGGAAAACTCGCTGGAAAATCAGGTGAACTGGTGGAGTCGCCTCATCCCTGCGCCCAGCTGCCCTCAGTCGCTATTTCCCGGATCGGTGCTATACTCTTAAATGTCTAAACGATCCGCTATCTCTTTCACGCGTCGCGCGCCCGACAACATTACCGAAGAGCTGATCGCTGTGCTTTCGTCCAAGGCTTCCTTCGAGTTCAAGCCTTTGTTCGAAATTATCCTGCTCAATCTGCGGGAGCGAAACGCAGCCAGTGGCGGCGAAGAGATGCTGCGCTTGCGTGCTTACGAAAAGCTTCAGGGCCTTGTCAGCCAGGGCGCGGTCAACCGGACAGTCACAGGCGTGACGAAGAAATACAAAGGCGTCGGTGCACGGATGGTCGTGCTGCGCGCTGAGATGAAAGCTTTGCGTGACGCCTGCAATGAGCGCGCTCTCGCCAAGGCTGCCGCGCGTAACTGATCGCTGACTTCTGTCGTCGGATTCAGGGGACGTAATATCAGTCCGACTCGGACTTCGGCGCGCTCGCCGAAGATTCTCGAGTTACGTCTCGTCTCTTGCATCGTAACCGGCTTACGATGCCTGATTGACCCATCGAATGAATTTGTAGGGCAGGCGCCCCGCCTGCGGTTCCTTGAACGAGCGAGTTTCAATTTTCATCGCCGAAAGCGATAAAGGCCGTTACCCGGATATGGAGTGAGTAGGTCTCGGGTGTTTCGGGGTCCTGTCAGCGAAACGATAACGCCACTCCAGTCGAAGACTCGCGGTTGCGAACTCGGAATTGACCCGCGCTCTTCGATTGGACGTCTGGTGTTGGGCGTTCGACGTTCGACCTTCCCATGGCAGAGACGTCAACAGCAGTCATCGCGAGCGCGAACAATCTTTCCGTCAAGTACGGCACTCAGGTCGTCCTCGACGGGGCGACGATTGCCTTCAGGGAGGGCGAACACATTGGGCTTGTCGGCCGCAATGGCTCGGGCAAATCGACCTTCCTCCAGATCGCGGCGGGCGCGGCGCAAGCCGATTCAGGCGAATTCACATGCCGACGTGATGTCGTCACCGGTTATATGCCGCAACTTTCCGGCTTGAACGATGCGGCCACGGTCCATGCGAACATTCTCAGCGGCGCGCAGCGGATTCTCGACCTCATCGCCGAATACGAACGTGTCCCGGGCGACAGACCAATCAGCGCTACGCTCCTGGACCAAATTATTCAGGCCGACGGTTGGAATTTGGAACATCGAATCAAGTCGCTCATCACGAATCTGCACGCGCCGGAACCCGATCGCTTCGTGGGCACGCTTTCCGGCGGGGAAAAACGCCGCGTCGCGCTTTGCCGGGCGCTTCTCGCGCGTCCTGATTTTCTGATTCTCGACGAACCGACCAACCATCTCGACACCGGCTCGATCGAATGGCTGGAGGACTTTCTCGCGCGTTATACCGGCACCTGTTTGTTCGTCACACACGATCGCTATTTTCTCGATCGGGTGGCGACGCGGATCGTCGAGCTGTCGCGCGGCGAGTTCACCAGCTACGAGGGCAACTACACCGATTACCTGCTCGCGCGCGTGCGGCGACAAGCCGTGGAGGAAATGCAGGAACATAAACGGCAGAAGTTTTTGAAACGGGAACTGCAATGGGTGAGAAAAGCGCCGCGCGCCCGCCGGACGAAATCGGTGGACCGCGTGGAACGTTATTTCGAGATGGCCGCCCAGGAAGCACCGGAGGCGGAGCTCGACGTCGAGTTGATTATCCCCACGCCGCCGAAGCTCGCGAATCGCATCATTGAATTGCGCGACGTGAGTGTGGAGTTGGGCGGCCGCACACTCTTTCAGCACGTGAATCTCAATCTCACAGCCGGGGAACGCCTCGGTATTGTCGGTCGCAACGGACTCGGCAAGTCTTCGCTCCTCAAAGTCATTCTGCAGGAATTGCCCGCCGGGAGCGGTGCAGTGGAGATCGGCGCGCGGACCCACATCAATTACGTCGATCAAAATCGGCTCCTCCTCGACGATCAGAAAACGGTTTGGGAAGAAGTCGGGAGTGGCGGAGAAAACGTCTCACTCGGCGAGCAGAGCATCACGTTGCGCGCTTATCTGCGGCGATTTCTTTTCAGCGAAGAGCGTATCAACACGAAGATTTCGCAGCTCAGCGGCGGCGAACGGAGCCGGGTGCTGCTCGCTAAAATCCTGAAGCGAGGCGGCAACGTCCTGATGCTCGACGAACCGACGAACGATCTCGATCTCGGAACGTTGCGCTTGCTCGAGGAAGCGCTCGTCGCTTTCGGCGGCTGCGTCATCGTGGTGAGTCATGATCGCTATTTCTTGAATCGCGTTTGTACCTCGATTCTCGCTTTCGAAGGAGAGGGCCGCGTGGCCTATAGCGTCGGGAACTACGATTACTACCTGGAAAAACGAGGCGCACCCGGCCCGGTTCGCGATTCATACCCCGCGCCGGCCGAAGCCGCCGCCGGGCAAAGGAAAAGCAAAGAGAAACCGCGGAAGCTTAAGTGGAAAGAAGAGCGCGAATGGGAATCGATGGAAGCGAATATTCTGTCTGCGGAAAACGAAGTGTCGGATTTGGAGGCGACGTTTGCCGCGCCGGATTTTTATGCAAAACCGCGCTCGGAGATTTTCGAGTTGGAGACGCAATTGAAAACGGCACGCGACAAAGTCGCGCACCTCTACGCGCGGTGGCAAGAACTCGAGCTCCTGCAGAGCGTCCCGTCTCCCTAGATTTCGCTTCTTGCATCATAACCGGCTTATGATAGATTCTTGAAGGGCATCGATGACAGAAGCAGAAAAGAAAGTGCGGACTTATCTTGCGGAGATCGGTCGACGCGGCGGAATCACCAGCCGTCGCGAACTGACCAAATCGCACGCAAGACAGATGGTCGCGATCCGCGAAGCGAAGCGCGCCGCGCTAAAAGCGGGCAAGGCCTGGCCGCCGCGCGATCGCAAACTAATAAAACTCTCATAGGAAGAACTAATCGATCATAAGCCGCTTATGATGGAACAATTGCACGGCTAACGTTGTAGAGGCGCTTGTGCCAAGCGACGTCCCGAATTTGCCAGAGCACGTTCCTGCGCTCCCGCTGGAAGCGCGAGCTGCACCGCCGCCTGACGATCCCGTCGCCACGCAACTGCGCGGATTCGGGCCGCTTGGACTTCTCTCCATTCTCGTCATCGTCTTGACGTCTGTCGTTAAACCACTCGGCGGCCTTTTGGTGCTTCTGTGGGCCTGGCGATCGCACACGCCATGGCGAGAAATCGGCTACGTGCGACCAAGGAGCTGGATTGGCAGCCTCGCCGTCGGCGTCGTTTTCGGCTGCGTGTTTAAACTCCTGATGAAGGCGATCGTGATGCCGCTGCTGGGCGCCCCCGAAATCAATTCCGCCTACCATTACGTGATAGGAAACCGGGCTGCGCTCCCCGGATTGATGTTCACGATGATTGTCGGCGCGGGCTTTGGAGAAGAGACCATTTTCCGAGGATACCTGTTCGAACGCCTCGGCAAGCTTTTTGGGACCGGCGCCAGCTCAAAAGTATTAATCGTGCTGCTCACCTCCGCGGTGTTTGCCCTGGGCCATTACGCCAACCTGGGGCTTCCCGGCGTCGAACAGGCGATGATCACGGGCCTCGTCTTCGGGGCGATCTTCGCCGTCACGGGCCGGATCTGGATGGTGATGTGCGCGCATGCTGCGTTCGATCTAACGGCGGTCGCGATAATCTATTGGAATCTCGAAGCCGCTGTCGCTCACCTCGTGTTCAAATAGCCGCGGGGTTGCCTAACAACACACTCCAGTCATCCTATCGTAAGCCGCTTACGATGCATAAACGACGAGACTGAAACTTGACGGTTTAAAAGCCGTCAAGATTACCGGACGTGGTTCATTTTCAAATCCGGACGACTCCCGTGTCGGATTTGGAAGCCACGTTTGCCGCACCGGATTTTTATGCAAAACCGCGCTCGGAGATTTTCGAGTTGGAGACGCAATTAAAAACTGCACGCGACAAAGTCGCGCACCTCTACGCGCGGTGGCAGGAACTCGAGCTCCTGCAGAGCGTCCCGTCTCCCTAGACGACCAAGTCCGACGCTAAGCACGGTTCACCCGCCGACGGCGGCTGCGCAAAATGTAATCTGCACAATGGAGTTGATGGGATCAGCGACATAGAAGGGTCCGAGCCGGACTGGCGTAGTCGCGGGGGTAGCGGCGAGCGAATGGAGCCGATGGGACGCGAGCGACATAGATGGGCAAACCGAGTTCGAAATGGCCGGGAGCACATCAGTCAATTGGGAAATGAACGAGTTTCAATCGAACGCCGTGCACGGCGTGCTGTTGCACACGTTGAAAGCGCCGCGTCTTGCGAATGGCGCGGTCGTTTTCGTAAGATCAGCCTCTGCAAGTCTTGCTTTGAGCGGAATCGAAGGGCGACCCTGGCCAAACACATCTGACCCCCGGCATCTGACCTCTGTAGCATGACCAGATCGCTTGCCCAAAAGTTTGTGCGAATGTCGTACTTCGCCGCGACAAGGCGTCACGATGTGGGCGGCAACTGCCGGCAAACCGCTCGAGGCGCCTAACAGCTGGGTATGCGATGAGTGTGCAAGATGAGTTGCTGGTCGCAAAGACCGGGACGACACAGCCATCGTGCCTCCAGTGCGCGCGCCGCGGGGCGGAGGGGCGGGCGCTATCGCGTTCCGTTTTATGATCTTGCATCCAGGGTGACGGGGCGGAAAAATTGCGAAAACGTGACGCTACAGGAATACATTCCCGATGAGTTCAACTCGGCTCATGGAATGCATCATCTACGCGAGCGCGTAAGAGGGGCAGCACGTGCGGCACGCCAATATCCGCTGTGCCGAGGCGCTGCTCGCGTACTCTGCCATCGTCCAAAACGGCGTTGCGAGGTCCCGAAACATGACAGTCGCTTGGGCGATCCCCTTCTCACTTTCAAGAACGTCAAAATCCTTGGATTTGACCGTAATCGTGATCTTGAAGCCAATCGTAATCGCGTCGGTGGTCACAAAACGATTCGGTCCTCGACTTCCGATGTTTAAAAAGCTGCTTCAAAAGGGGAAGTGCCTGCTCGGGTTTCACGAGGGCGAATGGAACTACGAGCAACCGGCGCAGTGCATCCAAACGCGACTTTGCACCCTTTGTCAGAAACGCCAGGAGCGCACCCATCACATCTGGGCGGAGTGGGAATTCGAGCGTGAACGTGATTGTGCGCAGCGCCGCGTCTGCGAACGGTGCGCGGAGAGGGAGGAACGCGTTACGCACAATTGGGCGGCGCCGGAGTACGTTAAGGAACGTTCGTGCGAGCAGGTGCGGAGGTGTGCGCGCTGCGAAGCGGAAGAACCGACGGGCGTGAGCCATCAGTGGGGACGCTGGGAATACGCGATCGAAGACCATTGCAGTGAACACCAAATCTGCGAACGCTGTGGCGCGCGCAGTACGCACAGCAGGCTCGAGCACTGCTGGAGTGAATGGCAGGAGAGTGCACACTACGGCGGAGCGGTTCGTGTATGTCGTCGTTGTGGCGAGATGGAAGTGCCGGTGCGCGCAACTTCACCGGCGCCTGCCATCGAACAAACAGAAGTCGATCACGCGCCTTTTGACTCCGAGACTCCGCAAGCAGCACCGCTTGATGTGCGCGTAGTCGGGCATTGGCGTCACACCGAATGCCTTGGCGGCGGCGGCGGCTTCAGCATGACGACTGATACGCATTGGATTCTGGCAGAAGACGGCCGCTGTGCGCGCTACAGCCACTCAGTGAGCGGCATGGGTGAAAGGCAAACTCCGCCGAGGGAAGGCGTGTGGGAAACTGCGGACGGCGTTTTGCGCATCCGCGACACAAACGGCGGAGTCGAGGAACACGTTTACCAGGTCACAGACAGCAATCTTTTTCTGCCACAGGCAGGACACCTCAAGCTCTGGGAACGCTTGTAAGCACAGCCGTAATCAATTCGAAGCAATCATGTGGAAAGACATTCTTAAGCGGGGGAAGTGCCTCCTCGGTTTTCATAGCGGTGAATGGCAGTATGCGCGGCCGGGCCATTGTGATCAGACACAATTATGCGTGAACTGCGGCGCGACCACCCGGCGCGTCGAACACACCTGGGGCGAGTGGGAACGAAGAGGCGCGAGTAGCTGCGATGAAACGCGCGTTTGCTCGCGTTGTGGGAAAACGGAGGAGGGCGTCGTCCATGAGTGGGCAGCTCCAGAATTCATCCGCGACCGTTCGTGTTTGCAAATGCAGACGTGCACGCGATGTGGCGCAGAGGAGAGTCTTCCGGCAGAACATCAGTGGGAGTATTGGGAAGCAGTTGAACCAGATGCGTGCTTGGAAGTGGTGGTGTGCGGACGCTGCGGAGAACGCGGTCAGCAGCAACGGCCGGCACATGCCTGGGGCGATTGGCAGTACAGCGAAGCAGAGCACGCTGCCATTCGCGTTTGCCGCCGGTGCGGCGAGCTGATGGGACGTAACGGACAATCGCTTGGGAAAATGGAAATTCCCGACGTGCCGGAGCCTCGACAGCACTCGTTAGGCGAACTGGTGCAAAGGCGCGACGCGATCATGGAACCGCTGTGGGAGATCGAGGAACAAGCAAAACCTGATGAAGCCGAAGTCCAGCGAATTGCTCGTGAAACAGTCGCACAAATCCAGCAGCTCCTTAGCCAATGGAAAGACTCGGCCGAAGCGACGGCGAACGGGCGCGAAACGGGCAAGCTGCATCGCTACTTGGGCGATGCGCTCTCCTCTCTCTCCGGCAAGCGCGACAAGGATTTGCTGGCGATGGCGCGCGACGTCTATCTCGAAGGTGAGCCTCTGCTCGAGGCCGGAGGCGATCGGTTGGAACTGGCGCGATTGAATTTCAATCTCGGAGTCGCGCTTCAGTTTATGGCGGCAGGACACGATCGCGTGCCCATGGAAGAAGCCAGGCGACGCTATCACGCGGCGCGGGGCATCTTCCAAACTGAAAAGCCCGAGACGGTGGAGCAGGTCGAGACTGCGCTCGAGATCATCGAGACGCAGTTGCGCGCGCTGCGGCACTTCGAAGCCGCGCAAAAGAGTCGGGACGAATTGCAGGCGCTGAAGGAAACGCTGGCGAATGCCGCACCGGAGGACACTGCCACAGACGAGAAGGTACGGCGCACATTAAAGGAGATGGAGCGGACCACTCCCAGCGCAACTGAGCAACTCGACAGCTTCCGAGGCTTCTTCGAACAAGCTGCAAAGGTGCTGCCGCAGCCAGACGATCCTGCACGGACGGACGAGACCCGTCGTCAGCTCGCGAATCTTGCGAAGGATCTCTCTGGCGGAAAGAGCAACGAATATGATGACGCGTTCTCGGCCATATTCGCGGATCTGGAGAAAGAGACACAACGCGGCGAGGTCAGTCCGCAGCGTGCGGCGTCGCTCCGTGCGACGCTGCAACAATTTCAAACCATCTTCCGCACTCCGGCAAAGACACCGGAGGAAATGGCGACTCGTCTAGGTGAAATGCGTGCCGCGATTGCGCAATTCAAGCCGATTGCAACCGAAGTGCGAGTACGGGGCGGACGTGCCGGACTCATCGACCGCTGTTTGATCGCGATGCGCTCGTTCCTGCTCGACGAAACCAACCAATCGCATCTCGGCGAGAAGGAACAGGCGAGAGGCTTCGAGCTCCTTGGTGAATGTACGAGTGGTCGGGGGGCCTTGAAAGGACTGGAGGAAAACGACCCGGCAGTGATTGAAGTCGAGCATGACCGATTGCGCCCGGCCGCCTACGCGGTGCGCCGTTTCGGTTTGCGCCGTCACGCCATGTATGCGGAACCGCTCTGGGGCTGGTCGGACGTTGAAGTCAACCCGAACGCTGTCTTTTTCGCCGGTTCTGCGAATCTGCGCGCCCTCGCGGCTGAAGTTTGCGAAGAGCGACAACTGCAATTCCCGGAAGAATCTCGCGCCTGGGGTGCGGGGCAGTTGCGCTGGAATCAACTGCGCGAAAGCGCAGTCGGAATTTTCGACCTGAGCACGTCGTCCGCGGTGGAAGGCGCGGCAGTCGCGCACGCGCTCGGCAGCGCGCTCGCACTCGGCGTTTACCCGGTGGTGATCGCGAGCGAGCAACTGCCGTTCGACATTGACCTCGCGGCCACACCGCTCGGCGACGATCCCCGTGCAGCGTTGGGCGACGCGCTCGATCGCGCCATGCTCGGTCTGTTTCCCACGGCGGGGAGTGGTGAGCTTGAAGCAACGGCGCGTCAGGTGCTGAGCCGCGTGACGCGAAGCGATCCTGCTTCCAAGCTCTACAAGAAACGCCTGACTGAGGGCGAGCAGCTGGATCCAATCGCCGTCGCGACGATGCTCGACGAGCTGATCAACAGGAATGTGCACGGCAAGGGCGCGCTCATTTTTCCCGCCTGGCCGCCATTCTATCCGGAGCCGGAGACACCGCGGTGTTTCCATGTCATGCCGTTTCATCACGACTGGTCGAACGCGGCGCGGGACACCGTGCGGAAGGCGTGCACGGCGGCGGGCGTAAAATATCGCCGTGGTGACGAAACGAACGAGATCAGAATTGTGCATTCAATCTGGGAAGAGATTTGCCGCGCCACGCACGTGGTGGTCGATCTCACCGGGTTGAATGCAAACGTCTGCCTCGAACTTGCGCTCGCGCAGGCTCTCGGCCGCAAGACGCTCCTTGTCGCGCGTGATGAGCGGACGGTGCTGAACCTCTTTCCGGAAATCGCCAAGCTTCAGGTGCGACAATACAGCGGAAAGCGGAAGATCGCGCCACTCAACGAGCTGGTAAGCGAATTTCTCGCTGGCACCTAATGTGAGTTGTTGCGTGCTCGTTGAAGCACCTGGTTTCAGTTCCACTTTGTGAAACGAAACGGTTCTCTTCTCGCTTTCTGCTGATGCCAATGATCCGCTGGCATCATAAGCGGCTTATGATACATGATTGACCACGAATCAACTGTAGGGCAGGCGCTCCGCCTGCCGTTCCTTGGACGCAAATGACTGAGGCTCAAAAGAAGGTGCGCGAATATCTCGCGGAAATTGGGAAGCGAGGTGGGCTTGCCAGTCGCCGCGAACTGACCAAGTCGGATGCGCGACAGATGGTTGCTATCCGCGAAGCGAAGCGCGCAGCGTTGAAAGCGGGAAAAACCTGGCCGCCGCGCGATCGCAAACTAATAAAACTTTCGTAAGCGGATCTGATCCATCGTAAGCGGCTTACGATGCATCGATTCATGAGTCCCACCAATATTCCGCCGACGACGCTGCGTGAGAGCTCGTCGATCGTAAGCCGCTTATGATATAACAAATGCACGGCTGACGTTATAGAGGCGCTCGCCGCGGCGAGCGCCTGGATCGTGGTTCTAGTCTCTCGTCACTTGCCTTTCCGCCGCAGTCCCGCGACTGCGGGACGAAGGCGGGTCACTTCCCGAGAGCCCGCTGCTGCAACGGAACCAATGTCCCAAGGTCAACAGCAGCTGTGGGCGAAGCCGTTTTATCGATAAGCTCTTCGGCCGCCGCTTTCAGTTCCGTCCATCGCGACAACGGATAGGCGGGCGCAAGGACGATGTGGCGAAGTATGCTGCGCCACTCCACCAGCGCTCGTTCGATATCGCCGTGACGCAACAGTTCGTTGGTGAGCTTGTGCCTGGAGCGCGGATCAGCCACCAGCGCGCGCACCACTTCCGATGCGCCGGCGCCGTATTGCACCGGCACGCCCATGGTGAGGTAACCTGGATAATCGGCCCGGCGGTAGACTCGCTGACACAAAATGCCGAGCCGCCCGCCCATCGGCGCGTCCTCGCCGGCGAAGCGCGGACCGGCGCGAATATTGGCCAGATCGAAAACCAATTCGTCGATCGGATAGGTTTCGTCTTCGAGCGCGACTGCCACCGCCAGACCTTCGCCGCCGTGAAAAAATGAGAAAATCATTCCCCGCGTCGTCGGTGTGCCGTCCGGTTCAACCAGTCCAAGATGTCGCCACGCGTACGTTGGCGAGTTCACGATCGCGACGGTTTTATCGTGCTCCAACTGATCGCACGCTCGACAAACGTCCGGCAGGTTCTCGCGCTCCGGCGGATCGATCAACGCGTTGCCAGACGAATCGATGTGAGCGTTGACCAGCACATTGGCGTAATCGAGCCGGATCGAGATCAGCTTTCCGCGCATGATCCAGTCGACGATTGTGCCCGGCTTCACCAGTTCAACGAGCTGCGGCCGGATCTCAGTTTCAAATTGTTCATGGGTAAAAGTTCCGCGCCGCGCAGCCAAATCTTTCATTGGGCGTTGCGCGGCGTCCGAGAGTTTTTCGGCGTTGGACGTTCTGCCCGTGCGCTCGCACTGGGGGGTTCGGCGTTTTCTCCTTTCTTCAGCCATTTCACCAATGCCACCTCTCCCGAAGCGAGCACCGTCGCGACCGGCAACTCGCGCCCGTAATGGTTCTGCTCGCGCAGCCGGCAGAGATTTCCCATGCCGACCCCATCGAGCATACGCGGCACGGTCAGCGCCCGCCGCCACCGATCGTTTTCGCGCACAAAAGCGCGACCGAGCATCACACTTTCTGCCGCCGGTTTCGCTTCCCATTCTTCGAGCAAGTTCAGCATCTCGATCATTCCGCGCCGGACGAACCGCGCGCGCTCATCGGTCACCCAAAGTCCACACGGCCGCGGCCCGCTTTCGAGTGAGTGTTCGACGCCGAGCGGCACGCGTTGCACGCTGAACAATGACTGGGTCAGTTGCACCGCCGCCGCGAACGGTTGTTCGCCGCGCTGTTTGGCCGCATGCATCACGCTTATCAGACTGGGCCAATCTACCTGGGTTGCGCGTCTCAGTTGGCGCGCTTTTGTGTCGCTCAACCGGGGCAGATCGTTCGTGTAAAGCGCGTGACCGACTTCATCGAGACCACGGCGGCCGGCGCGACCAAACATCTGGAGAAGCTCGTCCGCTTCGACCTGGCGCTCGAAATTGCCGGCGAAATAACGTCGATCGGTCACGATCACCGAGCGCATCGAAAAATTGATCCCGGCGGCAAGTCCCATTGTCGCGACGACGACGTTGAGTTGTCCCGCTTTGGCGAGCGATTCCACCACGCCGGCGCGCGCGGCGTAACTGAGTCCGCTGTGATGATACGCCACACGATTCCGCAAGAGTTTCGTCAGGCTTTTCCCCGCGGTTGCTTCCTGGGCCGGGGTCAATCGCAACGGATCGCGCACCGGCAGGGCCGACGCGATGGCTTGCGCGATCTGTTCGGCAGCAGCGCGACGCGGCGCGAACACCAACACCGGAGCCAGGTCCGCGCGCATGGCGCGGCCAATCATGCGCGGCCAGAAAGATCCGCCTGTCCGGTCAAAGACTGGCCGTGGCGAGCTCGGACTGCGCGACTGAACAAATTGGGAATCCGGCAAATTTCCGAGATCAGTTTCCTCCAGCGGCACCGGTCGCGTCTTGTGTTCGATGAGGACGGCCTGACGTCCGATGCGTTGCAGCCAGGCGACCACGTCGCGCGGGTTGGCCACGCTCCCGCTCAAAAAGAGCAACTGTGTTGCTTTCGGTGCGAGCGCGACGGCGAGCTCGTAATGCACGCCCCGCATCGGATCGCCCAGCATTTGAAATTCATCCATGACCAGGAGACCCGGGCCTTCGCCGCGGAGAAACCGCCCGCGCTGTGTCTCGAGCGTCGCGACCACAACCTTCGCGTCGAGATTTAGCGCGACGTCACCCGTGGATATGCCGACATCCCAGCCGCGCACGCGCCATTCCGATAATTTATCGTTAGCCAGTGCGCGGGTCGGGACGGTGAACACCGCCTGAGTTTTCAGGTTCGGATAAAGCAGCTCGAAGATGTAAGTCTTGCCCGATCCTGTCGGCGCCTGCACCACCACGTCTTTTCCCTGTTGCAACGCGCGCACTGCCTCCTGTTGCCACAGATCGGGAATACATCCGACGGCCAGTCCTGCCTTCATAAAACATCCGGGCACTAACTGCAGATGCAATTTTTGGCTTCAACACCGTACCCTGCGGCACATTGACGTAAAGGCAGTCAGTTGTCGGTCGTCAGTTTGGTCAGTGGTCACGCGCAGCGATTCTGCCACAGATCGGGAATAACCAACCCAACCGATAGCTGATGGGATCATCGAGATGAAGGTAAAGTCGCGAGGGTAGCGACGAGCGAGTTGGGAAGCGAGCGAGTTTCAAAATCCCTCAATCACCCGCCAAGATGTTGCAACGTCGTCGCCTTGCAATGGCCGGCCCGCGAGGCCGCCTCGTCCGCGGGCGACGGATTGACTTACTCGCTCCCGCTCATGTCGACCATTCGGCTTGATCCCATCTATGTCGCTCGCATCCCTGCGGCTCCATTCGCCGGGGCGAACGTTTCTGCCGCTTTAACGATCCTCTCGCGAAAGCTCAGTTTAATTCGCCGCTGGACGAATCCGCCGTACGGACGTCACGCGGCGATAGCCCCTGCTTGCAATGGAGCTGATGGGATCAGCGACATAGAACACGTCGCGATCGAGGGAATGGAGCTTTTGGGGAAAGCGACATAGAAGGCAAAGCCGCGGTGGGTAGCGGCGAGAATGGAGCCGCGGGGCGCCGGCGACATAGATGGGCAAACCGAGAGGTCGACATGAGCGGGAGCACATAAGTCAAAGCGGGGAAGCGAACGAGTTTCAATCGCGCGGGTAGACGGCAACGCAGCCAGGTAGCTGGCGCAAGGTCGCCGCGGCGACCGAGTGATCAACGTAAAGCAGTCGATCGGGCAGCGGAGCGAATTTCAATCGGGATAGGGATGTAGCGGACGCAAACGGGGGGTCAAGCACCCAGGCGCCAGCGGCGCGTGATAGCACGCACACGTCTCGACTCCGCGCGAGCATCTGCTATTTTCGCGCATTCATCAGTCCGCAACTGAGACTGCAACGCCACTCGGATCGAAGAGTCGCCGCGGCGACCTCGAAATCGATCCGCGCTTTCAAAATCGCGAACGCCAGCCCGGCCTCGATCTCCTCCGCGCGCTCGCGATCATCGTGGTCGTCGTTTATCACGCCGCGCTTTTCGGATTCAAATTGCCCGGGCGGATGGACCGCTTCGGCTGGATCGGTGTCGATCTTTTCTTTGTCCTTAGCGGTTATTTGATCGGCGGCCAATTGCTTGCCCCGCTTGCGCGCGGTCGGAAGATCAATCTCGGTCGGTTCTTTACCCGGCGCGCATTGCGAATCATGCCGGCGTACTTCGCCGTGCTCGCGATTTATTTTTTGCTGCCGTCATGGCGCGAATATTCCGAAATGTCGCAACCGCTGTGGAAATTTCTGTTATCGGTGCAAAACATCGCGCTCCATGGCGGAACAGCTTTCTCACATGCCTGGTCTCTCGCGGTCGAAGACCAATTCTACCTGGCGCTACCTTTTCTTTTGCTCTTCCTCTTTCGCCGTCCGCGCGCAGCTATCGTCATTCCATGCCTGATCGTTTTTGGCGGCATCGCCTTACGCGCTCTTCTGGCTGCACAGAATCCATCGGTTGATGGCGGCGGCGTTTCGTTCCGCGCCTTTCAAGCATGGATTTATTATCCAACCTGGACCCGGCTCGATCCGCTGGTGTTCGGCGTTGTTCTGGCTGCGATCGAGAAATTTCGACCGAACTGGTGGCAACGCCTCGTCAACTGCGCACCCTGGCTTTGGCTACCCGCGCTTGGGCTGATCGCTTATGCGCTGTATCTCGGCGAAACCGAAGCCCTCACGGTCTCTGCCTGCATCTGGCAATTCCCACTCATCGCCGTTGCCATGGCTGCGCTTCTTGTTTGCGCGGTCAGTCCGCGGTTACCGCTCTGTCGGGTTGCGATTCCCGGCGTCGCCTTCATCGCCAGTATCGCCTACAGCGCCTACCTCATTCAGAAACTTGTTATTAACGGAGTCGAACAGTTCTGCACAAACCACAACATCGATCTTACTTCCGCGCCTGCGCTTCTCGGCGTCGAACTCTGTGTCTACGCCGCAGCGGTGATTCTGTTTCTAACGGTAGAACGCCCATTCCTACAATTGCGTCACCGAATCGCATCACGGAGTTCACCCGCCGCGGCGGGTGAACGTCTGGCACCACGAAAGTAGCTCGGCACGAGGTTCACACTTCTTAATCTTTCGTGAACGGAGCTGATGGGATCAGCGACATAGAACTATCCGCTCGGTTTTTTCCTCGCATCATAACCTGCTTACGATGATCGCGAATTGGACAAGGGAACGTTGCGTTGACGTTTTCTCGTGCGGCACTTACGATTACTGGCCGTGAAGCGAAAATTTCATGTCACCCTGATTGAACACGCCGAAGGTGTTTCGGTGAGCTGCCCGGAACTGCCCGGCTGTCATTCTCAGGGCGAAATGTCGATGAGGCGCTTCGGAACATCCAGGACGCAATCCGGGAATATTTGGTAGTTTACGGGGAACCGGATACGCGATGTGAGACTCGCGAGATGGAAGTAGCCACGGCTTGATGAATGCCGAAGCTGGCCCGGCATAAATCATCTGCGCGCGATTAAAGCTCTGGAGAAAGCCGGCTTCCACATCGACCGCCAGGGTAAACACATTTTCATGTCGAAGGGCTCACTCCGGCTCGTCATTCCGCGAAACAATCCGGTCGACGCTTATACAATGGCAGCCATCGTGCGCGACGCTGGCCTGACCATTGAACAATTCAAGGAACTGCTCTGATAATGGAAGTCGACGACATCATCCAGGTGGTCGCCGCGGCGACCTGGTTTCGGCTGCCAGCCGAAACGAACTCTTCCCCTTTTTAGCCGACTGCCGATCTGCACATCTTTCGCTTGCATCATAACCCGCTTACGATGCATGGTTCAAGTTATTGAATTGTTAGGGCAGGCGCTCCGCCTGCCATTCTTGGGAGACAATGACTGAAGCTGAAAAGGGAGTGCGCAAGTATCTCGCGAAGATCGGCCGCCGTGGCGGGCTCGCCAGCCGGCGTGAGCTGACACGCGTGCACGCAAAGAAGATGGTCGCGATTCGTGAGATGAAACGCACGGCGACTAAAGCGGGCAAACCGTGGCCACCGCGCGATCGCAAATTACTCAAGTTAACCTGAGACCGCTTTGACGTGTGATGCATCATAAGCCGGTTATGATGGATGCACTTCACGATGATTGGATTGGAGAATTATGTCGCGCGCGGGTGCGACGCTGCGGTGCTCGAGCTAGGCTCGGTACCGCTGCCCGTTGGTCACGGCGCGAATCGACCGCTTCCATCACCGAACATGGCAAAGGCCCTTACCCGAATATGGAGTGATCCACGTCTCGGGTGTTTAGGGAGCAAACTCATGGAAGTCGATGACATCAGCGATTGCATTGCCAGTCGCTCCGCCAATTGCTACACTTGCGGCGTGAAATTTCGCATCACGATTGAATCTGATGAAGATGGCGTTTTTGTTGCCGAATGCCCGGCTTTGCCCGGCTGTATTTCCCAAGGGAAAACGCGCGACGAGGCAACGGCGAATATTCGTGACGCCATTCAGGGCTATATCGACAGTTTGAAAAAACACGGCGAACCTATTCCGGCTCCAATCACCGAAGCCGTCGTCGAAGTTAGCGTGTGAACCGTTTGCCTGTTTGTTCCGGCCCGGATGCAGTCAAAGCATTCGGTAAAATTGGCTACTCTGTAGATCATCAAAGTGGAAGCCACATCATTCTGCGCCATCCGTCTGGGCGCCGACTAACAGTTCCAAATCATCGCGAACTGGCGAAAGGAACGCTGCGCGCGTTAATCCGCGAAGCTGGTCTAACAAAAGAACAATTTGTCGAATTGCTTTGAATCATGGAAATCGAGACATCATCCAGGCGGTCGCCGCGGCGACCTGGTTTCGGCTGCCAGCCGAAACGGACTTTCCTCCTTTTTAGCCGACTGTCGATCTGCACGGCTTTTTCGGTTGCATCATAACCCGCTTACGATGCATGGTTCAAGCCATTGAATTGTAGGGCAGGCGCTACGCCTGCCGATGGGTCAAGAAAATGACGGAGACGCAGAAAAATATCCGCGAGTATCTCGCGAAGATTGGCCGCCGCGGCGGTCTCGCCAGCCGGCGTGAGCTGACACGCGCGCACGCGAAGAAGATGGTCGCGATTCGCGAAGCCAAATGCGCCGCATCGAAAGCGGGAAAACCGTGGCCGCCACGCGATCGCGAATGTAACGTGACAACCCATCCGGCGTGAACACTCGCGTATCGATATCGCGCTATTCGTCTCTAATTTTCCAATCAGTGATGACCCGTCGTTGTGGTTCTCACTTTGTTACGAACGGCGGCGGCGCCATTCGATCAACGCAGCTCGTGTCGAGGTCCTTCACGCTTCCTTTGTCCATGAAGTCGATGATGATGCGATCAATACAACCCGCGTCGCTCAATCCATCCACGCCATGGCCGGCTTCCGGGATGACGACGTGCCGGCTGTTGGGCAAATATTTTGCGACCTCCTCGCCGCGTTGCGGTGGCGTGATCGGATCAAGGTTACCGGAAAAGATCAGCACCGGAAGATTCGACGAAACCGGCTCTCGATAATCGGCCGGAATGTTTCCCCGCTGCCATAAACTGCACGCACGCGTTTGTTGAAACACGCGATAATTCCCGAAAGGATTCCCCTCGTTCAGCTTGGCGGCTTCCGCCTGATCAATGAACGGAACGTCTTCCGCGCACGTAACGGAGAGATACATTCCGTCAGCAATGAAGTCCGGAATTCCCGGCGCAATCACTTCATGGAGAAATGGCGTGAAATCGCCCTGCGCCGCTTCATGCACGATAAATGGAATTTTTCGCGCTTTATCCTGACCATACATCCAGTTGCGAATTTCTTCCGCGAAAATGTCGCGTTGAATTTCCACCGTCACCGGTGCGCTCTTTCCATCTGATGAATATTGAACGCGCGTCGGTTCCCGGCCCAGTTGCGCCAGCACGTTCTGCCAGTCCGCGCGAATCTGCGGAAACGCGTTGTGACAACTCGCGTCCTTCTCACATTCCTGGAGCAACAAATCCATCGCCCGCGCTGCCGCCTGCGAGTGATAAAGCGGCATCTTTAAATAAGTTGGCGCCACACCCATGAGCGTCGCTGTGTGGACGTGTTCCGGATATTGACGCAAGTAAACGAGCACCGCGCGCGTTCCGTACGACAATCCGACCAGATTAATCCGATTATAACCGAGCCAGCTTCGCACATCATCGAGATCATCCATCGCGATCGGCGTGGTGTATTGCGTGAGATCGGCGCGCTGTTCCAATGTTCGCCGCAAATTCTTCACGTAATCCACCGGATACATTTCCTTCAGATAATCCTGCGGCGCTTTCTTTATCGGTGCCGGCGTCAACGGATTTGATTTTCCCGTGCCTCGTTGATCGACCAGCACAACGTCGTGTTTGCGCCGATATTCTTTGCCTTCCTTCGCATAGAACATTGCGGCATTACTCGCGGCCGCGCCTGGCCCACCCTCGATATCGAACAACGGTTCACTCTTGTTTTTCTGATCGAAGGCCGGCAGAACCACCACGTTCAGATCAATCTTCCGCCCGGCGCGCGTTTGGCGATTTTCAAAAACCGTGAATTTGCCGCAAAGCAATTCCTCTCTGATTCCCGGCAACCGACATGGCTTCAGTTTCGACAAACCGCCTGGCAACCGCTGCTTAGCGCAGCCGCCTGCATGGAGAGCGAATAACCCCGCGCCGGCCGTCATCAGCAAACCAGAACAGAGGCATCGGAATCCGCGCACGCGCGAGCTTATTGCACGTGCGCGAGGTCGCGCAAATCGCAAGGAACGTCAGACAACTCCAAAAGATGGATGATGACATTGGTCCCGCCGCGAAGTTGGTGCCGTGCTCGAGCTCGGCTCTCGGTCAGTTTACCCGCCGTGGCGGGCTGCCCGTTGTCACCGTGCGGATCGACCGCTTCATCACTGAACATGGCAAAGGCCCTCACCCGGATATGGAGTGAGTCGGTCTCGGTCTGGGGAGCACACGCGGCCTCGCGTGTTGGTTTTTTGCGTCCTCGCGAAAACGATCTTTTCCGCTTTTAAGAATTGCCGTTTCTCGCGTTAGTTGTTGCTCATATCATAAGCTGCTTACGATGGATGAATTTCGTTGCCACAGTTTTGACGCGTGAGCGCGCTTCGGCGCGGCAGGGGCAAATTCTTTCACGCGGCGACGGATTTCAAAAGCGGCCTGCGCGAAGTGCTGAACGTCGCCCGCAGTAACCATACGATGCTTGAATGCCAAACAATTTATGATGACAATTCAGGTCGACGCCCATATTTTAAGGCATGCCCGAAACGAAATATCGCCCAATCCCAGACGTGCGGCGAAGTGGAACAGTTTCCAAGAGTGTGATCAGAGAGGCCGTCCGAAAAATCGCAGAATTGAAGCGAACCGACCCAAAAGAGTATAAGGCGAGAATACGCTCCGGCTTGGGCAAAGACGTGTTCCTGGTGGTTAAGCACGGTTGATCCGGAATGCCGGCGTCCCCCAGCGCTAGCGTATTCATTAACTGTCCATTCGACAAAAAATACCAGCCGCTCCTGGACGCGATCGTCTTTTGCGTGGCTGCATGTGGATTCGTTCCAAGATGCACATTGGAATTGACCGATGCGGGCGAAGTTCGGATTGAAAATATCTATCGGCTGATTGCCCTGTGTAATCACGGCATTCACGACATCTCGCGAACAGAAGTCGAAGATCAGCCCTATCGCCTGCCCCGGTTCAATATGCCATTGGAGTTCGGAATTTTTCTCGGAGCGAAACGATTCGAAGGGCGCTCATCGCGCAAGCGCTGTTTGATCATGGATCGTGCCCCATACCGGTACAAACGATTCATTTCGGATATTGGCGGCCAAGACATCAAGGCGCACGACACGAAGCCCGGAATGCAATCCGGCATGTGCGCGACTGGCTCCAATCCGCGCCGGGAAAAGCCGCCATTCCTGGCGGGGCAAAGATCTGGCAGGATTACCAGCGGTTCCGCAGAGAGCTGCCAATTATCGCAGAAGAAGCGCAGCTGAATCCGGTGCAGCTTACTTTCATTGACTATCTTCAGCTTGTTACAAACTGGCTAAAACTACATCGCTAAGCAATGGAAGTCGACGACATCATCAGCTACCACGACGTAGTGACGGCGGCGATCTGGGGAGCGCAAGGCTGCCAGCCTGCCGGTTTCGGCGCCTCGCTGAAACGAACTTTGAGGATTGTGAATGTTAACGCGTTGGTTTTTAATCGCGCGCGATGGCGCAGCCCGGCACAATCGCGATAACTGATTTCGATTGGTACAGTTATTTAAGCCAGCAGCGTTCGTGGGATGAGGTCAACTTTTGGAAGCCAACCACAACACAACCGTTTCGAGCACCCGAGTTCTCGCCATTTTTCTTTAAGCTGAAAGCTCCCCATCGTGCGATCGCCGGGTTCGGATACTTCGCGCGATACTCGGAACTACCAGAATGGCTGGCATGGGAGTGCTTCGGCACAGCGAATGGCTCGGCTTCATTTGAAGAGATGCATGCGCGACTTCAGAAGATTCGGGTGAAGATCAAGGCGGCGCCTCAGAAGGGAATTTTGCAAATTGGCTGTATTGTAGTCGTTAACGCGACGTTCTTTTCGCGTGATGAATGGATCCCGCAGCCGCGTGACTGGGCTGAATCGAATCTTCGTCACACTGTATACGACTTGGATGTTGGAGAAGGAGCGCGAGTGTGGGCCGAATGCCTTGCGCGAGTTTCTAATCGTGAATTGCGCGTAGCAGAAGGCGAAGCGGCTGCCGAATCGCAGCGTTACGGTTCTCCTGTTTTGATTCGGCCGCGACTTGGCCAAGGAGCATTCCGCGTCTCTGTGACGGAAGCGTACGAGCGCGCATGTGCGGTAACTCGAGAACATTCATTGCCCGCGCTCGAGGCAGCGCATATTCGCCCGTTCGCGAAGGAAGGTCCTCATGAGGTACGAAACGGATTACTTCTACGAGCAGATCTTCATCGCTTGTTCGAACAAGGCTATCTGACCGTAACGCCGAACTACACTTTGAAAGTCAGCGATCGCCTGCGGCACGACTATCAGAATGGCCGAAGCTACTACCCTCTGCGCGGCACTAGAATTTCTGTGCCTGTGCTGGACACAGAACGACCGACTGACGATCTCCTTTCCTGGCATAACCAGAACGTTTTTTTGCAGTAGCCCGGCCCGATGGCACCGCTGGATAACGACATCGCCGAACGACGCCGAATTTTCCGGACGTTGGTCCCATACTTCGGAACAGTTCAGCCCGCGTCCTTCTTTCGTGATACGTCAGCCGTTGTTAAAGGCGTCAAACGGATTCACCCGCTGATCGAGGGCATCTACAAACCGGCCGGCTCATTTTATCCACTGTCGATCGCATCGATGCTGAAAAGTCGATACGGTGATCAGCTATTCCACAATCCGGATCGAACGTGGTGGATGCAATACAGCCCGAAAGCCGGTGGAATGGATCTCGCAGTCAATGCTGGACTTGTGCGCTGCACGACCGATCGACAGCCGTTACTCGTTTTGCGGCAGGAGTCTGATAAAACGAGCGCTAGCGGCGCGCGGCATCTCTTCCTGGGACTTGGCTACGTGGAGAACTTCGATCCGGCTGCCGATTTGTTCCGGATTCGGGGACTCACCTTCGACGAAGTTATCGCGGTCACTGGAACAGCTCTTTCAGAGGAATCGGACGAGTTAATCGAGACGGCCCTTCGATTGGAATCTCTCGAAGAATGGATACCCTTCGCGGCCGAAGATCGGGCAGTTTACAGAATCTCGCGGCAAAAGCGGGACGCCGCGTTTCGCTCGATTGTGCTATCGAACTACAATTACACGTGTGCTGTCACGGGTCAGCGGTTCAAGTCGCCTCGGCACGTCGAAGCGGATGGCGCACACATCATCGGAAAAGATGTTCGCGGAACCGATGATCCTCGGAATGGAGTCGCACTTTCGCGATCAGCCCATTGGGCATTCGATCGCGGAATCTTCACTATTTCCGACCAATACGAAGTCGTAGTGAACCCAAAGATTTCAAATGCTAATGTGTCAAAATTTCCGGCACTTGAAATCGACCGTAGAAAAATCGTGCTGCCCTCGGACGAACACTACTGGCCGCATCCGGATGCGCTCGCGTGGCACAAGCAAGAAGTGTTTGACCGACTTGTGCCATGATTGTGTTCGATTGCTCCGTGGGGGGCTCGCCGTAGCCTCGGCGAAGGCGGCTGCGCAATATGTAACGAGCGTCTGCGATGCAGCAGTCCGGGAACGTTTTGGGATAATTTGTAATAGTAAATCACTGCGCTCCCGACCGACAGTCGCTGCCTGAGGCTTCTCCAAAGTGGCTTTTGATGTAAGAGACAGCCTCATCAATTCGCAGCCTTATCGTCGAAGCAGTGCGGCGGACAAAAAGTCGACGTCATTGCCGGTCATTGCGCGCGTGTAGATTGGAATTGTCTTGGGCCTGCAGTCGATTCGCATGACATCGTGCTCTTGCAGGTGTACAAAGGAGACTGCCAGATACTGTGCAGCGACGTCACTGAGCCACACCTTCACTAGATTGTCGAAAAATAGAAGAGCTTTGTCGTGACTCTCAAAGCGGTCTGGCTCTAAACCGACAATGGTGCCGTCATCTTTTATACCAATAATTAGCGTTCCCCCTTTCGAATTGAGGAATCCAGCCACGGTTTTCATGGCCGCATTCTCTGGAATTTTGTCGAACCCTTTCTGCACGACATGCCAACGAAGAGTCTCTTTACACTCAAAACGATCACTTTCTCCAGCAGTGATGAGCGCGCGAAGTAGAAGGGCAGGATCATACTTTGCGCGAAGGTCCTGAATGCGCTGTACTAATTCCACCCTCGCTTGGTCTTTCATAACGTAGTCATCGGCTCCAAGGCGCATCCCTTTAATCGTTTCTGCTTGGGTGCCTTCACCAGAAAGAATTATGGTGGGAACCTTGATACGACGATCTTTTAACTGTTGCAGGAGCCACAAGCCGCCCCAAACATCCGGAGGCATCTTTAGATCAAGAATCAGCAGATCATACGAGCGCTCCAAAAGATGTCGGAGTGCGCTCTCGCCACTGGTAGCATAGGTGATCTGTAATCCCAGTTGAGTTGTTATTGAGGAGATGGTTTGACTAACCACCTGTTGGTCGTCGGCCCATAAGACAGTCATTGTTTGGTCCTCAAACTTGGGGTGCGACGATTTCGATGTCCTCACGTTCTTGCGTCGATTGTTCTTGTTCTATCGGAGCGAGGTTAGGCAATTGGATCTGCCATCGCGTCCCCTTGCCTAGATCGCTGTGGCCTGTAATGTCTCCGCCCAACCGTCGAAGCATCGAAGTAACTGTTAGCATTCCTACGCCGGAGCCGGCGACTTTGCCAGAAATGACAGAGCTTCCTTCGAGCAGCTTCGTGAGAGTTTCCTCGCTCATTCCGCGACCGGAGTCGGTAATCTCGAGCTGTAGCGTATCGTTGCCCTCTGAGGCGTCCCACTCGACCGCGATAACACCATTTCCTACAATTGCGTCGACGGCGTTTCGTAAAAGATTGTCCAAAATTGAACGCAGTAGATCTGAAGAAGTCCAAAACATGACATCTTTGACCGTGCTTGCGGGCCGAAACGCGATCCGAGAAGGAATTTCGAGTAAGGCTTGAGCGCAATAACGTCGGAAGAAATCGCGTACAGATAAACGTTCGAGCCTGATATCGCTGGACGCTCCCGTTAGATTTTGGAAAGCGTCGCACATCCGCTTGGCTGCATCTAGATGAGTGCTGACATCTAATTCGGCTTTTAACCGGGCTGTTCGATCTAAAGAAGGGATACTAGCTGCAATGTCAGCCCCAACGAGATGGTTTTTGAGATCATGAAGGATCCGATTTGCAGTTGTCCGTTCGCGGATTCCCAAACCCGCAAAAGGATTGGTTATAACCGAATAAATTTGCTGCTCCGGCGATGTGGCATCTTCTATTCCGCTTGAGATCGTCAGTGTTAGGTCATTCGCACGGACGGAAAGATCTCGCACAAAATCATCTCTCTGCAGAAATTGAATTAATAGAGATTGGGTGAGCTTGGAACGAATAGCAGAGACTCGATCTGGCGGTGGATCTGGGAAGCAAAGCGTGACCGCTCCGGCTGCCGCACGTGCCTTAACCTTTAGCTTCAAAGGCCCATCACGATCGAGCTTGATAGGTGATGTGACGTCTTTAAGGATTTCTAACATGGCCCCTTCGCGTTCAAGCCAATCCGCGTCGCCGCCTGACAGCGCGATGATAGAGGATTTGTTACGATCTAACATGTTAAATGATTCAATTTCTCTCTGACGTAGTTAGTGTGGTTCTCGGCTTCATAGATAGGTTCAAAACACGCAAGATATCTCCGAGCATTTCAAACTGTGCAGACCGCTTGATGTGTGAGGCACCAAGATGATGGCGTCGTCTGCCTCGATCATCGATTCGATTTCACTGAGCACACTCCGGCAGCGCTTCACGATGTTGTTGGAATCATGGGTTGCGAAATTGCTGTAGAAGTTTACAAGTCGTGTGTTTAACTCGGCAAAATCGCTGTTACTCGCTGCGCGGATAAACGCGAGGGTTTCTGTGAGCCACCTTTGAAACGCTTCGAG
>CAWHFD010000003.1:0-79690 GCA_963828355.1 uncultured Verrucomicrobiae bacterium | reverse complement strand
GCCGGGAATCGCGTTAGTATGCTCTCCGCCCAGATCGTGTCGCGACGTCTGCAACGTGTTTCATTGGATGCGCTGAGGATTGCGCACATCACAGCGCAGAAGTGACGGCTAAAGTGGATTGCTTAATCCATTTCCTTTTGGCGGTGATTTTTAATATTTACTCGCTTCCCGTTTATCCTGCGGACTCAATGGCGTAATCTGCGGAAGAGAATAAGCTCGCAATCTGTGACGATTACACTTCGTGGAGCATTCATTGGTGGAACACCACTGCTTGTTTCTGTCGGCGTATATCTGTTCTGGCTTTGGCAACCTGAGCATCAGGTCCGGCTGCACACGGAGAATTTCTTTCACGCGATCGACGGCAGAAGCTGGGAAACGGTGGCCGATTTCATCGGCGACGATTATCGCGATCAGTGGAACGACGATCGGGCGCGTGTTCTCGAACGGATGCGGGAAGGTTTTCGGTGGGTGCGCGGGTCCAGGATCATCGCGGCCAATCCCTCGGTGCGAGTTGAGACGCGGCGCGCGATCTGGGTTGGAAAAATCGTGGTCTATAGCAGCGACGATGGGGTAATGGAAGTGCTCGACGAGCACGTTAACAAATTGCCCGCACCGTTCGAGTTCGAGTGGCGGCGGGTCTCGGGTAAACCGTGGGATTGGAAGCTGGTGGACGTGAGCAACCCGGCATTTGAAATCCCGGTCGATGTGTCTTTCTGATCACGAAACTGTCCAAGGAGCGAGGGCTTAGGCAGCCGTCGTTTCCTGGTTATTTGCCTTGAGCCTGCCTCACCTGGTTCTTTGCCGCGTCGACTTCGCGCGCGGTTTGCTGGCAAAGGAGAATCCCGCGTAGCTTATCCCCTTGATAGTATCGAGCGATGAATCTTTTTCTTCGGGTACGTCCCATCAAGATTCACGCGCGTAGGCGGCAGCGTGAAATCGCCCACAAAATCCATCCGCAAATCAAACATCTCCGTCCAAAAATAGGGGACCTGCTCATAGCGGATGCGCTTCTTGCCTGTCATATTAGCGCCTGCTACCAGACCTTGCTCGCGGGCATTTTCCCAATGGGTCTGGCGTCGCATTCCGCCCATGATTCTGTCCGGATAGAAGGCCAGATCGCCGATGGCGTAAATTCCTTTTTCCTCAGTCTCGAGATACTCGGTGACAGGCGACCCGTGCGGCCCTGCTAATGGAGTGTTGCGCACAAGATCGAGATTCGGTTCTGCGCCGCATGCAACCACGGCTAAGCCAACCGGAAAACGGTTGCCGCTCTTGGTTTGAATGTTGCGCAGGACCGTCTTGCCTTCGAATCCGTTGAGGGCTTCTCCCATCGAGAGTACTACGCCGTGCTTTGCAAAATAGTCGGTTAGCCAACTGCCCGTGTGGGGATCGACGTATCGATTCAATAAGTACTGGTCACGATGCATGAGGCCGACCTTCATTTTCATCATCCGAAGGCTGGCTGCTGCCTCACAGGCGAGCAATCCGCCTCCGACGACCATGATGGTTTTTTCCAAATTCGACATTTCCCGCAACGCGAGGGCGTCGCGGACGGTTCGCAGGTAAATCACGTTGCCGAGACTTGTACCTGCCACTGGAGGCCGCACTGGGTGACTGCCCATCGCCAGACATGCTTTAGTGAATTCGATGCTTTCGCCGTTGGCCAGCACAGCAAAGCGACGCTCGATGTTAAATTGCGTCACCACTGTGCCCAAGCGAGCCTCGACTTTATTCGCACCGAACCAGCGCTCATCGAATTCCTGGAGTTTTTTCAGATTCGCTTCCTTTTCGCGCAAAAAGTCCTTCGAAAGTATCCAACGCTTGTAAGGCGGTGAAACTTCCGCGCCAACTAACGTGACGGAACTGCGCTTGTCGTATTTGCGAATTCCTTCGCATGCGCTCGCTCCACCGATGCCCGCACCAACTACGAGATAATCGCGTCGAATCATATGGGAAACTCAGACCATAATTTTAGCGGATGCGCTCCGACAAGCGAAATCGTTAAGACATTACATTTTGGTATTGTGACCGATTGCCAGTAGGGATGTTCGTCACAGGATCTCACGCTGCCAGCCAAACTCTGTGCGTGGGCTGCCTGGTCTGCGGGCTTCATCAGCCAGGTAGCCTGTTACCCCAATTCCCTACGGGGAATCCATCGGGGGGCAGTTGGCTGACATACAAGCCTCAAATTCGCGCCGATATTGTGGTTGCATTGTCGATCTTTGTTTCGGCACACTGGCGGTCGCCATGAACGAATCGCTCACTCAAATCAAGGACACGACAGGGAATCCGGCGCCGCTTGGTCTGCTGGGCTTCGGCATGACTACCGTGTTGCTCAACCTGCACAATGCCGGGTTCTACGAACTCAACAGTATGATTCTGGCGATGGGAATTTGCTATGGCGGCGGCGCTCAAATTATCGCTGGGATCATGGAATGGAGAAAGGGCAATACCTTCGCCACGACTGCGTTTCTTTCCTATGGATTGTTTTGGTTCTCGCTCGTGGCGCTAATTGTGCTCCCGAAGGTAGGGTGGGCGACGCCTTCCAATGACGTAGCGATGGCCGCCTATCTTTTCATGTGGGGCTTATTCACCGCAGTGATGTTCGTCGGCACCTTGCGGTTGCACGTCGCCGGGCAACTCGTTTTCGGATCGCTGACCATTCTTTTTTTTCTTCTCGCGATCGGCGATTTCATCAACGCTGGCCCCGATTTCAGACATTTTACTGGTTACGAAGGAATCTTCTGCGGGTTCTCCGCGATCTACGCCGGCCTCGCCCAGGTGCTCAATGAAATTTTCGGCAAAGTGATCCTGCCGCTCGGGTCGGTGATGAAGTAATTTGATATCGCATTCAGTTAGGGGCGATTGACCTCAATCGAGCGAGGGATTCGGGTGAATCGCCTCTGCTCGCGTGCTGTCCATTATTGTTTCAGTAAACTTGCCGCGAGCTTAAGCGCCGAATCGCTTTTGCCGCCTAACATCCGAGCGATTTCTTCCTGGCGCGCTTTGTCGGTGACCTCTCGCAGATTGGAAAACGTGCGACCTTGTGAAACGTCCTTTGTCACAACAAAATGCGACGAAGCGGTCGCTGCGACTTGCGGCAGATGGGTGATGCAAATCACCTGGTGAGCGCGTCCCAACATCTGCATCTTTGCGCCGACTGCGTGTGCGATCTCCCCACCGACATTCGTGTCGATCTCATCAAACACGAGCAGGGGAATCGCGTCATGCGCAGCCAGCGCGGATTTGATCGCCAACATCAGACGCGAGATTTCGCCACTCGATGCGATTGCTCGCAACGGTTTGAGCGGTTCGCCTGGGTTCGGCGCGAAAAGCAATTCCACGGAATCGAACCCGCTCGCGCGCGGCTCATCGAGCGCGCTGAGGGTTGCCTCGAATTCCGACTGGCGGAACCCGAGATCGCGAAGGTTGTGCCGAATCTTTTCGGAAAGCTTCGGCGCAGCTTTTGTCCGACGCTTTCGCAGCGCTTCGCCCGCGCGGTTCATTCCGGCGCGAACGTTCTCGATCTCTTTTGCCAGCCGCTCAAGTTCCGCATCGCGTCCTTGAATTTTTTGCATCCGTTCCTCGGCGCGTTCCCCGAATGCAATTACTTCGGCTATCGATCCGCCATATTTGCGCTTCAGAGTTTCAAAAACGGACACGCGCTGCTCGAGCGCTGCGAGTTGCTGCGGATCGAGATCGAGTTTCGCGGCGTAACCGGACAGGGTGCGCGCCACCTCGGAAAGCTCGACGACAGCAGCAGCATGGGTCGATGAAAATTGTGCGATTGAGCTGTCGATCTTTTCCAGTTCACGCAGCAGCCGCTGCGTTTCCCCGAGTTGCGAAAGTATGGAACCATCTGCCTCGGAAAGTTTGTTCCCGATCGCGTTGGCAAGCTCAACCAGCCGTTTGCTACTGCTCGCCAGTTTGTAGCGCTTTTCGATTTCTTCTTCCTCGTCCGCGATCAGGTTCGCCGATTCGATCTCGGCAATCTGGTGGCGCAGAAGATCGAGTTCCTGTTCGCGTGCTGTTTCGGCGGTGTTCAGCGCGGCATGCTCGGTGAGGAGCGTCTGCAACTGCCGGTAGTGTTTTCGATATTCACAGAGCTGCTCGTTCGCGCGCGCGAACGAATCAAGCAAGCTCAATTGCGTTTCCGGCGAGAGCAAAGATTGGTGATCGTGCGGGCCATGAAGATCAACAAGTTCATCCCCGAGATTTTTCAAGATCGACAATGTGGTGGGAGAACCGTTGATGAACTGACGATTGGTTCCAGTTGAGGAGAGAGTGCGCTTCAGGATCAAATCGTCTTCGCATGGCTCTATACCCGCTTCGGCAAGTTGCGGATTGAGCTTACGCACGTCCGCGCCGGTAAAAACTGCTTCGACCGTGCAAAGCTCAGCACCAGTCCGGATCAGCGATTTGTCCGCCCGCTCACCCAGCAAAAGTTGCAGCGCGCCAATAATGATTGATTTCCCAGCGCCCGTTTCTCCCGTGACCACGACGAACCCCGCTCGCATCTGCCACTCAAGCTCTTCCACGAGCGCAAGATTCTTGATTCGCAAGAGAGTCAGAACGGCAGGCATTGGCGTAGTCGCTGGTTGATCGCTGAGAGTCAACGCTTGTGATTTCAAATCCGCAACAATCGAATTTCAACTGTGAGAAAGGAAGAGTCCGTTTGCCAGCTTGCAAAGCCGATTCTGGTCAATGACCCAGCACTATTTCAAGAAGTCCTCGATCAATTTCTCCGTTTCAATCGCCACTTCGAGCACAGGCGAAGGCAATCTGGAGAATCTCGGCATAGGGATTTGCGCCAGGCTTTGTCACGTGCCGATGCGGGCCGTGTGCAAGAATCGACCCAGATCGTATTTGCTGCGATCCCGGCGATGATAGCCGCAACCAGGCCGATCAACCAGATCCGCCAGCGTCGCCGCCTGTTGGCAGTCGTACCCCCTGACTGTCGCGCATGTTTGCTTAGTGCCTTACGGAGACTTGCTTCCGCGAAGAAAGCTTTGTTGGGAGTCGTACAGCATCATTGAAATCCGCGTCCGCTTTTGGAACGGCTAGATCTCACCGAATGATTCCGCGCTCGCTTAGTTCGATGAATTGAATGAGTTCGGCGATTTCTTCGGTCTTGGGCAATTCTTTCTGCATCGCTTCAATCGCCTGGCGCGTGTTGTATTTCGAGCGGTAAATCAGGCGAAATGCTTCTTTGATGAATTTAACTCTTTCAGGCGGATAATTCTTCCGTTCCAAACCAATGAGATTAACGCCGCGAATCTCGGCCGGGTTGCCGTCTGCGATCATGAACGGTGGAACGTCCTGCACAATTTTCGAGCAGCCGCCGGTGATGGCGAATCTTCCTATCCGACAAAATTGATGCACGGCGGTAAGACCGCCCATTACCGCGTAGTCTCCCACCTGAACGTGGCCGGCCAGTGTGCCGTTATTGGAAAAAACGACGTGGTCGCCCACACTGCAATCGTGGCCGATATGACTGTACGCGAGAAAATTTCCATAATTGCCGACTCGCGTCTTCGCCTTCGCTCGTTGTACTTCGATTTACCGTAACGAATTCGCGAAACGTGTTTTCGTCGCCGATTTCCAAATACGTCGGTTCATCGCGATACTTTAAATCCTGCGTTTGCTGACCAATGGAGCAGTACGCGTAGAACTTGTTCTTCGCTCCGGCCTTCATTGGTCCGCAGAGCGTCACGTGGTGCTGCAGCCAGCAATCTGGACCAAGCACGACGTCAGGGCCAATGACGCAGTACGGACCGACGTTTGTCCCGGCACCGAGTTCTGCTCCGGGTTCAATAATGGCTGTCGGGTGAATCTGCACGTCACTCATTTATCGAGAAACGTGAACATCAACTCACCTTCGGAGACGACTGCATCGTTCACTACGCAGTAGCATTTCGTTTTCGCCATGCGATTGCCACGCGCTCTCGTCAGCTCGGCGTGAATGAAAATCGTGTCGCCCGGAAAAACCGGTTTGCGAAATTTCACCTCATCCGCGCTCATGAAATAGCCCACACGGCTCGAAGTCTTCGTCAATTTGAACAAAAGAATACTGGCCACTTGCGCCATCGCTTCTACTTGCATTACTCCAGGCATGACTGGATGACCGGGGAAATGCCCCTGAAAGAACGGCTCGTTAATCGTGATGGATTTTATGGCCGTAATTTTATTTTCGCCCTCGAATCCGATGACCCGGTCAACCATCAAAAAAGGGTAGCGATGCGGAAGGATCTTCATCACTTCGCTAGTATCCAGACCGGAATCGCCTATTGGGATCGCGCGCGGTGCCCTCATCGCGCTCCTCTGGGTCTGCTCGCGGGCGATCGCCCGGGCCAGATCCGCGTTCGCAGCATGGCCGGGCTTTACCGTCACTACATGACCTCGGATACGGCGCCCGACCAGCGCGAGATCGCCGATGATGTCGAGAATTTTGTGCCGGACGAATTCGTCAGCAAAACGCAATGGCTCCTTGCTGAGGACCGCCTCGCCACGCACGACAATCGCATTTTCCAGGCTGCCGCCCTTGATCAAATTTTTCTCCATGAGCGGCCGAACGTCCTCATAGAAAACAAAGGTCCGCGCCGGGGCGATCTCGCGCTCGAACCCTGCCGGCGTAACCTCCATCGACAAAAACTGCGTGAATTGGTTATTTGGTCCGGCCTGTGTGCATGAAATGCGAAATTTATCGTCCGGCAACAAGACCAGGAGCGCGCCCGTTTTTAATTCCACGTGCATCGGTTCGCGCACATCGAAAAACTTTCGCGGCTCCTCCTGAGCAGTGACACCGACCTTCCGGATGAGATCGACGTATGGTTGCGCGCTGCCATCGCCGATCGGCGGCTCGCTAGCGTCCATTTCCACGACGGCATTGTCGATGCCCATTGCCCAGAGCGCTGCGAGCACGTGCTCGACCGTATGCACGCGTACTGAGCCTTCGCCAATCGTCGTGGCGCGTTCGACCGTTTTTAGATTCTCGATTTTGGCGTCAATCGTCGGTTCATCCTGCAAATCCTTGCGCTTAAACTTAATTCCGTGATCCACGGGCGCAGGTTGCAGTCTGAGCGTAACTTTTTCGCCGGTATGCAGGGCGGTTCCGGTAAAACCGGCAACCTTGCCAAGGGTCTGCTGAAATTCAGGAGCGGCCATCGCGCGCTTAAGTAACAGAAATTTTGGTTCGTGACCAGCGGTGTTCTGGAGAGCGCAGGCTGACCTGTCATTAAGCATCGCCCAACACACCTCGCTAAGGCGAAGTGTTAATGAGATGCGTCACCTCAATTCGAATTCGCCGCAATCGAAGGCCATGATCTGATGAACATTCGTGATTCGGAATCGATGCACGGTTGAGCCGTCGTCCTGCCAGACATCGAGGGCATTGTCGCTTTTCTTTGCGATCCATGCGCGAGTCAAATTCGGGGCTTCGCTTAGCGCGAACAGCGGCAGCTTGTCAATTGTTTGCAGATAACTTCCGGTGGCATTGAAGGCCACACCAAGTTCGACAACCAGTTTTGTCTCTTTTCGCAACGGATTGGGAGCAAGTCGCAGTTTGACCGTGGAATCAGTATTATCTTCCCCAGCAGGGGGCGAACTCTCCCCTAGATCTTGCAGTTTGACCGAGCCGATCACGTACCCTCGCGCGTGATATTTTCCGGCAGGCAAGTCCTGCGCGTCGTCATTCTTGCCGTCCCACTGCGTTACAAGTCCGTCCGCGCCTATCGCGAATTGATTGACTTGAGCCTGTTGGTGCAGAACGCGGACGAGTTTGCCGGTCGTGTCGTAAATCCCGAGGCTGATCGTACCTTCCAAAGGCGGCGGAACAAAACTGATGCGGACGCTTCTCGAGAATGCGGGGGAAGGAGTTTGCGCTGGCGTGGGGGAAGGTGGCACTGACGTTTGCGGCGAAACTGATGCAGAGGCGGATTCTTCCGCCGTCGCCGAACGAACTGGACTCGGTGATTCTTGCGCCGCGGCGATTTGGAGAAAAGCGACCGAAGTGACGCAAGTTAGAATCCTCAATCCGCGATCCTCAATCCTTAATCTAAGCATAGTACCGCCAGTTTATTTTTGGGAAAATGTTGTCGCGCCATTCGCAGTCGACCAAAAATTCTTCATCGATGTTGTTTGCGATACACTGATCGTGTAAGCGGTTGAAGCGAGCAAGATGATCGATTGTCCGTTTGGTGGCGTATTCGCGCGCGGTTCCGGTTTTCATCAGAAACGCCCAATCGCTCGATTGCGCCAGCAAAAGTTCGCGGGCGAGTTGTTTCAACGCACGATCCGTGACTTGTAGGGCAGGCGGTTCGCCCGCCAATCCTGTGTCCGCCAAATCCGAACGTTTTCGGGGTTGCCCTGCGTATTGGTATCCGTGTTTTTGTGCTAGTTCGCTCATCTTTCGGGCTGCCGCGTGCAGAGGCGGATAAATCCAGGCGTTACTCGGATCCAGCCAAACGGCAAGATGGCCGTTCTCACCCCATGTCGAAGCAGCGGGTTCGATGATTTGTTGCGTGGGATGCGCCGCCAGATATTCACTCGGCGTGATAAACTGGAAATCTGGCTTGTTTGCGACGTGGCGAATGAATTGTTCCAGGAAAATTGGTCCTTCGAACCACCAATGCCCGAACAATTCGGCATCGAACGGAGCGACAATGATGGGGTCAAAACCGAGTTTGCCGATTTTGCGAATCTGCTGACGGCATTGTCCGAAAAAATGAATTGCATGTTTTGCGGCCGCGTTTTCGGCTGCCGCTCGGTCATACAGCTGTTTGTGGTCGCCGTGTCCAGTTATTCGGTGATACTTCACGCCGGAAAATTTTCTCATTCCGTGCGCGGTCGGTCCCAGATGTTCCATGGGAAGATCGAAACCGATGTCGCGGTAAAATTCGCGGTAAGCGGGGTCTCCCGGGTACCCTTCGTGCGCACTCCAGACTTGGCGACTGGCTTCGGGGTCTCGGGCGAAGGCTGCCGGTCCAGCTGGCGTATAACAAGGCGCGTAAATTGAGCGACACGGGAGCGGTTTCCCGAAGAGCAAACCATGAGCGTCGACAACGAACCAGCGGACGTTGCCTTGCTCTAGAATCGTTTCCAAGCCAGAAGCGTAAGCGCATTCGGGCAACCAGAATCCCGAGGGCTCTTCGCTGAACACTTCGACATAAGCGTCGCGTCCGATCAAAACCTGTGCACGCGCTGCCTGATACGATTGCTGTTGAAGAATTGGCAGCAGACCATGCGTGGCGGCGCTGGCGACGATCTCCAGCGCGCCGCTTTGTCGTAGTTCACGAAGGACCGGAAGTAGATCGCATTTCCATTCATCGATGAAAAGCCGGCGATTTTCTGAAAAGAGCTGAAAATAAAAGTCGGCTAGCTGACGGACCTGCGGATGTTTACGATTTCGCTTTTGTTCGCGCGCAGCGAGATCGATCGAAAGATCGAGATGCCGTACGTACCGCTCGCGTAACAGTTCATCCTGGAACATCGCGGACAGGGTCGGCGAAATCGACATTGTGACTTTGAACCGCACAGCGTCGTCGACGAGCCGCTGCATCATGCGTAGTAGCGGAATGTACGCTTCAGTGATGGCCTCAAAGAACCACTCTTCCTCAAGGAAATGCTCGTGCTCGGGATGGTGAACGAACGGGAGATGCGCGTGAAGAATGAGGGCGAGATGGCCGGACGGCATTGCGGACGATTACACTGTCATTCCCAGCGGAGTCGAGAAATCCCGGTACGATGCTTTAGGTGTGCGCCGCAGAGTTTCTCGACTGCGCTTCGCTCCCACTCGGGATGACGGACTACAGCGTCCGGCAGAAGTCCTGGAAGCGGTCCAAGCCCTTTTTGATTACGTCGAGGCTGGTGGCGTAACTGAAGCGAACCGTGCGATCGTCCCCGAACGCGGCACCCGGTACGACGGCCACATTGGCCTTGCTGAGCAACCGGTCAGCGAAATTTTGGGACGTTAGGCCAAGCTGGCTGATGTTTACCAAGATATAAAACGCGCCCAGCGGTTTGACGGCAGTGACATTGGAAATTTTCGAAATACGATCAAACATATAGTTGCGACGCATATCGAATTCCTCGCGCATATCGGCCAGCGGTTGCTGATCGCCTTTGAGCGCGGCCAGCGCGCCGTGTTGCGAAAAAGAGGACGGATTGGAAGAGGTATGGCTTTGGATCGAATCCACGGCTTTCGACACAGGATCCGGCGCGGCGAGATAACCAAGCCGCCATCCTGTCATGGCGTAGGACTTGCTAAATCCATTAATGGTGATTGTCAGATCGTGCGCCTCTTTGGACAGTGACGCGATGCTCACATGTTTGACGTCGTCGTAAACGAGTTTCTCGTAAATCTCATCGGACAAAATGTAAATGTCTTCTTCAGCGGCGACATTGACGATCGCCTCCAATTCTTCGCGCGTGTAAACCGAACCTGTTGGGTTGTTTGGGCTGTTCATTATCAGCATCTTCGTGCGCGGGGTCATCGCATTTTCGAAATCTTCGGGGCGCATTTTCCAAGCGTTACGCTCGCTGGTGGGCACGATCACCGACTCGGCCCCAACTAGCCGAACCATGTCGGGATAGCTGACCCAATAAGGCGCCGGGATGATAACTTCATCACCGGGTTGGCATGTCGCGAGGATCGCGTTGTAGCATGCATGCTTTGCGCCGTTACTTACGATCACTTGAGGGGCGCGGTAATTCAGTCCGTTATCGGCGGCTAATTTGTCTGCGATCGCCTGGCGAAGTTCCGGGATGCCGGCGCTCGGCGTGTATTTCGTGAAACCGGCTTCCAACGCCTCGATAGCGGCCCTTTTTATGTGCTCGGGCGTATCAAAATCCGGCTCGCCCGCACCGAAGCCGCAGACGTCGATGCCTTCGGCTTTCATGGACTTCGCCTTGCTATCGATGGAAAGAGTAAGCGATGGAGTCAGTTGAGTGGCGCGTTCGGAAATTTCCATGGGCATAATGTGATCCAAAATGGGAGCGCAAACTATTGGCGACGGTAGAAGTTTTCAATCAGAGGTTTGAAATTATTTTCTTCGATCTGGATGATGGCCATCTCGCGCTTGGCGTTCTCGACGGAATCCGATGCATGCGCGGCGTTGATCATGATGGTTTGTCCGAACTCCTTTCGAATGGAGCCCGGCGGCGCTTTTGCCGGATCAGTGGGTCCAAGCACGTCCCGGATCTTGCGTACGGCGTTCACGCCCTGATAAACGATGGCAATCGATTTTTCGCTACCTGGAGCATCGCGTTCGCCCGGACGACATTCGCTGGGTTTTTTGCCGGACATGAATTCGACGATGCTCTCCCAATTTTCGCGACCGGTTTTCGGACCAAGTTTTTGCTCAAGCACGGACAGGACTGGTTCGTAGAACTCCTCCGCTTGCGCAACGCTCATCCGGTGAACTTTAAAGCCGATAATGGAGAGCCCCGAGCGTGAAAAGACTTCAATCACGCCGCCCGGGCGTAAGTTTGGAAAACGGAAATTGTCCGGCTTAATCAAGACGAGTGTCTTTTCGATTTGGGTGTCGGGCGGGAACGGTACGGCGTAATCCACGATGCCTCCGTCGGAATCAGAAAACTTCGCCCACAGTTGTAAATCGTGCTCAACTGCACCGGGTTCGAATGCGGTGACTACTCCTGGCTCGAAGTACACGACCTTACCCGAATCATCGGTGATATAATCGCCATACGTATCGCGAATCGTCTCTCCACTGGTCCGCTCGTGCACGATGTGGCCAACCACCTGGTGGACCTTTTCCACGGCGTCCGGTCCGCGAAAAATTAGAAACAACACGCGTGGCCGCTGGCCATTTTTTTCGCCCGTGAAATTTTTCAGCGCATATTCCCGAATCAATTGTTGCGTGGCGCGATGCCGCGCATCCGTTTCGGTGACGATCGTGTCGGCATACCGCCGGGTTAATTCCGCATCGGGAGCAAACATTCGCCCGCCGACTAAATCGAGTCCGGTGCGAGAAATTAACCGCCCTACAATGCCGCCGGTGCGCGATTTCTGAATCGAATACGGCGTGACGATGACATAGGCAAGCTGTTCAGTTTGCATCGGGGTTTTACTGTAGCGGCGGTCGGTGGCCGCCGCAAAACCTTGCCGCCTGCAAGTTCTAGCGCTCGCAGAGCGCCGCTACAACGGGCCAGAATCGCGATCCATTTGCCGCGACGCCTTATGCTGATGATCTCGATCTTGTTTTGCAAGAGGGCGCGGAGGAACCCGGTTTCCTGGCTGCGCAACACACCTGAGAGAATCAGCCAGTTGGTGCGTTTTAATTTCGGTAGGATTTCTATCAACAGATAGCTGTATAAATTTGCCATGATGACGTGGGTCTTTTGCGACGGTTCCCATTTGCGCACATCGGCTAACTGAAAAGTGGCGCCACGAATTTTATTCAATCGTGCGTTTGATTTAGCCATGGAAATCGCGGTGGAATCGATATCAATGCCTACGACGCGCCCGGCGCCGAAACATTTCGCAGCCAGAGGAAGAATTCCGCTGCCGGTGCCAAGATCTGTAAGCGACCAACCGCGCTTCCAATCTCGCGTCAGCTCTTCCAAAAGACGAAGCGCCATTGTGGTTGTCGCATGCTCGCCGGTTCCGAAGGCCATAGAGGCGGGAATGAAGAGGGACCGCGTTCCGCCGGTCTGGGCCGTAGCCTGCGCTGTCTTCAGCTCATCGGGTCCGGCGCGGGGAACCGGATTCCGCTGACGACGGCGTCCGCGGCAGCCTCCGCGTTCGTCTACGGGTTTCGCCACGATCAAGCGCTTTCCAATCGTAATCGGCTTCGATTTACGCGCGCCGGCAAATCGCTCGAGCCAATTGCGCGGCAATTTCTCGACACGCCCGCCAAACTGCTCGAGCAGCGCTTGCGACCTGGCTCGTGCATTGCATGCAATTTCAAGATGGAACCGTTTGTGTCCCGGTCGCTTTACGATCACCAGTGCCCCTTTTGCGGTCACCTGAAGAATTTCTCTGTATGCTTCAACCCAGCCACGTTCTGCAGATTTTCGCCAGAGAAACATTGTTGGACCGCACTAGAGAAAGTGCCGGTTGATAAATGCGCGTCCCGAACCTGACTTCAGGTATTTTTCGAAAGCGATCGCGGTCCGCTCCTGCAGGAATGCGAAATAAGCAAGAAGAGTCCAAGGCCGAAACTTGGCCGTGTGCGGACAGCGGCCTTTATTGTGGTCTGTAAGCCGTTGTCGCAGATCCCGGGTCGAGCCTACATATGGTTGTTTCGGATGAGATTTCGACTTCAACAGGTAAACGTAAAACATCTGAAGGTTGGCCTGCCCGCCGTAGCTTTGCGTTTTGGGCGGTCCGCCTTCGCTAAAGCTTCTGCGCACTCGCTCCCGTCTCCGCTTTGCCACTACGCTGCAAGCAAAGGCGGGAGCGGGTGACGAGGCTCGAACTCGCGACGTCCACCTTGGCAAGGTGGTGCTCTACCAACTGAGCTACACCCGCAGTTTTGAGAGGGAACAATAATGTCCAGTCGGGCGCGCCACGCAACCTTTTAATTGCCTCGGGAGATGCAAAGTCGTTGAATCCAAATGGCGCACTTGCTGCATCCTATGATCAAACACCCTATGAAAAGATTATTCCTCCTCTGCACTTGCTCAATGGCGTTGGCTGTCAGCTTGTTTGGGCAGGCTCCAACCGAAACGGCGATTGCCAACCCGACAACAACGGCAGCAGCAACCGCGGCCACAGTAGCGACTTCAATCGCAGCGCCAGCATTAACATCGACTGCTATCCCAGCACCCATGGCTAGGGCGAGTGCCGCGTCATCTGATCTCGCCGATAAAATTCACCAGAAGCTGGAGAAAGAGCTTCATGGCAAGCATGGGATCATCATTGATGCCGGCGATAAGGATGGGGATGCCGATCTTGAAAAAATGCGCGATTTTATCGCTATTCCAATCGTGGCCATCGTGTTCCTATCCATATTCGGCGCGCCCGTGCTGATCGTTCTTACAATAGGGATGTTTGCCCTCATAGGGACCCGAATGCGACAGCGGACGATCAGGATGATGGTGGAGAAAGGTCAGCCTGTTCCCGCAGAACTGCTTGCCCCTGAGGTGCGACGCGTACGCCGGCGTTCGGATGTCCGGCGCGGGGTTATTTGGACGATGGTGGGCTTGGGCCTAATGGTCTGGCTTGCGGCCGTCAATAACTGGGAAGGTGGCGTATGGTCCTTCGGGCTAATTCCGTTTCTGATCGGACTTGGCTATTTGATTGTATGGAAATTAGAAGGCAAAAAGGACGTTCCTCCTCCGCCACCGCGACCGTAATATTGGGGCCGTGGAGCTTACCGATGCCGCCCTCATTGCGCGAGTCCTTGCGGATGACGATCATCACGCCTTCGGCGAACTCGTGCGTCGGCATCAGTCCAGCGTGCGTGGCCTGTTGCGGCAACTCACCCGCACAGATATTGCTTTGGCCGACGATCTCGCCCAGGAAACTTTTCTCCGTGCTTACAAGAACATCCGCAGCTTTCGCGGTGAAGCGCGATTTTCCACATGGCTCTATCGAATCGCATACAACTGCTTTCGAGAGGACGCGCGCCGCCGGAAGGAACTGGTTGGTCTGGATGAGGAGCAGTGGCAGACAGAGCAAGACCCGCAAACTGTCGATCCCGGTTTAAGACACGATCTTATGCACGCGCTAAGTTTGCTCCCGTTACATGAACGCACCGCGATTGTGCTTTGCTGCCAAAACGGCCTGTCGCACGATGAAGCCGCGCGCGTCCTCGACATTCCACTTGGCACCGTGAAGACGAACGTCTTGCGCGGCCGCGAAAAATTGAAACGCACGCTGGCGGCGTGGGCGCCGAACTGATACAATGAATCCAATGATCGACGACGAAACGCTCGACCGACAGTTACGGGAAGCACTGCCGTATGTAGACGACGACGGATTCACCGCGCGGGTTATGGCCAATGTGCCGGCAGCGGCGCGCGAGCCGCGATGGCTGCGCGCGATGGTTTTGCTTGGCCTCGCGCTACTCGGGAGCGGAGTCGCCTACTTGCTTTCCGGCGGCGGTCGCGTTGTTCGTGAAGGCGTGATCCAGATGGCGGATTTTCCGATTTGGCTGTTGCTGGTGTTCGCGTTTGGCTGCGGGCTCGTGGTCGGCGCTTTCGCAGTCATCTTCGCGATCCGCAAGACGCCCGAATTACGGGATTTTACTCGCCTGGAGTTTTAGAGGTGCTCGGGGATTACAGCGCGGCCAGTTCGCGCCCTTGTTGCACATCGCGCTCGATCTGCCGCACTAGCGCATGAACATTTTCGAATTTCTTCTCGGGCCTGAGGTAGCGGACGAAACGCAACTGCAAATCTTTGCCATAAATGTTCCGCCCAAAATCGAACAGGTGAATTTCAAGGACTCGGTCTGATTTGCCGCTGCTCACGGTAGGGCGAAGACCGAGATTAACCACCCCTGGAAGCCTTTCGCCGTCGAGAATCGCTTCAGCGAAATACACGCCATTCGGCGGAAACTGTTCGCTATGGGCGCTCAGATTTGCGGTTGGATACCCGATTTTTTTCCCAAAATCGTCGCCGCGGACAACTGTCCCCAAAATGGTGTACTCGCGGCCAAGCATCGCTGCCGCTTTTTTTAAATCTCCCGCTTCCACCGCCCGACGGATCGTTGTGCTGCTCACGATCTCGCCGTTAACGGTCACCGGCGGAATTCCAACAACGTTGAAGTCGGACTTGGCACCCAATTTCATCAACAATTCAAGATTGCCACGCCGATTTTTTCCAAAAGACCATTCGTGTCCGACGCAAATTTCACGCAGCGGCTTCGAATGCTGGACCAACTGATGCACGAAATCCTCGGGTTCGGTCGCGGCGAACTGTCTATCGAACGCGATGATTAGAAGATGTCTCATGCCAAGGGTCCGGATCAGAGCGATTTTGTGCGGCGTGGCCGTAAGCAAATGCGGCGCTTTTTCGGGCCGGAGTATTTTCTCCGGGTGTGGATCAAACGTCACTACGACGGGGGTGCCATTCACCGCCCGCGCGTGCTCCGCCGAAGTGGAGATGACCGCCTGATGACCGAGGTGAACACCGTCGAAGACTCCGATGGCCAAAAAGAGCGGGCCGGGCAAATGCGATAGCTCCGGAATCGAGCGTAGGATCTGCATCATGAGTCACGCTCCGCGCATCCTCGAGACCTCCGGTAAAGTCAACATCCGGTTCAAAATCTCCTCCCGTGTCGCATTTTTCATTTTCTCGACAGTCATCGCGTTCGTCACATCGAAGCGGCCGGATCTTGTCCGGCGCAGCGATGTTAAATGTGCGCCGCAACCCAGCGCTTCGCCGATATCGTGAACATACGTGCGGACATAAAAGCCTTTGCTGCACAGCACGGTGAAATCGATTTCAGGCAAAGCAATCAGGTCGATTGTATAGCGATACACGTGAACGAGGCGCGGTTCGCGCTCCACGACCTTTCCCTGTCGCGCCAGTTTGTACAATGGCACGCCGCCATGCTTTTTTGCGGAGACCATAGGCGGCAGCTGGTAAAAATCGCCCCTGAGCTTTTCGAACGCGGTTCGGATCTGATTTTCATCCAACGCAGGAACTGGCCGCTGCTGAATCACTTCACCTTCTCGGTCCTGCGTGTCAGTGGTTACGCCGAGCGCAAACGTTCCCACGTATTCTTTGTCTTCGCTCATGAGCAAATCCTGAACCTTCGTGCCGCGCCCGATGGTGAGCAAAAGAAGCCCCGTGGCGATCGGGTCGAGCGTGCCGCAATGGCCGATCTTTTTTGTTCCAAGCTTTTGCCGCGCCACTGCCACGACGTCGTGCGACGTCATCCCCCCGGCTTTATCCACGAGCAGGACGCCGTCAGGAGACGAAGGCACGCTTAACGGCTTCACCAGTTTCCTCCAGAACTTTTTGTTCGACTTCGGCGAGGGTACCGCGAACGCGCGCACCGGCAGCGAGTGTATGGCCGCCGCCGCCAAATTTCTGGCAGATCGCGCAAACATCGACCCTCTCGTCTTTCGAACGCATACTTACGCGTACCTTGGCGTCGGAAAGTTCTTCGAAGAAAACAGCGACGATGACGCCGCGAACCGCCCGGAGATGATCGATCAAGCCTTCATTGTCTTCAGGAATGACATTGAGTTCTGCGGCGGTCTTCAGGCTGAGGCTGAAAGTTGCGACCCGGCCGCATTCAATAAAGCGCATTGTTCGCAGCAACTCGCGCAACAATTCAAGCCTCCGCCGAGGATAATTGTCGTACAATTGCTGGCTTATTTTTCCAACGTCAAGATGGCCGTTTCGCACGAGTTCCGCGGCAATCTCAAGAGTGCCCGCACTGGTTTGTGAATATTGGAAGGAGCCTGTATCGGTCGAGATTGCCGCATACAGATTTTCGGCAATATCATGATCGAAAGGCAGACCCTGGCTCTTGATCAGGTTGAAAAGAATTTCCCCCGTTGCGGGCGCGCTTGGATCGATGATCACCAGATCCCCATAACCGGGATTGCTGAGATGATGGTCGATGTTGATCCAGATGTTCGCCGACTCTATCGCTGCGAGTGTGTTGCCCAGCCGGTTTTGAATTGCGGTGTCGAGCGCGATCGCAACATCAACGTGCTCGGCCGTCGAGGGTGGCTTCATCAGCAATTCCGCACGCGGCAGGAAGGAATATTTTTCCAGCATCCCTTCTTCGTTCCAGATGCGCACGTCCTTTCCAAGTTGCTGGAGCGACAATCCGAGCGCGAGCTGGCTGCCAAGCGCATCACCATCGGGACGAACGTGGCTGAGCACAACGAAGTGCTGATGTTCGCGAAGCACCTTGCCAATTTGGTCAAATGTTGAAGCAACCATGTAGCTACAGCCCCGTGAGAGGATTAAAAACGGAGGAAAGCCTCGCCAGGATCGATGGCTCGCAGGCGGTGGCTGCAGGATTCACTCATTTTCGCCGTCATGTTTTCTGAGATCGTCCAAAATTTCAAGCACGCGCGCACCGCGTTTGATGGACTCGTCGAGATGAAAGATCAGATGGGGGGTGTATTTCAGCGTCACATGGCGGGAGAGTTCAGCCTGCAACGCGGGGCGATGCGCTTCCAGTTTGTGTATCACGCTCGCGCCAGTTTCAGTGCCAAGAGTGCTGACGAAAACGTGCGCGCTCTTGAGATCTGGGGCGACATCGACAGCGTTAATGCTGACCAGCGCGCCTTCGAAGTTTATTTCCCGCGTGATGATTCCGCCTAACTCACGTTTGAGGAGTTCATTCACGCGTAGTTGTCGATGTTTCATTGCCCCTTTTGTCCAAGTGACCAAATGGACTGATGGCGGATACCTAACAAATCACAGTTTCTGCGCGATTTGCTCGAGTTGATAGCACTCGATCACGTCGCCGACTTGATATTCGCTAAAATCACCCAGCTTGATTCCACACTCCAAACCGGAACGCACTTCTTTTACGTCGTCCTGAAAACGGCGCAGCGTCGAAAGCCCGCCGTCATAAACCGGTTGACGCTTTCGGAGAATGCGAGCGCGTGCCGCGCGAGCAATCCGGCCATCAGTGACCAGGCAGCCAGCGACGATACCCCTGCTCAATTGGAAAATCTGTTTTACCTCCGCGTGCCCGATCACGGTTTCGCGCAATTCTGGATCGAGCAGACCGGCCATGGCGTCTTTGATCTGATCGAGCAATTCATAAATAATGCTGTAAAGCTTGATTTGCACGCCTTCGCGTTTTGCGGCCGGAACCGCCATTGTCTCAACTTTCACGTTAAAACCGACAACCACGGCATCGGACGCGCTCGCCAGCAGAATGTCCGATTCGGAAATCGGTCCCACGGCCGAATGAATCATCTCCAGATCGATCTTTTTGCTTTCGATCTGTTTCAGCGCGTTCACGATCGCTTCGACCGAACCTTGCGTGTCGGCTTTCAAAACAATCCGCAACACCTTTTTGCCTTCGGCAGTTTCGAGCAGAGTCTCGAGCGTGGCGCGTTGCGGAACGAAAAGTTTGTTGGTGCGCTTTGTCTCAAGCCGCTCGTCACTCAATTGTTTCGAGGCGCGCTCCGATTCCATCACCAAAATTTCGTCGCCCGCGTTGGGCAGACCAGTAAACCCAAGAACTTTAACCGGCGTCGAAGGTCCAGCTCGCTTGACCGTTTGGCCGCGATCATCGAGAAGGGATTTCACCTTGCCGTTGTAATCGCCGCAGATAAATGGATCGCCGATTTCCAATGTGCCCATCTGCACGATCACCGTAGCCGTAGGACCTCGACCGGCTTCCACTTGCGCTTCAATGACGGTGCCGCGTGGTCTGGCGGTTGGGGAAGCTTTGAGTTCCATCACTTCCGCCTGCAACGCCATCATCTCGAGCAGTTGATCGATTCCGCTCCCTCTGGTTGCCGATACCGGACAAAGAATTGTTTCTCCTCCCCAATCTTCCGGAGTAAGGCCGTGCTCTTGCAGTTGTTTCTTGACCCGGTCGAGGTTCGCACCGGGAAGATCCATCTTATTCACGGCTACCATGATCTTCACGTGCCGCGCGGCCTTGGCGTGATTAATCGCTTCGACTGTCTGCGGCATGATGCCGTCGTCCGCAGCGACCACCAGCACGACGATGTCGGTGACATTCGCACCACGCGCGCGCATTGCCGTGAACGCGGCGTGCCCCGGAGTATCAATAAACGTAATCTTATGCCCGTTATGCTCGACGCTATACGCGCCGATGTGCTGGGTGATCCCGCCGGCTTCGACGGCTGCGACCCGCGTCTTGCGGATCGCATCCAATAACGTCGTTTTGCCGTGATCGACGTGTCCCATGAAAGTGATGATGGGCGCGCGAGGTTTAAGTTCCTCTTCCTTCTCAATAACTGGCGGCGGCGGCGCGACTATGGTCTGTTCGATCTTGTGAACGCCCGCGCCCTTTTCCCGCCGCTCTTTTTCGAGAAGAAATCCGTGGCTTTCCGCAATTTTTGCAGCGATGTCAGGCTCGATGGTCTGATTGATGTTGGCGAAGATGTTGTGTGTCATCAACTCCGCAATCAGCTGATGCGGCTTTAATCCGAGTTCATTGGCGAACTGTTTAACGACAATGGGAGGTTTGATCAGAAGCACCTTCTGCTCCGGTGCGGTCTCCACTTCAGCGATAACCGACGCCGCGTCGGCAGGTGGTTTCTCTGCCGGTTCAGTAGAAAGGGGCTCAGGCGAAGGCGCTTGCTCGGCTGGGGCTGCCGGAGGCTTTGGGGAAACAGAAGTTGCCTCGAGCGACGCGCGGATGCGCGAGATCGGCGGTAAAACGGTGCGTTTCGATTTTACTTCGCCCTCTTGGGATTTTTTTGCCGATTTTTTTCGATCGATGAGCGAGACGCTCTCCGGGCGGGGACTCTCCTGTCCGGAAACGCCTGGTTTTTCCGGCCGGGTGGCGCGCTGCCTCACGGGTGGCGGTGTGGCCGCCGGGGCAACATCCGTTTTTAGCCCCTTCTTAGCTTTTGACGCGAGGTCGGCTGGCTTCTGGGGAGCAGTAGTCTTGCGTCCGGCTCCGAAAGCTTTCGGAGCTGGCTTACGCGTTGCAGTTTTGCTGCTCGTCTTCGTTGCCATCGTTGTTCCTCTAAAATCTCGCTCATGGCTCAAGCGTCCTCAAACGGAGCCATGCTAGTGTACGACTTCTTCCCGATGCACTGCATCGTAAATTTCGCGCGCCTTTGTTTCGTCCACCCCAAGAATATCAACCAAATCCTGCGCGTCTGCAGCGCGCAATCCCTCCAGGTTGGTAAATCCGGATTTCACCAGAGTCATCGCCTGTTCCTCGGTGACTGGAAGAGCGCCGGCGAGAGTTTGTGCGGCTTGCGCGACCTTCTGTTCCACCACCGTAGTCGCCGAAATGTCCTTGCCGATATTGATTTCCCAGCCCGTGAGCCGCGAAGTGAGTCGTGCGTTCTGTCCTTTTTTTCCGATGGCGAGCGAAAGCTGATCTTCATCGACAGAGATTTGGACGCCCTTTTTCTCTGTATCGAACACCAAATTCTTAATTTTCGCCGGCTTGAGCGCCTCTAAGACATATTCCTTGGGATCGGAGCTCCATCGGATGATATCCACCTTTTCGTTGTTCAGTTCGCGAACAATATTTTTGACGCGCGACCCGCGCATGCCTACGCATGCCCCCACCGGGTCCACTTTTTCGTTTGCGCTCCAGACTGCAATCTTGGTGCGATAACCGGCTTCTCGCGCAATGCCTCGAATCTCCACAGTGCCGTCCGCGATCTCGCTTACTTCCAGTTCAAACAAGCGGCGCACGAAATTGGGATGACTGCGAGAGACGATAATCTCCGGACCACGCACGCCATTTTCCACCGCGACTACGTACGCGCGGAGACGGTCGCCTACGTTGTAATCCTCCACCGCGACTCGTTCGCGCTGCGGCATGACGGCTTCAAATTTCCCAAGATCGAGGATGACATCGGAACGGTCGAACCGGCGCACGGTGCCGCTGACGATTTCGCCCGCGCGATCTTTAAATTCCTCGTAGATCATTTCTTTTTCAGCCTGGCGAATCCGCTGCATCATGGCTTGCTTTGCCGTCTGCGCCGCGATGCGTCCAAAGTTTTTTGGAGTGACTTCTACTTCCACGGTGTCACCGATGTTAGCGTCCGGCTTGATTTTGCGCGCCTTCGACAGCTCAATCTCATCCTGCGGATTCTCGACCTGATCGACTACGAGCAAATTTGCGAGTGCGCGGATTTCGCCCGTTTTGCGGTTGATGTCGATGTGCAAATCGCGTGACGCTCCAACGCTCTTTTTTGAGGCTGAGAGCAGAGCGTTCGAAACTGCCTCGAGCAGGATTTCGCGTTTAATCCCGCGCTCCCGCTCCAGGTAATCGAGCATGGTAATAAATTCCGCGTTCATAAAACATGCAGCCCGCAGACTAAAAAGAGTGGGACGCCAGTTCCCACTCTAATCAGCGCGCGGACTAGGCCTACAGGCTACCTTTGCGAAGGCTTCGCGTCAAGCCGCGGTTCGGTTTGATTTGACGTTTAGTGCTCAGCTTTGGATAAATCGCGAGCATGCCATTGACCTTTCAAACCTTGGTGAATTCTAGCCTCCGAGCTGTCGCCGTTGTTGTTCTGATGTGGGCGATAATCTATTTGCCGGCGCTCGGCTCGATTGCGATCAAAGGCGAAGAAGGACGCCGAATTTTGCCGGCAATCAGGATGCTCCAGACGGGTAATTATGTCGTCCCGCAAGTGGGGAGTTATCCGTATTACCGCAAGCCGCCCCTCGTGAACTGGCTGGTGGCTGCGTCGTTCAAAATCTTTGGAGCGTGTAATGAATGGACAGCGCGGTTGCCCTCCGCGTTATCGGTGCTCGCCGTGGCCATCGCGTTTGTCACCGTGACGCGAGCCACTCTTCGCCCGAAGGGTTCGCTCCTTGCTGCTCTGATTTGGATGACCAACATCGGGATAATAGAAAAAGGACGGTTGATTGAGATCGAAGCGCTGTATGTCTCGCTTTGCGGCTTGGCGATTATTTTTTGGCTCAGCTTTTTTCTCCAAAAGAAATCGCCGTGGCTCATCTGGGTTCCAGCATCCGTTTTTCTCGGGCTGGGTCTGCTGGCTAAAGGCCCCACGCACGTCTTATTTTTCTATGGAATCGTGCTCGCTGTTATTGCCTATGCGAAAGATTGGCGGCTTCTTCTTCATCCCGCGCACTTGATCGCTCTTGTCATCATGCTCGGCATCGCTGCGGCATGGGCGATTCCGTTTGTCCATAGGACGACGACGCAGGTTGCCATCGATAAGTGGTCGGCTCAGTACACCGGGCGATTAACAGGTGCCGATTTCAAATTCTTCGATTGGATTCAAAACATCCCGCATAGTCTCGTCTATTTTTTTCCATGGGTTCTTTTGTTGCCGTTCGCGCGTTTTTCAAAACTTCCAGGCGAATCCCAGCAACGGCTCGCGCGGGCCATGGGTTGGGGAATCGCCGTCCCATTGTTGGTGGTCAATCTCGTTCCCGGAGCGGTCGCCCGATACAGTATGCCGGCTATCGTTCCAGCCTCATGGTTGCTGGCGATGATCTGCGCGGACCACGCATTGCAGTGGCCCAAGGCTTGGATGAGGAGCGACCGAGAATGGACGAAAGTCGTGGCGGCTTTCGTCGCGCTGGGGCTTGCCATTGGAGCAATCGGTTATCCGCTCACGGCGATTATTTTGAGAAACAGGCAACAGGTAAAAAAGGCCGCCGCAGAGATTAATTCGCTCGTGCCCGCGACCGAGACGCTTTATGCGGTGGATCCGGATTATCAGCCGGTCTTCTTTTATGTGAAGGAGCACGTGGAGTACGTGAGCGACATCGAGAATCTGCCGCGGGACACGCGGTATTTTCTCGTTCGAACCGGGAAGGAAGCCGAAGCATTAGCCGCGCAAGAATGGGCGCCGCTCCGGGCACAGCCAATCGCTCGTGTGCATGATTACAGCAAACGCGAGATGGTTCTTTTCAAAGTGGCGCCCTGAACAATCATTGACAGGCTGCCACATTGGGAATTGGTTAGCATACTAACCAATTTTACCCCCTTATAATATGTCCGCAGGTGAGACAGCTGAAACCTTGGGTCATTTACTCCACGGCACCGCTCGCGCGTGGCGCCAAAAGCTCGACCAACGTCTTAAGCCCGTGGGCCTGAGCCAGGCCAAATGGCGCACGCTAATGCATCTTTCTATTGCACGGGAAGCGCTCACGCAGGCCGAAATTGCAGCGCGGTTGGGCGTGGAAGAGCCAACAGTCGTGGCATTATTGCATCGCCTGGAGCGGGAAGCTTGGATTACGCGCACAAATTCTTCACACGATCGCCGCTGCAAGATGGTGCTGCTCGGCCGGCGCGCCCAGCGTGTAATTACGCAAATCAATGCAACAGCCGAGAAACTTCGGCACGAACTGTTGGCTGATATCGCGGTGTCCGATCTCCAAACGTGCGTGAGAGTGCTGGCGCGCATTCGAGACCGGGCCGAGAAAGGCGATCGGAGGGAGTCCAGCGCGCGCCGGCTTTCAGGTCGCGTTTTAGCCGAACACAACGGCCAGACCAAACAGGCACATTCGAATCCCAAAAAAAGGGCACATCGTGGCGCGAACGGAGGGTTCAAATGAAACTTAATACAGAGACGAGCGATGTTCAGACATTGCATCGCGGCGATGCCCAGCGCTCAAGTAGGTCTCAAATGAGACGCGACCGTGTTGCGAGTCAGACGCTTCCCAAATGGGCGTACCTGCTCTTCATCCTTTTAGCTGGGTTCGTTACTTACCGGATTCTTCAACACAGGGCCACGGAGGCTAAGGTTGCTCAGCCGCCGGCCCGCCCGGCAAGTGTCGCCAGGGTGATCACAAAGGATGTGCCGCTTTACCTGGATGAGATCGGCACATGTGCGGCATACGAGACAGTGCAGGTGCAGGCGCAGGTAAACGGCGTGATCATGGCGCGGCATTTCCAAGATGGTTCCGACGTGAAGAAAGGCGACTTGCTTTTCACGATAGATCCTCGGCCGTATCAGGCGGCGCTCGACCAGGCCAAGGCGCAAAATGCGTTGGATCAGGTCACGCTGAAACGGCAAGTGGACCTGCGCGCCAGAAAGGTCATAGCGCAGCAGGACTACGACATCGCGGTGGCGAATGCGCAGAAGTCGCAAGCGGCGATGGAAGCTGCGCAGGTGAACCTGGATTATTGCTTCATCAAATCTCCGATCAACGGACGAATCGGGCTGCGCAACGTTGATGTTGGTAACCTGGTTGGGCCTTCCAGTCCGGCGCTTGTAACGATCCAAAGGTTGGATCCGATCTACACCGATTTTACGGTAGCCGAGAACGATCTTCCGCTCGTGCGAAAATATCTCGGCGGCTCAAACGTGAAAGTGGAAACGTATCTCGCCGATGGCTCGATCACACCGCGCATGGGTGATTTGTATTTCATCGATAACGCGGTGCAACCCGGCTCCGGAACGGTCAGAGCTCGTGGGGTCGCGCCGAATCCGGATCGCGCGCTCTGGCCGTCGGAATTTGTACGTGTTCGTTTCATTCTGGACATTCTCAAGGACGCCAACCTTGTGCCGTCGCAGGCCGTGCAGGTGAGCCAGAGCGGGCCCTTTGTTTTCGTGGTGAAAAAGGACAACACGGTCGAGCTTCGTGCTGTAACACCTGGGCAACGCCAGCAGGGCGATCTCACGGTTATCGAGAAGGGTGTCAACCCCGACGAGACTGTCGTTGTTACCGGCCAGCTTGCGCTTGCCCCGGGAGCACGGATAGCGCCGCAGCCTTACGCGGCTCAAACCCCAGGCACACCTGATCGCTCTGCCGGCTCAAAGAGCGGGATGTCGTATGAATGACGCCGAGGAACATGACGGCGACTGCAAAGGAACAGGTCACGATCGCCGGAGGTCGGAACCGTTTCGCGCGGACGCTCCGGATCCGACAGCAAAATTAGTTCCAATCAAAGGCTCGGGCCTCTCCGGGCCGTTTATTCGTCGGCCGGTGATGACCGTACTGTTAACGTTATCCGTCATCGTCGCTGGGATCGCGACTTACGGAAAACTTGCCGTTAACGACCTTCCCGCAGTGGACTATCCGGTCATCCAAGTTACGTGCTCCTATCCTGGAGCGGACCCTACGACGATGGCCAACAACATCGCCACGCCGCTGGAGAAACAATTTTTGCAGATTCCCGGTCTGGACATCATCACCAGCACGAGCACGCAGAGCAACACTTCGCTGACCTTGCAGTTCGTACTCAGCAAAAGCATCACAGACGCTGCAACCGACGTGCAGGCTGCGATCCAACGTGCCACGGGGAAACTACCAATCGATCTGCCAAGTCCTCCCACGTTCACAAAAACAAACCCGAATGACCAGGCCGTTTACTTGTTAGGCCTATTGTCAGACACGTTGACCGATTGGGACCTGTACAGAGTACGCGTCCACCGTTGTCGCGCAGCGTATCAACATCCTGCCCGGCGTGTCGCAGGTGAATATTTACGGCGTCCAGGGAGCGATTCGAGTCAAGGCTGACCCGTCGGCGCTGGCTGCGCGCGGCTTGACGATGGATGATCTGGCCAGCGCTATCAAAGCGGGAACGGTCTATTCTGGCGCAGGGCAATTCGACGGTGCGCATCGCACCTTCGTTCTGCAACCGAATGGACAAATCGATCAGGCCGAGGGATACCGGAGCCTGATCGTGGCGCGCAACCCGAACGGTTTGCCAGTCTACTTGCGCGATGTAGCTGATGTGCGCCAGAGCGTCCAGGACGAGCGTATCTCGCGCTTTTTCTGGATGCGCGGTTTTAAGCCGCCCGGCTCGGTGGTTGTGCTTGCGGTTTCACGGCAGGCCGGCGCGAACGCGGTGGAAGTGGCCAGGTCCGTCAGAGCGCTTTTCCCTGAATTGCGCGCGAGTTTGCCCGGATCGATCATGTTCACGCCAATTTTTGACCGGTCACAAACAATTGTGAATTCTGCCGACGAAGTGAAATGGACACTGTTGATCGCCTTCGTGCTGGTAGTGATCGTGATCTACGTGTTTCTCGGCCGCGCGACTGACACGCTGATTCCGGCCGTGGCTCTGCCGATGTCCTTGTTGCTCACCGTCGCGGCGATGTACATGCTCAATTTCTCCATCAATAATCTCACCTTGATGGCGTTGACCCTGGCCATTGGTTTTCTCGTTGATGATGCCATCGTATTTTTGGAAAACGTGGTGCGCCGGGCGGAGCACGGCGAATCGATTCTCAAAGCGACCTTCAACAGTGCCGGTGAAATTTCCTTTACGATCCTGTCGATGACGCTCTCGCTCGCCGCGGTTTTCATTCCGCTGGTGTTCATCCCCGGACTGCTCGGCCGCATTTTTCGCGAATTCTCTGTCACCATCATCGTGGCCATTCTGGCCTCCGGGCTTGTGTCGCTCACGCTTACGCCGTTGATGTGCGCGCGCATTTTGGGTGAGCGCAGAGCCGGCCATAGGCGAGCCTGGATGGAACGGCACACCAGCAATTTCATTAAACGTGTAATCGCTGCTTACGGCCGCGTGCTTGACAAGTTTCTCGATCGGGCCTGGCTCACTGTGCCGATTCTGATCGCTTGCATTCTCGGTCTCTGGTTTTTCTTCACGCATATCCCTTTCACCTTGCTGCCACCGGGCGACAGCGGCTTCATACGCGGCCTCTTCATTGCGCAGGAAGGGTCGTCACCGGCGCAGATGCATGCCTTTCAAGCGCAGGTGAATAAAAAAATTCAGGAGGATCCAGCTGTCGGGCAGTTTTTCACGCTAGCTGGCTTTGCCTCGCGTAGCGCATTGTCGCAGGGACTGATGTTCCTTTTTCTCAAGCCTCGCAGCGAGCGTCCGCCAATCGATCAAATCGTCTTGCGGCTGCAAAAATCAATCGGCACCATCCCCGGTATTACCGCAGTGTTAACCCCGACTCCCGTGCTGCAAATCAGCGTTGGAGCGACGAGCCAGACGCAGGGCCAATATGCCTACACCATTAGCGGCATTGTGCCCCAGGACGTTTACACGATGGCCGATGAATTATTGAAAAAGCTGCAGCAGTTCAAGGGGTTCGCCAGCGTCCGCTCCGATTACTACCACGACACGCCTAATCTTAGGATCGACATCAACCGCGATCGCGCCGCGACTTACGGCGTTTCTACTTCGGCAATCCAAAGTCTGTTGCGTAACGCATACTCCCAAAACTACATCTATCTCATTAAGCAACCCGATGACCAATACCAGGTCATTCTTGAGGTCAAAGACAAGGAGCGGTCGCATCCTGGGGACCTGGACGATCTCTATGTGCGCAGCAGTACCAGCGGGAATTTCAGTGCGAGTGGCTCGGGTGGGGGAACAATCGCCACAACTACAGGTAACATGGCAAGCCTCGTCCCGATGCGTGTTGTAACATCTACAAAGGAAGTTATCGGTCCCCAAGCCGTGAACCATCTCAACCAGTTCACCAGCGTCACGTTTAATTTCAACCTGTTGCCAAACGCCGCGATCGGCGATGCCACGAAATACATCGAGGATGCGTTTGCGGAACTCCAGCCCCATCATCCGACAGTGCAGGGCATATTCCAAGGTGAAACGCTCGTATTCAGGCAATTATTCCAATCGTTACCATTGTTGCTACTTGCCGCAGTCTTCGTCATGTATGTCATCCTCGGAATTCTTTACGAAAGCTATGTGCACCCGTTCACGGTTTTGTTTCCGGCCATTGTTCCCGCGGTGGTCGGCGGCCTGGCAACATTGTATCTCTTCCACTCGGTACCTGTCGCTCTACAGTGTGATCGGCCTCTTTCTATTGTTAGGCATCGTGAAGAAGAACGGAATCATGGTGGTCGATTTTGCCCTGCAACGAATTGACGAAGGTTGGGACCTCCGCTCGGCCATTCACGAAGCCAGCATGGAACGGTTTCGCCCTATAATGATGACCACGTTCGCCGCGCTCATGGGCGCAATCCCGATTGCGCTCGGGTTCGGCCAGGACGCCGCATCGCGGCGCCCGCTCGGTCTGGTGATTGTGGGCGGCCTTGTTTTCTCCCAACTGATTACCCTTTTCGTCACCCCAGTCATCTATTTATGGCTCGAATGGTTTCAGGAGCACGTGCTCGATAAAGTGCCGTTTTTGCGTAGTGCACACTTTCACGAGCATGAAGGTGAGCCTGCGCGGGGACAAATGCGACCCGAGCCAGCCGGCGCGCGTTGATCATCCTCTTCGCCAACGCTGTAGGGTGCGCTGTCCTCAGCGCATAAATTTCTTTTGCTAGCACGTCCGATAAGGACAGCGAACATTATAGCTGCGGCGCTATTGTTATTCGTCATCTGTGGCACATCATTAAGGTGCTTTATGCGCGCCATGATCCTTGACAAACCGAAACAGTCCTTGGAATTGCGCGACGTGCCGAAGCCAAAGCCGGGCAGGGGACAATTGCTGGTGCGCATTAGCACGTGCGCCGTTTGCCGAACGGACCTTCACGTGGTCGATGGTGAATTACCGAAGCCGAAGCTGCCATTAATCCTCGGTCATCAGATTGTCGGCTGCGTGGAAGAGATCGGAGAAGGAAATTCGAAATTCGCGATCGGGGATCGCGTGGGGATTCCATGGCTCGGCTGGACAGACGGCAACTGCGCATATTGCCGATCGGGCAGAGAAAATCTCTGCGATAATGCGCGCTTCACCGGCTACACAATTGATGGTGGTTATGCAGAGTTCACCGTCGCCGATGCGAGATACTGTTTTCATCTGCCAGAGCGCTACAATGACGTTGAGGTCGCGCCGCTGCTTTGCGCAGGACTGATCGGTTATCGGTCGTATCGCAAAACAGGCGACGCTCGCCGCCTCGGTATTTACGGGTTCGGCAACGCCGCGCATTTGATCGCGCAGATTGCGCTCTACGAAGGACGCGAACTATTCGTGTTTACGCGTTCCGGCGACAAGGCAACACAGCAGGCCGCAAAAGAACTGGGCGCGGTATGGGCCGGCGGTTCAGACGAGATGCCGCCGGAAAAACTCGATGCCGCAATTATTTTCGCATCCGTCGGTTCGCTCGTGCCAATGGCGCTGCGCTCCCTCGCGAAAGGCGGCGTCGCGGTTTGCGGCGGAATTCACATGAGTGACATCCCTGCATTTCCCTACGCCGATCTCTGGGAAGAACGCGTCATCACGTCGGTGGCAAACCTGACCCGGCGCGACGGCGACGAGTTCTTCGCAATCGCGCCGCGGGTTCCCGTGCGAACGCAGACCGAAGCATTCCCGTTGGAACGAGCCAACACTGCGTTGGACCGTTTTCGGGCGGGCCGACTGAACGGAACGGCCGTGCTCGTGATCGATTCCCGATAGAAGGAGCGACGAGCGCACGTGAAATGCTGTAGCGTGCGTTGTCCTTAGCGCATAAGTTTCGCGCGCGATAAATCCGGTAAGACAGCGGTTGCTACAGCCGTCCATGCCCAGCTTGAAATCCTGACCTGTTCACCGTCACTTGTGAAGTCGAGCTTTTCAATTTCGCCTGCTCACTAAAATTCTAAATGAGCGTTTGCTGCTCTTTCAGCTCCACCTTGAAAGCGTCAACATTCTCATTGTAATCGGGCTCCTGTTCGCTGGGTTTTGACACAAGTGCAGCAATGCGTGGAGTCTCCGAAAGGTTTCCGTAGCTTACCGAGAACAATTTGTCCTCGTGCAAACTCCCGCCAGCCCTAACGCGTACCGACTCGGGGACGAGTGGTGAATTGCTTAACAAGATTACCCGTAGGCCGGCGTTCCTCATTCCGGATGGATCCAGCAGCGTCGGCAAGCGCTTCTTCCTCGGGCGAGAGAAAAGGTCTGAAACGGCTTTTGTCGATAGCTTTCATGAACGCTTCGCGCGCGGAAACAATCCCTGTCTCCAGTAGCGACCAAATGGCGTCATCCATGAATTGCATGCCCTGCGCCCTGCCGGAAACGATCACGTCTTGGAGTTTGTGCGTGGCGCCTTCGCGAATGATTGCGGCGACAGCTGCGTTCGAAATCAGAATTTCGTTCACAGCGATGCGTCCGGGCCGATCCGATCTTTTGAGAAGCAACTGCGCCACCACACCACGAAGTGAGTTTGCCAGCATGGCGCGCGCCTGTGGCTGTCGGTCAGCAGGGAAGGCGTCCACCATGCGGTCCACGGTTTTCCGCGCATTGTTTGTGTGCAGGGTGCCAAACACCAGAAGACCGGTTTCGGCTGCGGTCAAAGCGAGTGAGATCGTTTCCAGGTCACGCATCTCGCCGACCAGCACAATGTCGGTGTCTTCACGCAAAGCCGCCTTGAGTCCGGCGGCGAATGAAATCGAATCGGCCGGAACCTCTCGCTGTGTGATGATGCTGCGCTTATTGTCATGCACGAATTCGATCGGTTCTTCGATCGTAATAACGTGCTTGGCAAAATTGTCATTGATGAAGTCGATCAGTGCTGCCTGCGTGGTCGTTTTGCCCGAACCTGTCGGACCCGTGACGAGGACAAGTCCGCCGCGCGAGCAGGCAAAATCTTTGACCACTACGGGAATACCGAGTTCTTCGAGTGTCGAGATCTTCGTCGGAATTAAGCGGAATGCCGCGGCATAACCTTCCGACTGCTTAAAGTAGTTGGTGCGAAATCGCGAGTGTTCATCCATCTGGTAGGCAAAATCAAGATCGCCGTGCTGCTCAAACATTTCCCAGTTACGCGAGCCGCAAACTTCGCTCAACATTCGCGTGGCTTCATCATGTGACATCGGCTCGGATCGAATCGGCATGATGTCGCCATGTGTCCGTATCTTTGGCGGTTGCCCCTCAGCGATATGCAAATCCGATGCGCCCTGGCTCACGACGGTTTGCAGGAATTGATCGAGATCAGCCATGGTATGTTGTTTACATTTTCAGATGCTGTCGCATTACGTGTTTTTGGTCGGCGCGCGCGTAGACTTCTTCTGCGCTGATCAGATCGCGTTCGTAGAGGTCGATCAATGTGTCGTCCATCAAACGCATCCCTTGTTTCTTTCCGGTCTGAATAATTCCGGGCAACAGGTAAGTTTTGTTTTCGCGAATGACGTTCGCTACAGCCGGTGTATTAGTGAGAATCTCCAATGCGAGCACGCGGCCAGTTCCGTCTTTTCGCGGTATCAATTGGTGACTGATAACGCCGCGCAGTGATTCGGCGACCATCATACGGACGTGTTCCTGCTGTTCAGCCGGAAACACATCCAGTACCCGGGCTAGTGTGCGCGATGCATTCGCCGTGTGCAGTGTTGCCAGAACAAGGTGCCCGGTCTCGGCCGCAGTGATGGCGAGTGAAATCGTTTCGAGGTCACGCATTTCGCCGACCATGATTACGTCCGGATCCTCGCGCAGAGCAGCGCGAAGCGCTGCGGAGAACGACTTTGTGTGCGTGAACACTTCGCGTTGGCTCACGTGACAATTCTTTGAACGAATGACGTATTCGATGGGGTCTTCCAACGTGATGATGTGATCGTGCCGCTCCATGTTTATCTGCTGGATCATGGCGGCGAGCGTCGTTGACTTGCCGGAGCCCACCGAACCGGCGACAAGGATCAGCCCATTCTGATAACGGGTGAGTAACTTGAGGTACTGCGGCAATCCGAGTTCGTCCATTGTGCGGACGTGCGTGTTGACGAGACGAAAGACAATCTCGATGCCTAATCGCTGTCTGACCACGCTGACCCGATAACGACCGTACTCGTTTTCGTAGGCAAAGTCAGAGTCGCCGCGTCCGTTTAGCTCCTCCTTGTATACTTCAGGTATGAACGTCTCCGCCAGCGACACTGTTTGTTCCCCGGTCAGAATTGGGGCGTCGGGCCACATTGGCTCCAAAGTCCCGTGCACTCGCCAGATGGGTGGCGCGGCAACGCCGAGGTGAACGTCCGAGGCGCCCGCTTCTTGCCCGATTTGGAGGTAATTATCGACGTGCGGAAGCGGATGCGATTCGATTCCAGGGGCTGAAATCTCTGACATCATGCAGCAAAACACTCATCCATCTCACGGGCCACGTAGGATCCACATGACAGACGCGCATTATTTCTTGCCGCGCGGCGCTTCGCCAGAATAAAAAAACCGGCTTTTGACAAACTCCATAATCACTGGCCGGGCCAGGTTTGTTACAAGTTTCATTGCTGCCAGCGCAACACCTGTTTCCATCAGCTTTTTGCCGCTCCTACGCTGGCCCCTTGCATCGACATAGATTTTCTTCTTTCGCATGGGCGCTAACGCGATCAGCGCCCCGACTGCGGCTGCCGCAGAGAGCCAGGAACCCGTCTGTTTTCGAAACGATCTGCGGAATTTGCCCGGGAAATCCAATTCATAGCGGAGGCCACGCAAATCGCGCACCAGGCGTTCACGGGAATGCGCAATCTCCGCTCTCAGCTCGTTGATTGATTCAGATTCTTCAGCCATTCGCGATCTTTCTTGAGTTCCTCGACGGTGTCCCGGAACATGGGTTTAGTGATACGGCTGCGTGCAACCAGCACCAGCACCAGCGCGATTATGAAATGCACGAGGCCGACGATTAGTGCGATCCATGGCCATGACGTTCCAGCCAGATGTGCCAGGCCGACAATTGCACTGACTACGAGGAAGACGTAGCCCATCACACAGAGCGCCCCCGCGAAAACAAGGCAACCAATCAGTATCAGGATTTGCACTGCCGCCGATTTCGATTCCTGGGCAGCCAACGCTAGCCGGCTCTCAAAGAAGTCCGCGACAGCACTCAACAGCGCCAGCGCGTTCCCGACCAAACCGGAATGCCCGGCGGGATTGCGAGATGGAGGGCTCTCGCTACTCATCGTCGCGAGCTTTCCGACTCAGCGCCGGAGGATCAGACCCAGCACGAATCCGATTCCCAGTGCCGTGAACACCGCCTTGGTCGGATTTTCGCGCACGTACTGCTCGGCATCTTCCTGGAATGTGCGTGCGCGGCTCGTGGCATCGCCCCAGGCTTGTTCTGCTTTGCCGCGCGCGTCGCCCCAAGCCTGCCCTGCTTTCCCGCGATATTCGTCTGCGAACGCACCTGCGGCTGATTTCAAGTCTTCCGCTGCCTTGCGAGCATGTTCTTTACTGCTCTGCAATTTATTCTGCGCATCGCCGCTAGCCGGTGGTGTCTGTTCTCCTGTTTTATTTTCTTCTGCCATTGGTAATCTCCGGTTATTTGTTAGCTGCGACTATCCGCGTGCTTTGGTAAATGGGCAAACATTCAGTTGTCGGTAAAAGGCTCTTATCGAAACAAGAAAGCGCCAATCACTGTTCGCGGAAAATGATCCGTGCCTTTGTCAGATCGTATGGCGAAAGCTCCACGGAGACTTTATCGCCGGGCACAATCCGGATGAAATGCTTGCGCATTTTACCCGAGATATGGGCAAGCACGTTCCGTTGACCGGGAAGATCGACACGAAACATGGTACCGGGCAAAACCTGGGTCACCGTGCCTTCGGTAATAATCTGTTCTTCCTTCGCCATCGCGCGGCCAATATACGCGGCAACGCGGTGCGTCTCAAGGCTGGCTCCGCGTTCACCGGAACTGATCCAGTGACACCGTTGGCAAATATTCGCGAAGCTCCTGGCGTTTCCACCACGCGCCGGTCTGGCGAAGCTCGTCCCCTGTTGTAAATCGGTATCGATAAAACATCGCCCGGATGTAGCGTGGCGGTTTGTCTGGGAATGGGTTGCGTGCGAGCAAGCCGCTCACATCTTGCGAGCCCTGAAGCAATCGGAAGATCAGAGCGATAAACCACGGATTTTCCCGAGGCGTTTCCAATGCAGCGAACCACATCTGCCAATCCAGCCTCGGTTGGTGCGGCGCGCACCAGCCAGGGGCCCGTTTTACGTCGCCGGGCTTCCACTTGAATTCATAAGGCATCCAAGCGATGCCGTCGTCGCTGCCTTCGAGCACTATCTCGCAGCGGTCCTTTGTCATCACGCGAAACAGGCCGTACCCATTCACAATTCGAAACGCTTCCAGGCGTTCGTAGACATTGGCCAACGCACGTGGTGGCCGCGCCAGCGGTCGAAACGCACTGAAAATCAACCACGCATTGATTGGCAGCGTCAGAACAATCACAGCAATCCCCGCATAGCTACACAGTCGCTGGGGCAGGGCGCGACCGAGGGCGCCGATAACTCGATCTCGGGCGCCTCGGCGACCCGCCTCTGCCACAGAATCGTCAATCAACAACAGGCACAGAGCGATCGTAAGGAGATTGAAAAAGCAATAATTGCCAGTGACCCCGATTCCAACTTGCAAAAAGATGATCAGTCCAGCGGCAGCAAGTCGCAGCCGTCGTGGCGCCCAGATGAACAACGGCACGACGATTTCCACTACCAGACAAAACGCTACGGAAAAATGCTTGAACCATTCCGGACTTTTGTCTGCCCACCAGCCGAAGACTGTCGCCAACGGTTGCGACCAATAATGATAATCCAGTGCCGTGAGATTCCACCAGCTATCATCGCCACTCGTTAATTTCACCACGCCGGACATCAGCATCAGTTTGAACAGAAGAAGCTTGAGCAAAAACAAGCCCGCGCGGGAAACCGGCGAAGCTGTAGCCGGGGGCGGCTTGTCAGACTGTAGCCGCGCGAAGGCGAATGACTCCGGCCACGACTTCAATTCCCGCGGCCGCAGTTGCCACGGTGCGAAGAAGATCGATAGAAAGCCGGTTTCCAGGAGCAGCACGTCCCATTGGAAATTGAAAAAGATTTGTCCCGCGATCGTGAGCGACAGGTAAAGGATAAAAAGCGCGAGAAGCGAAATCGCCGGTGCGATGCCGAAGATCAAAAGCAATGAAAAAAGAACGCCGCTGCCACAAAGCAAATGAAGGAAGGCATTACTTGAATTAAACCAGCAGAGCGTGGGCAACAGAGCGTAAGCGTCTCGTCCGATTTGCGCGTGAGCTGCCGGCAGAAATTGATTGACAGGCGACATGCCGTCGCCGCCGACAAGGCCGTCCACTTGAACCCAAAGCGACACGAACGCGATCAGATAGATTGCGCCGAGAGCCCGCAGAAACCAGCGGCGCGCCCAAAAGTAAGTAGGCCGCCGCACGTCTTTGCCCCAGAGGAATCCGGTAACTGCTGACGCAAGCTTTCGTTGACGAGCTATGAACCTGTAAAACGTTTCGGAAACAGCGGCGAATCCGGGTAGGTAATCGTAGCTCCATGCCAGCCATTCTCGCGAACGCTGACAGGCTAACGAGCGATACACCGCTTCCGCTGCGAAAAACATTTGGCCGTCCGGCTCGATGAAAACAATCGCATGCTGAAATTGATCGACTGAAACTTCGGGAAAACGCGCAGCCGCTTCCTGGTAAGTGGCATACTCGACCTTACCCGCGGTGATTTCGCGCCAGCGCTCGATCCACAACCGGCAAAAATGACATTCGCCATCCCAAATCAAAAGCGGCTTCGGTGGCGGATTCGAAACGCGGCTACGCATTCAGATTAGTAATACGTGAGAGATGAGGCGTGAGAAGTGAGAAGTTGATCCGCCTTTCTGCTCAAGGCTCTCAACATCACTCCTTACTCGATTTGAAACTCCGCCCAGACAGGCGCGTGATCGGAAGGGTCTTTTCCACCTCGCATTTCGCGATCAATCCCCGACGCGACGCAGTTTCTTGCCAAACTTTCGCCAGCCAGAATTGCATCGATCCGCAGGCCGCGATTTTTTTCGAATCCTCGCATCTGATAATCCCACCAGCTGAACAGATCGCTTTCCTTGTGATGGATTCGAAGTGTGTCCCGCAAGCCAAGGCCGCATAATTCTCGCAACGCGGCGCGTTCGCCGGCCGAAGCCATGATGGCTCCGCGCCACAGATTCACGTCGTAAACGTCAATGTCGTCCGGGGCGACATTAAAATCCCCGCACACGACCACGTCAGCGGATTTCTCCTTGGCAACGCAGTCACGCAGCCGGCGATACCATTGGAGCTTATATTCATAAGCCGCTGAGGCCACGGCTTGTCCGTTTGGCGCGTAAATCGAGAACACGCGAAACCGGCCGATGGTCGCCGCGATCACGCGCGCCTGCGGATCGACTACCTCATCGCAAAGGGACGCTCGAATCTCACACAGCTGGGTCTTCGCACAAATCGCGACGCCGTTATACGATTTCTCGCCGTGATACGCCGACCGATAACCGGCCGCTTGCAACGCGAGTGCCGGAAATTGGTCATCCGGACATTTGGTTTCTTGCAGGCAGACAATGTCCGGCTTTGCCGCTTCCAGCCACGCAAACAATCGGTCCTGCCGTTTGCGCAGCGAGTTAATGTTCCAAGTGGCGACTTTCATCCAGTCAGATGTGAGAGGTGAGAGGTAGGCCTCAAGTCGAACCGACTCACTCACCTCTCACCAATCACTTATTGGAATTCGAGTTCCATGCCCGGCCTGGGTACAATTACTTCCGATCCGGGAAGCTCGCTCGATAACGTGGCGCGCATCCACTCGACCCCCGGCGGATCACCATGTACGAGGAGAATTCTTTTCGGTGAAATCTTTCTTGCATAGGCCACCAGCGACTCGCGTGTCGCGTGCGCGCTGAACTGAAACTGTTCGAGACTACACCGGATGCGCTGTGGCGGTTTATCAGGATCAAGCGCCACCTCGCCGCCTGTCCCTGCATCCCGGAGAAGAGCGGCTGGCGATTCGGGACTGGCGTAGCCGACAAAGAAGATGGAGTGCTGCGGATTCTCGATGATTCGTCGGGCAAAAACATTCGAGAGCGTTTTCGGGATCATCATCCCGCTGGAGAGAACGTACACGCGTCCGCCGCGCGCGGGCGCGTTGCGCACCGTTTCATCGTTCAGAATGAACGGCGCCATCTCCCTCATCAGTTTCAGGCGCGGTAATTGCCGATGCGTCGTATGAGCGCGTCGGTCATAGATATCAGTGAATTTTGAACTAAGGCCCCCAATATAAATCGGAGATTCGGCGAGGAGTCGTTGACGCCGAAACTTATAGAGCAGCGCGAGAATCTCCTGTGTTTTGCCCAACGCGAACACCGGTATAAGCACGCACGCGTTTCGCTCGAAAGCGGCGCAGAGCGCTTCCGCCAGGCGTTGCTCTTCACTGGTGCGGGTCCAGCCGTCGGGTTTTGCGAGATCCCCCCGGGTGCATTCCAAGATCAAAACATCGATCTTCTCCTCGGGGAACACCGCCGCCTCCATGATCGTTTGATCGTCAAAATTGACGTCGCCGGTGTAAAAAACGGTTTGCCCCTGGGCGCGCAGCATTATTCCGGTCGAGCCAAGCACGTGTCCTGCTTCAAAAAATTCGAACGTTAACGCGTCTTTGTCGCGACGTGACGCGCGTTCGCCGGCTATGGAGATTTGCTGGCGCAAGGGACACGATCGCCAGCGCTCCGAAGCGCGATCGGTTTCTCGATGCGTGAAAAGAGGATAGGACATTTCTCCGATCTCCTCACGTTGTCGCGTCATCACATTCACCGAGTTGTGCAGAAGGACGCTGCCGACTTGGGCCGTGGCGTCGGTCATGAAGATTCGCGCGCCTGAGATGCGTCGCATCGCCAAAGGCAATGTGCCGATGTGATCTTGATGCGCGTGCGAAATCAGTATCGCCTCGATCTCGCGGTCGGCGATTGCCTTGAAAAGCGGCAACGCATCCTCGCCGGTGTTTTTCGGATGCATGCCGCAATCAAGCACGACCCGGTGCTGGCCGATCTCAAGATAGTACGAATTCGCGCCGATCTCAGTGCGCCTGGTCAGATTAATGAATTTCAAACGTGATTCCCGTCGGGCCTCCAATCCTTCCTACCAGAGCCCTTCGCGTATGAACAGTCGGTTTCGCAGGTGGTCTAATAACTCGCCACCATGCAAGGAGAAACGAATGAGCGTCGCGACCAAAGCACGCATCTGGAGCAGGATATTTGCATCCACATTTTCACCGTTTCCTCGGCGATGGTGGGCGTTTGCCTGACCGTGATCGGATTAATTCGTGTTGTGATTACGCTCGGAACTGCAGACACGCTGGCGGACGACTTTTTGGCCGGAGATGCCTTGCTGTTTCTGATTTCGTGTCTGCTTTCTTACTGGGCCCTGCGTTCCCGATCCGTGCACCGAATGCATCGTCTCGAAAGGATCGCCGATGGAATATTTATCTTCGCCATGATTAACATGGTAGTTATTTGTGCGTTGGTCACTTACACGATTTCTGTTCCGGTCCGACCAGGCGCTCGCTAAAGCAGTTCCTCGAAAATCCGCAGCCAATTGTCGCGCAGAATCTTTTCTATGTCAGTTTCGCTGAATCCGCGTTCGATCAATCTGCGGGTGAGATTGCGCGCGTGCGAATGGTTCCTGAGTTCGCGAATGAAATGCGGGGTTGCAAGTTTTGCGGCGAGCTCTTTCTGCCGCAACTCCGGCCATTGCTGGTAGATGAACTCGAAGAAATCAAAGCCAATCCCGACGCCATCGGTTCCGATCAAATTCGCGATGTACTCGATGTGATCGATGTACCGATCAAGGGTGCTTTCTTCTGCTTGCGGGCTCACGAGGATGGAATTTACGCCGATCACTCCGTGCCGCTCGCCGACCATCTTGATCTGTCCATCCCTGATGTTGCGCTCGATGTCGTAATAGCTGCGGACGTTCGTGTGCGACACAATGGGCGGCTTGCTAGTGATCGAGAGAATTTCTTCAAAGCCGGCTGGATTGATATGCGCAAGATCAATGATTATCCCGAGCGCCTCGCATTCGCGCACGACGTCCTGACCAAACGCAGTCAGACCTTCTCGTGGCGAACCGCTCGCTGCGAAAATTCCGCCGTGTCCAGCCGCGTTAGTTCGCGCGTGGGTAAGCCCGATTGAGCGCACCCCCAATTCGTAAAAGACGCGTAACTGGTTCAAATCGGTCCCGAGCGGTTCGACTCCTTCCATTGTGATGAGAAGGGCGATTCGGCCTGTTTTACGGGCATCCTGAATTTCGCGATAGCTCTTGCAAATCGCAAAGCGGCGGCAGCGCTCGGTTTCGGCGTACAACCGTGCGATTTGATCAAGCGCCACGCGCAAGCTGCTATCCGGAAGGTAGCGATCCTCAATATAAATCGCTGCGCCGACAACAGAGAGGTTCCCCGCTTCGAATTCGGGCAAAAATTCTCTCTCCAGAACATTTTCGCGGTCACGTTTTTCGTACAAGTCCATTGGCAAGTCGAAATGCATATCGATGATCCCGCCGGAATGCAGCTGATCGATTCGTTTTTCGATGGATTCACTTGTGTCGATCATGTTGGCGTTAAGGATGGCGCGGATCGGAATTGTGGAAGCGGTCGCCGCGGCGACCTGGTTTCGCCGTCGCGTCGAAACATGTTTTCATTTGATTCGAATCGGAGGAGCAGTTCGGGAGTAAGAAGAGAGGTTGCGTCCTGCTCTTAAAAGATACCTCAAATTCGTTGCCTTGCTTCCGATGGTTGTTTCAAACTCCTTCTTCTACTGCGCGACGAGTGACTTTAACTCTGTACCTGGCCGCTCTCGGGCTGGCCTTAAGTATTGCGTGCTACCAACTCGGGAGTCGCTTTAGCTACCTCCTCAGCAATCGAACCAAACGCTAACGACTGAGCGCGAACGCTCCATCTGCGGTGTCTTGGCCGCCGCTTTCGGCGACAAAGAGTGGCAGCCTGTGCTCCCGAGAATCAGGACCAGGTGATCAGGCGCAGCTCGTGGGCCTGCATCATGCAGGGGTGTGTGGGCACGACGCGCACGCTGAAGCCGTAGGTGCCGCTCTCGGTCGCGGGAACGCGGCCCTGATAAACGTAAGTGCCGTTGCCATCGGCTTGGCTGGTTTGATTTAGCACGGTCGCGGTAGGATTGTGGAGGTCGCCGTTGTCCATTTCGCCGTGGTAGGCTTCGACGCGGACATGTTGCGGATCGACTGCGCCAAGGTGCACGCGCGCGCTGATCTGCAATGATTCGCCGACTGAAATGCCTTGCCGATCTTTATTCGCTACCTGCACATCGGACACCTGAACTTGCGGCCAGTCCTTGCGCATCCGCGTTTTCCATTGGCTGAGCTGGGTCGCGGCGCCGCAACCGTCGCGAGAAAAGTTTTCGTACGCCTCGGCGGCTGGAACATACAGTTGTTCGGTGTATTGCTTGACCATTCGTTGCGTGTTGAACACGGGCGTGACGCTGCGAATGGATTCGCGCATCAACTGCAGCCAGGCGAGGGGAAGTTTGCCGTCCGGTTTCGCGTAATAAAGCGGAACGATCTGGTTCTCGAGCAAGTGATAAAGACTGCTGGTGTCGACTTCGTTTTGAAATTCGGCCGTGCCCTCATCGATCTCGGCGCCTATGGCCCAGCCGTTGCTGCCGTTGTAGCCTTCTCGCCACCACCCATCGAGCACGCTCAAGTTGATCCCGCCGTTAGGCGCGCATTTCATTCCACTGGTGCCACTCGCCTCGAGCGGTCGCAGCGGATGGTTTAGCCACAGATCGACGCCCTGCACTAGCCGGCGCGCGATGTAGCTGTCGTAGTCCTCCAGAAACACAACGCGAGTGTCCAAGCCCGATTCGCGCGTGAATTTGTAAACCTCCTGGATCAGCGCCTTGCCGGCCTCATCGCGCGGATGCGCTTTGCCGGCAAAAATGAATTGCACCGGGCGTGTCGGATCGTTCACCAAGCGCTTCAATCGCTCCTTGTCGCTGAACAAAAGCGTGCCGCGTTTGTAGGAGGCGAACCGGCGGGCGAAACCGATGGTCAAAATTTCCGGATCAAGAATGCGATTCACTCTGCGAATTGACTCCGGTGATTCGCCGAGTCGTTCGCGGCGCTGTCGCTCGCGGTCGCGGACAAAATCGATGAGACGGCGTTTGAGTTGTTGATGCGTCTCCCACAATTGCGTGTCAGGAATGTCAATGACCCCACGCCAAAATTCAGCTTCGGTCGAATGTTCTTCCCAGTCGCCGAGATGCTTGCGGTAAAGCGCGGCGAACTCAGGCGCCATCCATGTTTTTGTATGCACGCCGTTAGTAATGCTCGTAATAGGCACCTCGTGGACTGGAACACCCGACCACACATCTTTCCAAAGCGATCGAGTAATTTCACCGTGCAATCTGCTGACGCCATTGGCATGCCGGCTGAGACGCAACGCCAGGATGGTCATGCTGAACTGCTCATCAGGATTCAGCCGTGTCTGACCGAAAGAAAACAGCCGCTCAAATGGAATGTTGAGTTCTTTGGCGAGTTTCCCGAAATACTTTTGCACCATTTCGCGCGAGAACGAATCATGTCCCGCGGGAACCGGAGTATGTGTGGTGAAAACGTTGGCCGCTGCAACGACCTGAAGCGCGGAGTAAAAATCCAGCTTCTTCTCGATGACGTTGAGACGAATGCGCTCAAGCCCCAGGAACGCTGAATGCCCCTCGTTCATGTGAAACACATCCGGCTGGATTCCGAGCGCGTTGAGCGCTTTGACTCCACCGATCCCGAGCACGATCTCCTGACGCATACGCATCTCGAGGTCGCCTCCGTAAAGTTCAGCGGTGATCAGCCGGTCTTCTGCGTTGTTCTCCGGGACGTCGGTGTCGAGCAGATAAACGTTTACGCGGCCGACGCGCAATTCCCAAACTCTGGCCGAAACCTCCCGATCCAGAATTGGGACCGAAATCAGAAGGTTCGCTTCGCCTCGGCGGACTTCGCGGATCGGCAGGTGATAGAAATTTTGGTTGAGGTTGATCGCTGCCTGCACGCCATCCTTGTCGATCTGTTGTCGGAAATAGCCGTGCCGGTAGAGCAGACCAATCGCAACAAACCTCAGGTCAAGATCGCTTGCCGATTTGCAATGGTCGCCAGCCAGGATCCCAAGTCCACCGGAGTAATTCGGGATCGACTCGTGAAAGCCGAATTCGGCGGAAAAATAGGCGATGGGATTCTTGATGACGGCAGCGGGCCCACCCTTCCCGTACGTGTCGCGGCGTCCCAGATATTTCTCGAAGTCTTGGAAGACTTGCTTGAGCTCGCGCAAAAAATTCTTGTCCTGTGCGAGTTCTTCCAGTCGAGATTGCCTCGAAAGCTGCAGCATGCGCACCGGATTATGATTTGCGCGGCCCCAGAGCTCAGGGTCGAGTTCCCGGAACAAGCGGCGAGCGGATGGCTCCCATGTCCACCAGAGATTGAAGCTCATCTCCCGCAGCGGCTCCAGCGCCGGCGGCAGTATGGGCGTCACATTGTACGTTTGAAAAGTAGGCATGCGTTTGGTCCTTGTTGTAGCCGGAGGCGGCGATCCCGGTTGCCAACACGACAGGTTCGATGACTTGCCATTCGAATACCCCAGGCAGCAGAGTCGCAGTTAATCGAGAAAACCTCGTCAGGCAAGTGGCGGGTAATCCCGCAGGCTTTTGGAATGGTACAACTAGTAGCTTCCGGCTACAGCTTCCCGTGGCGCAAGCACCAGCCCGAGGAAAAATCCCGCGACCAATCCGCACAGATGCGCCGCCATGCTGATCTGTGGAGTCGAAAGATCGAATGCGATCTGGATCGCGACGATCAACGCGATATTTGCCAGGCGTTGCCTGGCCAGCGGTGCATGATGGTGTCGTATTAGAAATCCCGCCCAGGCGCCTACTATTCCCATGATACATCCCGAAGCGCCTATGACTTGAGCGACTTGAACCAGTCCCATTACGGTCAGAGCAACCACGCCTGCGCTGGAGGCGAGCCCTGAAATCAAATAGCAAGCGGCAAACCGCATCGTGCCTATGGCGCGCTCGAGCGGCGGCCCCAGAACGTAAAGTGCGAAAAGGTTAAACCCGAGGTGTAGAAAACCGCCATGTAGAAAAAGCGCGGTGAACAGGCGCCAATATTCCCTTTGCACAACCACGGCGTACGGCTCAAGCGCGCCAATTCGGTGCAAAAATTCAGGATCATTCCAGTCCCCGGCAGACATTTCGAAGAGGAACACCAGAAGATTGAGTGAAATTAAGATGAACACAGCGGGTGTGCTTCGGAGCTGATCGCGCCAAGTCGCACGAGCCATTTCGTAGTCGGCGGGAACGGAACTGAAATTCTTTCGAAGTTCGAGATTAGAGCCCAAACGCCGAAAGACTCGGATGCGCTTGCGCAATTCACTGCTGGGATGCAAAAGCTGGAGCGCTGCGCCAAGATTTGCGGCCGATCTGTAATCGCCTTGGGCGGCGAGCTGCGTCATTTTCCGTAATCCAATCGTCGGTAGAAACAGGAGCAAGAACCATGCTCCGCCGCCAATGTATCCGGCGGCGTCAGGCCAGAAGAACCAAGCCACGCCAGTAATGCCGAGTACAGCGAGTGCCGCGAACCACCAGCCGTGAAAAGCCGTGCCGGGCCGCCACGCTCGAGCCAACATCAGTAGCGGCGAAACGATCGCTAGGAAGAGGAAGATGTGATTGAGATTCAAAATCCGAGTTAAAGGAGTAACATTGTTACAACGAATTTACTGTTCAACGTTCCAGCCTTTTAACATTTCAACCATGAGTATCACTGTCACAGATTATCTCGACGTCGTTTCAAGCTGGTGTTTTTGGTCCGAGCCGACGTGGGCGGAACTAAGAAGGCGCTATGACGGGAGGATTCGGTTTCAATGGAAGATCGCGCTGATGGATCCCAGTGGTTTGCCAACTTCACGCGAGCAGGAGCAATGGTTTTATCGGCGCAGCGGAATGATGATGCGTTCGCCATTCATGCTCAATACCGAATGGTACGATCCGAGTCTTCAGGAGTGGCTCGCGCCGAATTGCGTGGCCGAAGCGGCGAAGGACTTTGGTTTCACTGATGATCGCGTTCGGCTTGCGCTTGCGCGCGCCGCGCTGCGTGAAGGCAAAGGAGTTGCTGACTGGAATGTCGCTGCTGAGGTCGCGAGCGAGGCAGGTTCGATCGATGCCGGCAAATTGCTCGAGCGCGCGAAATCGCCCGCAATTGAAAAGCGCGTTCGAGCATCTACAGCCGAATTTCGTGCGCTTCAAATCACGCAACGCCCGGCGTTCGTGATCGACACTGAGATCGGCGATCGTGCGATCTTTTCCGGGGTCGTCAGACTTGAGCCACTGACCGCGACAATCGATTCGATGCTGGATGATGTCGCTGCGTACGCCGCCCACAGAGCGCATTTTGGTGACCCGCCGAAAAGTTAAGTTGAGAAGTTTGGGGCAGTTAGCTTCCGTTCGAGCGAGTCGTGAGTTCGTGAAGTTTTGTAGCTCGAATTGGATTGTCAGCAGTTTCATCTTGCCAGTGCTAAATTGTTGCCTACAACTTCTCTTCGGCTTGCGAATTGTAATGCGAGCACTTCGTGGCGGTGAATCGCAACCGCGGCGAGGACAGAGTGTCTGGGCGTTTGCGAATGTTGACGCCAGAAATTGCGATAAATGGAAACACGGCGGCGCGGCGCACTCCCGTTTCGCCGATGAGGAGATGGATCTAATCTGCAACCACAAATTCGTGTAAATGGTCGGATTCGCGCTCGCGAAGTCCGGGTCATTCTGGGGTCAACAAGCGAACAGCTTGGCGTCATGCGGTTAAGCGACGCCTTGCGCAAAGCTCAAAGTCTTGGGCTCGATTTGGTCGAAATCGCGCCTATGGCTAATCCACCGGTGTGCAAGATCGTCGATTTTGGAAAGTTCCGATACGACATTTCCAAACACTCGAAGGACAAGAGGTCATCCGGCGCGAGACTCAAAGAAATCAAGTTCCGCGTTAACATCGACGAGCACGATTATGTGACAAAGGTGAGGCACGCCGAAGAATTCCTGGACCGGGGAAACAAGGTGCGTGTGCAGTTGCAATTTCGCGGCCGTGAAATGGCGCACCAGGAGCTTGGCATGCAGCTTGTGGGGAAAGTGCGCGACGATCTTTCGAGCATGTCGCAGGTGGAAACCGAGCCGAAAATCGCCGGTCGCAACATCACCATGACATTGGCGCCTTTGCCGGCGAGTCGCCGGAAGCGAAAATTCACTGCACTTCCGACAACGGATGAAGAGAGCGAGGAAGCTGGTTCGCTGAACAGCCTGCACGAATAACAAGCCGCGAAAATCCGGGCAGCAGCGCTGGCCTTGAAAACCTCGCCGTCGGTTCGCTCGTCATCCCGGCTGGCGTTTCAGAGCGCACCGATGCTACGGTGCCTTGCGTGCTTCAGTTTACCAGCCGCACACTGCTGCCCGGCTTTGCTCAGGGCTTCTTTTTCCATGCTGGTGAATGGGCAGGCGTTGGGGTGGGCGATCGCGGCGGCGGAGTTAGCGGCACCCTTTCCGCAATCTTCTGTTCCAGCCGTTGTTTACGCGCTTTTGCGTCCTGATTGTTGGGGTCTAACTTTAAAATCTTCTCGTCATCAGCCAGCGAGTTTTGTAAGTCATTTTTTAGCTCGTAAATATAAGCGCGATAATTCAAATACCGCACTTCATTCGGCTTGAGTTTGATCAGTTCGGAGTAATCGGCGAGCGCTTTATCGTAATCCTGTATCTTCATTTCGACCGCTGCACGTTGCTCATGAATGCGCGGCGCGTCTTGCGGAGTCAGTTTCAGCGCTTCGTTGTAGTCGTTGATGGCGTCCCCATATCTCTGGTCGTTTGCAGAGGCATAGCCGCGCTGTTGATAAACGGCCGAGAGCTCGTCCCCGTATTTGTGGTCGAGGCTGGTGGCTTTGCGAAGCAGGTCGACCGCTTTGACCCAGTCTTGGTTCTTAGCGGCCTCAACGCCTTCGCGGGCCAGTCGGTTCGCTTCGGGATTTTTTTTGGCCTGTGCCTGGCATTCCCGTGAAGCGCAGAGAGCCAGGGCCGCTAGCAGAATAAAGGCAAAAGATTTGTTCATGGTTTTCTGTTGGACGTTGATACTCCTTGGACAATTCGAACTAAACGCGTCAATACTTGGCCGTAAGTTCGACAGTTTCAAGTCTGTTCCGGCGATGGCGCTTGATCGATGTCCACCTTTGGCTCCGGCTCTGATGTAGCCGGCGAACTAAGCCCGGGCTCATCGACGCGTGCGATACGCAGGGCGCGTCCTGTAGTTTCATCAATTTCAATGAGTGCGCCGCGCAAGCGCACGTCGCCACCGGCCACGGGAAACGACGCAGGCAGGTTGGAGACGAATCTATTCATAATCGGATCGATGGTGCGTCCGAGGATGGAGTTTATCGGGCCGCACATTCCTGCATCGCACAGGAAGGCCGTGCCACCCGGGAAGATTTGCTCGTCGGCGGTCTGAACGTGAGTATGTGTGCCGATCACAGCAGAAACTTTTCCGTCGAGAAAACGGCCCAGCGCGATTTTCTCGCTTGTGGTTTCGCCATGAACGTCAACGATGATATTCCGCGTTTCACCACGCATTTTCATCACCGCTGCTTCAGCGGCACGGAACGGGTTGTCCAAGATCGGCTGCGTGAACGTGCGCGCCTGGACATTGATGACACCGATTTTCCCCTTCGCAGTTTCAAGCACAATCGTACCGTTTCCCGGCGCGCCATCAGGATAGTTCACGGGACGCAGCAAACGCGGCTCGGTGTCGATGAACGAAAGAATCTCTTTCTGGTCCCAGATATGGTCGCCGGTTGTGATCACCGACACGCCGCCTCGCAAAAGATCGATCGTGATTTTCCCAGTGATACCGCGCCCGCCTGCAGCGTTCTCGCCGTTGACGATGACGAAATCTAACGCGTACTTCGTCTTCAGCTCCGGCAGTCGGGCAATAACCGCAGCACGGCCTGGCTGGCCAACTATGTCGCCAAGAAAAAGGACGGTCAGCATTGTGCCTTCATCGTATTAAAGAGGTTTGAAACGTCGATGTGAAAATGATGACGATATCCGAAAGAGGAATGACGAAAGAATGGCGAAGCCCAAATGAAAGCTTATCGAGCGATCGGGGCGCTCCGTCTTGTTTCGTTATTCGCCTGGCACGCCGCCGGTTGGCGAACGCCGTTCATCCGTTATTTCTGTTCCTGATCGTTCTCCCGGCTCTTTATGCCAAAGACAACATCAGCGTCCTCGGGAGTAAGCCGCGATGGAATGTGCTCGAACATTACCAGCAAACCATCACCCACGACGAGTTTGCGCACCTGATTAACGATGTTTATTGCACCCACGGGTTCGCGCCGGATTTAATCGAAATCGACGACAATACGGCGCGGATTCTCATCAACCGCGAGGCGCAGAAATTCTTTACCTTGCGGTTTGCGGCCGACAGCGCAGGCCGTAACCCAGTGCCGCGACTCTGGCACCCGGCGAAGTGTTTGCCCCAGGCACCACGGGAAAAACCGCTTTCCGGTATAAAAATCGCGCTCGACCCGGGCCATCTTGGTGGCAACTGGGCAAAGATGGAGGAGCGGTGGTTTCAAGTCGGCGCCAGCAAGCCGGTGCAGGAAGGCGATTTGACCTTGCGCGTGGCGCGATTGTTGGCCCCGCGATTACACGAACTAGGCGCTAAAGTTTCGTTTGTCCGGAATAATGATGAGCCAACCACAGAAAAGCGTCCTGACGATTTTCGGGCGCTCGCCAGGAAAATTCTGATTAAAAACGGCGTGCCACAGCCGCGCACCGACGTTCTCGATCCCAATGATCCGGCGAAAGAACAGACCATCCGCTGGCAAAGCGAAATTTTATTCTACCGCTATAGCGAGATACGACGCCGCGCGGCGCGTGTGAATTTCAAGTTGCATCCTGATGTTGTGCTTTGTTTGCATTTCAACGCCGAAGGATGGGGCAACCCGAACAATCCGAACCTGACCGACAAAAATCATCTTCATCTGCTTGTGAATGGGTCGTATCTGGCAGAGGAACTCGAATTTGATGACCAACGTTTCGAAATGATTCGGCGACTTTTGAGCTGGGTCTACGATGAGGAATTGCCGCTGGCGGACACGATTGCGCCGGCGATGGCTCGCGCCACAGGCCTTCCGCCATACCAGTATCCGACCACGAACAGCACGACCAAGGTTGGCACCAGCGGTTATGTGTATGCGCGCAATTTGCTGGCCACACGGCTTTACCGTTGCCCGGTCGTGTACTGCGAACCATACGTCATGAACAGCAAAGACGTGTTCGCTCGCATCCAGGCCGGCGATTACGAAGGAACTCGAAACGTTAACGGCACCGAACGCAAAAGCATTTTCCGCGAATACGCCGACAGCGTAGCGAAAGGGCTGGTCGACTATTATTCCAAAGCACGAAGATAGACGCGATTGACCTCAATCGCCGCATTTTGCAGGGCGTTTCTGTGAAACACCATGGCGTCTGACACAGACGCTCTACAGTTGTTCCACCGCTTCGCAGATATCGTCCAACGTCACGTTATCCGCGAGATATGCGATGCCGATCCGCGGCGTAACAACGAAACGGATTTTTCCGCCTTCGATTTTTTTATCGAACTTTACTGCATCAAGAATCTTCCTGCGCTGAAAGTTCGAAGGCAATCGGGTCGGCAACCGGAATTGTCCGAGAAGATCAACAATCGCGGCGCGCTGATCCGGCGGCAGGCCAGCTTTTTTCATTGAGATTGCACAAGCGGCAACAATTCCAAGGCTCACCGCTTCTCCATGTAGAAATTTTCGGTAATTTCCGGCGCGCTCAATCGCGTGACCGACCGTGTGGCCGAAATTCAAAAGCGCTCGCTTGCCTGTGCGGTCGCGTTCGTCTTTCGCCACGATGCTCGATTTGATTTGGATATTGCGCTTGATCAGCCGTTGTAGGGGCGGCGCTGCGCCTGGCCTCCACGACTGCAGTATCCGGAACATTTTCGGATCGGCAATAATGGCGTGCTTGATGGTCTCGGCGAACCCTTGATTAAATTCGCGCGGCGGCAGAGTCTTCAAAACATCGACGTCATCAATGACGAGCAACGGCTGATGGAATGCCCCGATTAAGTTTTTCCCGGCCCGCGTGTCGACACCGGTCTTCCCCCCGATTGAGCTGTCCACCATGGCGAGCAGCGTCGTTGGAATTTGAATGTGCGGAATACCGCGGTGATAGATCGCCGCGACGAATCCAGAGACATCACCAATCATCCCGCCGCCAAGACCAACAACAAACGATTGCTGATCCATACCTGCCGCGATCATTCTGTCGCAAATCGCGCCGGCTTGCTTAAGCGTTTTCGATTTCTCGCCCGCAGGAATCGTGATCAGAATGGGGCGAACTCCGGCTGATGCCAGGCTTTGGCTGACGCGATCCGCAAACAATGGCGCGACATTGCTGTCGGAAATGATGGCGCATCTTTCGCCAGGTAAATACTCTCGCGCGCACTCACCGACGTGAACAAGCAGACCCGCGCCGACAAGCGCGCGATAGCGATGTGCGGGTCCGCTAATTTCGGCGAGCGTTATTGAAGGTACCAACGGAGGCGTCCGTCCGGATCGGTGGATGTCGCTGTACTGTTCGTAAATGCCGGACCTGTTCCGCTCCACGGCATGGTCTCAGTGTGCCAGTCTGCGAACAGCGCGTTGATCTTTGTGCGGCTGTTGTGCGTTCCGCCCGTCGCAGTTGCGCCGGGGCTGCTCGTCGCCGCTAAAACTGTAATACCCTGAGAAGCGGGCGTAGCAGCCGTGCCTTGAAAATGCACCGTTGTTGAATTGTCTTGTGTTGGCGCAAACACTATAAAACTTGAGGGCTTCGTAATCTTATCGGCAAGTTGTTCCCGGCAAACCTTTGGGTTGACGCCATAACTGACTGGCGTGTTTGAATTCCCGGCTTCCGACGAAGCGCGCCTGTCGAAAGGGGACTGCAACACTGCCCACCTCGAGAGGTATTTTTGGGTTTATTTGCGCCATCCATGAGTCGCTCGTCGAGAACAGGGAACACGCCATTGTTGTCATTCATGTACATCTGTGTGGCGGCTCCGATCTGGCGCAGGTTGCTCGTGTCTTTTGTGGCTTTTGCGCTCTCGAAAACGCTATTGAAGACTGGAACAGCGAGTGTGGCCAAAATGGTGATTGTCGCGATTACGATGAGCAACTCGATGAGCGTGAAGGCTCGTTCAAGAGGAGGAGGGGAACTTTTGATCATGGGGTTTATGGCTTGGAGCGCATGGTATTGTCCTTGGTCGGGGAGCGAAAGCGAAAAAGAACCGCAAAAAGCAAGAATGCTTGACAACACGTTTTGCATTCGGTGTATGTAGATCATGCCCGACCAAGAGCCTATTCCGCCTCCCCCTTCGCCGAGTACTGGCCCCCAGCTCGGTCCAAAATCTACGTCGACTGGTTTACCTTCGAACGTGGCTGCTGCACTGGCTTGCATTCCACTGATTGGCGGGATCATCTTTTATATACTCGAAAAACACGATAGCTTCGTGCGTTTCTACGCGATGCAGTCGATCATTTTCGGAGGCGCCTGGCTTCTGTTTAGCATCGTCTCAAGAATCCTCTTCCTGATCTTGTGGTCGATTCCGGCAATTGGCGGAATTCTGGTGTTCTTTTGGGGTATTATTCAGGCGCTGATTCACATCGCGTTTCTCGTTGTCTGGATCGTAGCCACCGTAAAAGCGTTCGCTGGGGTCCGCTGGGATATTCCTTATGTCGGGACGGTCGCGCGCGGACAAGAAGGCGCGGTGTAGAATTCGCATCATTCCGATGCGAAACTCGAGGGAATCTCTCGGCGAAAGCTTTAAGCTGATACGAGAGGGTCCTTCGACTCCGCTCACGATGACGGCTCTTGAAGTAACTTCACGACGACTTCTGTTAAAATCAGTTCGTGATCGAGCTGCGTAGTCACCAGTTTTACGTTTGCATTTAGGCAGGCGCGCATCGCCTCACTTAGCTCGCTCGCTGCGAATCGGTGCGCGTGCTGTGCAGCGACTGCCAGACTGTAGGCATTGATTGATCCATCTTTCTTCCGCGGTAAATGCTCGGTTGCCCCTTCCGGCAGCCGGTTCATGGCGCCGATGAACTGAAACGGGGAATGCGGACGGCGAATGCCATGCTGCTCCATCAGATCTTTCGCCAGTAATAGATTGCGAATGGTTGGCACGATGGCCGCCAGCAAAATGCCGATGGCTTTTTCGCCTTGCTCCAGCAAACGTCGCACGAGCGTCAGCGCCAGTTCGAGATCGCGCACAGCCAGCGCGTTACTTAGCTCAAAAATAACGCCAGCTCGCGAAAGTGGCACCAACTCACGAACAAGCTCGACACGCACCGAGCGGTCTTTACCGAGAAACGTGTCGATCTTTTCCAGTTCGTTCTCGATCTGTCGGGTGTCGCCCCCCGTCAGCAAAACAAACAAATCCATCGCGTTGTCATCGAATTGGAGCTTTCGCTTCTTTGCGCGTTGGAGAGCAATTTTAGTTACTTCCTCTTCCCAGCCTGCTCGGGCGGAATCGAGCCGGTCGAAAACCTGCATTTCCGCGCGTTTCACCAAGGTTTTGTAAAAAGAGCGCCGCTTATCCACTTCCGTGGCGCTGATCAATAGCGTGATCCCCGGACCGAAGCCGCTGTCGATCAGCGCGGACAATTCCTCAAGCGCAGATTGCACGACTTCCGAGCGCGCCTTTGGATCGTCGCCGAGGAAGTTCGCATTCTTGAGCCACACAAGTTTCGTGCTGCCGAAGAAAGGCAACGTTTGCAGCGCTTCGATGGTGGAATGAATTCGCGCGGCGCCTTGATTAACGTCATCCGCGACCCCATCGATCGCCTCCAAGCCGAAATCGCCTGCATCTTCCGGCACTAATTTCTGCGCCAACTCCGCGGCGACGCGTTTTACCTCGCCTTCATCCGAGCCAACAACTCCGTAGATATTTGCAGCGACGGATTTGGTTTTCGCCTTCGGCATCGCCGATTTCATCGCATGGCTTGAATTGATTACAAGATTGCAAAGAGCATCACGGATCTGAATTCGTAGAGCGGGCAGTCCTTTGCGCGCCGTTCGCAGTGTGGCGCGCACGGAGTGATGCCCTCTACCTTTTCACTTTACACGCGCGAGCGGCGTCGCCCTGCATTGCGCGAATATTTCACGGGTCGCCGCTTTGGTTCGATCTTTGTCAGGCCTGTGCCGCTTTTCACTTCCATGATCTGATCGCGCAACAACGCAGCGCGCTCGAACTCGAGATTTGCGGAAGCCTCCTGCATTTCCTGCTCGAGCTCCCGCAGTAACTCGGTTAGATTAAAATCGCCCCCAGTTTCGCGGATGACTGAGGATTCGATTTCGCGGCCGCGCAAAATCGTGTGCAGACTTTCCTGCACGGCGCGCCGGACGGTTTGTGGCGCGATGCCGTGCTTTTCGTTGTACTCCATCTGTTTAATGCGGCGATATTCGGAAATCGACATGAGCGCTTCCATGCTCTGCGTGATTGTATCGGCGAATAGCACTACTTCGCCATTTATATGACGCGCCGCGCGGCCTGCGGTCTGGATGAGCGACGTCTGGCTGCGCAGAAATCCTTCCTTGTCCGCGTCCAGGATGCAGACGAGCGAAACCTCGGGAAGATCGAGCCCTTCACGGAGTAGATTGATTCCCACGAGAATGTCGAAATCCGCAGCGCGCAATCCCCGCAAAATTTCAACGCGCTCGATCGCGTCAATGTCGCTATGCAGGTAACGCACCTTCAATCCCACATCGCGCAGGTAATCGGCGAGATCTTCCGCCGTTCGCTTGGTCAGCGTCGTTACCAAAATGCGCTCGCCTTGTTCAACGCGCTGCCGGCACAGTTCGATTGTGTCATCGATCTGATGTTTTAACGGCTTAACGGTGATTTTGGGATCGAGAAGCCCGGTTGGCCGAATGATCTGCTCGACCACGAGCGGCGCGCCCGGAGTGTGTACATCAAAAATTTGCGCTGGCTCGTCCGTTCTCGAAATTTGTGCCGCTGACTTCGATGTTGGGCGTTGGGCGTTGAACGCCGGGCGTTTTCCTCCGGGTAAAACAAACGGAGCAAGTTCTACCTCGCCGATCCGTTGCCGCCGATGCGGGATGTATCCCTGGTTTGCCACGACGCTGTTTTGAATCTCGAATTCCGCCGGCGTCGCGCTCAGATAAATGCTCTGCTTCGTCATTTTCATGAACTCATCAAAATTAAGCGGGCGGTTATCGAGCGCGCTCGGCAAACGAAACCCGTGGTTTACGAGTACGGTTTTGCGGGATCGGTCGCCTTCATACATGCCGCCGATCTGCGGGATGGTGGCGTGCGATTCATCGACAACCGTGAGAAAATCGTCCGGAAAAAAATCGATGATTGTGTAAGGTCTCGACCCAGAAGCGCGCCCGGACAAGTGTCGCGAATAATTTTCGATCCCATTACAGAAGCCCATTTCCTGCAACATCTCTAAATCGTACTCCGTGCGCATCCGCAACCGTTGCGCCTCGAGCAATTTGCTTTGCGATTCGAGTTCGATGATGCGCTGCTCAAGCTCTTCACGAATAGTGCTCAGCGCGCGATTGAGCTTGTCCGCCGGCGTCACGAACTGTTTGGCTGGAAAAAATGTGATGACGTTGAGCGATTCGTGCGTGTGACCTGTCAGGGGGTCGAACCGCCTGATCGCATCGATATCGTCGCCAAAGAATTCGAGTCGGATTCCTTCTTCGTCGGCGGTCGCCGGATAAACCTCAACCACGTCGCCTCGCACACGAAACCTGCCGCGCGCGAAATTAACGTCGTTGCGCTCGTAAAGCATGTCGATCAAACGACCGAGCACCGCTTCACGACTAATGTGCTGGCCGCGTTTCGCCGTAAGCAACATCCGTTCATAATCCTCCGGCGACGTGATTCCGTAGATGCACGACACGCTCGCGACCACAATCACATCGTGCCGCGACAATAGCGCGCTGGCCGTAGACAGTCGCAACCGCTCGATCTCTTCGTTGATCGAGGAATCCTTCTCGATGTAGGTGTCGGAGCGTGGAATGTAAGCTTCCGGCTGGTAATAATCGAAGTAACTGACAAAATATTCGACTGCATTGCGCGGGAAGAACTGCTTGAACTCGGAGTACAGTTGCGCCGCCAGGGTCTTGTTGTGCGAGATCACAAGTGTTGGACGATTCAGTTGCTGAATAACATTGGCGATGGTGAAGGTCTTGCCCGAGCCAGTTACGCCGAGCAGTGTTTGGTGGCGATTTCCCGCCTTGACAGACCTCAACAGTTTCGCGATTGCCTGCCCTTGGTCGCCGCGAGGTTCGAAGTTGGATTCAAGCTGAAATGGCATTCACCAATTTTAGCACAACATCGCCTGCAGCGTGGCGCTATGCTTTGATCTCAGAGGAGACTAATGGCTATCCTTCGTGCAAATCGGATTTCAGAAATCGTAAAAATCGCTGAGATTCCGGTTTTAACTTATGCCGCCTGAATCTGGATCGTCCGTCCAATTACAGATTGGCCACGTTCTATTTATGGATCTGGTCGGTTATTCCACTTTGCTTCTCGATGAGCAGCGCCAGCACCAGGAGGAGTTGACCGAAATTGTTCGTGGTACCAAGCAGGTCCGCCTGGCAAAAGAAGCAGGAAAGTTGATCCGGCTCCCCTTGGGCGATGGCATGGCACTGGTTTTTTTCGACAGTCCCGAAGCGCCCGTGCGGTGTGCGATTGAGGTCAGCAAGAAGTTGAAAGAGTATCCACAACTGAAGCTTCGGATGGGCATTCACAGCGGCCCGATCAATGAAGTTCGCGATGTAAACGATCGAATAAACGTTGCAGGGGCTGGAATCAATCTCGCCCAGCGTGTGATGGACTGCGGAGATGGCGGCCACATCCTTTTGTCCAAAAGGGTCGCCGAGGACTTGGCCCACTCGCGCCGGTGGACCCCATATCTGCACGATTTAGGGGAATGCGCGGTAAAACACGGTGTTCCGATCTTCCTCGTGAATTTCCATGGCGACGGCTTTGGGAATCCTGAATTGCCGAAACTCGTTCAACAATTGCAGTCGGAACAAGCTGCCAAAGTTGCTCGTAGCACCGCGTCACCGACGTTTCGGCGCGTATACATCGCGATGGTAGCGTGTGTCCTGTTGCTTGCTGCCGCGAGTACGACCATCTGGCTTTATTCCAGGCGAACGCCCGCAGCCTCACTGCCTGAGGAGAAAAGTATCGCGGTGTTGCCATTCCAGAATTTCAGCGTCGACAAGGAAAATGCATTCTTCGCAGATGGCATCCAGGACGATATCCTAACGAGTCTGGCAAAGATCAGAGATCTCAGAGTCATCAGTCGTTCCTCGGTGATGGCGTTCCGTGAAGCTGCAGCCCAGAACTTACGCCAGATCGGCAGCAAGCTTGGCGTGGCGAACATTCTCGAGGGAAGCGTTCGCAAAGAAGGCGATCGCGTGGTGGTGAATGTCCAATTGATCGATGCGCGGAGTAACCGGCAAATTTGGGCGAATCATTATGACCGCACATTGGTTGATTCGCTGGGATTGCAGGGAGAATTGGCCACCGAAATTGCGGATACACTCCGCGCAACGCTCAGCGAGGATGAAAAAGCCCGAGCCATCATTAAACCGACCCAAAACGTCGATGCTTACGTGTTTTATCTGCGCGCGAACCAAATCTCTAAAAATCCAGATACGCTGCTGAAGGATTACAAGACTGCCGAGCAGCTTTACACCCAGGCAATCGAGCTCGACCCGAATTTTGCGCTCGCTCATGCGCGGCTGGCATCCGTTTGTGCTGAGATTTTCCGTTATTATGAGCCGACTGAAAATTGGAGAACTAAGGCCCGTGCCGAGGCGGAAACTGCGCTTCGGCTGCAACCGAATCTTGCAGAAGGTCATTTTGCGCTTGGCCAGTGTATTTACTGGATGGACCAGGATTACACGCGCGCTCTGGAACAATTCGAGATCGCTTCCCGTTTATCGCCGAGCAACGCAGACATTGACCGACTAATAGCGGCGATTGAACGACGGCAGGGCAAATGGCAGCAAGCCCTCGAAGCGTACCAAACAGTTGCGAGAATCGATCCGCAAAACCCGAACACGGCCCGCGAACTGATGTACACAAACACTTCTATGCGCCGCTGGCCGGAGGCGGCGCTTTGGGCCGAACGAATGCGCACCATGGCCCCGACGTCGTTCGTGGCGAAAAGCCAAAGCGGCTATATCAATTTCTGGTGGAAAGGAGATACTCGACTGCTGAAGTCGATCATGGATGAGGTCCCTGCTGGTATCGATCCAGACGGCGGTATTACTGCCGGCCGGTGGGACGTCGCCATGTTGCAACACGATTTTGGTGCGGCCAGAAAGGTTCTCGAAACCTCGTCAGCCACCGAACTTTCATACAGCACCGCGGGATTGAGCCCGAAAATCTTCTTTGAGGGCTGCACCTATCTTGCGCAGGGCGACAATGCCAGTGCTCAAAAGGCGTTCGAACAGGCAAGACCTGGTTTTGAAGCAGCGTTAAGTGAAGCGCCGGAAAGCGCCGAGCGGCACGCGAGCATTGGGTGGCTGTACGCGTTGATGGGACGGAAAAACGACGCCATTGCAGAAGGACAGCGCGCGGTCGAGCTCAAACCCGAATCGAAAGACGCCGTTGATGGCTCACTTATGAGTGGCTACCTCGCGCTGATTTACGCCAGGGTAGGCAAAAATGATCTCGCCATTCCATTGATTGCTCGGTTGCTCAAAACCTCGGGTCCGGTTGATAGCGCGAATTACAGCATCACCGTTAACGATCTGAAATATCGTTGGGATTGGGACCCGCTCCGTAACGATCCGCGCTTTCAAAAGTTAATCGGGCAGAAGACGCCGTAGGAACTTGGAACCGTTAACGAATCGGGCTGAGGTTGACTTGGCCAATCCATTGCCAGCCTTCCACACTTTTTTTAACGAGTGGGCACGGCGCCGGTTTGGTGGGCATTCGCGTTTAATCAAACGTTTCATGCAACGCGAGCATATGAGTCACGACGATGTTATCGGCGTTGGTGGACCGACGCGATTGCGCCCGGCAATTCTGTAAGACCTTAAACTTCTCGATTGCCAAGCGTGGACCAAATACGAGGCTGGTGCAGGCATTATTGACCCGTGAAGCTGACACAGTTTTTTGCCGAACTGAAGCGAAGAAGAGTTTATAGCGTAGCAGTCGCGTACGTTGTGGGTGGCTGGGCGCTGGCTCAAGGCATTGCCCAGGTTCTTCCAGTATTCGACATTCCGAATTGGGTGGTACGTCTCATTGTCGTGCTGATCGTGCTCGGTTTCCCTGTGGCGCTCATGCTGTCGTGGTTTTTCGACGTCACTCGATCCGGGATTGTGCGCACTCCCGATCGCGCACCCGAGGGCCGGGTGGTCGAAGTTGTCCCGTCGAATGCTTCATCGGAGAAATCGATCGCCGTTTTGCCTTTCAACAATTTAAGCGCAGGAAAAGACGACACCTATTTCAGCGACGGCATTGCCGAGGAGCTTCTTGGAGCACTCGCCAAAGTGGAAGGCTTGCGTGTGGCAGCACGGCGCTCGTCGTTTTCGTTCAAGGACAAGGAAGCTGAGCTCCCCGAAATTGCGTCACGATTAAATGTGGAGCACTTGCTGGAGGGCAGTGTGCGGCGCGACGGAAATCGAGTCCGCGTTACGGCAGAACTGATCGACGCGCGCTCGGGATTTACCATCTGGTCGGAGACGTACGAGCGCGAAATGCATGGAATTTTCGCCCTGCAGGATGAGATCACCTGCGCCATCGTCGATACGCTCAAACTCAAATTGGCGATATCGCCACCATCTCTGCCTCGCAATACAGAAGCATACGACGATTATTTGCAGGGTCTGTTTTATTCGGACAAAAGCACCGGCGAGGCTTTGCGGAAAAGTCTGGAGTTCTTCGGGCTCGCACTCGAAAAAGATCCGCGATTCGCACGCGCCTGGACAGGTATTGCAAAGTCGTGGCTCTGGCTGGCGGATGCTTATGTGAAACCCCTCGAAGCCTATTCCAGTGTCCGTCACGCCGCTCTCAACGCGATTAGCATCGACGACAGCGAAGCCGAGGCACATGTCTACCTGGCGGAAACCAAACGGATCCTCGATTGGGACCTCCGCGGCGCCGAAGCCGAATACGTCCGCGCGTTCGAAATCGATTCAAACTCTACCACCTCGAATTATTTCATCGCTGCGTTTTACGCCGCGATTGGCGAGCGCGAGAAAGCCCTTACGTATCTAAACCGCACCGCGAAAATTGATCCTGCCTCGCTCTGGGTTAGCAATTTCGCCTGCGAGATCTATCGATATTTCGGATTGATCGACGAGGCGATGGCCGCTGGCGAGCGCTCGTTACAGCTTGATCCAACATTTCTTTATAGTGAACCGCTGCTGGCCGCGCTTTACCGGGAAATGGGACGCTTCGATGACGCGATCGGATTGTACGAAAAGTCGCAAAACGTCAGTGGTCGAGTGCCCTTTGGTCTTGCGATCACCTACGGGAAGATGAACCGCACGGACGAAGCGAGGGAGGTTCTCAAAGCTGCTTGCGCGAGTCGCGGGAGTTACACGCCCGGGGACGCGATTGCCCATGTGCACATCGTTTTGCAAGAACATCAAGACGCAATGCGCGAACTTGAACGCGCCCGCGACGAGCACTCATCATCGCTCCACACAGTTGGCATTGCCCCTGAATTTGCACCTCTGCGTTCGGATAAGCGTTTCCTCTCGATTCTGCGAGAAATCGGACTCGATCCGGCGAAGGTATTCGCGGCTTCGCCATACCCGGATTTGTAGGGCTTTTCTGTGAAACGCCTCTGCTTGGCGTCTGACACAGACGGACTTCAGCATCATTTATTGCACGATAACGTCGCGTCCATGACCATGTGCGCGCACACCGAAGTCATCTAGATCGCGCTGCGCCACATGCATTCCGAAAAGCAACAGCGCGATCAGGCCAAAATACAAGACTGACATGATCCAGCGCTGAGCCGGTGTGACTTCGAAGTATCGCTGTTCTTCCTCGGTGCGTTTTCGAAAGAGTGAATAGACCCGGGGCAGCGACAAAAGAACGATCAGCCAGATGACGAAGTTTGGATATTTCCACCCAAACCACAGAAGCAATGCGAACCCCGGCAACCACAACCAGCGCGACAACGCCGTCACGATGCGTCCGCCATCGAGCATTCCCACCGGCGTAAGGTTGAACAGATTTAGAAAATACCCGAACCATGCCAGCGCGATAAACACCGGAGCGGCGAAGAATTCGCCCAACGCGTTACACGCTAACGCGCCCAAACTTCCAAGGATTGGGCCGCCGATTCCCACGCACGCCTCCATCCAGGCATTGCGCGGCGCTTCCTTCAGCGCAATGAACGCGCCCATGAACGGAATGAAGACAGGCGCGCCGACTTTGAGTCCAAACTTTCTAGCAACAATCAGATGACCCGTTTCGTGGACAAGCAAAAGCAGGACAAACCCCACCGCGAACTGCCAGCCCCACAGCCGCGTATACACCCAGACCATCAACAGCATCGTGCCGCCCGACTTCAACAGGACTGGCAAAAATTTCAGGAGCGGCAGGAGAACGAGTTTTAGATTGCCGAAAAATTTTGCGATGGCGACACCCACCACCGCGAGGGGACCCAACGCCTTTTTTATCCGACTCCAACCGGTCTCAACGGTCGGCGCTTTGTACTCTTCGGTGCTTTCGGTCTGAACATTCACTTTCTGCACTGGGAAATGTAGGCGTTTGATTCCCTCGCGCCAGCTCGCTCACCCTTCAGGCTTCCCGTCTATCTCGCTCGGCGCCCGCCGGCTCGATTCTGTGAAATGCCAATCTTTCAGCGGCAGCACTGTGCTCCTCTTTGGGAGTGGGCAATGGATTCAGCGCGACGCGGTGCCTGTTTTCGGATCTTGCTGGGCAGTTTGGTACTCCTGCAGCCATACGCTCCAGCTCATGTTCTCTTTCCATACCGTGATCCCTGAATGTCCGTAGTGCTGTTCCACTTCGTATTCGTCATCCTTTCGCACGGGGCACCAGAATAACCGGCCGGCCCTGCGCCAGGCGTCGAGAAGGATTCCATCCTCGAAGCGCTGGTTGCGCGCAGTCACTACGAGCGCGTTGTTCTCGCTCGAGGTGTTCGGATAGGCTTCACCCCAGTGCAGCACCAGCGTCTTGAGCTTGAGTTCCTTCAAACGCGTGCCGAGGTCCTGCGCCCAGTGACCACACCAGCCGCGCTTCCGCTTCCCGATGTTGACCAGGAACACCGTAAACTCAGGATTTAGAACGACACGATATTCCTTTGCCAGGCTGCGTGACTTCGTATGCGCGGTCTCCGACAACAGCTCGGCTTCCGCTGGGTCGACATCGGGCCCGAGCGCTGTCAGTGCTTTGCCCAGGTCCTTGATTGATCTTTCATCCCGTGCATGCGCCGTGCTGACCAGAAGCAGGAATGCAAAAATGAAGGACAACCTGCGCATGTGTTTTTTCTCCGCACCTGCATGTCGCATTACGGCGTCGCCGCTGCAATAGGAAATCCGCCCGAAATTCCTATCGCCTCACGAGTTCGCGAAAATACGCGATGACGTTTGGTTTCCAGTAGAAGTACCACGCGGCAACGCAACCGAACAGGGAGCCATTCAAGATCGCGCGCCACATGATCGTATGCCGAAGCATATTGAGTGCGCCGAGCGCTGACGCATACACGATTATCAAGACAAAGATCGCGATCACGAGATGACGCGACCAGGATTTGCCGGCGCCAAGGCCGTACGCGATGAAAGCCATCAGGCAGCCAATCACAGCAACCAGCGGTGCTGCGATATGCAACCATTCTGAGCGGGTTACCTTTTCGCCGCCCATCAAGTGTGGGCCCACGTCCAGAATCGCGAGCAAAATCGATAAGAACGTTCCCCCCGACGCGAATGCTGCGAAACAGGCCAGGATTCGAATGGCGAACGGTCGATTCATTTGATGCGATAGTTTTGTCCGTGGCGTTGGGCGCCGTCGAATCTTTAAGGAAGACCTCTTAGCGGGCAAAGTGACGCGATTCGAAAAGAAGTTGCAGAAGTGCTCGCCGCGGCGAGCACCTGGCGAAACGGCTAGTCCTTGCGGCGAACTGAACCTGCGCCAGTGATGTTTTTCTGGATTGTCACCGGATTCCCGGAGTACGTGACCTTCCCCGCACCGGTGATAACGACTTTCAACGTTTCGCTGACGGCGATGTCCGCATCGCCCGCGCCGGTGGTGGAAATTTCGGCAGTTTTAGTTTGCAACCCGTCCGCTGCTAACTGACTTGCACCGGTCATATCGACCAGAAGTCTGTCGATTTTGCCATCAAGTACGACCTCCGACGCCCCTTTTGATTCCACAGCAAACGCCGGTCCGCTTAACTTATTTGCGGTCAGCTTAACGGCGCCCCTGAGCTTAGCGCCTGCCCGTGTCGGACTTGAGATAACGACTTTGATTCCGTGCGTAGACCAAATGTGCTCCCGCGTGCGCAGATGAAGGGTGTCGCCGGAAACATTATTCTCGATGTACGGCAGCAGGTTTTCGTCTGTTGTGATTCGGACACCGGGCGTTCCACTTTGCCATTCAATCTCGAAAGCGCCACCGGCATCGATATTCGCGAAACCGCCGACTTGCCGCTCCTCTGTTTTGATATGGCCATTGCCGCGGATTCCCGGCAACCGGCATCCGGCAATTAGAATGACAGTCACAGCGAGCAAAACGATCGTGATATTCTTCATGTGGAATCTGATTTCTCTGTTACGATGCGTTGGTGCCTCGCTTTGGATTCAACAAAAATTCAAGGATGAGCGCCTCTCCAGAGCGCACCGGTGGCAGAATCGAAACCGCCGCTCCCTGTGGTCACTGCTCAATCTTCATCTTTACTGTGTCCACGAGAACGTCATCGGCATAAAACTCCACGCGGTAATCTCCCGGCGCCCAGCCGTCTTCGGGCCGCGCGAGCGTGAACGCGCCGTGCGCGGTCGGGCTTTCAGCGACAGCGGAAGCCTCGTCCACCTTATAATCTTGAGGAAAATCTTCGCCGATATTCTCCGCGATCCAAACGGCTTTCACGCTGGCCCCTTGCCGCAAACGCTGTCCCTGCCAGCGCGCATAAATTTCCTGAGTGTTTGACGAGAATGTCGTCACCGGTTTGCCGAACCGGTTCTTTGCAAGACTCACTGCAAGCTGCTTCGGAGTGGCGTCCGATTTTACTTCGGGGCGCTCGACAATTTTGGGTCCTTCCGCCAGCTCAAGGGAAATGCGCTGGAGTAAATCGCCGTTTGCATCCCGCATCGTCGTAACGTCTTTGATAATTCCAACGCCCGGCGCGAACCAGCGATCGATTGTCATTCGGTTCGGCGTTGTTTGCTCGCCATGAATCCGATAGGCGTGAAATTTTCCAGCAGGCACGTCGGTTTCGTCTTCGTCCACCACAGCATAATGCTGTTGCACCTTCAGTTCGCCGGCTTGTCCGTTGAAGTCCCAGGCAGCGCCTTTTTTGAGTGGCGCCGCGATGATCGTCTGCGGCGGATTAAACTTAACTAGCTCGCCATCCAGATTGATTCGGGCCCAGCAAGTAATTCCGTGGTCGTCCACGCTCAACAGGTCGGTGTTAGTGATCGCGCCCGCGCGGTGCATTTCAAATTTGAGAAGATCTTTGCCATCGACGTTCTCCGTTCCCTCAACGCGATATAGAACTGGCAGGCGAATCTTGCCGTCTGCGTCTGTTTTGACGTTTGAAAGGCTAACCCCTTTTCCGACTTCCTCGGTCATGTTATAACGCCAGCTGGTGCCCGGTGCGATGGGGATAGCCGGAACAGCCAAAACGGAGGTGATCCCGAGAAAGTACACAATGGCACAAAACTCTTTCACGGGGGTACTTCGCACGCTTGCGATGCGTCCTCAAGGGCCGCAGTATTTAAGTCCGAATGCTGGCGAAAGGCGGCCGATTGGACTTCAGCCGTTGGCTGTTTGGCTACGAACAAACCTGCCTTAGGTTTATTCGTGGTTGTTCTTAGTCAATAGTGCTTTTCGACGAATAATGAAAGCTTTCGATATTGCCGGCGTCCCGCGAGACGAAGTGAACAGATTCGTCAGAGGTCTCCATTCCGATCCCTTCCGTGTGTTAGGTCCGCACAACGTCGGTGATGACCTGGAGATCCGGGTCTTTCGCCCAGACGCGCGCGCGATCGAGGTCATGCTCGATCGAGAACCAGACAAACCAATCGCTGCTGAGCGAATGGATGAAGAAGGTTTCTTTTGCGCCACTGTTGCCGGCGCGGAGCGTGACGTTCCCTATCGTCTGCACATCACAAAATCGGACGGCTCAGAAGAGCTCGCGCGCGATGCGTATCAGTACGGTCCCATTATGGGCGACGTCGATCTGCATCTGTTCAGCGAAGGACAACACTGGAAGATCTACGAAAAGTTCGGCGCGCATTTGCGAACGATTGGCGATGCGACCGGTGTTTACTTCGCCGTCTGGGCGCCGAACGCGCAACGCGTCAGCGTCGTTGGCGATTTCAATGATTGGGATGGCCGCGTAAATCCGATGCGGAAGTTGTTAAGCGCAGGCGTGTGGGAATTATTTCTGCCCGGCATCAAGCAGGGAGCGCACTACAAATTTGAAATTCGCACTCAGACCGGCGCTGTGCTGCTCAAGAGCGATCCGTTCGCGTTCTTCAATCAACACGGCAAATCCACGGCGTCGCTGGTGTATGATCTGGAGCGTTACACCTGGAGCGATGTCGAGTGGATGGAAGCGCGCCGGACGAAGAACTGGCCGCGGAGTCCAATCAGCATTTACGAGGTACACCTCGGTTCGTGGCGCCGTAAGGAAGGAAATCGCCAGCTTACTTATCTCGAGCTCGCGGACACGTTGCTGCCGTACGTATTGGAGATGGGATATACGCACATCGAAGTGCTCCCGGCCGCCGAGCACCCGTTCGAGGGCTCGTGGGGTTATCAGGTCACAAATTATTACGCGCCCACCAGCCGGTTCGGCCCGCCTGACGATTTCCGTCATTTCATCGACAAATGTCATCAGGCCGGAATCGGCGTGATCGTGGATTGGGTGCCGGCGCATTTTCCGAAGGATGCGCACGCGCTGGCGGAGTTCGATGGCACCGATCTCTATGAGCACATGGATCCTCGCCAGGGCGAGCACCAGGATTGGGGTACGCTCATTTTTAATTATGGACGCAACGAGGTCCGCAATTTTCTCATCGGTAACGCGCTTTTTTGGTTGGACAAATATCATATTGACGGTCTGCGCGTGGACGCCGTCGCGTCGATGCTTTACCTCGATTACTCGCGACAGCCTGGACAATGGGTCCCGAACGCTTATGGCGGCCGCGAGAACCTCGACGCAATCCATTTTCTCAAGGGTTTCAACGAGGTTTGTTACGAGCGTTTTCCTGGAATCATCACCATTGCGGAAGAATCAACCGCATGGCCCGGCGTGACACGGCCGACGTATCTCGGCGGGCTGGGGTTTGGATTCAAATGGAACATGGGTTGGATGCACGATTTCCTGCAGTACATGAGCATCGACCCAATTTACCGGCGCTATCACCATAACAATATTACGTTCTCGTTGCTCTACGCGTTCCAGGAGAATTTCATCCTCGTGCTGAGCCATGATGAAGTGGTATACGGCAAGCGTTCGTTGTTATCGAAGATGCCAGGCGACGAATGGCAAAAATTCGCCAATCTCCGGATGTTCCTGGCGTGGATGTATGGCCAGCCCGGTAAGAAGCTGCTCTTCATGGGCGGCGAATTCGGTCAGCGAAACGAATGGAACCATGACACGCAGCTTGACTGGCAACTGCTGGACCTGCCGCGCCATGATGGGTTGCGCCGATTGGTGCAACATTTAAACCACACGTACAAAAACGAGCCGGCGCTCTGGCAACTCGACGACACCTACGACGGATTCGACTGGATCGATTTTCACGACGCCGATAATAGCGTCGTTTCTTTCCTGCGGAAATCCCGAGACGGTGATGTTGTCGTATTCGTTGTGAACGCGACTCCAGTGGTCCGATACAACTACCGGCTAGGTGTTCCGGAATCCGGCTTTTATCGTGAAATCATTAACACCGACGGTGAAACGTACGGAGGAAGCAACGTAGGGAATCTCGGCGGCCTCCACAGCGAAGCTCGCGAGTGGATGGGCCGCGAACATTCAATCATCATTCATCTGCCGCCGCTGGCGACGCTCGCGTTTAAGCTGGAGAGGTAACTCGCTGACAAGCGCGATTCCGTTTGCCCGTGCGATTCGCGATGCTTTTCTGCTCAGGCAAATGCTAGCTGCGCCTGATCAAGGGCCGCTTGAAAGACTTTCGCGAGTGCCTCTTTCTGAGCGCTGACTGGCACCTTCGGATCGAGCGTCCGTTCAAGAGCGAGCCCTGACGTTGGCTCTGTAAGTCGCAGCAGCCGCGCCCCGGTAGCGAGCTTCACTAGCTCGATCTGAATCATATTGCCATTGGCCACCCAGCTAGTTTCGTCAGAACCCGTAAAGTTGCAACATTCGGTCGAGATTCTGCGGAGACACCTCCCCGAACTGCTCGTGCGCCTGATACGCCGCTCGATCGAAGTCGCCCTCGTTCAACTCCCGAACTGCGGCGGGCGGATTCTCGACTGCGACCGTGGCCGCCTCAAGAATTTCGTGATAAAGCGTGACCGAGAGCTCACGTTGCGACTGGCCAGCGCGGATTAGCAGGTCGAAGTCCCGACCGACAATTCGAGTGCGTGCGACCGCCTCGCGTCCAATCGCGTCGCCTATCGGCTCATCGCTGAGCTCGACGCGAATAATCTTGAAATCTCCGCGAAGTCTCAGATTTCGAAATGCATTGAAATCAATCACCGCGCTCATTTATCCCCCCGAATTTCCTCAATGAAAAGAGTGAATAGTGCGTCCGAGTCTGGCTTCTACCAAGAGCTCATCAACACCGGCGGTGAAACGTACGGGGGAAGCAACGTAGGGAATCTCGGCGGCCTCCACAGCGAAGCTCGCGAGTGGATGGGCCGCGAACATTCCATCGTCATTCATCTGCCGCCTTTAGCTACAGTCGCGTTCAAACTGGAGCAATAATGCGTTAGCCTTGGCGCGAAATCGTGGCGGCGGCACGGTCACAGCAGAGCGAAAGCGTAGACTTTGTTACTCTCAGCAAAGTATATTCGGTCTGCGAATTGAAGGCGAAGAAATCAGCGCGTCAGAAGGAAGAGGACTTCCACCATAACGTTTATGTGATTCTACTGAAGGACGCTGTCGCAAAGCATTCTTCTATTCTGCGGCTCAACCCGAAACGAGATCCGCTGAAGCCTTGTGTATATGTTGGGATGACGGGAATTCCGGTCGATCACCGATTCGAAAATCACAAAAACGGCTACAAATCTGCCTGGGCCGTCCGCAAATATGGAGTGCGACTGATGCCAGAGCTTTACGAACATTTGAACCCGATGCCGTTTGAAGCCGCGGTCCAGATGGAAGTGGAATTGGCCGAAGATTTACGAGCCGCCGGATACACAGTTACCGGCGGACACTGAAAGGTCGCCACTTTCACTGCGTCTTGTGCGACACGGCGGTTCCGATGGTAAAGCGTCTCATCACGCGCCAATAGTGCCGCTACAGTTTTCTCGATCTGATCGCCCGAAATGTTTTGACAAACGGAAGACGATTTTTGCATACTGGGCATCGCAAAAGCGGATTCTAAATTAGGACAGAGGACGTTTGACCCGCCAGGTTCTTTGCCTTTTCGGACCCGCGATTTCAAAAACTCAACTAAAACGGGGAAGGGAAGGAAGAGCAATGAATGCACTGATTCGATTTAAGAACGTAGCTCCACTATTCGTTATCGCACTATCGCTTGTCACCGCTAAAGCGACGACAACAAATGTCATCTTTAGTTTTGACGAGGACGACGGGGAATATGCTGACACCGATCTGGAGACGGACAGCGCGGGGAATATCTATGGGACGACAGTGCTTGGCGGTGATCATGGAAGTGGCACAGTGTTTCAGCTCAGCCCTGCGCCCAGTGGCTGGGTGCACACCGTTCTCTACAGTTTCACTGGTGGCGCCGATGGAGGCGAGCCGTACAAAGGAGTTAGCATCGATCGGCAAGGGAACCTGTACGGCACGGCAGTCACCGGCGGGTCTGGCAGTTGTGAAGGCGGTTGCGGCCTGGTGTACAAGCTGACGAACTCAGGCGGCACGTGGACTCAAACCGTTATTCATGCGTTCACAGGCGGCGACGATGGATCTGGCCCGGGCGCGAGAGTCACTGTCGATCGAAGCGGAAATGTGTATGGCATGACTCCCACCGGTGGCGCATACGGCGTAGGCACGATTTACAAAATCCATCCACACGGCGGGACTTGGAGCTTTCAAGTCATTCACACCTTCACAGGCGGCGCGGACGGATCCAGTGGTTCGGCTGGAAGAATGTTGCTGAGCGATGGACTGCTCTATGGCGCCGCGACTACGGGCGGCCTTTATGGAGCCGGAATTGTTTTCGAACTCACACCGACAACAAGTAGAGAATGGGATTTCACGACGCTTTATTCCTTCCACGGTCAACCCGATGGAAGCTTTCCTTATGGCGCGCTGCTCCAAGCTCCTTCGGGTAAACTCTATGGAACCACTTACTACGGAGGCGCAAACGGTATCGGCGCTGTTTACGAGCTAGTTCCCCGGCCGACTGGGGAATGGCATGAGAGAGTAATTTATAGCTTTCAAAACGGAAGCGACGGCAACAGTCCCATCAGCAATCTGGTTCGTGATGCGGCCGGCAATCTTTACGGAACTACGAGTGAAGGCGGATTAGGCAGTGGCACAATCTTTAAGCTAAGCCCCAGCGGCGGCGGTCAATGGACCGAAACTGTAGTTCATGCTTTTGATGGATCACCCGACGGCGGCTTCTCCTACAACGGTATGGTTGTCGATCCGTTCGGAAACTTTTACGGCGCCACAGTTCATGGCGGCACCACAGACGATGGTTGCGTCTACCAGTTCACACCGTAGGCGCGCACAGAGCTGATTAGAAACTGGAGCGCGATCTCTGACGCGCGACAAAGGAGGCATCGGTTCATGAGATTGAAGCTGGCCGGTGCTCCGAACGACCGTTCTCTCGCAGCGAAGGTGGCTGCTGCTGTAGCAACTGAATCAAGCAGCTATCACAACGGCGCGCTTCCGGGCGGTTGCGTCGAGAATCCGCTTTCGCAAACGCAGCGATTTCGGCGTCGCTTCCACATATTCGTCGATGTCGATATATTCAATCGCGCGTTCCAGACTCATGCATAACGGCGCTTCGAGCTGAATCCCTTTGCCTTCCCCCTGACTCCGCATGTTGGTAAGATGTTTTGCTTTACAGGGATTGACTGGCAAATCTTCCGGTCGCGCGTTTTCCCCGACGATCATCCCTGCGTAAACGTCCTCCTGTGGGCCGATGAAAAGCCGGCCCCGTTCCTGAATGTTGTTGAGCGCGTACGCTGTGCTGACTCCCGGTTCCATCGACACCATGACACCACGACCGCGTCCTCCGATTTCGCCTTTGAACGGCGCGTATTCGCGAAAGAGATGACTCATCAATCCTTCGCCGCGGGTCAGGTTGATAAGATCGGTTTCAAAGCCAATCAGGCCGCGAGTCGGAATAATCGCTTCGATCGACACGCGCGTCGCATGATGATTCATGCCCACAACCTCGCCTTTGCGATTGGCAACCAATTGCAAAATGTCGCCGAGATTTTCGTTTGGTAGATCGACATAAAGATTTTCCAGAGGCTCGAGCAGGGAGCCATTCTCTGCCCGATGAAAAATCACCTCGGGCCGGGAAACCATCAGTTCGTAACCTTCGCGTCGCATCTGCTCGACCAGAATTGCAATCTGCATTTCGCCACGCGCATTGATCTCAAACGCGCCAGCTGTTTCTGTGTCGTTGACTTGGAGTGAAACGTTGCCGCGCGTTTCGCGAATAAGGCGCTCGCGAATATTACGCGCCGTCACAAACTTTCCTTCGCGCCCGGCAAACGGCGAATCGTTGACCAGAATTTGCATGCGAATCGTAGGCGGATCGATATCCACAAATTGAAGCGGCACACGTTCTTCGCGGTCGGTAATAGTTTCGCCGATATACACTTCCTCGAAGCCGGCCAACCCAATGATGTCGCCGGCGCTCGCGTGTTTTATTTCCACCTGCTCCAATCCCGAATAGGTGAAAAGCGCCGTGACTGTAGCCCGTTCGTGGCGGCCATCGCGGTGAATGCAGACGATGGAGTCACCGACTGCGACGCGACCGCTAACGATGCGCCCGAGTGCAATTCTTCCCAGGTAATCGCTATAATCCAGATTCGAGACGAGCATTTGAAAGAATGGCTCGCTCGAGATTTCTGGCGGCGGCACATGTTGCACAATCGCTTGAAAGAGCGGCGTCATGTCTTCGTTGTTCTCATGTAGTTCGCGAATGGCAAAACCGTTCTTCGCACTGGCGTAAATAATCGGGAAATCGAGTTGCTCGTCGGTCGCTTTCAGTTCGACGAAGAGATCGAAAATCTCGTCCAGGACTTTGTGAGGGCGCGCATTTTCTCGGTCGACCTTGTTGATGACAACAACCGGCTTCAGCTTGTTCTCCATCGCCTTGCGCAAAACAAAACGCGTTTGAGCCTGTGGTCCATCGTGCGCATCCACGACCAGAAGCACGCCGTCCACCATTTTCATGATCCGCTCGACTTCGCCCCCAAAATCGGCATGACCAGGGGTATCAACGATGTTGATCCGATAGCCGTTCCACTCGAAAGCTGCGTTCTTTGCGCGAATCGTGATCCCTTTTTCACGCTCGAGATCCATCGAATCCATCATGCGCTCTTCAATCTTTTGATTGGAGCGAAACGTGCCCGATTGGCGCAAGAGTTGATCGACGAGCGTTGTCTTGCCGTGATCGACGTGCGCTATGATGGCGATATTACGAATCTTATCCATTCCATTGAGGGGGACTCTCTCCCGAGCGGGAGAGCGACGAATCTTACGAAGGAAGCCAGCCGAGTCAACCCCCGAGCGGGCACAACCCTGTCCTGGCTACCCACGCTATTCTACGAAACTACGAAAAGAAGCCACGCTCGACATAAGATAACGTATTGGGAGATCATTCTCCGGTAGAACGATGCTGATGGCATCCATCTCCGCCGCCGATATCGCCACGGCCGGAACAGCTTCGGTGACGATGGTGAACGCCCCGCCCGGCGGAGGCACGTCGAACGCAAAGACGTTTACGATTAATCCGTAGCAACGAAGGTGAGCGCACAGCTCGCCGCAGCGAGTCCGTCCCGTGGCGGACTTGAAGCGAGCAAAACTGCGCCGCAAGTCGTCAACAATCCCTGAAGACTGCCAGACCGCATTTCAAACAATCAGCCGTCACGCTTCATCGCGTGGCGGCTTTTTGTTTCACGCGTAATGCTCACGGCTCTTTAAACTCGCCCGCGTGCTCGTGCGTCTCCCGATCACGCTGCCAACTGCATCGTAAACGCGAATCACAGCATTGCGCGTCGCGACGACGGAAAGCGTTTCGTTGTGTGCGTGGAGGTGCTGGTTAGGACATGGCGCGTTCAATTATGCAGGAGTCGATTGCCTCTACGTCTGGGTTTACCAAGAAGGAGATGTTCCGGGAACAAGCAAGGGGCTTTGGGCACGAACTGGTGGAGGCGATTTGCGGGGAGGTAGCCGGGGAAGAAATTGGCGATCCATGCCAACGACTCTTGGGCGTAAGCGGTGGCATCACGCTTGAACCCTACCTATCAAAACAAAGAAATCTGTGCGTGCTCCCAGACATGACGAGCAATTCTGTTGTCGCGGCCACCCAGTCGGGACCAGGCACGTCGTGACCCGTAGTAGACGTCCGTCCTGCCTAGCCTCCAATTTCGCGCGCAACTCTTTGAGCCGCTGAAAACCTTTTGCCAGAAAAGGCTTTGCGCAATCGGAGCCGACAATCACCATCTTGCCCGCACCGGCGGGCGCGAATCACAGCCTCGTGTGAGCAGTCGAATTACAATCAACCGTCAACTCCGTGCGACGGCGGAAAGTGACAACAGCGTTACTCTTGCGGTCTAGCGCTCTCGTTCAAACGGTTGTCAATGTTACTGAAATAACAATCGTACTCTCACCCTTTGGAAAACCAACATGAACCTTAGCTGTAAACGTAACAGGAATTCGTATATGAAAACTATAATTCAACAAATTAGAGATTCGATTAGCCCATTGCCTTTCCGGCGCGTGTTTGTTGTGATAGCATTTGCGGGCCTTGTGCTGTCCCCAATTGCGCAAGGAGTTGTCCCAGCACCGGACGGAGGCTACCCAGGTGGCAATACCGCGGAGGGTGATAATGCGCTCTTCAGCCTCACCACGGGCGTCAGCAACACGGCCATCGGTTTTGACGCCCTCGTTAGCGACACAACAGCCGACTTCAACACGGCGATCGGTTTTGCCGCCCTCGGTAGCAACACAACCGGCGCCAGCAACACGGCGGAGGGATCCGGCGCTCTTCTCTTGAACACCACCGGCAGCTCTAACACGGCCAACGGCGTTAATGTTCTTTTTCACAACACCACCGGCTTTCAGAACGTGGCCACCGGCGTACAAGCGTTATTTAACAACACAACCGGCTTTCACAACGCGGCCGCGGGTTTTCAAGCGCTCCTTTCCAATACAACCGGAAACCATAACACGGCCGATGGTGATAACGCGCTCGTTAACAACACAACAGGCATTTTAAACACGGCTATCGGTGCCCATTCGCTCGATCAGAACATAACCGGCAGCTCCAATGTCGCTGTAGGCTTTCAAGCCGGTTTCAATATCACGGGAAGTGGTAATGTCTGTATCGGCCAGAATATCTTAGGTGTTGCTGGCGAGAGCAACATCACCCGGATCGGAAACATCGCCTCGACGGCGCAGGCTAACGGCGTCTTTGTTACTGTAGGCGCTGGCGGAAAACTTGGCTTCCAAGTCTCCTCGCGACGCTACAAGGACGACATCAAACCCATGGATAGAGCCAGCGAAGCGATTTTCGCCCTTAAACCGGTCAGCTTCCGCTACAAAAGGGAGATTGATCCGGCGCGCTCGCCTGATTTTGGCCTTATCGCCGAGGACGTGGCTATCGTGAATCCTGATCTGGTTGCGCGCGACGAGGAGGGCAAAATCGTTACCGTTCGCTATCAAGCGGTCGACGCGATGTTGCTCAACGAGTTCCTCAAAGAACACAAAAAAGTCGAGGAACAGGAAAAGACAATCGTGGAGCTAAAATCTGGAATGATCGCCCTCGCAGCAACCGTGAAAGAACAGGCGGTGCAAATTCAAAGGGTGAGGGCACAGCTCGCCGCAGCGAGTCCGTCCCGTGGCGGACCTGAAGCGAACAAATTCGCCACAGAACGAATCCGCGGTGGCGGACCCGCGCCGCAAGTCGTCAGTAATCCGTAAAACCGGTTGGAGTTAACGCTGTGTCTCAACGATCGATTCCAACGGGCACACGATCTGGATTGCGGACGCGCATCGCGGCGACGGAAAACGTTTCGTTGTGCGCGCGGATGAAAAGCTGACTGCGTTTGTTGAACCCGAGTCGGCGGTTCGAGCCGCTGTGAATTGCCTTGACTGGCCGGCGTAATTTTCTCCAGACTTAACGCCGTTAAAACGGATCTGAATCAGGCGAAGGACATTTCCCCGCCAGGTTCCTCGCCTCCTGCGGACCCGCGAATGGCAGAATCAACGTAGCGGGGAAACAGAAAAGAAATATCTATGAACCCTTTAATTCAGCTAAAAAAAGCAGCTCCAGTATTTCTCGTCGCGTTGGCGTGCTTCGGCCTTTTGCCGACAACGCGAGCGGTAAGTCCGCCACCGGACGGGGGCTATCCCAACTTCACTACTGCAGAAGGAACCAATGCCCTTCAAAGCCTCACCACCGGCTCTGCGAACACGGCAGTTGGTTGGTATTCGCTCTTTAGTAGCGCGGACGCCAGCTTCAATACCGGTGTTGGCGCTGGAACGTTGACCCTCAACACGGGGGATTCCAACACCGCAGTCGGCACTGTAGCGCTCTTACTGAACACCACCGGCACAGAGAACACGGCTATTGGAACAGACGCGATGGTCTATAACGATACCGGCTTCAGCAACACGGCCAGTGGAGCATTTGCCCTTTTTAGCAACACAGAAGGTAGCTATAACACCGCCGCTGGCGATCAAGCGCTTTTCAGCAACACGTTGGGCACCGTCAATACAGCCATCGGCTCTGGTGCGCTTTTTAGCAACACCACCGGCTATGACAACACCGCTGTCGGCGGTGATTTTGTGCTTTTTAGCAATACGACCGGCGGCTACAACACGGCGGTAGGCGTTTTTGCGCTCGCTAGCAACACCACGGGTGGAAACAACACCGCCAACGGTGCTGGTGCGCTTCAGGACAACATTACCGGTTTCTACAACACGGCTAACGGTGATTTTGCGCTTATTAGCAATACCACTGGCATCAGCAACACGGCTAATGGTTATTCTGCGCTCAATTTCAATACGACCAGTTCCTACAACACGGCCGACGGCTTTGAAGCGCTCTATAACAGTATCGGCAGCGGCAATATTGGCTTAGGTGCTTTCGCCGGCGGCAATGTCACCACGGCCAATAATGTTATTTGTATTGGCACTGATGGTAACAACGAGGACAACAGCTGCTATATTGGCAACATATTCGGAGCGACATCTGCGAATGGAGTTGCCGTGCTCGTTAATTCAAATGGTAGGCTCGGAACAATGACTTCGTCGGCGCGGTTCAAGGAGCAGATCAAGCCGATGAACAACGCCAGCGAAGCGCTCTTTGCTCTTAAGCCGGTAGCGTTTCGCTACAAAAAAGAGATCGACCCGGATCGCACACCACAGTTGGGCCTCGTGGCGGAGGATGTAGAAAAGGTAAATCGTGACCTCGTGGTACGCGACAAGGAAGGAAAACCTTACAGCGTGCGGTACGATCAGGTGAACGCGATGTTGCTTAATGAGTTTCTTAAAGAGCACCGCAAAGTCGAGCAGTTGGAGAAACAAGTCGAAGCGTTGACCGCTGGCCTACAGAAAGTGAGCGCACAGCTTGAAGCAGCGAGTCCGTCCCGTGGCGGACTTGAAGCGAGCAAATTCGCCACAGGACGAATCCGCTGTGGCGGACCCGCGCCGCAAGTCGTCAATAATCCGTAAAACCGGTTGGAGTTGGGGCTGTGTCTCAGCGATCGATTCCAACGGGCACACGATCTGGATTGCGGACGCGCATCGCGACGACGGAAAGCGTTTCGCTGTGCGCGCGGATGAAAAGCTGACTGCGTTTGTTGAACCCGAGTCGGCGGTTCGAGCCGCTGTGAATTGCCTTGACTGGCCGGCGTAATTTTCTCCAGACTTAACGCCGTTAAAACGGATCTGAATCAGGCGAAGGACATTTCCCCGCCAGGTTCCTCGCCTCCTGCGGACCCGCGAATGGCAGAATCAACGTAGCGGGGAAACAGAAAAGAAATATCTATGAACCCTTTAATTCAGCTAAAAAAAGCAGCTCCAGTATTTCTCGTCGCGTTGGCGTGCTTCGGCCTTTTGCCGACAACGCGAGCGGTAAGTCCGCCACCGGACGGGGGCTATCCCAACTTCACTACTGCAGAAGGAACCAATGCCCTTCAAAGCCTCACCACCGGCTCTGCGAACACGGCGGTTGGTTGGTATTCGCTCTTTAGTAGCGCGGACGCCAGCTTCAACACCGGTGTTGGCGCTGGAACGCTGACCCTAAACACGGGGGATTCCAATACCGCAGTCGGCACTGTAGCGCTTTTACTCAACACCACCGGCACAGCGAATACGGCTATTGGAACGGACGCAATGGTCTATAACGATACCGGCTCCGGCAACACGGCAGTCGGCAATGGTGCGCTTTTTAGCAACACCACCGGCAATGACAACACGGTGGTCGGCGCTGGTGCGTTTTTTAGCAACACCACTGGTTATGAGAACACGGCCGTAGGCGTTTCTGCGCTCGCTAGCAACACCACGGGTGGAAACAACACCGCCAACGGTGTTGGTGCGCTTCAGAACAACACTAGCGGTTACTACAACACGGCTGACGGTGATTTTGCGCTTCTTAGCAATATCACTGGCAGCGGCAACACGGCTGTCGGTATTTCTGCGCTCAGTTTCAATACGACCAGTTCCTATAACACGGCCACCGGCTTTGAAGCGCTCTATAACAGTACCGGCACCGGCAATATTGGGTTAGGTGCTTTCGTCGGCACCAATGTCACCACGGCCAATAATGTTATCTGTATTGGCACTGATGGTAACAACGAGGACAACAGCTGCTATATAGGCAACATATTCGGAGCGACATCTGCGAATGGAGTTGCCGTCCTCGTTAATTTAAATGGTAGGCTCGGAACAATGACTTCGTCGGCGCGGTTCAAGGATCAGATCAAGCCGATGAACAACGCCAGCGAAGCGCTCTTTGCTCTTAAGCCGGTTGTGTTTCGCTACAAGAAAGAGATCGACCCGGATCGCACGCCACAGTTGGGCCTCGTGGCGGAGGATGTTGAAAAGGTAAATCGTGACCTCGTGGTACGCGACAAGGAAGGAAAACCTTACAGCGTGCGGTACGATCAGGTGAACGCGATGTTGCTCAATGAGTTCCTTAAGGAGCACCGCAAAGTCGAGCAGTTGGAGAAACAAGTCGAAGCATTGACCGCTGGCCTACAGAAAGTGAGCGCACAGCTTGAAGCAGCGAGTCCGTCCCGTGGCGGACTTGAAACGAGCAAATTCGCCACAGGACGAATCCGCGGTGGCGGACCTGCGCCGCAAGTGGTCAACAACCCCTAAAGCTGTGCCGCCCCAATAAAGCAGGAGCATTTCACAATCAGCCGTCACGCTTCACCCCGTGGTGGCGTCGATTTCAGTTTACTCCCTGTTCAACGGCCGTGAATCGCGGCGATGGACCCTCGGATCCCTTTCGCGTCAAGGTATCAAGCTCTTCTATTAGGCGTGCTTCGTAGAAGTCACATTCGGGGCAATCGCCATTTGGATCGATCCATTCGGGATGTTGGATCCGCAAATCGTCGTGAATCTGTTGCCGCAACTGGGCGATTGAGTTCGACACTCTCATAACAATCTATGACAATGAGCGGTCGCCTAACGTTCATTTGCGTTCTTGAGGCAAATCTTGCCCTGAGCTGTGTCCCGAGCGCACGACGTTGGCTACTGCAGCTTTTTATCCCAAAGTGGACCGTGCGACGGTCAGCCTTTCTCAGTAAAGCAAGCTGGAGTTGGGGCCGTGTCTCAGCGATTGATTCGGGGGGCGAACGATCTGGACTGCAGACGCTCATCGGGGTGACGGTCGGCACAAAACGATGAACTTCTTCCAGTTGTGGCGGCGTATAAGGCGATACCCTACATGAGACCTAGGCGACACCTGACTAGACAAAGGCTCGACAAGCTAGCGCGGAATGACTAGAAACCTCCTCGATTACGTCATCCGACGTTTCAACTTATCTTCGGCGCGGCTGAACAAGCCACCGGAGCTGGATATTCGCTGAGACACCGTTTAGCGCGATTTCCAGATTCAATTGGAGCCCCGAGTCAGCCGAAGTGAGGCCGCTTTACCAAAGCGCCTCGTAAGGATGGTTCCTGGTTCCGTGCGGAACTGGATTGCAGTTAATGCTGCCAACAATCCACTCAACAAAAACTGAAAACAAACCATGAAAAACACCATCTCCATCCCCCTATCGCTCCTCGGAGCGTCTGATTCATCCCTGCGTCCCCGTGCGCGGGCTCTCCTTCTGACCGCCGCCGCCCTCCTGACGCTCCTGCTTTCAACAGCTAACAGCAGCCACGCCGGGAGCGCCACATGGCTGGCAAGTCCTGCAACCGGCGATTGGAACACCGCGGGCAACTGGACGGCAGGCGGCCCGCCCAACGGGCCATCGGACACGGCCTTTTTCGCCACCTCCAATAACACGGCCATCTCGCTGTCAGCCAATTCGGAGGTCAACGCAACTGTGTTCAATGCGGCCGGGAGCGCGTTCACCATCACCGCCAGCCCCATGTTCACGTTGACCATCAGCGGCGCGGGCATGACGAACAATTCAGGAACCACACAGAACTTTGTGGCTGATATTGATGGAGCCGGCAACTTTGGAACGATAGCATTCACGAACAGCGCGACGGCGGGGAGCCTGACTGCCTTCACCGCCAACGGCTCCACGCTCGAGGGCGCACCCGGCGGCGCTATACAGTTCTCCGGCACCTCGACCGCAAGCAATGGCACCTTCACCATCAACGGCGGCGACGGCGCCCCGGATGCGTGCGGCACACAAGGCGGCACTATGCAATTCAGCGGCACCTCAACCGCGGGCAATGGCATCTTCACCATCAACGCCGCCACGGCCGCCTGTTATGCCTCAAACCCATCAGGGGGCTTGCTGGAATTCTTCGACAGCTCGACCGCGGGCAATGGCACCTTCAACGTCTCGAGCGGATACGGATTAGGGGGTGGCGTCAGCTTCTTCGGCACCTCGACCGCCGGTAATGGCACCTTCACCGTCGTTAGCAACACGACCGATTATTACTCAAGCGGTGCTGGGATGAACTTCTACGATAGCTCGTCCGCTGGCAATGGCATCTTCACCATCACTGTTGCCGCGACTCCCTACGGGGGCTCCGGCATAGCCTTCTCCGGTAGCTCGACCGCAGGCAATGGCATCTTCACCGTCAACGGCAGCGACGGCGGCACCGTAATCGGCAACAATATTTATTTCTTTAACACCGCGAACACGTCCAACGCCACAGTGATCGCTAACGGCGGTCTAAACGGAGGTTCGGGCGGAACGATTCACGGTTCTCCCGGCAGCATGGCTCGCATCGAGATTTTCGGCAATGGGGTTGGTGATTACACTAGCGGGAGTCTGAACATCGATGTGGATGGAGGTCCTTTACTCTTGACAATCGGTTCCCTCGAAGGAAACGGACTTCTGATCATCGGGAACGCCAACCTGAGCATAGGCACCAACAACCTGAGCACGACCTTCTCCGGGCTTATGCAAGACGGCTATTTCGGCCCGGGCTCGCTGACCAAAACTGGTAACGGAAAGCTGACTCTGAGCAAGGCCAACACCTACACCAGCGGCACCACAGTTAGCAAGGGCACACTCCTGGTCACAAACAGAACCGGCTCCGCCACAGGCACTGGTGCTGTGCAGGTCAACAAAGGTACGCTCGGCGGCACCGGCATAATCACCGGCGCGGTAACGGTCGGAACGGGACGTAGCTCGGGAGCAATCCTCTTACCGGGCAAAAGTGCGACTACCCCCGGCATCCTTACCATCAACAGCGCTCTGACCTTCAACTCCCGCTCGACCTACAAATGCGTATTGAACCGGAGTACTGTCAAAGCGTCGAAGGCTACCGCCCTCGGCGTGACCATTAACAGTGGCGCGTCGTTTAGCTTTGTCGATGTTGGCACTGGCACGCTCACGGTGGGCACAGTTTTCACTGTGATTAACAACACCTCGGCCAACCCGATCAGTGGCACGTTCAGTAACCTCGCCAACGGCTCGGTCTTTACCAGCAACGGCAACAACTTCCAAGCGAGCTACACAGGCGGCACCGGCAATGACCTGACCCTGACGGTCGTCCCCTAGGCATATCTAAAGCAGGCAGCATTTTACAATCAGCCGTCACGCTTCATCGCATGGCGGCTTTTTGTTTTTGCTGGCTCACCACTCTTTGAAATCGCCAACGTGCTTGTGCGTCTCGATCACGTTGCCAGCGTCATCGTAAACGCGAATCACAGCAGGATGTGATCGACTGCGAAACTTCGCGTAGTCGATTGTATTACTGACTGCGTTTGGCTCACCGTACCACAGCCTGCCGAATGGCAGCGCGTCGGAAATCAGATCGAGGCCGTGATGATCTTTGCGAGGTCGGACTTTGTAAACGTATTGTGAGCTGTGAGCTAATCATCACGACAGCCAACCGTTGGCTGCTACAATCAGTGAGCAGCATAGAAATAGATCGCGATAAAGGCAGCAACAAGCAGGATTGCAGTGATCCACCAAACCGTTTTGATCGCCGGTCTTCGAGATGATCCAAACTCCTGCTTGACGAACTCTTCGTAGTTGAAGTCCTCGTCCGGTAAACCCACGGCATCGTATGTTTCGGCATTTTCTCGCCAGCCCGAAGTATGGTCTGCTCCACACTCTGGACATGCCGACGCCGTGCGAGGAACATCTTCGCCGCAGACTGGGCACATTTTCGGTGTCCTTAGCTTACTCGTCATCGCTGCTTTGTTACTGGTCTGATCCTGCGCGACACGATCCGG
>CAWHFD010000002.1:0-81480 GCA_963828355.1 uncultured Verrucomicrobiae bacterium | reverse complement strand
ATCGTTAGGCGACACCAGCGAGGCCCACGCTTTTTCCACATCAGGCTGCCCGGTCACAGCGAGCACAAGCCGATTTACCATTTCTCGCACGACGCGTGGATTCGCCTCGTAATCCTTGATCGCATCAGGATTGTGGACGGTGTACACAATCGACGGCGTCGGGGCGGGCTGCTGGGCTTGCGCCAGCTCGCAATACATGGCGCAAAAGAAAACGAGAGCTACGTTTCGCATCGGCATGAGGGCCTCAAGGGCAGACGGATTTTATGAGTAACGGCGCGAATCACAACTCTCGGTGTGTGGCGACGGCCACGCCGGCTGCGGAACAATCTATTACGGCGGGCGGCACGCCGGCCAACGCAGAAGTGATTCGTCACATTTATGTGCACATCCCCTTTTGCGCTCGCATCTGCCCGTACTGCGCGTTCTACAAAGATTTGCTCGATCGCTCACAGACATGGGGCTTTTGCGAAGCGGTTTTGCAGGAACTGGCAGAGCGCGACCGCCGGGCGCAGCGCCTTTTTCCATCCACAATTTATTTCGGCGGCGGCACGCCGACAGCGCTCAATCTCGCGCAACTGGATCTGTTGCTGCGGGGATTTCACGAAAAGCTCGACTTGTCGCAATTGACGGAGTGGACCATGGAAGCAAATCCAGGAAGCGTTTCTGCGCGCAAAGCAACTCTTCTGAAAAAGTTCGGAGTCAACCGGATTAGTCTCGGCGTGCAATCGTGGGACGATGAACTACTGAAACTGCTCGGACGCGAGCACAACGCGCAGCAGGGAGAAGAATCGTTTCGGATCCTGCGTGCGGCGGGGTTCACGAATATCAACATCGATCTGATGTTCGGTTTGCCGGGACAAATTTCTGAGCAGTGGCGCGCAAGCCTGGAGAGAACGATCGCTCTTCAACCCGAGCACATTTCCACTTACTGCCTGACGTACGAGGAGGACACGGAATTTTTTCTGCGTCATGCGCGAGGTGAATTTCGCCAGGACGCGAATGCAGACGCTGAGTTTTTCGAAATGACCATGACGATCATGGAAGATGCAGGCTACAGACATTACGAAATCTCCAATTACGCGCGTCCCGGTTTCGAATCTGCTCATAACCGTGCGTACTGGCTGGGGCAGAATTATCTGGGAATCGGCCCGAGCGCGGTTTCAACCGTTGATATGCAACGCTGGCAGAATGTCTGCGATTATCGCGCATACAGCGATCGGGTGCTTTCCGGTCAATCCCCGCGCGCATCGATCGAAAATCTGACCAAAGAAATGAAACGCACCGAACGAATCGCGCTCTCGCTGCGTACGCGCGACGGGGTTTCCGGTTCGGAGCTGAAATCCTTTCGGCAACAAGCGGATGAGCTTATCGGGCTCGGGCTGCTTGAGAGATCGAACGGTAGTTTTGTGCTGACACGAAAAGGGAAAGTGCTGGCAGATTCCGTCGTTGAAGCGTTTCTGTAGCCAAGGCCAACGATTCCTCAGGCATTTAACGCAAACGCCTCTATAAAATGCACGCTACAATTGCCCGAAGCTGCTCGTAACCGGGACGGGCCAACTCTATAGCCTCAGTAGATATCGTTATCAGAGGTGTAGCCGGCATCCCCACGAATGGAACGCAAACGGGCGCGACTCCCCCATTCCGTCTCCGGCCGAGTAATCTGCCCCAATGTGATTTTCAGAAGCCACGGCGCGGCTGCCAACGCGCCAATTGCCAACAAGGTGATCGCCGTTGTTTGACGCAGCGGAGGCTTGATCTTCTCCGCCATCAAGATTCCTACACCGAGTCCTATGGCTGCGCGCGTCAGAACCAGCAGAGGCGCAACGGGAAGCTCCTCAGAAGTTTTTGAAATGGATATAAGGGAAGACATCGCCTACCATATACGTCGCGTTTTGGAAAAAGAAACGGCAATTTTCGTCACGCGAAACCTTCTGCATTTTGCACCGACATGCCTGATTCAATCTACGCTCTTATCCTCGCCGGCGGCACCGGGGAACGTTTTTGGCCGTTGAGCAGACGAACGCGCCCCAAACAACTTCTACGGCTCTTCTCGGACAAAACTCTATTGGAAGAAACGTTGGCACGCCTTGAAGGGTTTATCGCGCGCGAGCGCACTTTGGTTCTGACCAATGCAGAACAGGAAAGCGCGGTTCGGAAATTGCTCAGGGAATTTCCAAGCGAGAACATTGTGGCCGAGCCCGCCAAAAGGGACACGGCTGCTGCAATCGCGCTCGGGACCGGCTGGGTGGCAGTGCGCGATCACGCCGCCGTCGTGGTGGTTCTCCCTGCCGATCATGTGATTGCAAGTCGCACGGCGTTTCAGGAAACACTCGCCTTGGCTGCGGACGCCGCGCAGGAGACAAGCGAGCTTGTCACCATCGGCATCAAACCGACTTGGGCGTGCCCCGGGTTCGGCTACATCGAGCACGGCAAACCGGTCCGTTTGCGCGGGCGCCCCGGCTGCGAAGTCATCCATCGTGTCATGCGTTTTTGCGAAAAACCAAATCCTGATCTGGCGGACTCGTTTTTACGCAGGGGCAATTTCCGGTGGAACGCCGGGATGTTCGTCTGGGCGGTTCCCACAGTGCTCCGCGAATTTAACCGTCACGCACCGGAGTTGGCCGATTTCATTTCACAACTGCGCGTGCCAGGAAACTTCGACATAGCGTTGCACGAGCAGTTTAACAAACTGCCGCGAATTTCGTTCGATTATGCGATTATGGAAAAAGCGGATCGCGTGCTCGTCGTCGAGGCTGGCTTCGATTGGGACGACATCGGAAGCTGGCGAGCGGCAGCGAATTATTTTGAAAAGGACAAACGTGGAAATGCGGCGAACCGCCCCATCACAGCAGTCGATTCCAGCAACAACATCGTTTTCGATGAAAACGGAACAACGATCGCGCTACTCGGGGTGCATGATCTGATTGTCGTGCGGACCTCGGACGCGCTTTTAGTTTGTCACCGGCACGAAGCGGAAAAGATCAAGGACTTGCTCGGCGAACTTCCGCCGGAGTTGCAATGACGTGGCGCGCGATGAATCGGATTTTGGGTCTGGATTTTGGGCGCGCGCGCATCGGAGTGGCGATCTCTGATGAGCTACAAATGCTGGCGCATCCGCTTGAGACCATTCCAGCAAATGAACAACCGGCATCGCGGGTCGGAGAAATCGTTCGCGAAAAGAAAGTTGACCATGTTGTGGTGGGCATCCCACGTCAGATGAATGGGCAGATCGGACCTGCTGCGACTGAGGTGCTCGAGTTCGTGGAAAAGTTACGGGCGATTCTCTCCTGCTCCGTCGTCACATGGGACGAACGGCTTACCACAGTCGCAGCCAACCGTGCATTGCGTGGCGCCGGCAAGAAAACTAGGCACACCCGCGGCTACGTCGACCAGGTCGCGGCGCAAATGATTTTGCAAAGCTATCTGGATAGTCGCGCCGTGAAGGCGGCTGGCGGATTGTGATTATCGTTGTGCTGGGTTGTGCGAATCGAAAAACGACGGAGCACCGCCGAACTCTGCAACGCAAGGATATAATGTGCTTGAAAATCGCGGCCACGTTTTGGAGTGCGGCGGTGTTGCGCCGCTTTTTCAATCATTAGCGTTGGGATGACGCGAAGACTGAAACTTATCGTCGCTTATGATGGCGCACCGTTTGCGGGCTGGCAGAGCCAATCTCATGGCAACACGGTGCAAGACCATCTCGAACGCGCGTTTCGGCGCATCACTGGCAAAGCGGCGCGTCTCCACGGAGCCGGACGAACTGACGCCGGTGTTCACGCGCTCGCACAATGCGCGCACATTGATGTACTGGACAAATTTTTACCACCGAAGCGCTGGGTCGAAGGGCTCAACGCGTTACTGCCTCAGGCCATTCGCATCCTTCGCTGTGGATATGTTTCCGACGATTTTGATGCTCGTCTTTCGGCAAAAGGAAAAACTTATCGATATAGAATCTGGACTGCGCCCGTCTTACCCCCATTTGAGTACCATCGCGCCTGGCATATTGCACGACCGCTCGATCTTAAAGCCCTGAACTCGGCAGCAAACTATTTCGCCGGCACTCACGATTTTGCCAGCTTTGCCGCTAACCGCGGCAAACCTGAAAAGAGCACGATCCGTACGATTCATTCCGTGCGCGTTCGACAGAAAGGTCCTTGCCTCACGATCGAGTTCGATGGCGACGGTTTCCTCTACAAGATGGTTCGGTTAATGGTCGGCGCGCTGGTGAAATGTGCGCTCGACAAAATGCGGATCGAGGAAATCAGCGCGCAACTGAAGTCGGGGGATTCAGGTTCACCCCGTTTTGCCGCGCCAGCCGAAGGATTGTTTCTCGTCCGCGTGAGCTACTGAGTCCTCTCGAGTTTAATGGGGCGGAACTGATGACGTAAGACAGGTCGCGCCTTGTAATGCCTCATGCTGTGAGGGCGACAAGTCGGCTGCGACCGGGGACTGCCAGTTTGCGGAAAACTGAGTGAAGATGTTTTTTCACAGTCGGCAAACTCAAGCAAGTGTTTTGAGCAATCTCCTTGTTCGCTCGCCCTTCACAGGCCAGTTGCGCAACTTCTCGTTCGCGCCGTTTGAGCCGGACGATCCCTGGCAAGCGGAAAAAGCGAGTCGGCCGGACCTTTAGCCGTTCCGGCAAAGATCTTCGCAGGCAATGAGAAAATGTGGCCCCGCTATACCGAAGGAATTGATCTGCTTGAGCTGAATGGTCGCCCGTAAATGCGGCAGGCGAGGATGATTCACTTGTTTTTTCTTCTTTGAATAACGCAATCGACGGATTCATGGAACTCCTCGCGCACGCGCGGTGCGCGATTCATCGCATCAGCGTCATAAGCCGGCTGCGGCTGGGGACTTCGAGTTTGCGGAAGATTGCGTGAACGTGCTTTTTAATCGTGGCCAAACTCAGGCCGGCGTGGTCGGCGATCTCCTGGTTGCTCCGCCCATCGCAGACAAGCCGGGCGACTTCCTGTTCGCGGCTTGTAAGTTGGGCAAGGTGCGGCAGACGGGAGATCGCCAGCCCAGCGCGCGGTGCAGCATGACGACGCAAATCTTCACACGCGATAAGAAAATGCGGTTGCGCCACGCCGACTGAACCAAGCTGTTTCAGGTGTAGCGTCGCGCGCAAATGCGGCGATCGCGGATGATGCACGCGTTCTTCTTTGAACCTTGTTGGCGGGGCGTTCCTGCGCTGGGCATGTCTCCATTGTTGCTTTAGGGCGCGGCACCGATCCAGGATTTCCGATGGAATCGCTGACCGGGGTTTTATCAGTCGCGCTTGCTCGCATCCTTTTTCCCACACTGCGCAGAAGTCGCGCGCGGCACGGTTTCGATAAATCAACTTCAGGTTCCAGCGCAACAGCATCGTAGGCAATGGCAACCGGCCCAGGAATTCTTCAAACGCCATCCGTGCCAGGCGCTCGCGTTCGAGCGACCGGATCCGGTCAAGCACGATCAGAAACTGCGGGTAAAGTTGCCGAAGCACTTTCATCTCGGCCAGTGACAAATCGCCCTGCTGCGCAGCGCGCAGGATTGCGATCACACAAACGAGTCCCTGGCTCTTCCAAAAAAAGAGGACCGCGCCGTGCCGGCAGCCTTGGGGCGCCACGTAACGGCGGTAAAAATCCGACCTCATCAATCTCGTCCGATTCGAAAACAGGTCGCCAATCTGCACAAGCTTTTCACGTGGTAGCCCGGCGACATAACTCTGGAGCGGATCTGCGGCGAAAAAGCCGTGGGGCATCGGTCGTGTCCATCTCACAATGAGCGGCAAGATTGGATTGTGCTGAAGGGTCATCCCAATCAAGTGATTTGGTATCGCGGCCGAGAGCAACTGTTGAACGGCTCTCCAGAACGAACGAATGTTCATGGCCCGGTGCAAACTGAGCAGAGACTTCTCCAGTGCCGGGTCGATCACCGACTCCCGCTTACTGCCAGTTTTGGGATTTGCCTTCCGTCGCCGCACGTCCTCTCCCCGCTCTCGCGCAACCGCGGTTCGTTGTTTCAGTTTTAGACAGCACCTCGTTCCAGAAACGTTCAACAATCGAGAGAATCAAAAAGGCAACCTAAGTTACCTCGCGATCGTCAGGGGGATGCGCGAGGGTGATGCTCGAACAAAGAAAGGAAACATAAAGTAAAATGAAACTTGAAATCAATGTGCCGATAAGCGGATTGGACCTTGCCAGCCTGCTGGAAGGCGAACAGGGGCTGTTCCTCTGTCAAAACAGAGGCCAAAACTACATGACAGTAGCAAAGGCTGGTCACTCGATCGCCTTTGGGCCGACGCCAATCGGCAGAGTCATCCAGGAGCAGCCCACAACCAACCTCGGGCCGGAACCCTGGGTCGTCACCAAGGTAAGTAACTCGACTGAGTATGCGGAATTCCGTGGGGCACTCGCCGGCAGGGAGATACGCTAAAGGAAGAAGTCCACAGAAGGATCAAGAGCCTCAGCGGGGAAATCTGCTGAGGCTTTTGTCTTTCCTGCATTGGGACAGCAAGACCCCACCCACATTTTTACAATAATTGGGCGGCTGACACGGCCGCCTCTACAATTGAGCTGGGTCACGCCTTCTTCCACCCGTTGCCGTTCCCATCTGGCGCGAGCGCGGGCGCCATTTCGGGAGTAAGCTTTGTCCCCATGGCAGCGGAGGGCTGGAGGTCCTCGGGCGTGTCGTCCCAGCCGATGTCCATCAGAGATTTTCCGTGGTGGGTCTTCGCGATCAGCATGTAGAGTGATGGGACGACGAACAGTGTGAAAATTGTTCCGATAGTCATTCCACCAACCAGTACCAGACCGATTGAATTTCGTGCCGCGGCTCCGGCACCGGTCACGAGTGTGAGCGGAAAGTGACCGGCAACAGTCGCGACGCTGGTCATCATGATTGGCCGCAGCCGAATTCGCGCGGCTTGCGCTACGGCCTCAAGTTTCGCCGAACCGTGACGCTGGAGTTCATTCGCGAACTGGACAATGAGAATGCCGTTCTTGGAAACGAGACCAACCAAAGTAACCAACCCGACTTGAGAATAGATGTTGAACGAAGTCGTCCAGCCATCGGTGAAGAATTTGCCGAAGGGCATCTTCAAAAACATGAATACCGCCGCACCGAACAGCGCCAGCGGGACCGAGCCCAGCAAAATGATCAATGGATCACGGAAGCTGTTAAATTGTGCAGCAAGGACAAGGAAAATGAGCAGAATCGCGAGCACGAAAACTCCAAGAAAACTATTCCCTTCCAGTCGAAGCTGGCGGGAGCCCCCAGTGTAATCGATCACGTAACCCGCGGGCAGGATCCGGTGCGCTTCGTTTTCCAAAAACTTGAGCGTTGAATCGACTGAACCGGTCGGAACGCCGCTGATAGTGACGGCGTTCAGTTGCTGCATCCGATTCAGCGATCGGGCGACCGTTTTGTGCTGGAGATGAGCGATGGTGCTGAGAGGAATCAGCTGGTTATTAGGGCCCGTAACGTAAATGTCATTCAGTTGCTCCGGGTTTAAGCGGTCTATGCGTTTGATTTGTGGAATGACTTTGTAGCTCAGTCCTTCCATGTTGAACCAGTTAACGTAATTGCCGCCGATGCTGGCAGCGAGATCGGAGCCAATCTGCTGCATGTTGAGCCCCATCCCGGACACTTTGTCATGGTCGATCTCGATTTGCGCCTGCGGCTGATCGATCTTTGTGTCGATATCGCCAAACTGAAACACGTGGGCCTGCATCGCCTTTTGGAAAATGGTCTTGGCGAATTCGAGGATCCGTTCCTGATCGGCGGTCGAGGCAATAACGAAGCTGACCGGAAAATTGTCCGCACCAGGCAGCGCCTCGGGCATGATCGGAAACATTTGAATCGCCGGGATAGCTGCCAGTTTTTGTTGAACAATCGGCAGGTAATTTTTCGTTGGGACCTTCCGCGTGCCCCACGGTTTCAACACCATCCCGCCAAAGCCGCTACTGGGTGAGGTAATTTGAAATGTGAACCGGGTATCCGGAATATCATGAAACACCTTTCCGGCCGCATCGGCATAACGAATGGTGTCGTCGATGGTTGCGTTGGCTGGCGCGGTGATGATACCGAAGATTACTCCTTGATCTTCCTTCGGCGCCAGCTCCTTCGTCGCTACTTTGGGTATCGCCAGGAACATCAGAAGAGCGAGAACAGAAATTCCTGCCCAGACGATGTAAACAGCCGGGCGGGCGTTTAATGTCCGGTCCAGATGTTTCCCGTACCAGTCGCGCACGCGGTCGAAACTGCGATCGACCCAGCCTTTGAAACCGTGCTCCACATGATGGGGCGGCAGGAGATACGAAGACATCATTGGCGAGAGAACCAGCGCAACCACCCCGGAGATGAAAACAGCCCCGGCAAGCGTCAGAGCAAATTCGCGGAACAGCGCGCCGGTCAGACCGCCTTGCAATGCGATCGGCGCGTACACCGCTGCCAGTGTGATTGTCATGGCGATGATCGGACCGATCAGTTCTCGCGCGCCAACGATCGCCGCATTCATCCGCGACATTCCTTCCGCAATATGGCGTTCCACATTTTCGACCATCACAATCGCGTCATCGACCACCAGTCCGACGGAAAGAACGATCGCGAGCAGCGTGAGCAGATTCAGCGTGAATCCGAACACCTGCATGAGAAACAACGCACCTATGAGCGAAATCGGGATCGCAACTACCGGCACAATAACGGAGCGGAACGACCCGAGGAACAAAAAGATGACGATCATCACGATGATCAATGTGTCGATGAGCGTCTTTACGACTTCGTGGATGGCATCGTTGATGTACGCGGTGGCGTCGTAGGCCATTTCCGCCGTCATTCCAGTCGGCAGCTCCTTCTTGATTTGATCGAGCTCGACGCGAACGCGCTTGATTACATCCAACGAGTTCGCATTCGGCAGCACCCAGATGCCCATGAACACAGCTTTCTGTCCGGAGAACCGCACCTCCGTGTTGTAGTCCTCCGCGCCGAGAACGACGTCGGCGATATCGCCCAGCCGAACCAACGTGTTCTTATCCTGTCGGACGACCAGCTGCTTGAACTGATCGGCCGTGTGCAAATCGGTGTTCGCCGTCAGGTTGACCTGAAGAAGCGAGCCTTTGGTATTTCCAACCGCCGCCAGGAAGTTGTTCTTCGTTAGGGCATCGCGGACTTGCGACGGACTGATGTTTAGCGCGGCCATCCGGTCGGGTTTCATCCAGATGCGCATGGCAAAAGTCCGGCCCCCAAGAATGTCTGCTTTTTGCACACCCCCGATTGCGGTCAAGCGCGGTTGCACGAGGCGGACGAGATAATCGGTCACCTCGTTAGGCTCAAGAATGTTAGATGTGAAACTGAGATAAGCCGAAGCGAATTGCGAATCAGCCGCTTGAATCGCAATCACCGGAATCTGCGATTCCGGCGGCAGATTGTTGCGGATCGCGTCAACTCGCGAACTGACATCTGACAACGCCTTGTTCGCGTCATAGTTCAATTTGAGACGCACAGTGATAAGCGATTGGCCCTGCGTGCTCTGAGATTGGATGTAATCGATGCCGTCCGCAGCCGCGATCGCGCGCTCGATCGGAGTTGTGATAAATCCCCGAACGAGCTCGGCGTCGGCGCCAACGTAAACCGTGGTCACGGTGATCGCGGCGATGTCGCTGCGCGGGTATTGCCGCACATTCAAGGTCTTCATCGCCTGCAAACCGGCGATGAGAATCACGAAGCTAACCACCATTGCCAACACTGGCCGCTTGATAAATAGATCGGTAAAGTTCATTTCCTGGTTCGAGCGCGCTCTTCGCCTCTCCTCGCGCTTACTGTCGTTGTCTCGAATTTCGACATAGGGCGGTTCGGACTCGCGTTACGAATCCGGCGGCGTGGGATTCAGCTGCGGCTTGGGGGCCAAATCGTTATTGATTACCACCGGCATTCCGTTGCGCAGCTTGAATACGCCCGTGCTGACGACCACATCGCCTGCCTTCAATCCTTGCGTCACGGCAACGAAGTCTCCACGCGCTTCACCGATTCGCACAAAAGCCTGCCGTAACGACTGCGACTCTTTGCCGGTCTTCGCGTCTTTCTTCTTCTCGATTACGAAAACAGAATCGCCATACGGAGCATAGGAAACAGCGCTGCCCGGAATTACGAGTGTTTTGCTTTTCTCCGGCAAAATGACATCGACTTTGACGAACATCCCCGGACGCAACACATGGTCCCGATTTTCCAGAGTCGCCTGAATGCCGACGTTACGGGTCACCACGTCGACCATGGAATTGATGGCGGTCACTTTTCCATCGAACACGCGGCCGGGTAGAGCGTCGGCATGAACGCGCGCTTCGTATCCGGCGGCAAGCCGTGGAAGGGCCTGCTGCGGCAATGCGAAATCGACGTAGACCCTGTCAAGCGCCGTCAACTGCACCACTTGCTGACCGGAGTTGATCATCTGCCCAACGTTCACTTGCCTGATACCGAGCATTCCATCGAACGGTGCGCGGACTTCTTTCTTCGTGATGAAAGCGCGCATGTTGTCCACCGCGCCTTGTTTTTGGCCAAAGGTTGACTGAGCAGCATCCAGCTCCTGCTTCGAAACAACGTTTCGCGCCGCCAGATTGCGTTCTCGTTCAAGATTCGCTTTCGCCAATTCCAAATCGGCTTCCGCTGTATGCAACTGCGCTTCCTCGGCCGAGCTGTCGAGCCTCATTAGCAGGTCACCTTTTTTCGCGATGCCGCCATTTTGGAAATCGATTTCGGCAACAATTCCACCCAACTCGGTGGAAACAACCGCGCCTTGAACGGCCGAAACCGACCCGATTGCGGATAGCGTCGGCGCCCAATCCTCTTCCTTAACGACCGCGCTCGAGACCGTGGTCGGTGGCATCACCATCGGGGTGCTCATCATCTTGCGAATTTGCAGAGCCTTTATCCCAAAAACAAAGACCACAATTGTGACGAGAAGACTTAAGGCAATCCCAAGATTGCGCCAGCGACGCCGCGGGCTGGCCGTCGACTGCAGTGGAACTTTTGAAATGCTCTTTGCTACGTCATGCATAGGCGGGTTCTCCCTCTGTCTTAAACAACAAGCGCCCGAGCCTCCGTGTCACTTCCAGCTGTCGCTCGCGGCGTTCGGCTGCGGTCATATCGTGTGGACGCAACACGTCAAGCATTAGCATCCCGCGCGCGACGGCGAAGATTAGTTCCGACAATTCTTTCGGACTCAAGCCGCCCGCCGGGTTTTCAGCTTCCGGCGCTCTCGCAATCAAATCCGTCACACCATCCATCGCAGTTTGCAAAATATCTCGCACCAGATCCGCCACACGCGGATTCCGCGACGCTTCGGCATACAGATCGACAACAAACGCAGAAAGGACGCGCGGTTCGTCCTCACAACAGTGGGCAGTGAACAGAATTTCGAGCGACTCGTGCAGCGTCGGCGCATTTCGTGCACGCTCCAACATTTCGCTAATCTCCTTCTTGTGGCGGTCCGCCATTGCGGAGATGACCGCTTCTTTGTTCTCGAAATATCGATAAATCAAACCGACGCTGATCCCGGCTTCAGCGCTGATGTCGTGCATGCTGGCTTGGTGGAAACCACGTTTGGCGAAGCAAACAAGGGCGGCCTCAAGAATTTGGGATCGCCGATCGGGAATGGATTCTGTCTGGAGTTGCGACATAGATTCCGATAATGAATGAACGTTCATTCATTGTCAAATCCGAATTCGGCAAGTCTACGATCATCGCTGTTTGAGCGAGTTCCCGTTCGCCTCGTCCTGAAGATTAAACCGTTCCCAATCGCGGTGAGGACCCCGCGCTGCCCCGCAAGCTTGCGCCAGTAGCCGCCGCGTCCGTCAGGATCTCGTGGACGACACCGCTTTCACGGTGTGCGACACGACTGGAACAGGTTGCGCGGTCGAGTTGAAGCCAGCGAAGGGATCTGGAGTGGGTTGCCCGATGAACTGCAAGATTGCAGCAATTGCGCTCAAAATGCACGTCGCATAGACCGCCGCTTCCATTGCGCCCCGCCCTTTCTCCTCCGAGCCAGCCAGGAGCCCGTATATTGATTGAGCTTCGTCTTTCATAATTTTAAGACGCCGCGGAGTTCCCGCTTTGTCTGTTGTTCGTTGATTGTTCATGATTGCTTTTGAACGTTGGATGCCGCCTCGCCACGAATTGGATTCAAATAATTGTCATGTTGAGCAGAGTGAAACATCTCTGATTGCAAATGAGCCCGCTGCTGGACCAGATAATCAGAGATTCTTCGCTGCGTTCAGAATGACAGGAAGGCGCTTATGAAACCATGGAACATTAGCTCTCGACTAAGCCGCGATTTTTCCCCTGAAGCGCGCTATCTCGTTGGCGTTTCCGGCGGGCGTGATTCCGTCGTGTTACTGCACTGGCTGCTCACGCTCGGTTACGAGAAGTTGATCGTTTGTCATTTGAATCATCAATTGCGAGGACGAATGAGCGATGCCGATGCGCGCTTTGTGAAAAGTCTCGCCGGCAAACATGAACTCTATTTTGAATTGGGCGCCGCGGAGGTGCGCGCTCTTGCAAAGAAAAGAAAGATCTCGATCGAAACCGCGGCGCGAGAAGCCCGCTTCGCTTTCTTTACCCGAATCGCCCGCCGCCGCCGTTGCCACACAATCTTCCTGGCGCATCACGCCGACGACTTGGTTGAAACCTTTCTGATCAATCTCTTTCGTGGTGCGGGGAGTACCGGCCTCGCCGGGATTCGAGAGATTTCTACGCGGCAAATCGATAAGTTTGAGCTAACCATCGTGCGACCGTTTCTTCACATCTGGCGAGAAGAAATCAATAGTTACGTGCGAGAGCATGCCCTCAGATTTCGCGAGGATGCCACCAACAAGAACGTCGATCCTCTCCGCAATCGGATTCGGCATCAGATCATTCCCTACCTGGAAAAAGCCCTCAGTCGAAACATCCGCGCAACCATGTGGCGCACCGCAGCGATCGCCGCTGAAGAAGAACACTGGATGGAAAACAACGCGCTCCCATTGCAACAAGTAGATGTTGCGTCTGTAACAAAGAATTGCGGTTACCTGTTGGTTGAAAAATTACGCGAGTTGCCAGTCGCGGTTCAGCGCCGCGCGATTTTGAAATGGCTGCGCGTACAAAACATCGCTGGGGTTGGATTCGAGGTGATCGAGCGCGTGCGTTCGCTCGCCGATCGCGACGCTCACAGAGCGAAAGTGAATTTACCGCAAGATCGCCATGCGCTGCGGCGTGCCGGGAGAATCTTCATTGAGTGAGGTGTAGCGGCGAGCGCCTAGCGGCTGACCCAGCCGGCACTACAACATTTTTGAAAATCTGTGTAATCTATGCCCGATGGCTTTCGACATTCGTGTTCGTTTCGCCCCCTCGCCTACGGGCTACCTGCACATCGGCGGTGCGCGCACTGCACTGTTCAATTGGCTGTTCGCGCGGCATCATGGCGCAAAATTCGTGCTGCGGATTGAAGACACCGACACGAAACGTAATACCGAAGAAGCGACGGCAGCCATTTATGAAGGGTTGGAGTGGCTGGGTCTGAATTGGGACGAAGGGCCGCACGTCGGCGGCGATTTCGGATCCTACTTGCAAAGCGAACGCACAGAACTTTACGAGCGTTACTTGAAAAAACTTCAGGACGCCGGCCACATCTTCGAAGATCAGGGTGCATTGCGATTTCGGTCGCCGCGCGAGCACGTCATCGTGGACGACATTGTGTGCGGAAGAATCGATTTCGATCTCACCAATCCTGCGACGCACCCGGACATGACGATCCGCCGCCCCGATGGCTCTTGGATCTTTCACTTCGTCAATGTGATCGATGACTTGGAAATGAAAATCTCCCATGTGATCCGGGGCGAAGATCATCTGTCAAACACGCCAAAACACATCGAAATTATTCGCGCGCTGGGCGAAACGCCCCCGCAGTACGCACATATCCCGCTCATTCTCAATCGTGACGGCTCGAAGATGAGCAAACGGGACGAAGGAGCGCGCATCGAGTATTACATCCGGCGCGGCTATCTACCCGAAGCCGTCCGCAATTATCTTTGTCTGCTGGGCTGGTCGCCGAAGGACAACCGCGAGAAGTTGGACATTGACGAGATCATCCGGCTTTTCGATCTGAAAAACATCGGACGCAGTTCCGCCACATTCGATCCCGACAAACTGCACTGGTTAAACGGCGAGTACGCGCGCGAGCTCAGCGATGCGAAGTTCTACGAGTTAGCCGTTGCGAGACTGAAATCGAGCGGGGTGAAGCTCGACAGCTACCCGGAAAAATATGTGCGAGCCGCGCTGCAAACAGGCAAAGGAAAGATCAACACATTCGAGGAGCTCCCGAGCTATTGCGGATTCTATTTTACAGACGAGTTCGATTACGATTCTCAAGGGGTAGCAAGGCATTTCACGCTTGAGAACAAGCCGCGGCTCGAAGCAGTTCGCGACGCATTAAGCGCGATCGAGAGATTCGACGCAGCAGAAATTGAAGCGGCGCTAAAAAGCACAGCGGCAACGCTCGGGATCAAAGTCGGTGCGATTGTTCATCCGACACGCCTCGCCGTCACGGGCAGCAACGTCGGACCGAGTTTGTATCATCTGCTGGAGGTTCTGGAAAAAGAGAGGGTGCTTGCGCGGATCGAGCGAGCGCTGGCGCAGTTCTAGTCATCCCGAAAATGCCCGAGGGATCCAGGCTAAATGCTGACCACGAAAGAAAAGAAGATGCTTCAGACTAAACGCCGAGGAGAAACATCCAAAGTCCCATGTAAAGGACGGCCCAGAGCAGCGCGTCCCATTTCCGCGGGGCGTTCAGGCGTGACACGGATTTACTGCCCGGTGCAGGCGGTGCGGGGAACCAAAAGGTCAGGCGCGACGTTTGCCAGCGAAGGAGAAATGGCATGGCGAGCACGAAGACGGCCGCCGGAGCGCTGCGCCATGCATTTCCGCCTAACGATACAAAAAAACAAAGGCCGCCCAGGGCGAGGATAAATGTGAGCCAGGACAAAATTTTGAGTCTTCGCGTGTAGCGCAGTTGCGTGATCCGGCGATGGATCAACTGCCATGCGGCAGCGATCCAGAAATAGCAGGCGATACCGATCAGCAGGCCAAACCAGTCGCGCGGCGCCAGTGTATCACTCTTCGACGAATCAGGCGAAAAAGCGACGTTCGCGAGCACACCTAACAAGCCAGCCATCGCGCACAACAGGTGTTCATTCAAGCGCACGACCGCGGGAATGCGTAGACGCGTCATTCCTTCCGGCACCGCAAGCACAGGATTCCTTCGTCGGCGCGTAGCGTCCCATCGTCGCAGGTCAATCCATTGCCGCCGCCATAGCCAATGGAGCGATGGCGGTAAACCGATTGCGCTGCCGATCACCGTCACGACACCTTTCTGCAGAAGCTCTGCATGCTGGCTGAGCCAGGCAGTTGTTGTGCGATTTGTGAGCAGGACCACGCTCGTGGCGTCGCTCGAGGCCTCTACGGTTCCAGCATGGATTAACTCAGCGCGCAATCGCGCCGCGGCCGGCGCGTCTTCTACATCGTACAAGAGCTGGAAGCGCCGCAATTCAGCGAATCGGGTCGGCAGATCCGGAATTTTTATCACGCGCCCTCGGCGATACGAGTCCCATGCTTTTCCCGTGGGACACCAACGCAACAAATCCTCCGGACGCAGCAAGCTGACGATCGCGAGTGCGACGCATCCAATGCCGATAATGCAGGCAAGAACGCAAGTCGGAATGACGCTGAATTGCACCGCGTTGGTCTGCCCCGTCACGGCAGGGATCCATGCCGTGCGACCGAGCAGGTAAAAACCGAAAACGCCAGTGAAGAGAGTGAGCGAGACAGCCAGCCGCGTCATACCCATATGTCGCCGGAAAAGAGCGACGCACGAATGCCAGAAGATGAAACCCAAAAAAAACGGCAAGATGAGCCAGTAAAGAATGCGAAAGGCAATCGGTTCGTTGCTGAAAGCCAAGCCGTGCCAGTCGCCGAAAATCATCATTGGCACGAAGAAGACCGAACCAAGCATAACCGTCATAATGCCAATCCACGGGGGAACGGGGAACAGGGGTCTTGTTGTTTGTTGCGCCGCTGCTTTGGGTGGCGTCGCAAGAAGTTGCATCAATCGCCGCAAGCCCGGTCGAAAGGCACCGCGGAAGTCAACCCTGCGTGCGTGTTGCAGTTCCGGCGGGAGCTTGCAGGAACGGAAGAGTGCGAGAATCAAACGGTCGCCATGCGCCACGGCGCGCTGCCATTCGCGGCGAACGTATTCGGAGCGCATGCTGTCGGGCGTGAGCACAAGGACGACCGTTTGCGCCTCATCCAGTGCGCGATCAATTTCGGCCGCCCAATCGCCACCCGGTGCGAGATGATTCGCGTCCAACCAAGTGGGGATCCCCTCCCGGTCAAGGTGGAAGGCGAGCGACTCCGCGAAGTAAAAGTCCTTCCTCGAATAGCTGATGAAGACTGAAGGCATCGATTCGCGCTGCGATTCTGCCTCGGTTGCGGTCGCGCTGGCGAGCAGAAGTTAACTTTGAAGACGCTACTTCTTCGTTTCCTTCGTCCAGGTGTCACGCAGGGTGATCGTGCGATTGAAAACGAGTTTGTTCGGTCGAGAATCGGGATCGAGCGCGAAATAGCCGAGTCGCTCGAACTGATACCGTTCCTCCGGTCGCGCATTCGCCAGCGCGGGCTCGCATTTCGCATTCACCACTTCCAGAGAGTTTGGATTGATAAACGATTTGAAATCGCCGGAGGCGTCGGGCTCGGAAACGGTGAAAAGCCGATCGTACAGACGCACTTCCGCCTCAATCGCATGGGCAGCGCTTACCCAATGAATCGTGCCTTTTATTTTCCGGCCCGCAGTCGCCCCACCTGATTTGCTTTCTAAATCAATGCTGCAGCGCAGTTCGACGATCTTGCCAGCGTGATCTTTAACCAGCTCATCGCACTTGATGATGTAAGCGTATTTCAAGCGCACCTCGCCGCCTGGACGCAGCCGAAAATACTTCGGAAGCGGTGTCTCCATGAAATCGTCGCGGTCGATATAAAGCTCGCGACCGAATGGAATCTTCCGCGTCGCCGCGTTTTTATCCTCCGGATTATTGATCGCATCAAGCTCTTCTGTTCTACTTTCCGGATAATTTGTCAGCACTACTTTGATTGGCCGCAGCACGACGAGTCGGCGCGTTGCAACGCGATTGAACTCGCCACGCACTGTGTGTTCCAGGAGGGCCATATCTGTCATGCTCGGGTATTTCGTGATTCCGATGTTGTACGCCAGGCTGCGCAACGTATTTGGTGTTACGCCGCGGCGACGCAAACCGGAAATCGTCAGCATGCGCGGGTCGTCCCAGCCGTTGACGAGTTTTTCCTTCACGAGCTGGATCAGTTTGCGCTTGCTCATGACGGCATAGGTCAGGTTAAGCCGAGCGAATTCGTGCTGATGCGGACGGGGCTCTGTCACTTCGAGCGCGTCGAGGATCCAATCGTAAAGCGGCCGGTGCACCTCAAATTCAAGCGTACAAATCGAGTGCGTGATCCCTTCGATGTAATCGCTGAGCGTATGCGCCCAGTCGTACATTGGATAAATGCACCATTTGTCGCCGGTGCGATGGTGAGATAAGTGGCGTATTCGGTAGAGCACCGGATCTCGCAGCCAGATATTCGCCGCGTTCACATCGATCTTTGCGCGCAACGTGTGCGCGCCATCGGGAAACTCACCACCTTTCATTCGCGAAAACAGATCGAGATTTTCGTCGACCGACCGATTGCGAAAGCTGCTCGCCTTCCCCAGCCGGCGGTAAGCATCCGTCTCCTCCGGAGTCATGTCGCAGACGTATGCCTTGTCTTTTCGGACGAGGTCCACGGCGTATTCGTAAAACCGGTCGAAATAATCCGACGAATAGAAGGGCGCACCGCCGAGTTGTTTATCTGCCCAACCGTCGATCAGCCAATGCACGTCACTCATAATTGCCCGGACATATTCCGCTTCTTCCTTCGTCGGGTTTGTGTCGTCCATCCGGATATTGCAGACGCCGCCAAACTCCCGCGCGATCCCAAAGTTGAGACAGATCGATTTCGCGTGACCAATGTGCAGATAACCATTCGGTTCCGGCGGGAAACGCGCGATGATTTTCGTGTATTTCCCGGTGCGCAGATCTTCCGCGACAATGTCGCGAATGAAATCTGAAGGCCGGTCTGTTTCAGTGGTCATCGTAACGGCCAAACCCTATCGGCGAACGCGCAGATCGACAACTTTTGTAAAAACAAGTTAGAATATTTTGCCGTCATCCAGAGCGCAGCGAAGCGGAGTCGAAGCATTCCGCAGCTGTGCCAAAAGCAAATGCCACGGGATTCCTCGACTTGGCTCGGAATGACTGCGACAAAGCAGTTGATGAAAGCACAGACCGCCACCGAGCGTTACACACTTGCCGATCTCGAGCGTTGGACCGAGGTGTCTCGCGACATCGATCCGCCCGTCCGCCTCGGTGTTTTCGGCGATCCAGTTGCGCACTCGCTTTCACCGCAAATGCAAAACGCGGCGCTGCGCGCCTGTGACATCAACATGCAATATGCGCGCTTTCATATTCGGGCTAATGAACTCCGGTCAGCGCTAGGTTTTCTGCGCGATCTCGACTTTGTCGGAATCAATCTCACCGTGCCGCACAAGATCGCTGCGGTGGCGCAAATTGACGCAGCGGACGAGTCTGCAACACACTGCGGCGCGGTGAACACGGTTCATTTGCGCGACAAAGGTTTGATCGGGTCGAACACGGACCCGGAGGGATTCTCTCGGGCAGTTCGGCACGAATTCTCAATCGATTTGCATGATCTTCGGGTGCTAATCGTTGGCGCTGGCGGAGGTACGGGGGGTGCAATCGCGTGGCAATGCGCGCTGGAAAATTGTGAGCGTCTGGTCTTGGTAAATCGCACTTTGGTAAAGGCGAGTGCACTTGTCGAGCGGTTGCGCCCTTTCTTTGTCGCACCGCGTGTGCTGGGTCCCGTCGCCAGGCTTGAGGCTTTGGCGTGGGAAGAAAGCGCCCTTCGAGCACAGTTGCCAGACATCGACCTGATCGTCAATGCCACGCCACTGGGGATGAATCCCAGCGATCCGGCGCCGGTCCCGGCGCGGTTACTCGCACCCCACCACATGATATTCGACTGCGTTTACGGGCCATCGAAAACCGCGCTGCTTCGCGCAGCCGATGAAGCGGGGGCTCGCGGTGCGAATGGCTTATCGATGCTGCTGCATCAAGGCGCGCGCGCATTTTCCATTTGGTTCAATCGCGAAGCACCGCTCGAGGTGATGCGCGCAGCGCTATCGTTGTAACGGCGCCCTGCGTCAATAGGGATCCCGATTCTGCGGGTGCTCGTGACCCCTTGCTCCGGTTGCCGCTGTTTTGGAAGCTGAAAGCTCCGACACACGTGTGAAGTCGGTTGCCCCGACATCAACTTTTTTCTCGCCAAGGCTGTGATCCATCTTCTACGCTTCGCACCGTTAGCAAAGGAGAACCTATGAAAAATCGAGAGATGCCATTCGCAACGACGTTACTGACGCTTGTCTGCTTTGGGCTTTTGCCACAAACGCACGCAGTCAGTCCGCCGCCCGCCGGATGCTATCCCAATTACACCACAGCGGAAGGATGCAATGCCCTGAACTTGCTCACCACCGGTGCTGCGAATACAGGAGTGGGTTGGTACTCACTCTATGCCAATACGACCGGCAACTTCAATACTGGTGTCGGTGGCGGAGCGCTGGCCCTCAACAACGCGGATTCCAATACCGCAGTGGGCGTTGGAGCGATGTTGCTTAACACCAACGGCACCGAAAACGTGGCCGTTGGAACCGACGCGCTCGTCTATAACGACAGCGGCTCCGTTAACACTGCCGTTGGATTTCAATCGCTTTTTAGCAACACCAACGGCTCCTTCAATACGGCCGCCGGTGACCAAGCGCTCTTTTCCAACACTACCGGCACTGAAAACACCGCCAACGGCGTATTCGCCCTAAATGTGAATACCGACGGCGGCTTCAATACGGCTGTCGGCGCATTCGCGCTGTCTAACAATACTGGAAGCGAGAATACCGGGGTCGGAGTGAATGCGCTCTTTATGAGCACGGCCGGCGGCAACACAGCGGTAGGAGGTTTCACGCTCGATCAGAATACAACTGGATTCCAGAACACGGCCGTTGGCCACAACGCACTCACTTCGAACGTAGAAGGCTCCTACAACACTGCCCTCGGCACGAGCGCACTTGCAATAAACACCGGCGACGGCAACACAGCCTGCGGTAACGTAGCGCTTTTCAATAACACCGGCAGCAATAACACGGCCCTGGGCAATGTCGCCGGCACCAATCTCACCACCGGCAACAACAATATCGACGTCGGCTACAACGTTAATGGCGTGGCCGGTGAGAGCAACACCATCCGGATCGGCAATTCTGATATCGCAGCCACGTACGTTACGGGAATCAGCGGAGCCACGGCCTCGGGTGGCGCTGCTGTCTTTGTAAACGCGAGCGGTAGGCTTGGAACGAGCACGTCCTCGGCGCGATTCAAGGAGAATATAAAGCCAATGGGCAAAGCCAGCGAAGCTATCCTGGCGCTTAAACCGGTGAGCTTTCGTTATAAGAAGGAGATCGATCCCCAGGGCATCCCGGAGTTTGGACTCATTGCGGAGGAAGTAGAAAAAGTAAACCCCGACCTGATAATCCGCGATCGGAAGGGTAAGCCACAGACCGTCCGCTACGAGCAGATCAACGCGATGTTACTAAACGAGTTTCTGAAGGAGCACCGGAAAAATGAAGAGCAGCAAGCGACAATCGCAGAACTAACGAGCAAGTTGCAAACGGTGACCGCTCGACTTGAACAGCAGGCTGCGCAGATCCAAAAAGTGAGTACGCAGCTTGAGATCGATAGGCCAGCGTCGCGAACGGTTGTCGAGAATCGGTAAGCGCGCACGGGCGAAGGTCGGGCAACGCACATTGGACTTCTGGGACGCCCGCGTTTCGGCTCTCTCGGCGAAGCATCATTGGTCTAGCCAGTCGCGAGCCGTGGTGAGCACAGGACAATTGGATAATCGCTAGGGCGCAATCGCCCGCACGCCAGGGACCGTGCGCTTTCCAGAGTTATTTGCTCTCGACAGATCAGCCGGGCTTTTCCACACTTTACGCCTATGAAAACTGAGTCCCTATCAATCCTGATCGCAGTCGTCCTTGGATTCCTGGCATTTTTGCCAAACGCGAAAGCAGTCACTCCGCCGCCTGATGGATGCTATCTCAATTACACGACAGCAGAAGGGTGCAATGCGCTGAGCTCGCTCACTATCGGTGCGGGAAACACAGGAGTCGGTTGGTATTCGCTCTACATCGACACCAACGGTAACTTCAACACTGGGGTCGGCGCTGGGGCGCTCGTCCTCAACAATGCGGATTCCAATACCGCAGTGGGCGCTGGAGCCTTATTGCTCAACACTACCGGCACACTGAACGTGACGGTTGGGACTGACGCGCTCGTTTATAACGATGCCGGTAACTACAACGATGCGGTCGGCGCCTTTGCGCTTTTTAACAATACTGACGGATTCAGCAACAACGCTTTTGGCAATTCCGCACTTTTAGAAAATATTCATGCCAGCAATAATACTGCCATTGGTGATAGCGCGCTGTGGAGTAATGACGTCACAGGAAATGGCGTTGCGAACGACAACACCGCACTCGGCGCCCGGGCGCTCTTTTCGAACACTGATGGCGATTCAAACACGGCCGTTGGTTTTGACGCGCTTTCTTCCAACGTTACCGGGGCTGACAACACGGCAAACGGAGCATTCGCGCTCGCTTTCAACACCACCGGCGAGCAAAACACGGCAACTGGTGATAGTGCCCTCCTGAGCAACACGGCCGGGATTCTAAACACGGCCAGCGGCGCTTTCGCGCTGTTTAGCAACACGGCCGGCAGCTTCAACACGGCCATCGGCGCTCAAGCGCTCAACAACAACAACACGGGGGGCGACAACACTGCCATCGGGAACGGCGCGCTCTTTAGCAACAGTATTGGCGAATTCAACACGGCCGTCGGTGAGGGCGCGCTTAACGTGAACACAACCGGCACTACCAACGTGGCGATAGGCGCAGGTGCGGGCGGCGGCGTGTTCACGGCTGATAACGTGATCTGTATTGGTGCCACAGTTGCTGGTAACAACGTAAGCAACACCTGCTTCATCGGTAATATTCGAGGCGTTACAACACACAATGCAAACGCCATACCAGTGCTGATCGACGCGGCTGGCCAGCTCGGTACGGCTAGTTCGTCGGCGCGATTCAAAGCAGATATTAAATGCATGAACAACGCTAGCGAAGCGATCCTGGCGCTTAAACCAGTGACATTTCACTACAAGAGCGACTCCACCGGCACCCCGCAATTCGGCTTGATCGCCGAGGAAGTGGCCGAGGTAAACCCCGATCTGGTTGTGCGGGACGAAAATGGCGAAATTTACACCGTTCGCTACGACGCGGTGAATGCGATGTTGCTCAACGAGTTTCTTAAAGAGCATTGCACGATCGAAGAACAGCAAGCGGCCATCACCGAATTAAAGACCGTCATCGCGCAACAACAGAAGGACTTCAGAGCAGTCATCACCGAAGAACGAAAGCAATTCGATGCGCGCCTCAAACAGCAGGACGCAAGAATTCAAATGGTTAGCGCACAGCTTGAGTCTAACTACCCGGCGATGCGGCCCGTCAGCAACAATCACTAGCCCGACCGGCGGTTCGGACAAGCGCGTGTTCGGCTGCCTGTATGACCGATCGATAACTGCGTTGCTTCGCCCCGCAGATGCGCACGGTCATTTTCGATCTGGTTCAATCGCGACGCTTGAATTGACCCGATGCGCGCGGCGCTGGTTCTCTGGTTCTTTGGCTACACCTTCACTTGCGACGAACGCACCGTTGCCTTGATCGAGGTAAACGGTTGACCCGACGCGCGAAATCTGAAGCGATTGCCGCCACGTTCCTGATGGAAAATGTTTTGTAGCTTCGAAGGTTTTGGTTTCGGGTTCCCGGGAAGGCATCGCAACGGTCATGGCTTCGGACAAAATTCTGCCATCCATCTTCTGCGGCGGTTTAACGCCAAGAATCTGTAAAATGGTCGGGGCGAGATCGACGTTTCCACTCGCGAGATCGTCCGTTCCGCCTCCTTTAAAGTCTGGCCCCGCAGCGATCAGCGTGTTGTGCATGTCAAACCTGCTGAGGGTGGCGTGGGTCCCCTTGCCCGCCGCCCGTTGCCAATCGGCGTCGATCATTCCCGGAATGCCGAACTGGTTTTTCGAATCGTACCATCGGAACGCCATCACGACGTCAGGCGCGCGATCATTTTCGATTTTTGCCTGCTCCAGCTCGAACGTGCCTTTCATCGGTTGTTTTGTAAAAATCACTCCTGCGAAGTCGGACTGTTGCAGTAACTCAACCAGGCGACGGGTGACGGTCGCGTCGTGTCCGATGACGTAAAAAAGGACGGTTCCGCCGTTGCCGGCCAGCATAATGTCCCCCGGTTTCGGTTCATTGCTCAATTCCGTCGTCGCCGTGAAGCCCGCCTCGTTCAAAGTTTTTCGCAGATCAATGGAGCGCCTGATCGTGGAAAAACCGTGATCCGAAACGACAAAAATGTCTGTCGTTCCGCGCACTTTCTGATTATCCAACGCCGACAGAACCAGGGCGAGATTGTCATCCGCCGACTTGACCGCGACGAAGGCTGCCGGTGCTCCCGGAGCGGTTTCATGTTGCGTGAGGTCCGGCTCGCCCAGCCACAAAATTGAAAACGACGGCAGGCCGGGCTTCCAAAGAACATTTATCAACGCTTTGGTTGTCCAAGAATCGTTTTGCAGATGAGCCGACGGGCACGGACCAAGCGCTTCTGTGATTCGCACAAGCGCCGCGCTCGGCAAAGATTGCCCCGCGAAGAGCGTGACGCTGTTTTGAATTCCCGCATCTCGTTGCCGCCGTATCTCCGGCGGCGAAATGTTGTCTCGGGCCGAAGATCCGCCGATATCCCGGCGCCCTCGAATTTCTCGATCCAATAAGAGACCGACCGTCTTCGCGGCGGCAACTACGCTGCAAGCGCCCGCGCGTTGCACAAGTTCGGCAATCGTTGGCGCTGCAATGTATTTTCCGCCCGACAGTTCGCCACCCTTTTCCACTACTGATGCCGCTTCCACGTCGATGGCGTCGCGAGGATCGATATCCGGCCGATATACATGGTTCGCAATGATGCCGCTTTTGCCAGGATACACACCGGTCACAATGGCCGTCCCGTTTACCATCGTCATACTGGGATAAACTGCATGATGGTTACGAAAAATGACGCCCTCTCGAGCGAGCTTCCAAAGCGTCGGGGTATTTTGCTCGTTTACAAAATCGGGTCGCATCCCATCCCATACGACCACGACCACATGGCGCTCGGTTTTAGCGGGCACCGCCGCGGCGGCAGAGGCGCAGACAGTCCAAAACAGCACTGAAACGATTCGCGACACCATCGAATCATAGAACAAAGAGCGGCACTCTCCAATCCGCGCGTGACAGAGTGGCGGCTAAAGTTTCTTTGGTTTCAGCAATGGGAACCAGATGACGTCACGGATCGATTCGGCGCCGGTGAGCAGCATTGTGAGTCTGTCTATCCCGATCCCAATTCCGCCAGCCGGCGGCATGCCGTGCTCCAGCGCGAGCAGAAATTCCTCGTCGATGTTTTGCTTTTCTTCGCCGGCCTGTTCGAGCAAACGCTGACGTTGCACAAACGGATCGTTCAGTTCGCTGTATCCTGGCGCGATCTCCGCACAGTTGATGATTAACTCGAAAACATCGACCAGCGTGCCGTCAGCTGCGTTTTGTTTTGCCAGCGGCACCAGCTCCTTCGGGCAATGTGTGACGAACAGAGGGTCGACAGTCTTCTCTTCGACGAGTTTTTCAAACACATGTTGCGTTACTTCGAAATCAGCGAGCTGCGGCAAAATATCGAGTTTGAACTCGCGGATCGCACGTTCGCGCCGCTGCTCTGGCGAAATCTCAAACCAATCCTTGCCGGCCACTTCACCGAGCACACCGCGGTAATGCACGCGTCGCCACGGCCGTTCCAGATTGATCGTGCGAATAATTTTCCCATCGATATCTGGATGCTCGATTTTTAGCGAGCCGCAGATTTTCTCGGCTAGATAACAAATCAATTCCTCGACCAGGTTCGCCATTTTCTCGAAATCGGCATAGGCCCAATAGGCCTCAAGCATGGTGAATTCCGGATTGTGTTTTCTGGAAATGCCTTCGTTGCGAAAGTTGCGACTGATTTCAAAAACCTTGTTAAACCCGGCCACAAGCAACCGTTTCAGGTAAAGCTCCAGCGCAATGCGCAGATAAAGATCTATGCCAAGCGCCTTGTGATGCGTTCTGAACGGTTCGGCGGCCGCACCTCCCGCGATTGTTTGCAAGATTGGCGTCTCGACTTCAACAAAGCCGCGGTCCTCAAAGAAGCGCCGGGTTTCGCGCACAATGGCAATGCGCTTTTCGAACACCGCGCGCGAACGGTCGTTGGTGAGGACATCGAGATAACGCTGCCTGTAACGCGCTTCGATGTCCTGCAGGCCATGCCATTTTTCCGGAAGCGGGCGCAACGTCTTAGCAAGCAACCGGAAGGTGCGGACTTTTACCGTCGGCTCCCCGCTTTTGGTGACAAAACAGGTTCCTTCCGCGCCAATGAAATCACCGATGTCGAGCAATCGAAAAAGTTCGATCAATTCCGGGCCGACCTCTTTGGCGTGAACGTAAACTTGAATACGCCCTGTAGCGTCGCGCAGGTCGAGGAAATGGCTTTTGCCCATGTCGCGATGTGCTGTGATGCGGCCCGCAACACGAAGCGTTTCATTTTCTTTAAATCGCTCGCGCACTTCACCGATCGATCCGCTGACATCAAAACCTGTGCCAAACGGCTCGACTCCTTTCGCCCGGAGCGTCTCGAGTTTTTTACGCCGCAACGCGATCAGCTCGTTTTCTTCTTCCATATTGGACAGCGAATGTAAGGCGCAAGGGGGGCTTCGCCACGTTAAATCGTGATCTCCTCTCGAGATGCGATACGTCAATCTCCGCATCAAGATATTAGGTTTGCCAACGAAATGCTCACAGTGAGATAGTTTGGGCTGGCGCGCCGCCCACACCGTCGCGCTGCCATCATTCAAATGACTGCTAACTTGCCGCAAACGAGTTCCAAGCTGGAAGGACCGCTGGTGAAACAGTTTTCGGTGTTTCTGCCGAACAAGGTCGGCGCCATGTTGGAAATTGTGAAGCTGCTTAGCACGCATCACGCGCACGTTGTTGCGCTCAGTGTCTCGGAATCGACGGACTCAGCGATTGCACGAATCATCTCCAGCGATCCGCATCGCGTGGAAAAATTGTTTCGGGAGAACAATGTCGGCTTCGGAGTGAGCGAGGTGGTGGTAGTGGAGATGCAAGAAGTCGCCACGCAACTGGTAAAACTGCTTGCAGCGTTGGTCATGGCAGAGGTAAACGTTCACTTCGCTTATCCCCTGCTAATCCGTCCTCGCGGTTTTTCCGCGATCGCTTTGCACGTGGACGACACCGAGTGCGCGTGCTCCGTGCTCATGGGTGAAGGATTTAAAATGCTGAGCCAGAATGACATTTCGCGATAGGTGATCCGCTAAGACATTGTGTTGTCATTCTGAGCAAGGCGTCTCTGATCTTTCTTTGTGCGAATCCGCTACAATCGGAGCTCCGGAGATGTTTCGCTCGGCTCAACATGACACAGGAGGAAACTCTCCCTTCTAACTTTTTAATGTTTCAGCGGTCAAATATCCCGCGGATTGTTGACAGGCTGGCAACAGCGCGCGTACAAAACTGACTTTATTGCTCCATGCGGACTCTTCTCTCACGGGCCATCCAAATCGATCCAAGCTTTCACGTAGCGCTCGGGCTCATTGTGATTCTTGGGGTAGCTGAGATCTTCTTTGCGACATCGTATTATGTCGGCCGGGCGCGGGCGAATCGCGTTTCGGCGCAATCAATTGCGGCAAGTATCGCGCGGCCTCCAGCCAGTTCCTCAGTTTCGGCGTCACCGCAGCCTCTAGCGGCGGCGCAGCCAAGCGCCCCACCAGCAGCGATATCGCCTGCTCCATCAATTGTTGAGCAGCTGCTGCGAGAAGGTAAAGAATTACGCGAACGTGGCGATACGACAAACGCATTGGCGCGTTTGCAGGAAGCGTTGGATAGCGAACCAGACAATACAAGCGTGCTCGAGGAATTAGCGCAGACTTATGAATCCATGCAGTTGTTTGATCAGGCGAACGAAGCCTGGCGCAAAATCAAGCAGAAAAGCCCGTCGGATAGTGAAACCTATGCTTTGGCGGATCGCCGATTGAAGGTCGGAGTTCCAGCCGCGGCCCCGAAGGAGGCGGCCAGCGCGAGTCCGGAAAATGACATTGCGCCAAGCAAAGATGTCGGCGGCAAGCCGGACGGCACGATCATGGGCATCTCTGAAGTCAAAACGAAGGAAACGCCCGATCCAGAAGCTGAAACGAATTTGGCGCTGGAGATCGGGATAAAGAAACAGCCCGGCGCCGTCATCGATCATGACAAGGTGAAAATCATGGTGTTTCTCTACGACATCGTGAATGACAAAGACATCAAGCTGACCGATGCGGATGTGAGCAATGAATGGCTGACACCGAAGCACGATTGGTCGGACGCGAATCCGGCGGTGCTCCTCGTGCGTTACGTGCGCGCGAAAACGGACGGCGCTTTATCCGACTCATCGCTTTCCGCGGCAGGGGCAAAAGTTCGGCCGGGCAAGAAAGGTCGCAGCTCAAAAAGTTCTGGGGACATCGGACAACGGAAATACCTCGGCTACATCGTTCGGATTTACTACGGCGATGACTTGCAAGCTGTCCAGGCAGAACCGGCGCGACTGTTGCAGCAGTTTCCTGCTTCAAATACTCCATCTGCCCGATGACACGATTCCTTCCAGGTTGTATTGCGTGCATCAGAACCGGACGGAGTCAGACAAGACGCATCACGAGAGGTATTCTTCCGGGTCTGTCTGTTTTTCTTTTCGCCACTGCGACCGATGCACAGATTCAGGTGGACCTGAAATTCAAGCGATTGCAATACATCGCATACGAACCGGTGGTGGCGACAGTTGCCGTTACCAATCTGGCTGGACGCGATATTGAACTTCACGACGCGAACGGCCAATCCTGGCTGGGGTTCGAGCTTGCTGGCAGTGAAGAACAACCGATCGCGCCGCTGAGCAGGAAAAATCGGGAGCCGCCTTTGAAAATCGCGGCCGGGCAGAGAGTCACACGCCAAATCGATCTCACGCCACTGTATCCCGTCAACGAATTCGGCGCTTATCATGTGCGGACGAATGTTTACTTCGCGGACCTGGGAAAATTCTTTTACTCTGCAACCCGGGTTTTCGAAGTCACCGACGCGCGGCCGATCTGGCAGCAAACGGTTGGGGTTCCGGAGGGCATTGCCGGATCCGGCGAAGTGCGCACGTATTCATTGATGACGAATCGTTTTCCGGACCACACTTCTTTGTATGTGCGCGTGCAGAACAAGGATACAGGCGTTGTTTACGCCACCTATTCGTTAGGCCGCACTATAGCTTTCGAGGAACCGCAAGCGGAGATCGATCGCGCCAATCAATTGCATGTCCTGCATTGCGCCGCTCCGCGCGTCTGGTCGTATTCCCGCATCGGCCTAAACGGCGAACTGCTGGAGCACTCGTCGTTAATGGAAACGAAAACCCGGCCCCGTCTTGTCCATTCGGGTAACGGCGAAATAGCCGTTCGTGGCGGCACGGTCGAGGCGCGTGCACAAAGCTCACACAGCACAGTACCAAAACTCTCCGCTCGGCCGCCCGGGGCGTCCGCAAACGACCGGTGATGCGCAGAAATTTTTTCAGAATCGTTTCATCGGTCGCCGGACTGCTGTTCGCGTATCCGGTGTGTAATTCCTATGCCGCCAGGAGCAGTCGCAGTTCCAGCAGCGACAGCTCACCAATAACCGTAGTAATCGACGCCGGGCACGGAGGGCATGATCGCGGTGGGATCCCCGGTCAAAGAGTCGCCGAAAAAGACATGAACCTCGATGTCGCCCTGCGTCTCAGGAATGTCCTCTCAGCCAGAGGTTACCGGGTAATCATGACCCGGAGCAGTGATGTATTTGTTCCGTTGGCAGGCCGAGTGGCAATCGCCAATTCGTATCGAAATGCCGTCTTTGTCTGTATCCATTTTAACGCGACAGGACGAAGGGGCGCGAGCGGCATTGAAACATATTTTTACAGCCGCGACAGCCTGCCGCTCGCCTCGGCCATTCATCACTATGTCGCCGGAGGCGCACCTTCAGAAAATCGCGGCGTGCGCCGCCGTGGTTATTACGTTTTGCGTAAGACAAACATTCCGGCAGTGCTCGTGGAGTGCGGTTTCCTGACGAACCCGACCGAAGCGGCGTACGCTCAGAACGCCTCTTATCGTCAAAAACTTGCCGAAGAGATTGCAGCCGGAGTCCGCGGACGCAATTCCGTTGGCGGCGGTTTCGCCACGACGAGAGTACCGACGGCTGAGAGCATTCCGCTACAACAGTACATTGATCAGACTAAAGTGTCGCGATCTTCGCATCGCAAGTCGAAGCGGTCACACAAGCGAAGCGCGCGAAAAAAGAAAAGCTCATCGAAACCGGCAGGCTCAAAAGCGCACGCCAGCTCAGCAGATCAGGAGGGCTAATTGGACCTGCCAATTTTCACTGCAGCGCAGATGCGGGCCGCAGAAAAGGCCGCTTTTGCGAGTGGTGTGCAAGTCGAAACGCTCATGAACCAGGCCGGCGCCGGCGTGGCCCAGGCAGTCACAAAATTTTTCCACAAGCCCGGTCGCTGCATTGTGTTTGCCGGCAAGGGACATAACGCGGGGGACGCGTTATTCGCAGCGCAATGTTTAGCAATGCGCGGATGGAAAATCGAGGTGCGGCTCGCTTTCAAGGAAACTGATTGCAGCGAGCTTATGCGCAAAAAGCTGGGCGATTTACGAAGCATGCCGAACAGGGTGCCTGATTGGACGGACGGAACGGACCATGACGTCGGCGTCACGATTTTGGAGCTTTTTGCGTATGCGGCCGATAAACTGTCGTGCGCACAGGAAGAAATCGCGACGGAAGCATATCTCGGCAGCGCTGCTCCGCTCATTATTCTCGATGGTCTCCTCGGCGTCGGCGGAAAGCCACCGCTGCGCGAACCGATACGCGCCGCCTGTCGTACCATCAATCGACTGCGAATAACAAAGCGCGCGTACGTGTTTGCCGTTGATCTTCCAACCGGTCTAGACACGGATTCAGGCAAAGCGGACCGCGACTGCGTAGTCGCGGATTTTACCGTAACGATTGGATATGCGAAGCGGGGTCTTCTGGCCGATGGCGCGTTAAATTATGTAGGCAGGCTCGAGGTCGTCCTGTTGGCGGATTTGCGGGCTCCCGAAACGAAACCGAAGGAGATTATCGCCAGCCCGCTCGCTTTTCGGGCCTTGCTTCCTCGACGCAAATACAACTCGTATAAGAACCAGTTTGGTCGAATTGGCGTCGTAGCAGGTTCCAAAGGGTTCGTCGGCGCAGCTCTAATGGCATCACGGGGCGCGCTACGGGCGGGCGCAGGTCTGGTCGAAGTCTTTGTTCCCGAAGAAATCTACGAGATCGTTGCGGGCGCGGCGTTCATGGAGGCAATGGTGAAGCCGATTGCGTCGTATCATGAGTTGGTAAAGGAGAAACCGGATGTCTGGGCCGTGGGACCTGGCCTCGGCAAATCGCGTGCAGCGGAGATCCGCGAGTTCATTGAAAGCGCGAGGCAACCGATGGTGCTCGACGCCGACGGCCTCAACATTGTGTCTGAAAAAACTTCTGTGCTACGGCAGTGCAAAGGCAAACGGCTGCTCACGCCGCATCCGGGTGAGATGCAACGGCTTTTCCCTGGCGAAAAAGAATCGCGCGTCAAAACAGCAATGAAATTCTGCGATCGTTTTCCCGTTACACTTTTGCTCAAAGGCAGTCGCACCATTGTGGCTGAACGCGGTCGGCCGTTGAGCTACAACACCACGGGCAACCCGGGAATGGCGACGGGAGGAATGGGCGATGTTCTCACCGGGGTTTGCGCCGGTTTGCTCGGACAAGGACTCTCGCTCTACGATGCGGCGCGCCTCGGTGCATGGGTATGCGGGCGCGCAGCCGAGATTGCGATTTTTAACAACGGCCAAGGCGAGCAATCGCTGTTACCCCGTGACGTTCTGAATCACCTGGGGGATGCCTTCAAGGAACTGTAGGACGGCTTTGTCAGAGGCCGTGGGATGGATCGCAGGTTCGCATCCGTTTTGTCGGCTTTTCCTGCTTTTCTGATTTCCCGATTTATAGATTCTTACGGAGTGGCGAAATTTATTCTCATCGGTAGCGGTCTTGCGGGCGGATTGCTCGCCGCGTATTTGGGACGCCGTGGGCACGAAGTCGATCTTTATGAACGGCGGGCTGATCCGCGCGAAGGCAACATTGTGGGAGGGCGCTCGATTAACCTGGCGATTTCGACGCGGGGGATTCATGCGCTCGAGCAGATTGGGATCGCTGAAGAGGCCTTGGAACACGCTATCCCGATGCGCGGTCGGATGATTCATAATAGGACCGGCGCGCTGCATTTCAGTCCGTACGATGTCGATCCAAAAAACTGTATCAACTCAATCGGACGCGGCGCGCTCAACACGACCGTTATCGAAGCGGCGCAGCGGTACCCGAACGTGCGCGTGCGCTTCAATCACAAATGCACCGATGTCGATCTGGACTCGGCCGCCGCCCATTTGGAAACTGTAAACGGACCCGTCGCGGCACAGGGCGACGCCGTTATCGGAGTCGATGGCGCTTTCTCCGCAGTTCGCAATTCAATGCAGCGCGACATCGGAAATTTTCAGTACCGACGAAAGTTATCTGGCGCACGGCTATAAGGAATTGACCATTCCCCCCAATGCGGATGGCTCGTGGCGAATGGAAAAGAACGCGCTCCACATTTGGCCACGGAAAAGTTTCATGATGATCGCGCTACCGAACCCGGACGGTTCGTTTACCTGCACGCTTTTTTGGGAATTCGAAGGGCCCCGAAGTTTTGCCACTACCAAGACCAATGACGATGTCCGTGGATTCTTCAATGAAGAATTCCCGGATGCCGTGCCGCTCATGCCAACGTTGCTCGAAGATTTCCGCAGTAATCCAACCGGCTCACTGGTGACCATTCGCTGCGCGCCCTGGTTTTACAGGGACAAGGTTTGCCTCGTCGGCGACGCCGCGCACGCAGTCGTGCCGTTCTACGGACAGGGCATGAATGCTGCCTTCGAAGATTGCGTTGTGCTGGACGAATGTCTGAAAATATTCTCCGATGACCGCGAGCGCGCATTTGCCGATTACTTTCGTCGCCGAAAAAAAAATGCAGACGCGCTAGCCGATCTTGCGATTGGCAATTTCGTCGAGATGCGAGACAAGACCGCATCGAAAACATTTCGCGCGAAAAAGAAACTGGATCACGCGTTAGAAGCCGCCCTGCCCGGAATCTATCTGCCGCTCTACACGATGGTAACCTTCACGCGAATACCTTACGCGAGGGCTGCGAAACGCGCCCACGTTCAAGACCGGATCGTGCACGCAGCTCTCATTGGCTTCCTCCTCCTCGCAATCGTCGCGCTCGCAGCTTTGCTTTTACAGACCTTAACTTCCGGTTAAACCTTGGACTCGCCCCTTTTGAACTGCTTTTGCGATTTTCATTATCACCATAGTTTGTTTGATCGTCCGCGGAGATCTGGCGGAAAGACAAGCGTCATTTGGATTGCAGGGCCTCGTATGGGTTTGCTACGCTCGTGTGATGGATTTGAAATGTCAGCGCTTCGTTATTCCCCTTGCCATCTGTGTTCTTCTAACCCCGCTGTTGCGCGCACAGGACGACAATCCGCTGAACGATCCCGACCTTAAGGACTTGCTGAAGCAAGCAGCCGAAATGCAGAAAAAGGCCGGCGACCTTCAAAAGAACCCCACGTCGCTGGACACCAAGAAGAACCTTGCCGAAATGAAAGCGCAGGCAGAGGAAGAGGCAGCGCGTCAGGAGCAAGAAGAAAAACGTGAAAAGGAAAAACTGCAGGCCGCGCTGAAGAAACAACTCGAAGCGCCGGGACCGGTCGTATTACCCAATTGGACGCCAGCCACGCCCGAATTCAAGGCCGTCGGGACGCCGGCGAGAAAAATCGTGGATGACGCAGTAAAAATCGTTCAGACTGGCACTTCATCGCTTACCCCGGAGAAAATAGCGGACAGCTGGCAAGCGGCAGCAAATGCAGCGAACAACCTCAATCAGAGCCTTAACAAGATCAATGTTAACGGCAAGATCACGAGGATCTTGTTTCTCAGCACGCGCACCGATCCCAGGCAGGAAGTCGAACTTGAGGCCAGCCGCACGCCGGATAGTAAAATTACACAAGTCGAAATTTCTTCGCCGTTGCCGAAGCCGGATATCGAAAATGAATAGGCACCCCCGCGATGCTTCACAGATGGCTGTCATGTTGAGCGACGCGAAACATCTCTGATTGTTTCGGTTTTCACGTTTTTTTAAAAGGGATTCGAGATTCTTCGCTCCGCTCGGAATGACAAGTATAAGCTGCGCTTCTAGCGTGGCAGACGTTTCTCGACGAGGAACTTGCAATTCGTCCACGCCGGGATTACCGAAATTGTTACTATGGCTGACACATACGTTCCATTGATCAGTTCCGGCATTGCCGGGCCACTTGGTGTTCTGCATCTGCCGCGGCTGTGGCAGAAGGTTTCCCTGGAGGAGAAGGGTAAACTTGCATCCGGTTACCCCGGCGTTGGCAAGGGTTTCGATGCGATGACGCTCGCCGCACTCGGACTCGAAGAACAGGCGGCGCGCGATTACATCAGGAAAAACAAGCCGACCTACCCGCAGTTCGAGGCGTGGGTGAAGAAGAACGCGAAGTCGCTAAATCGAGACGCGATCGAGAAGCACAACGCGGCGGTTCGTGGTTACAACCATGATGACGAAACACGGCGCGGCATTCTGGGCGCCTGCGGGATGTCCGATGACGCTTCTGCCCCGAAAGACGCAGTGAACCTGAACAATCTTGACGATTGGTACGAGTTTCATCGCGCGGTGTTGGCATAATTTAACTGCGGCGATTTTCGATGAGGCGGTCGCCGCGGCGACTGCCTCTACAACTGCGTTGACGCGAACATGTGGCAAATACAGCTTGCGAAGTGCCTGTAATGCGAACCAACGCAGCACCCACATTTCGCAAAACGACCGAAACCTTTCGGGCGGGTGCAAGAACGCTGACACAGCGACACTTTGTTTCACCGGAGATTTTTGCAGAGGAACAGGAGAAGATTTTCTCCAGAGAATGGGTATTGGTCGGGCACCAGAGTCAGATCGCGGAAGCCGGCGATTATTTTACCGCAGAAGTCGCGGGCGAGAGCTTGATCATTGTCCGGAATAAACACGGAGCGATCCACGGATTTTACAACGTGTGCCGCCATCGCGGAAGTCGGTTGATCGAAAACAGAAACGGACAGTGCGCGACGATTCAATGTCCGTATCACGCGTGGACCTATACGCTCGATGGGCGGTTGATCGGCGCGCCGCACATGGATGAGACTCCCGGATTTGATAAGGCCGATTATTCGTTAGCCCAGGCGCAGCCTGGCCTTTGGGAGGGATTTATCTTTGTGAATCTGGCAGACGCCTGGACGGAGCGAGTCGGCTACAAATCACTGGAAAAGTGGTTTGCGCCGTTGGCCGGAAAGTTTTCTCGCTGGAACCTGCCGACGCTGCGCTCAGCGAAACGGATCGAGTACGACGTGCACGCGAATTGGAAGTTAATGTTTCAAAATTATTCCGAGTGTTATCACTGCCTGGGAGTGCATCCCGAGCTTTCGAAGATCTCACCGTACGATTCGGCCGAGAACGATCTGACCGACGGGCCATTCCTGGGCGGATTCATGCGAATCGCGACCGGCAAAAGCCTCACCATGAGCGGTAATGCGTGCGCGTTGCCCGTCGGCAACTTTGGTGACCAAGATTTCCGCTTGGTTTTCTACTATTCGATTTTCCCGAACATGCTGCTGAGCCTGCATCCTGACTACGTGATGGTGCATCGACTTCAGCCGCAATCTCCGGAACGCACACTGATCTTTTGTGATTGGTTCTTTAACCCGGAAGCGTTCAAGCGCAGCGATTTCGATCCCGATGATGCCATCCAGTTTTGGGACATGGTAAACCGGCAGGACTGGCACGTCTGCGAACTGAGCCAACACGGGATTTCCTCACGGGCGTATGAGCCAGGTCCGTACTCGTCACGAGAGAGCATTCCCGCGGCGTGGGATCGAGAGTATCTTCGCGTCATGCAATGAAGCGAGTAAGCGATTCGTAAGACGTTACAAGGTGACGTTGATCTCACGGTAGCGGCGCTGTAGTGGCAGGCGTGCCGCCTGCGAAATTCATAAACGCAGCCGACACCCGCCGCGGCGGGCAAGCTCAGGCTGCCTCTACAGATCTTATTTCGGTGCTGCGGAAGCCGCGAGCTTTTGAAAGCGTGGATCATTCCGGAGCGGATCAAACATTGGATCGAGCCGGAGCAGTGCAGGAGTGAGCGGGGCCGCAGCCAGTGCGCCATTGTACGGTATCGAGAGTAGTTTCTGTAAAGCGGTAATCGCGCGGTCAGGTTCTCCCACCTGCGCTGCCACCCGGGCGAGGATCTCGATCGGAATGGGACCATCTAAGGCGTCTTTCTCGATCGGATTCGCTGCCATGGCCTGCTCCGACAGAGCTAAAGCGGCAGCTTTGTCACCGAGGCCCATATTGATCAGGGTGAGATCTGCAATGAGGCCGACATTTTCCGACTGTTTTTTTAGGAAAGATTCCAGTTCGCTGCGCGCCTGTTGCCAACTTTCTTGGGCGGCCGCCTGATCGCCGGCGACCTCTTGCGCCCAGCCTAACCAAAAGCGCAGCTCGCCATTGTAAAAACCCAACGCTGGATCAGGCTTGGCAAGTATTTCGTTTAGCCGAGGGATCATTTGTGCAGGTCGGCGTTCCAAGATCGCTTGGTAAGCCTGTATTTCCAGCACACCGGAATCGTAGGTGGCAGCGTGGAGCGGAGCAAGGATCGCCGAAGCCCGCGGCAGATCGCCCTCGGCTTGTGCGATAGCCGCCTTTAGCGCAAGCGTATCTAGGTCGTCGGGCGTGATATCGAGAACCTGATCAAACTTCCGCACCGCTTCCGGGAAACGACGAAGCTCCATATAGGAAAGCGCGTGCTGGGTGAGTATGGAAACGTTGCGCGGGTCGAGCCGCTCGGCTTCGTTGAAATGCGACTCGCTCCGGTCCCACTGGCCGCGCCTCCGCTCTACATAGGCCAGCGATTCAGGAATCCGGCTGCTGTTGGGTAAGAGCTGACGTGCTTGCTCAAAGTAACCCACCGCTGTGTCGTAATCCTTTAGACAAGAGTAGTGGTAATATCCCTTAGCCAATACGGCCTCGCCAAGATTGGGCTGCAGAGTGAGCGCGGTCTCGGCTGCCTGCCGTGCCTCTTCACGGAGCGCGACCGTTGGCTGAAGACTAAGGCTAGCGTAGCCAACGGAATCAACGTATGACAGCAGCGCCCAGCTAAGGGCGAACTTCGGGTCCAAGCGCACCGCTTCTCTGAGATATTTCTGTGCGCCAAGGGCATTGGCTGGTGTGTTTTGCGTTTTCAATGTATAAGCCAGACCACGTAGGTAGGCATCGTAAGCGTCGGGATTGTCCGTCGGTTTAGCGGCGATGACTTGTTCTTCCCGGCCGGTAAGTTTCGCCCGCAACTGATCTGCAATAGCTCTCGCCACCTCGCTTTCGACCGAAAAGATGTCGGTCAGTTTGCGATCAAAGGTATCGGCCCAAAGATGGGAATCATTAGCCGCCTTGATTAGCTGCACATTCACCCGCACCGTATCGCCGCTCTTTTGCACGCTTCCTTCCAGGATGTGGGCCACGCCAAGTTGTTTTGCGATGTCGGGCAGGTTTTCAGGCGCGCTTTTGTAATGTTGCGTTGAATTGCGCGAAATAACCTTTAGATCGGCGATCTTGGATAAGCGCGTCAGAATCTCGTCCTGGATACCGTCGGCAAAATAGGCGTTGTCAGGATCGCGGCTTCGGTTGTCAAACGGCAGCACCGCGATGCTTTTCTCGGGAACTGGTAACTCGACCGTTGCAGGTGGTCGTCTATAACGAAAAAGGAGAAAACCGATCAGGGCGATCATGGCCAGCAGACTCACCACGCCTAATGACAGCCATCGGAATACGGCCCGTTTTCTTCGCGCTGCAACAGCCACACGCGCCGCCTTCAGCTTTTCCGGCACTGCCGGGTTCCCAAGCTCCGCAGTGTATAGATTCACCACGGAGAGGCGAACACCATGTTTTACTTCACACTCGCCAAGTTCGTGCAGGTGCGGCTGCCAGTGAGGGTATTCCTCCAGATCTTCAGCAACATGCTTCGAGAGCAAGATGTGTCCGGCATCGCCGCAGTCCATGACCCGCTGTGCCATATTGATGCCGGCGCCAGCTACGTTCGCTTTTCCGGTTGCGTCGATGACCCCACTCACAGGTCCACTGTGTATGCCCATTCGCAGCTGAAATTCCGCATGCTTCTTGAGCGCGCGGCTGATTTCCAACGCGCATTCAACCGGCGCTTCCGGGCTATGATAAAAAACCAGTGTGATGCCGTCGCCCGTCGGGATTTTGATCAAGCGCCCCGCCGTTTCCGCCGCTTGGAATTCATCCGTACCTCGGACAATCTCGTTTAAGCGCTCGACTACCGCTCGTTGCTGATGGATCGGCAGCTTGGAGTAACCGACAATGTCTGTGAACAACACATGCGCGATTTCCAGTTCAATTTCTTTTCTAACCTCGGCAGCCATATGGATTCACATGGAAATACCCCTCACAAGGATACTCTCAAGCAGGCTGCCGAGAGTCGAGCGCGATTTCCAGCTGAATCTCGGACCGGGTCGCCGCGGCGCGCGCGCGCCTCAGATACAGAATCTGATTTTGTCATCGAGCATCCAGCATCTAGTATCTAGTATCTGGAGCCATGCCGCCGCTTACGTACGCCAGCTACCTTGATCTGGAGAAACTGCTTTCGCTTCAGAAACCGCGCTCAAGTCCGCCGGAGCACGACGAGATGTTGTTCATCATCATTCACCAGACCTACGAGCTTTGGTTTAAGCAGTTGCTGCATGAGTTTGAAAAAATTAAGCGGGATTTTTCTCGTGGCGATCTGTTTGGCGCGATTCACGCGTTCAAGCGTGTGCGCACCATCATGAAAGTACTCGTGGCGCAGATCGACATTCTCGAGACCATGACGCCGTCGTCGTTCTCAAGTTTTCGCGATCGATTGGAGACGGCATCGGGATTTCAATCCGTGCAATTTCGCGAGATCGAGTTCGCACTCGGATACAAGCGCGCATCAACGGTCAATTATCTGAAGCCGGATTATCCAGGGTACGGCCGGCTCAGTCAGCTGCTGCATGAACGCAGCGTGGTCGATCATTTCTATGATTTTCTGGAAACGCGCGGCGCAGAGATTCCGGCGGACTTGAAGAACCGCGACGTGACGCAACCGAACGGGCCTGACGAACGAGTGCAGAAGGAAATTCTTCGGCTCTACAAGAATTCACCGGAATGCTCGATCCTGTTCGAATTGATGACCGATTTCGACGAGGGTCTGCAGGAGTGGCGGTATCGTCACATCAAACTCGTGGAGCGCACGATCGGCGCGAAGAAAGGCACGGGCGGGTCGCCCGGCGTGCCGTTTTTGAAGGAGTCGCTTTTCAGGCCCGTCTTTCACGATCTCTGGGCGATTCGGCACGAGCTATGACCGTCTCGCAGTCGCGCCGCGGAATGACTAAGCGCGAATGTCGAAGACCGAAAGCTAAAGTCGGAGAAATTCGCACACTGTTCCGGACAAGAGTTGCGCTTTTTCTTTTTCCGAAAGCTTCATGGATTCGATCAGCTTCCCCGGATGCGTCTCGCCTAACGAGAAAGGATAATCGGAACCAAATGCAATGCGTTCTGGGCCGAACAATTTGAGAAGCAGATCCAGCGCGTCGGCGTCATGAACGTGTGAATCGACGTAGAACCGCGCCGCTACGCCATCGTGAGCTAGATAGTGACGGGGACTGGTGCTGTTTTCCGCGGCGACTACATCGGGGCGCACACGAAATGCGTGATCGACGCGACCGATGGTAAATGGAAACGCGCCACCGCCATGCGCAAAACCGACACGAAGCCTCTGGAACCGTTCGAACACACCGCCAAAAATCATGGAACAAATCGCCAGCGACGTCTCTGCTGGCATGCCAACCAGCCACGGTAGCCAGTATTTCGGCATACGATCACTCCCCAGCATGTCCCACGGATGAACAAAGATTGCAGCATCGACTTCTTCGGCAGCGCTCCAAACCGGCTGCAGCGCTGCGTTGTCGAGGTTCAACGTATCAATGCGTCCGAAATGGGGATTTGCATCCACGTGCGTGCCGATCTGCGCGCCGCGCAGCCCGAGTTCCCGAATGCAGCGTTGGAGTTCGCCAGCTGCGAGATCGGGGTCCTGCATCGGAATAGTCCCCAGGCCCGCAAAATGCGTCGGATGATCGCGAACCACGCCGGCAATGTGATCGTTTAATCGCCGCGAAAGATCCAGCGCATCAGCCGGTTTCGCCCAATAACTGAACATCACCGGAACAGTTGAAAGCACTTGCATTGAGACAGCAGCCGCGTCCATCTCTTCGATGCGTCGCTTTGGTTCCCATGCGTTATCGTTAATTTCCCGAAACAGACGATCACCGAGCATCATGCGCGCGCAGCACGGCTTGTAATGATCCATCCGAACGAAACCCTCGTAACCGTATTTCGTGTCGAGGTCCGGCCAGTCGCGGGGCAAAATGTGGGTATGCAGATCGATCTTCAAGGCAGATGACTAGTGATAAGTGATGAATGACGAGAAACGGCGAGTGATGTTACCGAAAACTTGTCACTCGTCACGTGTCATTCGCCATTAGGCGCTACAGCGCCTTTACCGGCTGCGCCTTTTCCACTTTTTTACCGCACCTTTTGCAGGTGCGGCGTGCGTCGTCACTCCAGAATTCGAGCATTGCCTTGCTAAAATGGTCAACGATATCTGCGCAATCGAAGTGGATGTCTTCCACGAGCGCTCCGCAATTTTCACAATAGAAAATCACATGCTCCCTTTCGCCTGGAGGACGTCTCCGCTCTACAACAACTCCGATTGTGTCAGGCGGTCGCTGCGGCGAGTGCGGCACGTTCGGCGGAATGAAGAAGGTTTCGCCCTCGCGCACAATATGATCAACGATGCGATCCCCTTCGCGGATCCGCACTTTGATGTTGCCTTTTAATTGGTAGAAATACTCTTCAGAATCGACCAGGTGAAAATCGTTCCGGGCGTTGGGGCCTTTAATGACCATCACAAAAAAATCCCGCCCGTCGTAAAGATAGCGGTTGCTCACCGGCGGTTTAAATTTGTCGGCGTTCTCTTCGATCCAGTTCTTTAGATTAATTGGCGGTTGCACGGTGGTCATGGCAAAGATCGTATTTGCCCATGCGAGCAGCGTCAAACGGCGAGCAGTCCTGCAAGAGAAGCTGCTGCGATATGAAGGTGAAGATTTGAGTTGAAGCAGCCTATCCCACTGCGCATATGTATCCACTTTCATGAACGCCCGCCGTTTGTTGCAAACTGCAGGTGCAAGCCTGGTTGCACTGGTTATTTGCAGTTGCGAGGAGTACCCACCTTATGAACCCGGCCCCTATCCCCACGCCGCTCCGACAGGTTGGTGGAATGATGAGGGCGGCTCCGGTTCGCCCAAGATCGTCGTGCACATCGGCGAACAGAAAGCCTATTTTTACAAGGGCAAACGTTTGGTTGGCGAAACGACCGTCTCCACTGGCAAGCCCGGTTTTTCGACCCCGCCCGGTCACTATTCGGTCATATCAAAGGATGTAGACCACGTCTCAACCATATTCGGCGATTACGTGGATGATTACGGCAACGTGGTGAGATCAAATATTGACGCACGAAAAGATTCCCGTCCAAAAGGCTCGCACTTCGATGGCGCGCGAATGCCGTATGCGATGTTCTTCAGAGGCGGCTACGCGATGCACCAGGGATATGTTCCGCCCTTTGCCGCATCGCACGGTTGCATTCGCCTGCCGAAAGACATGGCAAGACCGTTTTTCGAACACGCTCCTGTTGGAACTCCCGTTACCGTAACGGAGTAGTCTGAGTCTGCTTCAAGTCGGATCAGTCAAAGCATGGCGAAGTGATCAGTGCGGCTAACATATAAAATCATTTGTTTATGCCGTGGCGTGGTTAGCCGCGCTTTTTACGACAAATCCTAACGGCGGGCTTTGGGCCCCGGCTTGAATGTTTCCGCTGCGCAGGACACTCTTTCTGTTAGGCGTCCTGGCAATTCTGCTCTTCTGCAATCTTGCTGCCTGCCACGCGATGTACAGGTTCCAGTCGAAAAGAATTGCTGTTGCGCCCTGGGATTTCATTTCCCTGGGGTTGCAAGCGTGCCCTGCTGGCAGCAAATTTTGTTTGCATGGCAGGAAGCATTATCGACGAGAGCCGCACCGGCGCAGTGCATTTGAGTGCTGCAGAACTGCAACGCTATTCGCGTCACCTCATCATGCCCGAAGTGACTGCTGAGGGACAGAAGCGACTTAAGGCCGCGCGCGTTTTGTGCATCGGTGCCGGGGGTCTGGGTTCCCCTGCTGCGCTCTACCTGACGGCAGCCGGTGTGGGAACCCTCGGGCTTGTCGATTTCGACAAGGTCGATCTCACCAATCTCCAACGGCAGATTCTTCACGGAACAAAGGACGTCGGCCGCAGCAAATTGGAATCTGCGCGCGACCGGCTGCGCGACATCAATCCGGAGATTGAAATCAAATTACACGAGTGCCGCTTCTCGAGCGAAAACGCGGAGCAAATCGTGGCTGACTACGATGTGGTCGTGGACGGGTCAGACAATTTCGCGACGCGTTATCTGTCAAATGACGTGTGCGTTTTTGCACAGAAGCCAAACGTTTATGGCTCGGTATTTCGGTTCGAGGGTCAAACCACGGTGTTTGCGCCACATCTGGGCGGCCCCTGTTATCGCTGCCTTTTTCCAGAGCCACCTCCGCCGGACTCCGTCCCGAACTGTGCGCAAGCGGGTGTGCTCGGCGTCTTGCCCGGGATCATTGGCATGCTCCAGGCCATTGAGACAATCAAGCTGATCGTTGGCGTCGGCGAGCCGCTGATTGGCCGCCTAATTCACTTCGACGCGCTGAAGGTTCACTTTCGCGAGCTAAAGCTGCGGCGCGATGCCCAATGTCCCGTTTGCAGCGAAAACCCAACGATCTTTGCGCCGATTGACTACGATCAGTTTTGCGGTGCGCGGGAAACCGGAACGGTTCCCGAAATATCCGTGCACGAACTGAAACGGAAAATGGACGCGCGCGAAACTTTGGAATTGATTGATGTACGCGAGCCGTTCGAATCCGAAATCGCCCGGATCGATGGCGCGACATTGATCCCGCTGGGTGAAATCGTTGAGCGTGCAGACGAGCTGAAACGAGAGCAGCCAATCGTTGTCCATTGCCACAGCGGCCGGCGTAGCGCGCAGGCCGTGCGCCTGCTGCAGCAACGCGGGTTCACCAACGTGTACAACCTCGAAGGCGGAATCGATGCCTGGTCGGATCTCATTGATCCGAGCGTGCCGAAATACTGAACAAGATCGATTTTTCATCCGCTCATCCCGAGCGAAGTCGAGGGACGTCTGTTGCTAACTGTGCGCCAACGTCGCGAGATTCCTCGGCCTTGCTCGGAATGACCAGCAGCGCCGCCAGCGGGCTAAAGCGGCGGTGTTACTGACTATTTAACGACTGCAGCCAGTTGCTCCGCGCTGGGAATGTCGTGCCAGTGCGCCCGCAATTCCCCAGTTGGCCCAAAGACGAAGACACCGAAAGGGTTTACTCCTCCCGGTTCGCCCAACTGCGAAGCCAGTGCGCCGTCAAAATCGGTCGCGACAAATATGTCGCGGTTCGCATCGCGCGAGATCTTCTGTGCGTGATACCGCGCCTGAAGCCGTTTCGCCTCTTCACGCACACCGCGCCGGATGAATGCAGTCGCGATCCGGCGACCGATTGTCAGGTGTCTTCCGGTGAAATGAATGATGGTGATCATTCTGTAATCCGGACTGCCCAGACAGTAATCAGGAACCCGATCACCCACGGTGCGCGCCTTTGGCCGCTCCGCCGCTGTCGTCAACACGACGATCGTCACATGCCCATCAGCAGTGGAAAGTTTGTTTCCATCGATATCGACAAAACTGATCGAATAAGTCGCACCTGTTGAAAGCGTCCCACGCAGGAGCGCAGCAGGCACGAGGAGCGTAATTGTCATGAATGAAAAAATTTGAAGTGCGCGCACCTTCACAACCAAGCAAATTGACAAGAATGCTCTGCGCTGACAACCGCCGGTTGCCCAAATCTTGTTTAATTTCTCTGTCGCCGGCAGGCGCGAAGATGACTTGCGTTTGTTTCTCGATCTTCCTTCTGTGCGGTTTAGCTGGATGCGATCGGATCGGGAGTTCGCGCTGTGCTCAATTGGTTCAGGAGGCGGACGGCAAATCAGCGCAGGGTGACTTCGCACGAGCGGTTGACCTGTATGAAGCTGCACTGGATGACTCCGAAAGCGTTCGGAAGGCTGACGTGCACTACAAACTCGCTCTTCTCTACGACGATAAGCTCAACGATCCGGTGAGCGCCCTGCACCATTTCAAGCGGTGCCTCGCATTAAGTCCAAACGGCCCGCACGTAAAAGACGTCAAAGAGTCAATCAAACGCGACGAAATCGCCGCACTTACGGCGTTGTCCGGCGATTCTGTTATCACTCGGGCGGAAGCGGCCCGATTGCGCAATGAAAACTTGACGCTGCACAAAGAGCTCGAAGCGCGCACAGCGACATCCAGGACCGCCTCGGCCAACAGCGCGAACTCAAGGAAACCAGGTTCAAACAAAGCAGGCCAAACCTATGTCGTGCAGTCAGGCGACACTCTCTTCTCAATTTCGCGCAAGTTTTATAAATCGCCCAAACGTTGGAAAGCGATCCTCGAGGCTAACAAGAAGAATATTCCCGATCCAAAGGATCTCACCATCGGCCAGACGCTGGTGATTCCGTAGCTTTTAAGCTTCTTTTCACAATGCCGCTGTCATGTTGAACATCTCTGGCCTATTGCCAACTGGGAGAACTGGTCCAAAACTGATCAGAGATTCTTCGCTTCACTCAGAATGACCTTCTAAAATAACTTGCGGGCCGTACGCAGCCGTTCTCCTCTTTCTCAACCTCAAGGCTGCTCGATCCCGAGCAACTCCTGTTGCCACGGGACTAACAACGTCGCCGTTCGTGAGGGATCGCCTGCGATCCCTTCGAGTGCGCTGCGGGACGCTATGAACGATGCTTCCAGATCAAGTTGCTCAGCCGATTTGTCGCGCCGTGCTCGCAGCTTCTCTGCGCGCCGAAGCGTGTCAGCAGTCGGTCGTGCGCCTGAGCGACGCCGCATAATCGGCCACTCCAATTGCGGCGACTGCAACCCAATTTTCGCTGCTTCGCGGAATGTCTGCCGGCGCCGACCTGAAAACTGTTTGTAATCGGGCACGCGATCTGACGCGAAATCTACCGCTGCTTTCAACAACTCCTGGTTCTGTAACACATGGAATGGCGGTCGGTCCGACATTTCAGCTTCTGTTTCACGCCATTGCCACAGCGCGCGAAGAACTGCTCCGGAATGCGGGTCGAGCGCGCCAGCTCCGGGGATGCGCCAAAGTTCATCCGGGATGCGCTCGCGCGCGGTAGCCGCAGACTCGATTGCGCGGTCACAGGACTGCCGAAACCAGTCACGTCGCCGAAAGATCTCCAGCTGTTCCTCCAGTTTTGTGGCAAGCACCAACAGATAGTGAACATCGTTGAGCGCGTATTTGATCATGCGCGGTGGGAGAGGCCGCAGCGCCCAATTGGCTTTTTGAGAATGTTTGTGAAGCTCGACACCGAAGAAGCGCTTCACCAGCGCACCCAGACTGAATTCGCGAATCCCAAGCAGCCGCGCGGCAATGACTGTGTCAAAGATTCTGCTGGCCGCGAAATTCAAGCCACGCCGGAGCATCCGCAAATCGTAATCCGCTCCATGAAAAACAATTTCTCTCGATTCCAGCGCTAGTCGCAGCGGTTGCAAATTGAGATCAGCCAGTGGATCGAGAATCAAATCCTGACAGTCGTAAACGTTGGCCGAGGCAGGCACGCTGATCTGGAGCAAACAAAGTTTCTCCCGATACGAATGCAGGCTGTCGGCCTCCGTATCGAGCGCAATGCGATCGGCGGCCTCGACTTGCCGAATCAAATCGGCCAACTGTTGCGCCGACGCGATCACATCATGTGAATCGACTGTGGCGAGTCCCGCTCCCATTACCGCAGCCCGCTCAGGAGCAATTCCGCGTTCGTTTTAGTCGCGTGAAGATTGTCGATCAGTTTTTCCATCGATTCGAGCGGCGGAAGCGCCGCCATCGATTTGCGCAGCATCAACACCCGGTCCCATTCGTCGGGATGGTACAGCAACTCCTCCCGTCTCGTAGCAGAGAGCAGCGGATGAATAGCAGGATAAATCCTTTTCTCCTGCAGTGCGCGATCGAGATGCAACTCCATGTTTCCTGTGCCTTTGAATTCCTCAAAGATCAATTCGTCCATTCGGCTGCCCGTTTCAGTCAACGCCGTGGCCAGCACAGTGAGGCTGCCACCTTCTTCGGCATTTCGCGCGGACCCGAAGAATTTCTTCGGTCTAATGAGTGCCTTCGCTTCGACTCCGCCAGACATGATGCGGCCTTTGCCCGGCTCAAGATTATTGTATCCGCGAGAAAGCCGCGTCAGACTGTCGAGCAATAGCACGACGTCGTGCTTCATTTCCACGAGGCGTTTGGCCCGCTCCAGCACCATCTCGGCAACCTGCACGTGCCGCTGCACGCTCTCGTCGAAGTTTGAATGATAGATCTGGCAGTCAATTTCGCGCTGTAAATCCGTCACTTCTTCCGGCCGCTCGTCGACCAGCAGCAGGATAAGAACAATATCGGGGTAATTTGCCCGAATCGCTCTCGCAATCTCCTTCAATAAAATGGTCTTGCCCACTCGCGGCGGCGCGACGATCAGCCCGCGCTGTCCACGGCCAAGCGGCGTCAGTAAATCGACCGCGCGCGCGCAGACTGAGCTCGTGTTCGGATTCTCCAGGATAATTCTGCCCTGCGGAAACTGCGGCGTTAGTTTGTCGAACGCGGTGGGTTGCTTCCATTCCCCGGCGGGTTGATCCTCGACCTTTGTAACTTTGTCGAGCGACAGGAACTTCTCGCGTTGGAGAGGCAGTCGCACCGTGCCGGCAACTTCTTGCCCAGGCCGCAGGTTGTATTGCTCGATCAGTGTGCACGGCACCAACACATCCTCCGCTACAGGTAGAAAATTCAATCTGGGCCAGCGCAGCATCCCGAACGAATCGCTCGCTTGGTCGAGAAAGCCTTCCGCGCTGACAGTTGCGCCACTCAAGATTGCCGCGCGCGCAATATCCAGAATGTGCTGGTGCCGTGAGCGGGCGGGATGCAAGTGCAAATCCAAATCGCGCGCCAATGTTCTTAGCTTCTTTTCCGGAAACTCCTGTAGCTCGTTCAAATCGAATGCACGCGATGCTGCAGCCGGGATCACTGAGCCGGATTCGTGAAGAACCTCCTCTGAAGAATCTAGTGTCTCTACTTTTTCGTCCATGTTTGGCGTTGCCACAATGCAACCAAAAATCGCGTCTGCTCGATAAGGGCCGCGCGATCGCCGTTGTTCCAAACAACGTGGTCAGCGCGTCTGATTTTTGCTTCGAGCGGCATTTGCGATCCAATCATTTTTCTAGCTTCGGCAGCAGTTATGGACATCCGTTTCTTTAAGCGGCCTAGCTGCACCGTCTCTGAGCAGGCCACCACGACCACTCGGTCGCACAAAGTTTCACCGCCGGTTTCATAAAGGAGCGGAATATCAGCAAAGAAAAATTTGGGAGAATTGCGATGCCTTTTCGCCTCTGTCCTCCATCGGCGGCGAATCCGCGGATGCAGGATCCGCTCAAGCGCGCGTTTCCTGGTCGGGTCGCCGAATACCATCGCTCGAAGTTTGGCTCGGTTCAAGTCTCCATTCTTTGAAAAGACCTGGCTTCCAAACTCGACACGAATTTTTCGTTTCACTTCCGAAAGCTCGAGCAGAGCGTGCGCTGCCTCATCAGCATTGAAGAATTTCGCGCCGGGAAGCACGTCGCGCAGACATTCGCAAAATGTGCTTTTACCTGTAGAAATCCCTCCGGTGATTCCGATGGCAGGCATTCAAGTAAGGATTTAAAGGAGCGCTGGTTTTAGAGCGGCTTCATTCTCCACATCAGTGACGATTTGTCCAATCCCCCTACTGTCCCGATAAGCAGAAAGCACGCGCACTAAAGTGTTACTAAGCCAGCCAGCGGCGCCAATTTCCTCTTGTTCTGGGTTGCCTCCTCTTGCTCGCCTTGACGGCTGTGGTCGATTGCGTGTAATTCGGGACTGTCCACACAGGAACTCCACATGATGATTCGTCTTAGACCGTTAAACGCCAACGCTTTCACTTGCCTACTTTCACTCATTGCGCTCGCCAGCGCTGCGGCTCAGCTGGCACCGACACACAAGGTGCCCCGAAATGAGCCGCTTGAAAGGTACGACAATCCGCCTGCACCTCCCCGAAAGATAGAGACTTCGCCGCGAATGATTTCGCAGTTCGGTTCATTCACCAGTCACCAGGTGAACGTTAATGCGAGTGGACAGAACATCCTGGGTGACGCCGCGAATGAGTGCTCGATTTCCGTTGACCCCACAAACGGCAACAAGATGACAATCGCCTGGAGACAATTCAACGACGTAACCTCCAACTTCCGGCAGGCCGGCTGGGGATATACCACCGACGGCGGCACAACCTGGACGTTCCCCGGTGTTCTGGAGAATAACGTCTTCCGCAGCGACCCGGTGACAAACTCCAACGAGATCGGGCAATTTTTCTACCTGAGTCTTCAGTCGGACGTTAACACGTCCTTTTTTTGCGACGACTTGTGGCGCTCGATAAATGGCGGCCAATCCTGGACTTTGCTCTCGGGCGAAAGAGGCGGAGGAGGAGGCGACAAGCAGTGGTTTACCATTGATAAGACCAACGGCCCTGGACATGGATTCCAATACCAGTCAGACGATGGCATTAACTGCAGCGGCGGCGGCGTGGAATTCCAACGTTCCACCAATGGCGGAGTCACCTGGCAGGCTCCGATCACCGTTCCTCACGCGCCTGTGTACGGAACGCTCGATGTGGACACGAACGGCAATCTTTTTATCGGTGGAGAAGGGAGCACGTTTTACTGCGTTCGCTCGAGCAATGCCCAGATCGGCGGCCAGACACCAACTTTTGACCGAAGCACCGCCGTCAACATGGGTGGCGACCTCGGTAGCGGGGGAATCAATCCAGCAGGTTTGGATGGAATGTTATTCCTGGCGATCGATCGTTCCGGTACCGCCACTAACAATAACATTTACATGCTGGCCAGCGTGGCTCCGTCCGGACGGAGCACAACCGATGTGATGTTTGTGCGCAGCACAGACGGCGGACTAACCTTTAGCGCCCCGCGTCGGATCAATGACGACCCGGTTAATCCTAGCAAGTGGCACTGGTTCGGCACACTGTCGGTAGCGCCCAATGGCCGCATCGATTCTGTCTGGTACGACACGCGCAACGCTGCTAATAACACTGATTCCCAGTTATTCTATTCCTGGAGCACAGACGGCGGCGTCACATGGGCAGCTAACGTCGCGGTCAGCGACGCGTTTAATCCTTTCGAAGGTTATCCGAACCAAAGCAAGATAGGCGATTACATCACGATCGTGTCAGATAACACCGGAGCCAATGTCGCGTATTCGGCTACTTTCAACTTCAACTCGAGCCGTGGGCAGCACGAAGAAGACGTGTATTACGTCCGGGTCGCTCCTACTACCTCTGGAATCACCCTGCTTAACGCGGCGTCACGTTTGACTCATGGCACGGCCGGTACATTCGACGTCGCGATGCCGCTGACCGGTACTTCAGGGGTGGAAGACCGCAGCTCCAGCACTTACAACGCTGTCTTCACGTTCGATGGCCCCGTCACCTCCGGCGAGGTTACCGTTCTTAGCGGTACCGCCACCGTTGGTGCGATCTCCTTCAGTGGTAACAGCATGACCGCGCAACTGACTGGCGTCACGAGTGCGGAAGTGGTCACACTCCGTGTGCAAAACATTAACGGCGACGGCCAGCTACATGGCGACGTTCCATTTGGTTTCCTAACAGCCGACGCCAACGGCAACCGCGTCGTCGACAGACCGGACCAGCAACAGATTCAGGCCAACGGAGGCCAGCCGGTCACCGCGAGCAACTTCCGCGATGACATCAATCTAAGCGGTATAGTGGATAGGCCGGACCTCCAATCGGTCCAGACCAACAGGGGCCACTCGATCCCGTAACTGCGTCTCGCCCCAGCTAGGCATTTCGTCGGTTAAGGGTGAAAAAGATTTGCTTCAGGGCGCGACCTTCGCTTTTCCCCACAGGGCGAAATGGGGATTCGGATGGTAAGAGGAATGCATTTGCTTATTCGCGAATCTGGCCCTCGCCGCGGATGACATATTTATAAGTCGTTAGCTCTTCGAGTGCCATCGGCCCACGCGCGTGAAGCTTGTCGGTGCTGATACCAATTTCCGCGCCGAAGCCAAATTCGCCGCCATCAGTAAATCGCGTCGATGCGTTCCAGTACACTGTGGCGGAATCGACCTCGTTAAGGAATTTCTCAGCACGCGCGGCATCGCGGGTGATGATGACATCGCTATGATGAGAGCCATATTTTTCCACGTGCGCGATCGCCTCTTCGATGCTGTCCACAGTGCGTGTAGCAAGGATGAGATCGAGATATTCCGTGGCCCAGTCTTCGTCGCGCGCGGAATGGAGTGGCTGATAGTTGAGAGCTGAGAGCTGATGGAAGCTTTCGGGATCGGCGCGTATTTCCACTTTCTTTCCGGCCAGTATCGGTGCGAGTTTTTTAAAGAAAGGAGCCGCGATCTCACGGTGCACAAGCAGAGTCTCGATCGCGTTACATACGCCCGGACGCTGCGTCTTTGCGTTAACGACTATTCGCACCGCCATGTCGAGATCGGCTTCCGTGTCCACATATGCAATGCAGAGCCCGACGTAATGTTTGATCACCGGCATCCGCGCATGACTAACGACTGTTTCGATCAAGGCCCGGCCGCCGCGCGGGACTATGAGATCGATGTACTGGTCCATCCCGGCCATGTGCCGCACGGCATCGCGATCAGTTTTTGCAATAAGCAAAATACTGTCTTCCGGTAACCCGGCGCTGACTGCGCCGGCACGGAGCGCTTCGGCAATCCCGATGTTGGAGCGAATCGATTCCGAGCCGCCGCGCAGGATGACTGCGTTTCCCGTCTTTGTGCAAAGCACCGCGGCGTCGCTGGTGACATTTGGGCGCGACTCGTAGATGATTCCGATAACCCCTATGGGGACGCGCACTTTGGAAATGTGCAATCCATTGGGACGAGTCCATTCGGCGATGACTTTTCCGACCGGATCCTCGAGCGCGGCAACCTGACGAATGCCGTCTGCCATCGCCCGAATGCGCTTTTCATCGAGTTTAAGCCGGTCGATGATCGGTAAGAAAAGCTGGTCCGTTTTCGCTTTCTCGACGTCCTTGCCATTGGCTTGCAGGATTTTGTTGGCGCTGGCGCAAAGTTGATCCACCATGGCGAGCAACCCGGCGTTTTTCCTCTCAGTGCTCATTCGCGCGAGCAACCGCGCGGCGGCGCGAGCGCGTCTTCCGTAACTGAGAACCTCGTTTTTGAGATCGTCCGTATCCATATCAACGCGAATGAAGAATAATCACTCCATGCTCTCACTCTCGACGCTCAAAACGAGTGCGCGTCAGACGTTTCAGCCCGCACAGGAAATAGTGTGCCGACTCGCTCGCCCGCTGCGATCCGAGAGATGATTCCGGCGCGCCGGCCGTTTGCAATCACTGTTGGAATGCCGGCTGCCAGGGCAAGTTTTACTGCCTCAAGTTTCGAGACCATGCCCCCTACCGAGAACCTGCTTTTTTCCTTACGAACAAAGCGAGCTGCCTCAGCAACATCAGCGATCATTGGAATCCGTTTACCGGCATGATCCATCACGCCGTCAACACTTGTAAGCATGATAAGCAATTCGGCTTCTGCCAGCAGCGCGACCTCGGCCGAGAGGCGGTCGTTGTCCCCAACGCGCAGTTCCTCCACTGCCACCGAATCGTTCTCATTAATGACCGGCACGACGTTTTTGCATTCGAGCAAACGCCGCAGTGTGTTTTTCGCATTTTGTTGGCGGGTGCGACTGTCCAGGTCGCTATGTGTGAGCAAAAGCTGCGCAACGTTGAGCTGATGTTTCGCGAACATCGCGGCATAAAGATGCATCAACTTTGATTGACCGACCGCGGCGCATGCCTGGCCAGTCGTCAAGTCTCGCGGGCGTTCCTTCAGCCCGACAACCCGCATCCCCGCTGCAACCGCACCGCTGGAGACGATGATGCATTCGCACCCGCCGCGAACGAGTTGCGCCACATCGGTAGTGAGACGCTCAAACTGTTTCGCGTCGAGCGCGTTTGCGCGCGGCCGGGTGAGAATGCCGGAGCCGAACTTTAAAAGAATGCGCCTGGGTTTCCTGGACATGCAAAGGTGCTACACAAACCGGAAAAGGAAAGTGCGCAAAGGCAATTTCCATCACGCTGTGCTTCCACGTTTATGATCAAGGGGGCATCAGTCGCAAATACTTGCCACACTCCCGACCGGCAGCGTAGGCGCATCAACTTCGAAAATTTGATCCCTCAACTGCGGCTGCTTCGTTGGGTTCGGCACCCTTACCGACTATTGAGGACGGTTTGCGGTGCAGGTTTGCTCAATTCAAGTTGTGCGCTCACTTTCTGTAGGCCCGCAGTAAGCGCTTCAATTTGTTTCTGTTGCTCCGCGAGTCTGGACTGAAAATCCTGCTTTAACTGAGCGACGATTGCCTTCTGTTCCTGCACAGTGCGGTGTTCTTTTAGAAACTCATTCAGCAACATCGCGTTCACCGCGTCGTATCGGACAGTGTAAAGCTCACCTTTTGCATCCCGAATCACCAGGTCGGGGTTTATTTTTGCAACTTCCTCGGCAATCAAACCAAATTGCGCTGTCCTAGTCTGGTCATTCTTGTAGTGGAAGGTAACCGGCTTAAGCGACAGGATGGCTTCACTAGCGTTTCCCATCATGGTAATGTCGTTCTTGAATCGCGCGGACGAGCTGGAAGTCCCGAGCTGTCCGTTCGAATCGATTACGACTGGTGTTGCCCCCCTACGGGCGTCACTCCGAAAATGTTGCCGATAAAGCAACTGCCACTTACATTTGCACCCGGGGCGCCGATAACAATGACGTTACTTGCACCCGTCACGAACTTGCCGGCATTTTGTCCCAACGCAATGTTGCCGCTGCCACCTGTTTGGTGGGACAGCGCTTGGTAGCCGATTGCGATGTTCTCCCCACCAGTAGTGTGGCTAAAGAGCGCTCCACTGCCTAGGGCCGTGTTATTACCGCCGACCGTGTTGTTATAAAGCGCTTGAAAACCAAGGGCGGTGTTTTGTTGGCCGGTGGTGTTGCTAAAGAGCGCTTCCGCACCGCTGGCCGTGTTGAAAATGCCGGTCGCATTGTTAAGGAGCGCCTGATAACCAGTCGCCGTGTTTTCTGTGCCGGTGGTGTTGAGCAAGAGCGCTACCGCGCCCACTGCCGTATTGGAATCGCCGTTGTTGAGGGCCAGCGCTCCAGTGCCAACACCGGTGTTGAAGTTGCCGGTGGTATCGGAAAGGAGCGAATACCAACCGAGTCCCGTATTTCCAGCACCGGTGGTGAGGAAGTTCAGCGCACTGCACCCTTCCGCCGTCGTGTAATTGGGATAGCACCCATCCGGCGCTGGACTGAGTTGTCCTTGCGCTCTTGGCAAAAGCGCAAAACATGCGAGCGCAAATATTAGCGGTACTTGAGCCAATATGAACTTTTTCAGATAGATTTTCATGGGTGTAGTTTTACTTGTGCGAGCGAGCCATTCGCTCACAGGTTGCCCTGCGGAAAGAGGGTTAGGCGGAGTCTCTTTGGGGAGACACCCAATCGACTTAGCGCGGCGCGATGTTGCGAAGTTTCGCGGACACTGTCAACAGAATTTGCCGTTCTTTTGCTCTCCACACGGCAATGACAAAGTGATATGAAGCGTCGCAATGACGCGGGCCACGACGTTTACGATTGCCACAGTCGCGTTTCTTTGCAGCGCAGCGGCCAACTCGCCGCCTGTCACACGTTTGAATCGCCGTGCGAATGTCGGGACAATCACGAGGAACATCGGTGGGCAGTGAAGAACGATCCTTCAACTCCGCCTGCAGACGCAAGCGCGATACAAACCATCACGCCTTCCGAGGTTTTCAGTTGTGCGCGACCGGTCGAGCATTTGACGCAAAGCTCAGAGCGTACCGGGATTGAGAATAATTGGTTCTGACTCACAGGGCGCGTAGTTGTGGTGAAAGTCGAAATGGACGGCGACCTTCATATTGCCCTTGCAGATGCGACTGGCGACACACCGGGCATTGTTGTGTGTGAAATATCGGCGAGGCAGCAATGGTGTTCGATCCGCGAAACGGTTTTCAGTTGGACGACAACGAGGTTCCCTTTTCACACTAGTTCCGACAGAAAACTAAAATTGCTCGGAGCGCCGATCATCACAGTAACTGGAAAGGCGTACTGGGACATAGGCCATGCGCCTAAAGATCAGTCAAACCGGAGAAGCCATCTTCCCAAATACGCTGCTTGGGAGATTCACCCGGTGATGACACTAACAGTCTAGTGATTCGCGTTTACGATTCGGAGGGCAACGTGATCGAAACGCAACGAGCACAAGGGCGATTTCAAGGCGCGATGAGGTTCCTTTCGCGGCTCCGGCTGGTTGCCTAACGCGGGAATCGCACCAGCACCTCATTGGAGCAGGTCTGGGGTTCAAGTAGGTCACACACCTTAAAAATATATCGAACTCCGCCCAAGAGGCCGGATTCACTATAGCTTGCTACATTGGGGCCGACAGTCCCAATCACCGTGTAATATCCTTGCCGGATACTTTCGTACACAGCGAAGCCGGGCGAGGTCGGGTCGCCCCTCCAGGTGAGAGTCACCGTGTTATTCGGTCCCGTCTGGGCCCTGAGATGGAGTGACGAAGGATTCGAATCGTACGTGACTGAGTCAGGTGCTTGCTGAGCCAGCGCGAAGCAGACCAACGTGAATATTGCGACTACCGAATAGATTATGCTTTTCATGTATTAGTGTCCTTACATTGTTTCCTTCTTGGAATTTCCGGTGTGGAAGTTGCTAAAACTGTTCCAGAACAGGACATTCGCGGAGGAATTTGGTTGATCGGTTGGTTGTGTGAACGAGCCTTTTGCTCACGGTTAACCCCTGCGGGAAGAGGGTCAGGTGGAGCTCCTGGGGGGAGACGCCTAACGGACTTAGCGCGGGGCAAATACTGCCAGTCGCGTAAACACGATGTCAATCATAATAATTTAGGAGATCAAAGTCACCGCGAACGCGTGTATCGCGCTTTGCAGTTCCACGAACACAGTCCAGCATTTCATCGGCGCGCACGACGAAACGCTTTCCGTCGCCGCGATGCGCGTCGGCAATCCACATCGGTCGCCCGTTGGAATCAATCGCCGAGACGCAACCTAGCTTTGCTACCGACGTGAAATCGTTTATTTGTGGAAGTCGGAAGTTCCCCTGATTATGTTGATGACAGGCATGACGAAGCTCACCGTGGCGTTATCCCTTCGGCAAGATCTACATGGAAAGTTTGTTTCATTTTCGTAGTGCCGAAGGTTAGCTCGGCTGTGTAATCACCTGCCGGGACAAACCGCTCCGCCTTTTCACCGCCATACTCTACCCTCACGTCCTTGGTCGGTCGTAAGTCCCAATTCAAACGAGTGAAGCCTGGCGTCCCCGGCGCCTTTAGATTCGCCACGGGTTGCCCGGTTGTTGTCGTCACAGCGATTTTGATTTCGTCGCCCGTAAATTCGCGCAGCCAAACCGTGAACAACGCGCCTTCGGCCGGGTTTTCACCGCGATAAACGCCTTTGCCGTTCGAGTCGACAAATCCAGGTTGCAAATATCTGGCCGTAACGGAACGCACACTGAACAAGTTAGCTGGCTTCGCAGCAATCTCCGGAGTGAACTCCCGAAAGGGAACGCTGTCATCAAGAATGGCAATGCTCCGGCCATGCGTCGCAATGACCAAGTCCGACGTGCGCGGATGAATCTGAATATCATCGACGCGCACTGAAGGAAGATCGCCAATGCGCACCCAATGGGTGCCTTGATCAAATGAGGCGAACACTCCGAAATGCGTCCCCGCGTACAGCAGTTTCGGATTCACCGGGTCTTCGCGCACCAGCTCGACGGGATCGCCCGCTGGAAGGTCGCCGGTGACCGATTGCCATGTTTTACCCAGATCGGCCGTACGCAAGATCGAGGGATGATCGTCACCCTGGCGGTAACCGTTAGTGACTACGTACGCCACATTAGCATCGAGATGAGAAGGCTCGATGCGCGACACCCATTGGCCGCGCTCCGGTCCGCCACCGGACGGATTCGCCGGGGCGAACTCAGGCAAATTGTTCGTCAATTCCGTCCACTTGCCGCCTTCATTTTCCGTGATCCAAAGCCGGCCGTCGTCTGTTCCCGCCCATAGCAGGCCAGCACGCTTCGGCGATTCAGCCAGTGAAAACACTGTGCCGTAATTTTCTGCGCCGCTCCCCGCGGCATTCGTGCGTCCGGCCTCGTTGCGCGTCAGATCGGGACTGATGACGGAATATTTTTCCATACGATCGGTCAGCCGGAAAACGCAGTTGCCGGCCAGATAGATCACGCCCGGTTTATGCCGGCTCATGATCATCGGCGAATTCCAGTTGAAGCGATAGCGCGGCTGACCCTCAGCCGGTTCGGGACGTAAACGCCGTATCTCGCCGTTTTGCAAATTGATCCGGTGCACTTCGCCTTGCTGGCTCTCGGCGTAAAAGGTGTCGCGATCGGTCGGATCGAACAGCACATAAAAGCCGTCGCCACCGGCGAGCGCAGTCCAGTCACAATTGCGAATTCCTTCCTTGCTTTGCACGGCGCTGGGTCCCACCCAGTTTTCGTTGTCCTGAAGACCGCCCGCTATTCGGAAATACGGTTTGGTATCATCGAGCGAGATCCGATAAAATTCGCTACCGGGAAACCTGTTCAGATGGTCCCAGTTTTTTCCGCCGGCAAAGCTTTGATAAACACCACCATCGGTGCCGAGCAATAAACGCTGACAAACTCGAGGTTTTGCGGGCTTATTTTTTTCTTCAGGCTTGGGCGGTTTCGGCGGTGGCACGGTACCGGGTTGAATCGCCAACGCGTGATCATCGGGATGCGTATTTTCAGTTAAATCCTCCCGGAAATTTTTTCCACCATCATCCGACACCAGCAACGCGAACCCGAGAATATAGACGCGCTGATTGTTGCCAGGATCGACACGAATCTGGCTGAAATAAAGTGGGCGCGGATCGAGCGCGCTCATGCGCGTCCATGTTTCACCGCCATTCTCGGAACGAAAAACTCCCCCGCTCTTGCTGCGCAGATCGTCGAGCGCACCAATCCCGCCTTCGTAACTCTGCACGACTGACATCACGACTTTTGGATCGCTGGCGCTAACTGCCAAACCAATTCGCCCAGTTTGCCCGGGAAGACCGCCGCCGAGTTTTTTCCAGGTTCCGCCGCCGTCGGTGCTCTTGAAAATTCCTCCGACATCTTCGCCACCGGTCACGCTCGGACCGGAAGTGAAACTCCACGGCGTTCGTTGCCGCGCATACAGCGCGGCGTAAACAATCTGCGGATTCGCCGGATCAAGCGCCACGTCGCCACACCCCGTGAGCGCGTCATGCGGAGATGGTGCGCGCAGGATCAATTTCCAAGTCTTGCCCGCATCGGCGGTCTTAAACAGCCCGCGCTCGCCACCGTCTTTCCATAGATTCCCCATGGCGGCGACGTAAGCGACCTCGGGTTTCTTCGGATCGACAACGATGCGCGCAATGGTGCGGCTCTCTTTCAAACCGATGTTCTGCCATGTTCCGCCTCCGTCACTCGATCGATACACGCCGTCGCCCCAATCCGATGAATTCCGATCGTTGGCTTCGCCAGTCCCAACCCAAATCACATCGGAATTCGACGGCGCAACCGCGAGCGCGCCAATCGAGAGCATCGGCTCCTTGTCAAAGATAGGCTGAAAGGTAACGCCGTTGTCGTTCGTTTTGAAAACGCCGCCATGCCCCAGGCCGATGTAGAACACAAATGGATCGCGCGGGTCAATCGCGATGTCGGTCACGCGGCCGCCCATCACTGCCGGCCCAATCGGACGCGCCTTGAGATTCTTGAAAAGCGCGTCTGTGAGTAACGGTGCGACAGGCGAAAGAGTCGCGGTTGCGGAAGGCGATGCGATTGGCGATGCAGCAGTCGCAGGAGAAGGCGAAGCCGTTTCTTGACCAGATAAAGAATGGAAAACCAGAAACGGCAAGGCGCAGATGAATAAGGCTCGAGTACTCATGAGGTCTTATCATCGCGTTTCATGATTGCAGGGCAAGCGCCTCGCTTGCCCGGAGCTGCGGAGCGCCCGCCATGGAGTTGACGCGCACTTGCGATCCGGCGAACCGTTGTAACGTTGTAACCTTTACAGCCTTTGTAACTTTCTTTATGACCGAACAAGTTTTGACAGGAAAAACAGGCCTCGTTTTCGGAGTTGCGAATAAGCGCAGCATCGCCTGGGCAATCGCAAAAGCGTGGGCCGCGGCGGGTGCCCGCCTGATTTTTAATTATCAGGGTGAACGGCTAAAGGAGAATGTGGAGGAATTGGTCGCCGAGTTCGGGGAAAAAACCCCGCTGTTCCCCTGCGATGTTTCAAGTGACGACGAGATCAAAGGATTTTTCGAAAACGTGCGGAGGGAAGCGGATCACGTTGATCTGATGCTGCACTCGCTGGCGTATGCGCCGCGCGAAGCCTTGGAAGGCGATTTTGTCAGCACGACGCGCGAAGCGTTTCGCGTCGCGCAGGATGTCAGCGCGTACTCGCTGGTGGGTCTCGCGCGTGAAGCGGCCCCGCTGATGACAAACGGCGGCAGCATTGTCGCGATGACTTATTACGGGTCCGAAAAAGTCGTACCACATTACAACGTGATGGGCGTTGCCAAAGCCAGCTTGGAAGCCAGTGCGCGTTATCTTGCTTACGACCTTGGCCCGAAAAAAATCCGGGTGAACTGCATTTCCGCCGGTCCCGTGCAAACGCTCGCCGCGCGTGGCATCAGCGGGTTTCACGTCCATGCTGAAACATTATCAGGAACGCGCGCCACTGAAACGCAGTTGCGATCCTGCCGAGTTAGGCGCGACCGGAGTTTTTCTCGCCAGTGATGCGCCGCGGCGATAACCGGACAAGTCATCTACGTCGATGGTGGATACCAGATAATGGGCATGTGATTGGCCTACTCTTTACTCGTGCCCATGCTCTTGCTCGTAACCAACACAGTAAGAAAAATTCCGGGCAGCCTCCTTGCTCAAACCGAGAGACTGCTCGCGTTCCATTTCGCCCCTCTCAACCTGATGACAGAGGTGTTCGAGGCCCTCCCAAACTATGTCTAGGAAAAGGCATGCGGCACTCCCCTGAGCCTTGGTTGAGGACGCGAACATTGGTTCACGTCTAAACCGAGAACGCTTCGCATTCCAGTTCGGGGCAGCAGAAGGCAACCGTTGGAATGAGCTTGGCTGCAAGCTTCGCTCGCTCATCTGTGCTCAAGTGCCGCTGTGCCTAACGAGTCGCGGATCGACAGACCCTCCGACAAAACCATCGGAGGATCGCGTTAAGCCTCTGATGCTGTGTTCCATGTGACTTTCCCGCTCGCTGAAAACACAGTTCATCGCGGCGACCATCCAGTTTCTGCCACCAGCGCCCTTAGCGAACGCGATGAGCTGCGGTTCCACGAAAATCAACCTTTTTGAGAACTCCGTCTCATCGTTTCCGTATAAGAAAGTCATATACGCCATATGCTGCGTATAAAAGGCGCGTGCAATAAACAGCCCGGAAATTGGGTTAACAAAAAGCGCAATTCAACATTTCCAAAGTCGAACACTACGGCGAGGAAGAAAATTCGCCTCAAAACGGTTAGGTCAAAAATCAAGATGACAACGAGAAAACATGTTTTTTACGGCATCTTGGTACTGGTGAGCTTGCTCGGACTTGGCATAACTCAATCCGCAAGAGCAAACCTTATTACCAATGGCGGCTTTGAAACGGGGGACTTCAGCGGCTGGACGGTGTCGGGGCAGGACAATGACGTGGTCGGCAGCGTCCCCTTCACTCCGCCGCATTCGGGCAATTATCAAGCGCTTTTCGGATTTCGCAGTAATTCCATAGCCCAAAACGTCGCGACGACGCCGGGTAACGCTTACGTTGTCAGCTTCTGGTTGGCAGCCAACGTTTACACACAGGCGGGAGGTTCCGTTTCTGTCAAGTGGGGTGGCTCGACCATTTTCAGCTACTTGTTTCCAACGGGATCATACGGTTACACAGAGCACACGTTCACCGTCAATGCGTTGAACCCTATCACGGCGCTGCAGTTCCAATTCTTTAATGGGCAATACAGCAATACCTTTTACCTCGACGGCGTCAGTGTTAACCCCGCAAGCGTTCCCGATGGAGGCTCGACAGCTTTCCTGCTCGGTTCCGCTTTGCTCGGCGTGGTGGTGCTGCGGCGGAAATTGCTCTGCTAAGGTTTTGGTAGTTTCGTAAATGCCTCTCGGCAGCCGCTGCTTGCGGCGCTTAGCTAACTAACGGCGGCAGTCGGGACTATTAGCAGGTCTCGAATCGCAACGACCAGAACCTTCCAAAGGGAGAAGTCGGTCCACTTTTGCAAGCGAAGCGCTTGCCCTACAGACGACGTGCGCGACGTTGATCTGGATGCAACTCGCGTCGCAGCTTCGAGAAGTCCTCAGCAACGAAATTGTCGCGGACGATCCCGAAACACTAGCGGCGCACAGCGGCGACAAATGGTTTGCGGCGCATCCGCCGGAAGTTGTCGTGCTCGCGAGATCGACCGCCGATGTGAGCAAGCTCCTTCAGTTCGCGTCGCGGAAAAAAATTCCCGTAACGCCGCGCGGAGGCGGATTTGGGTACGTAGGCGGATGTGTGCCCGCGCGCGGAGGAATCGCGCTCTCGCTCATGCGCATGAACCGCATCAAAGAAATCAATTTTACCGACGCCGTTGCAATCGTTGAACCGGGCGTCTTCACGGCTGATCTAAAGGCTGCGGTCCGCGCAGAGAAATTGTTTTACCCGCCTGATCCGGCGAGCATGAAGGACTGCACAATCGGTGGAAACGTCGCCACGAATGCGGGTGGGCCGCGCTGTTTGAAATACGGCGTGACGCGCAACTACGTGATCGGCCTCGAAGTCGTGCTCTCCAACGGCGACATACTGCGCACCGGCGGACGCGTGCACAAAAATAAGACCGGCTTCGACTTGATCGGTCTTTTTGTTGGCTCAGAAGGAATGCTCGGCGTGGTCACCGAGGTCACTCTCCGTTTGCTCCCCCTTCCGCCGGCACGCGCAACATTGTCGGCCGCGTTCGGCACTGCGATGCAAGCTGCCGAAGCCGTGCAGGCGAATTTTTGCGGCGGGGTTTCTTCCGTCGGCACTGGAAATCGCCGATCATTTCACGCTTGAGGCAGCGCGTCGCGACTTGGGCGAAAAGATCGTGCCCGAAGGGAACGCGCATCTGCTTGTCGATCTGGATGGACAAAAGGAGAGCGTTCGCAGCGAATCCGCAGCAATCCGCGAATTGATCGAGAAAAGAAAGCCAAACGCGCTCCAGATGGCCAATGGCGAAGCGGAATGCGAGAAGCTCTGGGCGTTGCGACGACAGTTCAGCAACTCGCTCCGCGCAACCGGCCTAACGAAGCTGAACGAGGACGTGGTTGTACCGCGCAGTCATCTCGTCGACCTGATGAAATTCGCCGACAAACTGCATGCGAAACACGGATTCCCGATCGCCTGCTTCGGTCACGCCGGGGACGGCAACATTCACGTCAACATCATGGCAGACCGCTACAATCGGGACGCGGCGGTGCGCGAAAAGGTCGAGCGCGCCCTCGACGATCTTTTTGCACAGGTGCTGGCGTGGGGCGGTGTGATTACAGGCGAACATGGAATTGGTTTGGCAAAAAAACGTTGGTGGCCGGAAGCGACGAGCGAAATCGCACGTGACCTTCATCATCGGCTCAAGCAAGCGCTTGACCCGGACAATATTTTAAATCCGGGCAAATTTCTCGAGGACGAAAATTCTCGGACACGTGAGTAGCAATGCCCGCGTTCCCCTCTCCCTTTGCACGGTGAGGCGACCGCATACGCACCGATTCCTTCGACTCGGACGAGCAAATCGAGAGCATCGCTAAAGCATTATTTTTTGCTTGACTCCCCGAGATTATCATTGAGATTGCGCCACTACTTTTCAGGCGGATCTTAACTCGCCGCGACTGACGCGCATCCGCGTCCTCGTGAACGATCAAGTAATAGACGCATGACGTCTTGTTTTCGCGCTGCCTTAAGCAAAATGAAAATCGGAAAATTTACTCATACCATCGCGGTTCTGCTTTCGTCCATCTCATCTGTTTTCGCGCACGGCGCGGATTCGAACTCGGAACCTGCCAAAACCAAGTTCAGCAAAAAGTCTGACAAGACAGCAGACGATCGTCTGTTTGATGTCAGTTCAATCGCGTTCTCCGCGAAGCAGCTTGCTGGCGACCATCCAGGGCAGCGTTACCCCTGGAAAAACGAAATTGTGACCACTGTGTTCTGGATCGGCGAAAAACCCAGCGGCAATAACCCAGTTCCGAATCGGGTGAGTTCATGGGACAAGCAGTGGGCGAAGAATTACGGGGGTACCGACGACCCTGATACGGCTCATCGCAGCAATTACATTCCGGCAAATTTCACGCCACGGCTCAACCCGTTTTATTGTGCGCTCCCATACAATGACAAAGCAAGGGAAGGCCATCGGCCTGAGGCGGCCAGCGTTGTTCCCTGGTTTAGGGAAGCGTATCAGGGACCGGCAGTCTCCACCTGCAAAGACCGATGGGTTGCGATCCGCAAAGGCAATCGAACCGCCTACGCGCAATGGGAAGACGCCGGACCATTCCGCACCGATCACTGGCAATATGTTTTCGGGAACGAGCGGCCAAAACCTAACCTGAACAAAGGTGCCGGGCTCGATGTTTCGCCTGCCGTCCGCGATTATCTCGGATTAAAACCAACGGACGTTACCGACTGGAGGTTCGTCGATTTCAGTGAAGTGCCGCGCGGTCCGTGGTCAACGCATGGGGAAAATAACACATTCGTGATCAACGATCGCACCAAAGGCAAAACGCTGGTGGAAAGAGTGGGGACAATCGCACGCTAAACGCAGACCGGCGGTTACCAGTCGTTGAAGGAAGTCACGGCGATGGGCTTGGGCGTCATCAAAGTCCCTATTGCCCGGTTTTCCCGGTTAAACGCCGAAGTTGGAAAGAAGCGCGGAATATTCGGTGACGAACGCCGTCAACTCGGGATGCGAGGCTTCGAACTTTTCGACGGACAGTTTTAGCTTGTGCAAAACCCTTTCAAGACCTTCAGGTCGTTTTTCCTTGCTAGCGGCTTCGCGTGCTGAAGCTTCGACGAACCGGCTGATGCTCTCAGCCTCCTCCTCGTGTGTTTGCGCAACCTTCGCGATGGCGGGTTGAAGCTTGGCAAGCACGGCCAAAAACTCCGCCTTTTTCTCGGGCGAAATATGATCGGCCGCTTCAACGGCTGATTTGATTTTCTGAATGCGTTCGTCAGTCATGGCGAAATATGATCTTTAGCGCGGCTTCACACAATCTGGTCCTGGCAGGGACGGGGAACAACCATGGCCGGTCCACGTGGAAGATTTCGCGTCGCAGAGTTTTATATCGGAAAAAGCATTGACGCGAACTAGAAATCTGGATTCGATGGCGGCGATGAAAACAATCCTATTCACTCTTGCAGTTTGTTTCCTGGCAGGCGCAGCCTGCTTTGCAGCGAATCCGCAAATGGGCACTTGGAAGCTTAACCAAGCCAAATCGAGGTTCTCATCGGGGGCAACAAAGAACACCATGGTTGTTTACGAGGCAGCCGGTGACCAGGTGAAAGTGACGGTGAGCGGTATAAATGCGAAGGGTAAGTCCACTCGCAACCAATGGACGGGCAGGTTTGACGGGAAAAATTATCCTGTCACTGGCGACCCGAACTCGGACATGCGGTCGTACAAAAAAATCGACGACCGCACACTGGAGTTGACCAATTGGAATCACGGAAGAGTCACCGGCACTGGTCGAATTGTGGTTTCTGCTGATGGCAAAAGCCGCATTATCACTTGGAGCGGAACGGACGCAAAAGGCAACGACTCTAAGAGCACCGCTGTTTACGACAAGCAGTAAACGTTCGTCAATAGCCGCCAGCCTGTGGTCGCTTGATCCCTCGCGCTGCTGTCCACATTAGGAAGAGACGGCCCGCAGGGCCGTGACTGCAGTGGCCGCGTTGAGGCCGGCTCTCCGGGGTCACCGCCCCCGGCTACAGGACAAACGGCTGCTGTGCGCCCGGGCTAACGGATGCACCAAGTCAGAACGGGGTTGATTAAATGCCCCGTTGGCAGAAATATGGTGATTATTGTCATTGCTGCCACCTCCTGTCATCCGAAAATCAGACCATGAATGCACGATTACATACGCTGAATAAGATGGAGTTCGTTCATCGGCTCGCACGATTCGCCTTGCTGTTTGTGCTCGGTGTGTTAGCGCTCCGTGCGCTTTTCGCGACCGCAGCTCCGGTCAAGACCGACGACCGTTCGAACCCGAAGGAGGTCGCGACCGCAACAACGTCGTTAAAACCGCCGGACAAAGGCCAGATTCCGGTGGCCTTTCTGATTTCCGACGGCGCGGTGGTGATCGATTTTTGCGGGCCGTGGGAAGTATTCCAGGACGTCATGATACCGGGCAGCCGGGAAATGCCGTTCCGTCTGTACACAGTAGCCGAAAGTAAGAAACCGATCCGCACCAGCGGTGGAATGCAGATCGTCCCCGACTACACGATTCAAAACGCGCCACCGCCAAAGGTGATTGTTATTCCCGCGCAAAGTGAACCGAGCCCGGCAATATTGGAATGGATCAGGAACGCTTCGAAGACGGCCGACGTTACGATGTCGGTTTGCACAGGCGCATTTGTTCTGGCGAAAACCGGACTGCTAAACGGCAAATCCGCGACCACGTATCACGGCGCGTTTGGAAGTTTCGCCATGAAATTTCCAGACGTTCAGCTCAAGCGCGGCGCGCGCTTTGTCGAGAACGGCAATCTCGCAACAGCCGGCGGTCTCTCTTCCGGGATCGATCTCGCCCTGCGCGTGGTGGAGCGCTATTACGGTCGCCACGTTGCCCAGAAGACCGCTTATGACTTGGAATATCAGGGACAAGGCTGGATGAATCCCGATTCAAATCAGTTATACGCCACGTTACCTGTCTCAACCGCCGAGCACCCGCTTTGCGCGGTGTGCGGAATGGATATTGATCCAAAGATCGCGTCGAAATCGGTCTTTAAGGGCGTGACTTATTATTTCTGCTCACAAGCCGACAAGAACACTTTCGACGCGGCTCCTGAAAAATTCATCACCGCGGTCGCGCCCGGATCGGCAGCATCAGCTTCCCGAAATTGAAACCGAAACACGCAACTGTTGCCAATAACCTTTCACAAGAATCGCGGACGCGGCGGATCGTTTTTGTAGCGGCGCCTGGTGTCGAGATTCTCGACTTGGTAGGTCCGCTTCAGGTGTTCGCCCGCGCCTCGGAAATGCACGCCCGCGCGAATCCTGCATCGGCACGAATCTATTCGGTCGAAGTCGTAACCATTTCTTCCCGTCGGTCGATAATCTCCAACTGTGGTCTGCGCATCACCGCGCATAGAACCTTTCGGGAAGTGCGCGGGAAGATCGATACCCTGCTCGTTGCCGGCGGCGATGCAGTCGAACAGAATGAGACCAGTTCGGAGGCTGTGCGCTGGTTAAAAAAAATCTGCTCACGAACCCGGCGGATCGGCTCAGTCTGCACTGGCGCAATGTTATTAGCCCGAGCCGGACTGCTCGATGGCCGGCGCGCTACGACTCATTGGAACTGGTGTCACACTTTGATCAAACGCGCGCCGCGCGCGCGGGTGGAATCCGATCCAATATTTGTCCGGGATGAAAATGTTTATACATCCGCCGGTGTCACAGCTGGAATGGATCTGGCGCTGGCGTTGGTCGAAGAAGATCACGGTTCGCGGCTCGCTCTGCAGGTTGCGCGCAATCTGGTGCTCTATTTGCGACGGCCCGGCGGCCAGTCACAGTTTAGCGCCGCGCTATCACTCCAACTGACGGATCGAAAACCATTGCGCGAATTGGAGGCGTGGGTGCTCGATAATTTACAAAAACCGCTCACGGTGCCGCTGCTGGCAGAGCGCGTCGCGATGAGTCCACGCAACTTCGCGCGCGTCTTCACCAACGAGATGAAGAATACGCCCGCAAGATTTGTGGAGCGCCTGCGCGTCGAAGCAGCTCGCCGGCGGCTGGAAGAAAGTCAGAACAGCATGGAAACCATCGCGGACGAATGCGGCTTCGGGAGCGTCAACTTAATGCGCACGGTATTTCAGCGGACGCTGAAAATCGCGCCTGGCCAATACCGTCGCCATTTTCGCCACGTGAAACACCCGCCAAAAACAAAAATCAAAAGGTAACGCACTATCTGAATCCGGGTCCTTTATTGCACCGCCTTCGCCATTCTTTTGGGCAATAAGAGCTTCGACGACGCCGGTGCCCCAGGTGCTCTATAATAGCGGTGTAGGCGGCCCGGCAAAGAGCGCGCTTGCGCCAATGTTCGCGGCCTGGGTAGATATGTCCTGCCACACGCGGCGCTCCGGGGCCGCACCGGACTTTGGGCCATCGGGCCGGCTCCAGGAAATTAGCTGCGGCGTGCCATCGTCGATCTCTAGACCCCAGATCAGATTTTCGAAACGACCGGCCGCGCCGGTATTGAAATAGCCGTCGTAGCGGCCGCCCTCCCGCCCAAGCGCCGCGGTGAATGCCGGACGGAAACGCACCTCGTGAGAATGGCCGAGCACAAGCGATGGAGGCGAGTTGTCAAATTCCTCTCTCATCCACTTACGGATCTTCAGCTCGTTCATGTGCCGGTATTTGAACATGCGATCGCCCGCCATGACCTCGCGAAAGAAGGCCTCGCGTGGATTATCCTGGAGAAAATATTCCCAGCCTACGTTGTGGCCAAAGGCCCACTCCCAGAACCCGCGGTCATTGGTCACAGCGCTAGGTAGCGCCTCGATCGCCATTCGGATCGAGTAGTCATTGATCGGCTTGCCATGTCCAATATAGCTGCTCCCAAACTCCAGCAGTGCGACCTGAATACCGATGGGATTGCCCACGAGGAACGCCTTGCCTAACGACTCCGCGACCGCACCCAGCTTCTGCCAGAAGTTCAACTCCACCGTCTCGGGCACGTCGCCCACGAGATTGTTCAAGAAGCCTTTTTTGCGCTCGACCCAGTCGACCACGTTGTCCTTGTGCCACAGCCAGTGCCGGTCGGGCCCCTGGTATATCCACGCGATGCATTCGGTGATGACCTCGCCGATGCGCGGCGCAAACTTCGGAGTGCACGAGCGATCGAACTGGTGCCCGTGGGTGATCACGAAGCGCGAGGCCGAGGTGGACGCATCATCAATGTGGTCCTCGAGAATCACATAGTCCACCATGAACGGTCCGCGGCGGGCGCCGGAAGCCGCCCGGGCCAACGGTGCGAGAGTCGTGAGTTGCTCCATCAGAGCGGCATTGAAGTCATCGAGCTGCAGATCGTAGTCGTGATTGCCCGCTGTCCGCACGTAATGTCCGTTTGCGTACAACCTGGCCACCGCGACATAGAAATCGCGATGTGTCGTGAAGATCTGATCAAGCGTGCGGCGGCGTGCCTCACGGCGGTGCTGGTCGAGTTGATCCCAACCAAGTGCCGCCAGTGAGGCTCGTAAACTCGCTTCCGCGAGCGTCGGCTCGAAGAGCAACAGCTCCTCTACATCGCCATTATCAATTACGGTAAACTGGGCTCGCTCGTACTCGCCTAGCACCTCGGTCATCATCGCGAGATTACCCGACGAACCAAAGAAATCCTGGCGCGCACCAGCCGGACCCATGTGGTAATCGGAAAACACAACGTAGCGCCGTCCGTGCAGCGGCAGACGCTGGACGAAGCGATGTCCTTGCTCATCCGACGCGGCACCGTTCACGGCCTGTTTCAACCGCTTGATCGAAGCATGCACTTCCGCCCCAAGCTCGTCGTCATCAGCCCACGGTTTCTTACCTCCACGTTTATCCTCAACTTCGTGTTTCGATTTGTGGTAGATGCGATATAGCTGGTTGAACGTGTCCTCCTCGCCGTTACGGAGACTGAACTTGGTGCCGAGAGCCGACAGAATGCCGAATTCGACGGGGCTCCCCGCTCGCAGGGTCGGAGCGGGGTCGCCCGCGACGGGAGTCGAATGATGCCCCTCGCCCGCACCCGCTGGCTTAGGACTTTTCTTCGATTTCATGTGGCGGATCCCTGCATGAAAATAACGGCACGTTAATATGTCACGTCAAGTCTGCGCCAGCGCCGGCCGATACGGAGACCCCATGCCGCGTGCGATTGAATCTATGGACCCAGTCTAACGAAAGTTGCTTTAATCGGTACTGAGCGCTTTAGAAAGAAGTTGGGGTCACCGTTAATGGTCGCTCGTCAAACCCCACCGCCTCCGCTCTGCCTGCTCCCGAAGATTTTTCGGAGCTAAGATTTCTCTGAAAGCGTTGTCTTCGCGGATCAAATTTGTCATTGCGCTGGCGAAGAAGTTGTTCGTTTTCGTCGCCATTCCATTCGCGATCTTTCGATTTGGCTTCGGTTATCGGATTCGCGAGTTCGGGATTCAGCGCGAGGGTTTGCGTGGACCCTGCGGGAGTCATCTGCCTGTTGTTCTTGTGGTGAGCGGAGCATTGCTTGCCTTCCAATATTTCCTTAGTGGCGTCGGCGCTGCGTTTCGGCGCGAACACTTTACCGTGTTTCAGCGGACGCTAAAAATCGCACCTGGCCAATACCGTCGCCATTTTCGCCACGTGAAACACAAAAAATAATAGAAAATAATTGGTTTCATTCGCCTTCGTGCCCAGCCATGGCCGGGGCGCTCTATGCCAGTGTTCGACTCGGCGAAAACTGGCTCAGGGCGGCGCTTTACCTAATCATCGTCATCACCTTGGTATTGACCGGTCCCGGCGACTTTTCGCTGGATCACCTTCTAAAGCGCAATAAACCTGCCGCCGATCGTAGTGACGATTGAAGCGCGACCGCCCGAAAAATCGGCGCGGCAGTTAAAAGGCGCACCGTTGCGACTCAATATCTCACGCGCTCGGCGATTTTTCTTCATTTGAATCCACGGCGAGGTTTCATTGCATCGAACAAACAGATGCGAAACGTTGCAATCAGCTCGCAGACTTCTTCCCGAAATTTCATTCTGACCGCCGGCTTGCTGCTTTATTGCGCCGCCTTCGCCATTCTTTTGGGCAACAAAAGTTTCGACATCGCCGGCGGCGGCGTCGTGCTCGTCGTCTTCGGAATCGTGTTACCGCTCATCGCGTGGATCGCAAGTCGCCATGCTATCCCGCTCTCGATCTCCATACAGCCTGGAGCGTCAGAATTGATCGTCTTAACGGGATACGTTATTGCGTTATCTCTTTACCTGATCGGCGGGCCGCAATGGATTGATCAACATCTCCCGAGTGCATGGACCGACTCTCTGCGGATTAAATTCGTCATCACGCTTGCAAAGAAGGTGTTCGTTTTTGTTGCCATTCCTTTTGCCATTTTTCGGCTCGGATTTGGTTATCGCTCCCGCGACTTCGGGATTCAGCGGGAAGGTTTGCGTGCACTCTGCGGGAGTCATCTGCCTGTTGTTCTTGCGGTAGGCGGAGTGTTGCTGGCTTTTCAGTATTTCGTCAGCGGCGGCGGAGCTGCATTTCGGCATGAACACTTCACGGCCTTTCAACTGGTTCTCGGTTTACCGCTTTGTTTTGTTTGGCTCTTAATCGAGGTAGGCCTGGTCGAGGAATTCTTTTTTCGCGCCTGGATTCAGTCGCATTTGGCCGCTGCATTCAAGTCCGAGATAAGCGGGATCGTGCTGATGTCCCTGATTTTTGGGTTAGCGCACGCGCCCGGTTTTATCTTTCGACATGCCGGTGAATTGGAAGGACTCGGTCCACATCCAGGTTCACTGGAGGCGATTGCGTACTCAATCGTCGTTCTCGCAGTAAGCGGAATCACGTTCGGCGTAATCTGGATCCGAACGAAGAATCTCTTCGCGCTCATGCTCATCCACGCTGCTGGCGATCTGCTCCCAAACTTCAGCAGCTTCGTCCAAACGTGGTTGTGACAGCCGACGCCAACGACTGTCGATTCGCTGCGCGACAGGAATTCGCACGGAATCAGCGTGCATGCTTGCCGATCGCTTGATTTAACGCACCACGGTTTCGCTGCCTGTCTCTCAACTATCAACTGGTTTCGATTGGAAAAACCGGCCAGGCTTACTTTTCGTCCCAAACGAGGCCCTCGGTGATGATCTTCACGTTGCTCCCGCCGTTCTCCGGCTGCACAAAGATCGTCAGCTCAGCTTCTCTTCGTTTTCGCTTGAGTATTGAGGAACCCGGCGTGATCAGATCGCTGCCTTCCTTGGTCCAGCCTTGGGCCTTGAGATTCGCGGCCAATTCGGCACAAACGCTTTTCACGTTCGTCTTGCTCTTAAAGGAAAGTTGCTCGATGAGCTGCTGGTACTCGATGTCGGATGCATCTTTCGTGAGCGCCAGGTCCTTGACGTTGAGTTGATCCTTCGCCGGTTTGACCACTTTTTCCTGACTCTCACCCTTGGTGGTCGCCGGCTTTTCCGTTGCGTCTTCTTCAGGTTTTTTCGTATCCGCGACCTGAAACTCCTTTGGGATCTCTCCAAGCGGCGCGACGAACTTAAGGTTGACTTCCCATGTCTCCCCGAACACGTCGGTTGGACCATCGGTAGTCAGTTCTCCCCGCACCTGGCCGTCCGCAAACTGGAAGTTGTTTGTTTTGATCGTGCCGATCGAGCTAAAGTTCTGGTGCTTAAGCGCGCTGTGCGCCACCTCGCAGCCAAAGATGTCGCCGTCTTCATGAAGCGAGACGATCAATGCGCTGCCGAATTTGCCGAATCCGGCATTAAAATCGGGCTTCGTATCTTTGGAATGATCCTTTTCAGTAAACACCAGCACCATCGAAGGCTTATCGCCAAAGGGCTCACGCCAATGTGCCGACACGTACACCAGCTTCGCCTCCTTGCCGTTCCCCTTGAACACGCCTGTCACCGACGGCTTTACGTTGGCGGCGGGGCCGGGCTTTTTGGCAACGGTGACCGGCAACGATTCCCCAGCGCGGAGAAGCGCCACATCAAAACGGACGTCAAACCCGGCGGAAAACATCTGCTCGGTCTCATTCGGCTGCCTGGCTTTGCCAGCGACCCGGCCGTCCTGCAGCTTTAGTTCCCCGGTCGCATCGCCGAGACGCCTGCCTAGCGACGTGTTGCCGGCGCTGGCGCTCCACAGCTTGAGAGCGCCTGTCTTCGTGAACTCCAGCTTGACGTAGGGCCGTTTAAAATCGGGGTACCCACCATCTTTTTCCTTTTCGATCGCCTCCTTGAGCTTCTCGCTCGAAATCGCCTGACCACTCAGAACTACCGCGATTACCTCCTCCTCATTGACCGTAGTCTCATAGGCCAGCGCGTGCGTCAGCGGATAGTTCTTGCCTTGAACCATTAACGTCCCCTCGCCCTTTACCGGCTTGCCCGCCTCTTGCGCAATGAGCATTGCAGAACTGCCGATGACGGCGATCGCCGCCACTAAACCCATTAATCTGTTAGCCATAATAAATGTTGTTGTGCCGCCGATAGATTCATCAAAACCGCTGCCGGTAGTCGGCATTTCATCAACAAAGCAATTAAGTGCCAAGCACGAAGCCGAGAACGGTGCCAAGCACACACAATCCACGCCTGAATGCCATCAGCCCGGCAGCCGAATCCAGTCGACGCGCGATTGTTCGGCCATGATAATGCCCGCCGTGTTGAAAACTTTACTCCAGTCTCTTGTCATTACTCTAGGCAGCATTTTGCTTCCGGTCGTCTGTGTCGGTGAAACCTTCACTCTTGAGCAGGTGCTGAGTGCGCCATTTCCCTATGGCCTAACGAACGCCTCGCATGCATCCCGTGTGGCGTGGGTGTTCGACAACAAAGGCGAGCGCAACATCTGGGTGGCAGGCCCGCCGGACTTCGCGCCGCAACAGGTAACGCATTATAAGGGCGATGATGGGCAGCCAATCGCGAGTGTGCGACTGACGCCGGATGGCAAAACGGTCGTGTACGCGCGCGGCACCGAGGTGAACAAGGCAGGCACATCGGCAAATCCGCAAAGCCTGACAAAAATGCCCAGGCAGCAGGCATGGGCCGCAGATGTAAGCGGTGGCGCGCCGCGGTTGCTCGGCGATATCGGATGTGACCAGGAGGAATGCGAGGACCTGCAGGTTTCGCCAGACGGGAAGAACGTCGTCTGGCCGGGAAAGAAACATCTTTGGATCGCGCCGATCGACGGCAAGAAAAAGGCAGAGCAGCTCGAGGCAGTTACTCGGGGAAAGCGATACACCGCGCTGGTCGCCGGACGGAAAGCGGATCGCGTTTCGCTCGAACCGCAAAGATCACTCGTTCATCGCTGTGCTCGATCCGGCGACGAAAAAGATCATTTACCTCGCGCCGACGACGAATCGTGATGCCGCTCCAGTTTGGTCGCCGGACAGCAAACAAGTCGCATTTATTCGCCAGCCCGGAGTCGAATTCAAACGGCCGCTCATTCCTGAGTTCCCGCGGACGTGGGCGCTCTGGCTTGCCGACGCGCAAAGCGGCAAAGGCCACGAGCTCTTTCACAGCGGCAACACGATGGAAGATTCGCTGCCGCTGTTTGCGTTTCAATCGCTGCAATTCACGAATGCAGGCCGCATCATTTTCGGAAGCGAAAAAGACGGACGCAATCATCTTTACTCCATCGCCGTAGAAGGCGGCGAGCCGCAGCTCCTCACGCCGGGCAATTTTGACGTGGAAGAGGTGACATTGAGCCCAGACAAGCGCAGCATCTTCTACACGTCGAATCAGAACGACATCGATCGCCGGCACATCTGGCGCGTCAGCGCAACGGGCGGCGAACCGAAGGCCCTAACGAGTGGCGAAACAATCGAATGGAACCCGGTCGAGACGAGCGATGGAAAAACGCTGTTGTGTCTTGGCTCAACGGCGACATCGCCCGCCATGCCTTATCGCCTAACGAGCAGCGGACGCGAGTTGATCGCGAAGAATATGCTTCCGGCCGACTTCCCGGAAGCGCAGTTAGTCACGCCAAAGCAGGTGGTGTTTAAAAGCGAGGATGGCCTCGAAATTCACGGCCAGTTGTTCACGCCAAAGGAAAAAGCGCAGCGCGGCCCCGGTCTCATCTTCACGCATGGCGGACCGATCCGGCAAATGCTGCTCGGATGGCATTACATGCAGTATTACTCCAACGCCTACGCGATGAATCAGTACCTGGCGAGCAAGGGTTACACCGTGCTCTCGGTGAATTACCGGCTCGGCATCATGTACGGACGCGCCTTTCGCGAACCGCCACACTCGGTGTGGCGCGGCGCGTCCGAATACCAGGATGTGGTCGCCGGCGCGAAATTTTTGCAAACGCTGCAGAACGTTGATCCACAACGGATCGGTCTCTGGGGCGGTTCCTACGGCGGATTCCTGACCGCGATGGGCCTGGCGCGCAACTCAGACATTTTCAAAGCCGGCATCGATTTCCACGGTGTGCACGACTGGGCGATTTTCTTGCCGATGTGGGCCGCGGAAGTCGACGGGAAGAACGCCGAGATTGCGCCCGATATCAAAGAAGCCCGCGAGCTCGCCTTCAAATCATCGCCAGTCGCAAGCATCGCGAACTGGCGCTCGCCCGTTCTGCTGATCCATGGCGACGACGATCGCAACGTGCCGTTCCAGCAAACCACGGATCTGGTCGAAAAACTGCGCGGCCAAAACGTCGCGTTCGAGGAGCTAATTATCCCCGACGAAATTCACGAGCTTCTCCGCTGGAGCGATTGGGTCCGCAGTCCTACAAAACAACGGCTGATTTTTTTGACAGGAAGCTTGCCGCGACACCGCAACCCTGATGACCGATATGGAGCGCTTCATCGACGTTGCGGTTGAGCGATTCGCTCGTGATCACACTGAGCCGGAAACGGACTTGTATGTCCGTCTTCGGGAAGAAACCTATCGAGTGATGAAGTGCCCGGAGATGCAGGTCGATGCTATCGAGGGTCGCTTTCTTAAAATGCTGGTCCGGCTGACCGACGCCCGAACCGTTCTCGAGCTCGGAATGTTCACCGGCTACAGTGCGCTCATGATGGCCGAAGCCTTGCCAGATGATGGTTCCCTGATCACGTGCGAAATCGATCCGAAAGCCGAAGCGATCGCGCGACGCTACTTCGCTGAGAGTCCTCACGGACACAAAATCACCATCCGAATGGGACCTGCGTTGGACACAATCAAGACGCTGACCAACCCGCTGGATCTCATATTTATCGACGCCGATAAAGCTGAATACTCAAACTATTACGAAGCGTGCATGCCGTTACTCAAACCGGCCGGGTTGATCGTAGCCGACAATGTTCTGTGGAGCGGCAAAGTGGTAGATCCCAGGGATGTTGATGATCGTGCCATCGTCGCCTTTGACCGTTTGGTGCAATCGGACCCGCGGGTCGAGAACGTGTGCTTAACGATTCGCGACGGAATGATGCTCGCTTGGAAACGGAAATGATTCTCGCTGGAACGCTCAATCTCCTCAGAGGACCGCGTGAGCAAAGCTTTTACGCGGTCTGCCTGACCGTACGGGACGGGATGATGCTCGCCTGGAAACGTGGATAACGCGCGGACGACGCGGTTTGTAGCCCCGTCTCTGTGAGACCGGGTGAGCCGCGAAGATGAAATGCCTCCCGATGTAACGATGTAACGCTTTCAACGATTTGACGTCGCCGATAGGCCAAGCTGCCGAAAACAGCCACGGGCAAGGTCCAGAAGTATGTCCTTCGCGGCAAGCCCGCGATTTCGAAGCAGTGACAGGCCTAACGATGTAACGATTCAGCGGATCACATCGGCGGAAGCATCAATGTTAAATGTTAGATGCGACCCCCTTTCTCTTTCGGGAATCTTCTACGGTCAAACGCGCGGCATGCCTGTACCCGACGAGGGCGGGATGCTGGCTCCGAGGGTTGCGATTAACCGCCTCTTCGAATCGACGCCGGTAATCCTTTGCATCACTAGTCGTTCGGCCAGGCCGTCCTCAGCTTTGTCTGGCGAAATGTCGGTCGAGGCTCCATCCAAGAACACAACCATCCCTTGGGAAGGCCGATCGGTGGTTCTAAACCGGAGCACCTGCGCGCCGGTCAAAACTCTCTTACCCCTGCGTGAAGTATTGAAGCGATTTTTGTATCGCGTCATGTCAATCTCACCGGATTTCGCAGTGAGAAAAAACACGTCCCTGTTTTCCTTCGTCTTCCTAAGAAGGTTGAACGATAATTGAGTCGACATCGGGAAGAGCAGGTTAGTCGGGAATAAATCCCTAATCTCAGACAATCGCAGATGCAGAGCGTGCCCATCGCTGAAGTGCTTGTCATACCAGACCAGAATTTCGAACTCGTAATCCGGAATTGGCACGGTCCACGTCCGCAACATCCCAATGCAAACACTCATTTTTGCGCTCTCAAACACTCTCTTCTTCACATCGTCGCGCTCCGGGAATGAGACAAACCTGATGATCTCGGACTTATCAACAATCAGACGCCTATTTCGTATTGCGCTGTCTTCAGCGAGAAGAGAATTCTGAGTGATGAGACAAACGGTTGCCGGCTTACTTGAAACCGTTAATGCCAAAGGATAGAAAAACTGGAACAGGTTGACTCTGCCACCGCGCGCAAAATCGTAATACGGGGATCGGTTATAGATCTCCTGTTGGCTCTCACTTAGATCCCTCAATCCGTTGTAAGGTGGATTCGCGATCACAACGTCGAATCCTCTCTTATTGTGAAAGACCTCTGAGAAGTGAATCTCGAAGTCGAAAATCTGCTTGCCCTTGGTGAGGTCATGAATCAGTCCGTCAATTTCCGCCTTTAGATCTGCCTTGCTCTTGTGGTCAGATTCCGAGAAGAACTTCGGCTTTAATCCTTCTAAGCGCTTGAACTGTTCGTTGTTGAATAGGTCCTTTTCGACACCCAGGAGGGAATCGCCGACAACGAGCTTATAATCGAGGTTCGGCAAAGGCTTAATTTGTCGGACGTCCTCCTCGTCTACGACAAGCGAAAGCCAGAGTCGAAGCTTTGCAATTTCGATCGCTCCTGGATCTATATCTACGCCATAGATGCAATTTTGAATCGCATGGCGCTTAAAATGATAAGACGTTCGATCCGGTACATCGTTAAAGTAAGGTGTGACCGCGGTGCGCGCGCGAACGATCTCGCTCATCATGCCGACCGGAAACGCGCCTGAACCAACAGCAGGATCACAAATGGTAATGTCAGACAGTTTCTGATCGATCAGTCGCGCATGTCTCTCGATGCTCTTCGGCATCTTAATCGCGTAACGCGTCTCGACCGATTCGTAGTGTGAGATTTGATCGCCAAGATGTACGAAAGTTTCGATATCGCTGTGCGGCACTAGCTCTCGGCGTGTCGGTGCGGTAAGCAACGTCTGCTCCGTCCTCTCATCACCAAACTCAGCTTGTTTGCGCTTTTCTCGGCCGATTGCCTCGCTCGCGGAATTCAGTGCTATATCGAGATAGTTAATGAGGCTTTCCTGACACATGTAGTGGACGATCTCGCGTGGGGTGTAATATGACCCCAGGCCCTTGCGCAGGTTTTCCTCGATGAGATTTTCAAAAACCTTTCCGAGCATCTCAGGATCGATGGCAACTTCCTTCTCCAGCGGCTCGGCTTCGTTTACGGTGAAGTTGTAGCGATCGAACATATCGAGAAGACCGGTGCCAGTGCTGAAATCGTCGAACGGCTCGGTGTTGGTGAAGAGACGGTTCGGCAACACGATGTCCGTTTTGCGCCAATCGTAATCAGCTAATGGCTCGAACAAACCGCCGTTCAGGAATGGAATGCGGCACCCAAAGCGTTTGCACCATGCTTCATGACCACGATCAGTGGCGAGCGTGTCGTAAAAGAGCGGCTCAAGAACATCATTGAAGAAGTTCTCGTATTTGCCGTAATCGCCTCGCGCCAAACGACGAAGAAAATCGTGCGGTCCACTTCCCCAATCCTTTCCCTTCTCGACGCCGAGCCATCCTTTCTTCTGAATGAAGTACAAGAAAACAATTTGCCCCATTAGCTTCTTGGCAAAATCCGCGGTCCGAACCTTCTTCTTATCGAACTCTTTCGCGATCGCAGAATCTTTCCTGGCGACCTTGTCCAGAGCTTTCTGAATCTCGCCGAATAGGTCGGCGTATTTCCTGAAAAACTCCTTGGTTACGGCATCGACGCTGAAGGCTTCTTCGATTTGCGCCAGAGTCGGCGCCGTTTCGGTGTCCTGGAGTAGGCCGAGGAAACGCGTCTGTGCCGTATGACAACTCTCATCCTCACCAACTATGTAAGAGAACCGGCGCGCCGGAGTGAGCTTCGTCTCAACACCAATTTTGCCGGAATCTTTCTCGACGGTGGCGTATTCCATTTTCACGTAAGAGAAACGCCATTGCTTTTCCGTCGGCGAAACGAAGGCAACAAGCGCTGCGTCTTTGCCATCGCGCTGCTTCAAATGGTCAGCCACAAAGTTGCGGATCGCCGTCCGCGCGCGCTCAAGTTTCGACTGTTTTGTTAGATGGACGATGAGAACGTCGAGCTTCTCATCGTCCGTGGATGTGTATGTGCCAAGGCGCTCGAAACGCTCAACGTGCTGTTTGAATGCGTCTTTGATGTAGGTCTTATTCGAAGTAAATGCTTTCGATTCATCGAACTCGTTCAGCAGCTCGAGCACAAAATGGCGAAACCGCGCCTTGTCGAAAGCTTCGGTAAGCGTCTGGTGGACAAGATTCCGCGCTTGTTCCTGATTCATGATTTCCGCGAAGTTCGGTAGCGGGCTTTACGCTCTGCAACCCGAGTGCGAGCGGGACCGCGATCATTCCGGGGTTCGATCGCGACCCGAACAGTCGCGCCAAGGATCGCGGCGACGCGGCGCAGCATGCTGAGCGAGTGCCCTTCGTAATCGGGTGATTCGAGCCGGCTAATTTGTTGCTGCGATGTGCGAAGTTTGCGGGCGAGCTCTTTTTGGGAAAGCCCGGCTTTTTCGCGGAGCGCCGCGATCTGCAACGCCACGTCCCAAGTTTCGCCCGCTCTTTCGCGACAGGAAGCATTATTTAAAAGAAAGAAAAGTTTTTTTTTTTCTTTCCTCCGCCGCCCATTCCCTCCGTTTGTAGGGAGCGGGGGGGGGCCTGTTATTTTATGGTGGGGATGGCTGGTAAGAGTGGTTGTTTATTTAGAAAGAGAAGAAAGAGATGGTAAGTTTAGGGGGGACCCGAAAAAAGCCAGCGGCGCCCCGCTTATAGGGTGGCTCTCTGTGATTTGTGTTCCGGTTCTCAACACCGCGGACCCCGCGTGTTGAAAGAAAGGTCTCTCTTTTTTTTTTTGGAGAAAAAGGGGACAGCCACGGCCCGGCTGACTAAAATTCTATGCTGAACTCAATCGGTCCGCAAGATCAAATTGTAGTTGTGCTCACCAAGTAGAAAAAGAATTACTTCGCGTGGGTTAAACATGTAGGCGCTTTCCTGCGCGCGAGTGACCTGGAGGAAAAGTTTTGAGATGTCGCGACGTAAAATTCCAAGAACTTTCAGCGGGTCGATTTCTTTCTTCAGCGCTTCAGCAACCTTCTTCGTCGTCGGACGCGGTAACGCGCCGTCGGTCAAGAGTTGTTTAACCTGCCGAATGAAGAGCTCGTCCTCTTCGGTGTAGCCATGTACCGGGAAATCTCCTTCGCCTTTAATCTTTTCAGAATATAGGCGTCGTTCTGTCCGCCTCCGCGGCCGGAAGGGGCATCCTCGTGTTCGGCGGCAGTTACAGACGTAAAGGCTTGCTTGCTCTTGTCTAGCAGCGCGTAAAAATCGGGGGGGATATTCTGCCGCTTCTCCTCTGTGTCCGTCGGCTTGAGTATCTTTGCGGTTTGAAAGAAATCGAGTTCCTGTGCATCCGGCTGGTCCGATTGAGCCCGGAAGAACTTGTCCAGTTTGCCTTGCCGAAAGTATGTGATGAGCGCTGGCAGCCGCGACTCATCTAAGGCGACGATTCTTGTAGATCGCGCCTTCTTCGGCAGCCGCTTGATTCGGGAGAAGAGATCCGCGTTCTCGTCCCGAACATTTCGAATCTCGGTCAAATATTCCAGTTCGCTTTCTTCTTCCTCATCCTCGCCGGTGATCGTCTTCTTGGAGGTCAGTTTGGCGAAGAGGTCATGCGACTTTATCTCCTCACCTTCGGTAAGGAGGCGCGCGTCTGCGCCAAGCATTTCTATGAAGGCATGAATCTTCGCCTCGGCGGCCTCTTTCAATTTGATTAGGTCGTTGCTCTCTTCGGTCGGAAAGAAATTGTAGGTGTGGATGGTGTCGAATTTCGTATCGACGCGGTTAACGCGGCCGACGCGCTGAATGAGACGTGTCGGATTCCACGGGATGTCATAATTAAAGACAATATTCGAGCGATGAAGGTTGACGCCTTCTGAGAGCACTTCAGTGGCGACGAGGATGCGAAACTTATTACTCGGTCGAAAAGCCTTCGCGTCGAAATTCGCAAGGACTTCTCTCCGGACGGATTGATCGGAATTGCCGGTGAAGAGAAGAACATCTTGTTCGATTTCCTCCCTAATTCTGTCCACCAGATACTCGGCCGTTTCCTTCGATTCGGTAAAGATGATCAACTTGGCGGCGCGCAGTTTCGGACCTTTGATAACATCTCGAAACGCTTCCCATTTCGGGTCGCGGCGGACTCGCTGCCAATCATTCTCGATGGCACGGAAGGTCTTTAAGTCAGATCGCAAAAGCTTAATGAACTCCGGGTTAAAGTCGCTTGCGTTTAACCGCTCCGCTTTTTCTGCTTCGAGCAAACGCTCGATGCCTTCGTCATTATCGGCCTCCAGCAAATCAAAGATTTTGCCGATATGTTTCTTACTGATGTAGACATGGCCCTTTTGGAACTCTGTAATCACGCGCTCGTAACTTCGAATGAAACGACCAAGCGTAAGGCGAAATGCGTGGAAGCTGCTTTCGAGGCGCTTCACCAACAAAATCTTCATGAATTTCGCGAGGTTACGCTGACTCTGGAGCTGTTGTTCGGTGCGCTTGCCCTCGTAATAGACGAGCGGCTGGTAGCGCGCGTATGAGAACCCGTGCGTGATCAGTCGAATCGTTTCGTTGAAAATCTCGTTCTCACTCTTGTTGAATTTGTAAAACAAAGGCTGCGGGTCAGCAACCTCCGGAAACTTCAAGTTCTGAGCGCTTAGGTCGTCGCCGTAATATTTTGCGATCTCAGTTCGCGTCCGTCGGATCATTAGGAACTTTAGGATCTGTTCCCGCGTCGCCTTGGCGTTGGCCTGCACTGTGGAGAAGAACTGCTCGCGGTCCCGTTGACGATCGAGACCCTTTAGATTTTTCTCAAGTCGAGCAAAGAACGCTTCGAGGTTTCTGACGTTGGGAATCGTGCTGTTCTTACCGTTCTGAAATAGCTTGATCTGGCTCAACATATCGCGAGGCGTGTTGTTCAACGGCGTCGCGGATACAAGGATGATCCGCTTGCCCCGACAAATTTGCGCGAGCATTTCGTAGGTTTGAGTCGTCTCGGTACGGAAACGGTGCGATTCGTCGATGAACACATTCCGGTATTTCGTTACGTCGCGGCCGAGAAGATCTTCTAACTTTCCGAGGGATTCGAAGTCGGTGTGCGGAACCCGGAAGTCACCGAAAACATTGGGCCATGATCCTGCGCTGTCTTTATCGAGTAAATGCGGTGGCGCGATTACGAGCGAGCGGCCGTCGAGCTGCTGTGCGATCAAGGCCGCCATGTACGTTTTACCAAGACCCACAACGTCCGCGAGAAACACACCGCCGTATTCTTCAAGAACTTTTCGTGCACTGATGACAGCTTCCTCCTGATATTTCAGGCGTTTGAAATCGTCCGGGACGTAAATGTCTTCCAATTCAGCCGGCCGATTCAGTTCGTCGCGGAAGTACTCGTAGAGGAATTTCAGATAAAGCTCGTACGGAGTGAAATGTGCAAACGGCGAGCGATTGACGACTGTGTCCTCGTAAGGCTTCCGAAGGTCGACGGCGACTTTCCACAATTCATTAAATTTGGCGAGAGCGAATTCGTAATCGGATCGCGTTTTGAGTTCGACATTGAATTCCAGATTATCGAGGAGGCCAGACTGCGTCAGGTTGCTTGAGCCGGTAATGACTCGCCCCACATCGCGGTCGCCACTGAAGAACGTCATTATGTAAACTTTTGCGTGCAGATTTTCCGACGGGTGAGCCTTGATTTCTAATTTCCCGGACCGCAACCACTCGACGAATTTATGCACGCCAATCTCTACAACCTGAGTATCGGGCGCATTCTCCAATTCTGTTAAGACTTCCCCGGATACTTGTTTCTTCGTCTCTGCTTGTGACTTGAAGGGAAATTCGCCATCTCGCTTCGCCAACTGGGCGAGCTCGTAAGCCATCCGATCTGTCTTTAGTCCGACCAGAATTCTGATCTTCTCCACGTGATCGAGCGCTGGGTAAATCTTATGGAATCCGCTGATGTAAAAATATCCAACCAGGCAGTCGAAAAACGCTGTGTCGGTTGTCAGCAGAGTGTTGAACCTGTCCCGTAGATTATTGCC
>CAWHFD010000001.1:0-24607 GCA_963828355.1 uncultured Verrucomicrobiae bacterium | reverse complement strand
ACGTGGCAGGAAATAAGTTTTCGCATTGAAAAACAGCAGGACATCTATTGCCGCATGCCACTCGTTTCGGAGAGCATGACTCGCCGGCGGCGTTCAAGACGGTAACAGATGTGCAGCGCAGGCACTTGCGCAGTCACGCCTTTTGCCGCTATTTTTCCGTCCATGATTTGGCGCAATCGAATTTGGCTTCTTTGCGCATTGATCCTGAGCTCAGCGCTGAGCGCATGGGCACAGGATACCGTTGATTCTGATCTCGTCCGGCCGAGCGGCGTTAATGGGCCCGTTCGGAAAGCAAAAGCCGTAACACAGAAGGAAAGTACGGATGACGATTCTGAATCCGCCGCTCCGAAACCCAAGACGTCAAAATCGAGTCATGCTCGGTCGCGCCGGGCGCGCGCAAAATCAAAAGATACGCCCGACACGATCTCTGCACCCACGGAATTTACGCCGGATGGAATACCGAAGACTAGCGCGGCTTCAGTGATTGTAGTGGACGCGAACAGCGGCAGGATTTTGTATGAAAAAAATGCGGACCAGGTACGACAGGCGGCCAGCACGCAAAAATTACTGACTGCGCTGATTGTGGCAGAGACGGGTTTTCTCGATCGGCCCGTGACGGTGCAATCAGTCGATACGTTGTGCGAGCCGGTAAAACTGGGAATCAAGTCGGGCGAGACTTATCAGCGGATGGACCTTTTGCGGGCCTTGCTGGTGAAAAGTCCCAATGACGTTGCACGATGTCTCGCGCGGGACAATGCCGGGAGCGTCGAGGCATTTGCCCAGATGATGAATCGACGCGCACTGCAACTCGGAGCTGTGCATTCGCACTTTGTGAATCCGAATGGTCTGCCGATCCCGGGACAATATTCGAGCGCCCGCGATCTCTCGCTCATCGCACGCGCTGCTTACGCGAACCCGACCATCCGTTCCATTGTCTGTCTTCCCCAGCTTGTCTTCCGCTATTCAAATGGGCGCACGCGCGAGCTTGAAAACACAAACAAACTTTTACGACGGTTGCCGTACTGCAACGGGATGAAGACCGGTTACACTGACGGTGCGGGCAAATGCCTGATCGCAAGCGGGACGCGTCCCGGCAAAGATGTAATCGCGGTCGTGCTGGGCGACAGCTCCAGCCGGGTGTGGCGCGACGCCTCTGCGCTGCTTTCGTGGGGACTCTTGTTGTAAAAAAGCCGACGACGGGATTCGAACCCGTGACCTACGGTTTACGAAACCGTTGCTCTACCAGCTGAGCTACGTCGGCGGAAAAGCGGACAAAACATTGCATTCCGTGGCGTCCGACACAAGGTGCGCGAAGCGTTAGAGCAATACCAGGGCAGTTGGAATTTTGGCCCGATCTTACGCAGCCGGCACGCCTCTCACACAGACGCGGCTACAGGGGCAGCACGAATGTCTGGCCGATTTCGCGCAGAGCAATGCGCTCAGGAGTTTTACTTAGTGCGGCTTCGAAGCGCTCGATCGGTTCCCGGAATGGTTCAAAGCTAAGCCGGAAGGTTTGATGGTGCACCGGCAGAATGAAGCGCGCGCCTGCGGCATTGGCCATTTGAATTGCCTGCTCGGGGGTGCAGTGGGACTGTATCCACGGATTGTAAGCGCCGATCGACATGATTGCCACGTCGATTGGGGCGTCTCGCGGCAGCGCCCTGAAGCTTTCGGTCATTGCGGTGTCGCCGGCGAAAATTATCCGGCGTCTCCCGCGACTGCGGGATGCGATCAGGTATCCATTGTAGCCGCGGTACGTGTCACGCTGGGTGCGGGCGCCCCAATGCTTCACCGGGAACGCAGTAATTTCGATCTCGCCCGCAGCAGTGCCAAGGCTTTTGCTTTGGCCCCAATCGAGCTCGGTCACGTGGGAAAACCGGGTTCGTTGCAATAAATCCATCGTTGCACGCGCGGTAATGACGCTGGTGGACTCATCAAAACAGCGCAGCGTTCGCAGATCAAGATGATCAAAATGCGCATGCGAAAGGAGAACCAGATCGACCTTCGGCAACTCATCAAAGCCAAGCGCCGGCGCAGTCAATCGTTTCGGACCGATTGTGAATCCCGGTAGACGAATTCCTACTCGGGAAAAAAGCACGGGATCGGTGAGAATTTTGACGCCGAAAAAATCGATGAGCACTGTTGAGTGCCCAATCCAAGCCAATGTGACCTGCGCATCGCTCCATTTCGACGGCTCGGGTTTGGCTGAGGCTGGAGCAATCGGGCGCCAGGTTTCCATGGTCCACTCCCAAAAAAGATGGCTGAGCCAGCGCCGCACTTGCGAGGTGCGCAGACTTGGTCGTTCAGGTAGTTTGGTTCCAGGCGTTCGCGTGACAGGCAAAATCGATGCGAGAACGCATCATACCTCCTAAAGCATTTCGTTCGGAATCGATCGGGAGGCTGTTTTGTTTTGCGAAGCTTTGCGAGAGCGCATGCGTCGCCGCGCCGCTTTCGCTTAGCTCTTTCCAAACAGTCCCTTGATGGCTTTCCAGAGCGTTCGAGCGGCCTTTGGCGGGCCGGCGCGAGCGACGAGCACGGGCACATTGGCGCCGTTCAAAATGCGCCGGGTTAAATCGCCCATGATGTAGTGCCGAAGCAAACCGCGTGCCTGAGATGTGCCGGTCACAATTAAGTCGTAATCGCCGTCGCGCGCTTCTTCGAACACCTGATCGCTCACGATCCCGTGCCGGAGATGCACTTCAGCAGAGACGCCGAGCCGGTCGAGTTCTTTTTTTTGACGAAGCAAATTGGTTCCAAGCTCAGATTTTGATTGAAGTAACTGATCCACATTTTCTTCCATGCGCACGAGATCGGCGTACATCGCCGGCGGCTCAGCCATGACGTGAAGCAAGGTCACGGATGCGCGTACGGCCGCGGCCAGTCTGCCGGTGAATTGGACCGCTCGCTCGATGTATTCTTTTCCACCTGTGCAAATGACAAAACGCTTCAATTGTTTGCGTTCGCCAATCGCCACCAGCACCGGAGGCTGAATGGCTTTGATTACTTCGTACGTTTTTTTTGATCGCCAGTAATCTCCCACCGCGCCAGTCCAACGCGCACCGATCACGACGAGATCGTATTTGTTATTCGATGTTTGCTGGGCAATTTGCCAGATCGGCTCCCCAGATTCCACGATGACGCCCGGCGATACCTCGCCGCCCTGCCGTAACGATTGCGCTTGCGCCTGCAGCGCATCGCGCAGGGGTTGCTCGTCTTCTGGTGTTTCCGCAATTCCAAGCAGCGTGGTCTCGGCTTTCAGCGGCCCGGCCAATAACCCTGCGAGATGAGTTGCGGTTTCCGCCGGGGATGTTCCGTCGCTGCAAATCAGGATCTTCATGGCTACAGCTTGTGTCCGCTGACGAGCGTGTAAATGACGATGGCCACTCCGATCAACGGCAGCGGCACAAAAGCGAGCCGGATTTTCGGTCCGGCAAAATACTGGGTGGCTACCACACCGATCTGCGCGCCGATGACTGCGCCGGTGTGCATAACGAGGGCGATCAGAATATCGACGTTGCCCTTGATGGCGTGAGTGAACGTTCCGTAACTGGCTGAAATTACGATCTCAAAAAGGTCCGTTCCTACAGCCAGATGAGTGGGAATGCCGAGCACATAGACCATTGAGGGCATTCGGATGTAGCCCGCGCCGCCGCCCAGAAAGCCGCTGAAAAATCCACCAATAAGGGCGACCAGCAGTATGATCCAGAGAGAAATCTCCTGTATGCCCGAGGTGGGCAGGCTGACCATCGGCCAAATTTTTATTTGTTGGATTTTTTTGGTCACCGGTCCGAACGCCGAGTGATCTTGTTTGGATCCCGCGGCCTTGCGCGGTCGGCCTTTATGTAATCTCAATGTTTTTTGGCTCTCCCACAGCATGAAGATCGAAATGCTAAAATAGACCACAATGGCGACCCAACTGACGACGGTGTTCACATTGCCTGCGCGCTTAAGTGCCTGAATGACTTGCGCACCAGCTTCCGCGCCGCTGATCGTTCCAAAAGCCATCAAGAATCCCAGCTTGAGATCGACATTGCCCAGGCTGCGGTGCTGCCTGGCCGCGACAATCGATTTCCCGACAATGTGCGCCAGGTCCGTTCCCACTGCGTAATTCCAATCCACTCCCATCAGGCGCAGCGCCGGACCGGCAATGAAACTTCCGCCCACTCCAAAGAAACCGCCCAAAATCCCAATGAGAAAACCGACGACTACCAGATAGAGCGGATTGATGTGCGAATTGGAGATCGGAAAAAACATGGCTTATCTCCAACGGCGGCGCAGGAACCGGAATAACACGGTTGTGAGTGCATCCAGGACAACGGCTTGACCGGCAATGAGCAAGAGGGCGACTACTGCGTAAAGGATTCGATGCTGCGTATCGAGCCGGTACAGCCAATCGCCCAAAAGATGCAGCACCAGGAAGAAATAAGTTGTGACAAGAATCGCGTAGATCGCGAGCTCGATTGCAAAGGCGCGCAGGCTTTTGGCATCGTCCTTGTTCATGAAGAGAGCGTTGAAGAGTTAAAGGGTTAGACGCGCAAATTGTTCAAGTCTCGCTGAATGGTCGGCCATCATGCTCTTTTCGCTCGAACGATTCAAACGCCTTCGATGTTTGAGGAGATACGTGCCAGCGGCACGTTGCGGTTGCGTCTGAGCCAATCAATTGGCAGATTATTGCGTCAGGAGTCTTTCTTCCTAACGTTCCACTTCACTTTCAGGGAAAACAATGGCCGACGCCGCGAACAAATACCCCGAGAACGTACCCGGTAAATTCTACGTCGATGATCAATGCATCGACTGCGACTTGTGCCGCGAGACGGCCCCCGCCAACTTCAAACGGAACGATGACGGTGGCCACTCTTATGTTTATAAGCAGCCGGAGACGCCCGAAGAGGAAGGGCTCTGCAAAGAAGCGATGGAAGGCTGCCCAGTCGAAGCGATCGGCAGCGACGGTAACGGGGCGTGATGCTGCGGCGGCGGTCTCTGAGCGCCGAATCCATGGGTGAGCAAGGCAGGCGGCGTTCCCAGAGTGCCGCTGCTGTCCCCGTAGCTCTCACGATTGCCGGTTCCGACTGTAGCGCCGGCGCTGGTATTCAGGCCGATCTGAAAACTTTCACCGCTCTTGGCGTTTATGGATTGACCGCCGTGACGTGCGTCGTCGCGGAAATTCCTGGAAAGGTGTCAAGAATTGAAGCGGTTACGCCGAGAATCGTCCGTAATCAAATCGAAGTGTTGCTTCGAAATTTCCAGGTCGCCGCGATAAAAACAGGCCTGCTTTGTTCGGGGCAGATCGTTTCCGTTGTGGTAAAGGCCTTTCACGACAACAGGCGACGAATCCCGCTCGTGATCGATCCGGTAATGATTGCGACCAGTGGTGACCGCCTTCTGGAAAGCGCAGCTATCGACGCTTACAAAAGCGAACTGTTTCCGCTCGCGACACTCATCACGCCGAACCTGGACGAAGCCGGCTTGTTGCTTGGAACGCGAATCAGAGGACGGCAACAAATGCAGAGAGCGGCGAAGACGCTCGCGAAGCAATTTCGCTGCGCGATCCTATTGAAAGGTGGCCATCTGGAAGGAGAGAACGCGATCGATTTATTCTTCCACAACGGCCGACTGAAAGAGTTCTCGGCGTCATTTGTGCGGGGCGTTGCCACACACGGTACCGGCTGCACTTATTCAGCCGCGATTACGGCTGGGCTGGCATCCGGCCTCTCATTGGAACGGGCTGTCGGGCGGGCCAAGAACTTTGTGACCAAATCGATCATGCGACATTTCCGCTGGAAACGGGCTTCTGGAAAAATCGACGCGCTGAACCATTGGATATGAAAAGGCGTATCCGCTTTCGCCAGGATCAACGACGTGACAGGAGCAGCGCCGCTACTTAGGCCCTTTTACTCTGCGATCACAGTGTCAGAGTTTTGCAAAGCCGGTTCTAAAACAACCGAATTACAGTTTTTTCTCCCAGCGCCTCAACTGCAACGCGTCGAGCGCAGCCGCAGTTTCCGCTTGTTTTTTGCTGCGGCCGCCGCCTTGACCAAGAACAATGTCCTCCCAAACAACCTGTGAGACGAATGTCTTTTCGTGCTCGGGCCCACTCTGCGAAACCAGTTCATAAATCGGACTGTGGGGCGAGATGCTTTGCAACAATTCCTGGAGCTCGCCCTTCGGATTAATATCCACTGGCTCTTCCGCCAGTTTCTCGAGATCGGCGCGGGTCTGGGTCAGAAGGAAATTCCTGGCTACCTCGAGGCCGCCATCGAGGTAAAGCGCGCCGATCAAGGCTTCAAATGCATCGGCCAATGTGGACGTACGTTCCCGCCCGCCGCTGGCTTCTTCTCCGCGTCCCATCAAAATGTAACGCCCCAGATCGAGCGCAGCAGCATGCGTCCTTAATGCGTCGCGAGACACCAGCCGTGAACGCAGCTTTGTAAGCTGTCCTTCCGCTTCGACTTTGAAATTTCGAAATAAATACTCGGTAATGACAAGCTGAAGAACGGCGTCGCCCAAAAATTCCAAGCGCTGATAATCAAAATGGTAACGTTGCGCTTCGTGGCCAACACTGGGATGCGTGAGCGCTTCGGCCAACAAAAGCGAGTTGCGGAACTTATAGCCGATACTTTCTTCGAGCGGCGTCACGCCACCGATTCTGAGCGAAATCGAAGAACCTCGTCAACTCTATAAACGCGAACGGCGTCTCGACGCATGCCCCTGCAAACAAATGAACGATGCTGTGTTCCGCGTTTATCGTTTCTGATAAACTTCCAACGAAGTAACGACATCCAGTGCCCGTTGTAACACTGGATCGTGTGGCGCCGGTTTTTCCGGTGGTCGACCGCGGCGTTGCTGTGCGGCTTCCGCTGCCTCTAATTCGGGATTGGTCCCAGCCAACAGCGCTGCTTCACTCATGTGTGGCCTGCCCGTGTCGTAAATGAATGGATCCATTCCTTTTTCGGTGCTTGATTGAAAAATCTGACGCTTTTCCGCTACCGACATCTCGACGGGCAAATCTGGTTTTAAGCCTTCAGGAAACAATGGGCTACCATCGGGTGAAATCAGTTCCCCTACCGCCACCCGTAGCGTTTTGCCGTCCGGCAATGCCAGATCCGAGTATTCGGCCGCGCGGCCCGAGGTTGGTTGCCCGATGACTAATGCTTTGTTGTAAAAGCGTAGCGCAGCTGCGATCGCCTCGGCGGCGCCGGTCGTGTCGCCATCGGCGAGCACCATGATCAAGTCACGAAACGCCGGCTCACGTTCGGAACTAAATATGCGGTCCTGACGCCCCGCCGGTTTACGCAAGGTAAAGATCGGTTTGCCTTTTGGACAAAACCGCTTCGCGAAATCCGCCGCCAGCGACAAATCGCTCGTTGCGGGACTGGCGCGAAGATCCATGATGAGGGCATCGACTTTTTTGCCAGCGAAACCGCTGAGGGCCCTGTCGAGCGCCTGGAGATTGGCGTTGTTTAAGGACCCGAGACGCACGTATCCAATGCGTCCCGCGATGAGCTCACTGTAAAACGCTCCCGGCGCCGCGGCGGCGACGCTTTCTTTTCCGGGCAAGAGCGTGATGCCGCGTGGTAGCCGCACCAGCAGACCCTCGACGGTTGCCCGATTTAACTCTGTATCGGTGATCGCCTCGGGGTCCGTGAAATTACCTTTCAACAACGTGATGAATGCCTGCAGATCGGCTGGGCCTAACGAATTAACCAGCTCTTGTATTGTGGGCGTAGCCGAAGGTGAGGGTTCGGGCAGTGAAGGCGGCTTTGATTGACCCTGCGACGCTTTCGCCGCAGGCGAAGCCGGTGTTGGCGATTGCGCCACAACGTTTGAGCCAAAGACCGAGATGACAACCGCCGCCAGAAACAATCGAGACATTATGATAATTTGGTGACGTTAGCCGCAACAGCATCCAGAGCAATATCGCGCCGGTAATGACAGCCCTCGAAATGAATTCGGGACACCGCCTGATACGCGCGCGCGCGAGCCGCTTCCATGTCCGACCCGAGCGCCGTGATGGCGAGCACGCGACCGCCAGCGGTGCTTACTGCGCGGCCGTCGCCTTTAGTTCCTGCATGGAAAATCTGCACGTCCCCAAGCTTTGCCGCGTCCTCGAGACCTGAAATCGGTTTTCCTGTTTCGTATTTGCCAGGATAACCGGCAGACGCGAGCACGACCGTGACCGCAGGGCGCGGGTCCCATTCAATCGCACATTGGTCGAGCGTTCCATCGATCGTCGTTTCCAAGAGCGGTAGCAGGTCCGATTTCATCCGGGGCAAAAGCGCCTGCGTCTCCGGATCGCCAAACCGGCAATTAAACTCCAGCACGCGCGGTCCCGCGCTGGTGATCATCAACCCGGGATAAAGAAGCCCGCGAAACGGAACGCCTTGCTGAACGAGACCGCACAGCAACGGCTGCATGATGTCTGTCTCAAACAGCGTTTGCAATTTGCTGTTCCAATTGTCGGCAGGACTAAAGGCGCCCATTCCGCCCGTGTTTGGGCCTTGATCTCCATCCAGCGCGCGCTTGTGATCGCGGGCAGATTCCAGCAGGAGATACTTTTTTCCGTTCACCAGTGCGTGCAGCGAGCATTCTGTGCCTCGCAGAAATTCCTCAATCACGACGCGCCGGCCGGCGGCGCCGAATCGGCGTTGATTCATCATCTCGTCGATGGTCGATTTAGCCGTCGCAGCTTCCCCGGCGATAATCACGCCTTTGCCGAGCGCCAAGCCATCCGCCTTGATCACCACCGGAAATTTGACTCGCCCACAGTAATCAAGCGCTTCGTTGGCTTCAGAAAACGTCGCCGCTTCTGCGGTGGGAACCTTCTGCGCGCGCATCAATTCTTTTGCGAAGATTTTCGATGACTCAATCCGCGCCGCCAATTTATCCGGCCCAAAAGCACGCAATTTCTCGGCTGCGAACATATCAACAATTCCACCAGCGAGCGGATCATCGGGACCGACCACTGTCAGATCGATACAGTTTTCCCTCGCGAACTTAAGCAACGCCGGCAAATCATTTGCGGGAATCGTCACGTTCTCGGCAATTTCGCTCGTCCCCGCATTTCCCGGAGCGCAGAAAATCCGATCTGCATGAGGCGATTGACGCAGCTTCCATGCAAGAGCGTGTTCGCGACCACCACCGCCAATGACGAGAATTTTCATTGAAAAGTGGCGTAAGCGTCACGGTTGCTTGGGAAATCGCAAGCCAAAGGCTCGCGCTACTTTTGTGCTCGCGATTCTGCTGGCAAGATTGGCAGCTCCAATTTCTCTGTGTGCCGAATGATTGTGAGGCTGGCGCTGGCGCCGATTTGATCGCCGACCAAAACCTTGTGAAGATGGTGCACGCTCCCAATCGGTTGGCCATTAAACGCCACGATCACATCGCCGTCGCCCAAGCCGGCGCGTTCGGCGGGGCTGTTTTCCTCCACTGAAACAACTAGTACTCCAGTCTCAAGCGGGAGACCGTAAAACCGGACGATCCGCCTATGAATCGGTACATTCTGCCCGGCGACACCGATGTAACCGCGCCGGATTTCTCCGTCTTTGATCAACCACCCGGCTACGAATTTCGCCGTGTTACTGCCGATGGCGAAGCAGATGCCCTGCGCAGGGCGGATCATGGCCGTGTTTACGCCGACGACTTCACCGGCGGAATTGACCAGCGGTCCGCCGGAGTTGCCGGGATTCAGAGCGGCATCGGTTTGAATGATGTTGTCGATCAAGCGACCCGATTGCGCGTGCATCGAGCGACCCAGCGCGCTGATCACGCCGGCAGTCACGCTGGCTTCAAAACCGAGTGGATTTCCAATCGCGATCACCAGCTGCCCCACGCGCAAATTCTCAGAATCGGCCAGGCGCACGTGCGTGAGCTGCGGCGCGTCGATCCGAATGACAGCTAGATCGGTGTCCGGGTCGTCGCCGGTTAATCGGGCCGGATATTCGCGTCCATCCGGCAGGTTTGCAGTGATCGCAGTCGCGTTGTGAACAACGTGGCTGTTCGTCAGAATGAATCCATCAGGCGCGATCACGAACCCCGAGCCGTTCCCGTTGACTTCGCGCTCTCCGCGCCCTGCGCTGACGCGCTGTTTTGCATCGATATTAACTACGGTCGGCGCCACGCGGGCGACTGCGCTGACGACCGTGCGCGAATACGCGTCGAGCAACTCAGAGTCGTCCGGTTGCGTCTCGCCGCGAACTGGCTGCGAAACGCCGGAGTCCGTCTCATTGAAAAGAAAGTCGATCCGACCGGCATTTTTTTCCGGAGGCGCTGTGATGCTCATGGTTTAATTTCGGACACAGAAACCAGCAGTCAACTACATGCGATCTAGAACCATACGCACCTTTTAGAATGTTACCCTCCGGCTTGCACCTGCGAAGCAGTTGTTTTAAACAGACGCCATGCCAAAGGCCTCTCCATCTCCTTCCGTGCTTGATCCGCGCTGTCCTTCCCGGCTGGTGCTCGACCGCATTGCTGACAAGTGGACTGCGCTCGTCATCCAGATTCTTGCCGGCGGCACGATGCGTTACGCCGCGCTTCAGCGCGAAATCGGCGGGATTTCTCAGAAAATGCTCACCCAGACCCTGCGCAGCCTCGAGCGCGATGGGCTGGTGCAACGCAGAGTGCATCCGGTTGTGCCGCCGAAGGTAGAATATTCGCTTACGAAGCTGGGACGCACGTTGATCGAGCCACTACAGGGACTTTGTCGTTGGTCTGAAAAACATCTCGGAGAGCTTCAGGCGAACCGCGCGCGGGCCAAACAAACGGCGATGACTTAATGGAGCAATAGAGCATCGGAATTTGGAGCAATGAATCCATCACTCCATTACCTGGCGGCTCGATCTATTAGGCTCATGCCTCGTCTGAGATCGGCCTGATCCGGCGAGAACAGCCGACGCTACAGCGCCCGCGAGATCCAGTCACATCAGAAGAAAAGATCGATGCTGTCGCCCAATAAGCCCCAAAACAATAGCAACAATGAAAAACCGTATCGCGCCGGCCAATTTCTGGCTGCCCCGCCGAGCCGAGCCGCACACCTCTTTAGCTCTTTCTTGAAGAACTGCGCCAGATGCGACCGAACTTTCTCCGTAAGCACAAGCTTTTCTATCCTGCCCCAACTGTTGTAGTCGGCCGGCACCCGGCTGGCTGGCTTGTCCGGATCAGCACCTAGAAAATCGAGGATAGAACGCCGCAGTTCAGCCGGATTTCTTTGCAGGTCATCAAAGAAATAAATGCGAAACCGGTCTGCGCGAACATAACGTTTCCATCGCGCGACGACTGCGCTCGGGTACGAACGCAAGAGCATCCCGCGGCGGAGCAAATTCCGATCGACTTCATCGATATCGGTCACGTCGAATGATTCGATCTGGTGATAATGCACTTCCATGGACAAGTGCGACCACACTCGCTCGACCGGATCACGCGCCAGGAAAATCACCTTTAACTTCGGGAAATATCTGACGACACGCCTGATGACCTCATTACCCAGCGTCGAATAGTTTGGCGAAATATCACCCGAAAGAAGCGATCCCTTGGCGTCGAATAATCGGGCATAATGCTCGAGGTCTATGTGCGGTTTTGCACTGAGGCTTTTTATGCTCTCGAGAAACCGAAGATCGCGCTCATCTCTGCAGCGCGGAGAAAGTGAGCGCTGGACCCTGCTCAATTGATCGAAATAATGCAGCTCCTTTATAGGAGGCATCCAGAAATCCGGATGGGAATCGAGTTGTTGATAAAGCCAAGTCGTTCCGCCTTTGTGGACACCGACGCATAGGAAATCGGGTCCTGCACTGTCGGCATCTGAGCCCTTCCCGTTATTATGTTGGCCGTTGCTGGCGCGACCATGGAACGGCCGAGTCCATCTCATGCCTGATTATTCTTCCTTCCGTTTTGAGAAAGCAAGAACGTTGGCAACGTCAGCAAACCCAATCACACCAGAAGAGGAGATCGATGCTGTCGTCCAGCAGGTCCCAGAAGAATAGCAGCAGTGAAAAGCCGTATCGCGCCGGCCAACTTTTCGCGCGTCCCCCAAGCTCCAAGGCACAGGCTTTGAGTTCCTGTTCAAAAAACCGAGCCATACGGTCGCGCACTTTTGCGGTGAGCCGAAGCTTGTTGCGGGCGGCATCGCCGTTCTCGTCCGGCTTCAATCCACGGCTTGACTTGTCGGGATTGCCGCCCAAGAAAAGGAGAATTGCTCGCCGCAACCGGGCTGGGCTCTCCTTCAGATCGTCGAAGAAATAAACGCGAAAGTTTTCCCGGCGCACGTAACGCTTCCAGCGCGAGACCACTTTGCTGGGATGAGACCGGATCAGCACACCTGGATTCAACAGATTGCGAATCACTTCCTCGGGATCGATGACGTTGAATGGACTGATCGTTCCGAGACGCATGCCCATTGACAGTTGTGACCAGGCCCTCTCGACGGGGTCTCGAGCCAGAAATATCACTTTCAAGTTGGGGAAACGATCGACGACTCGCTCGATGATTTCGTCGTTCAGAGTTGAGTACGCTGGCGAAATGTCGCCAGAAAGAAGCGATCCCTTGTGGCGGAACAATCGGCCGTAGCTCTCCAGATCGAGGTAAAACCGGCCGCGCAAGTTTTCCATGCTCTCCAGAAATGACGTGTCGCGCTTGTCTCCGCAACGCGGAGGATGGAATCGTTTCGTTCGATTTAACTGATCGAAGTAATGCAGTTCCTTCAACGGAGGCATCCAAAAATCCGGATGCAGCTCCAGTTGCCGATAAAGCCAGGAAGTTCCGGCTTTCTGGGCGCCCACGCATAAGAAATCGGGGCACGCGTCACCGGAGAAACCGTTATGCTCTTCTCCATCACGATCGGCCCCGTTATGGTGAATGCCGTTACCACGGTTGCCAGTGCGGGTTTCAAATGGCCAGTTCCAACGCACCGCGCAGTATTTTCCATTAACGCCTTGAAAAGCAAGCCAGGAGTGCCGGCTTGCAGCGATGCTCGGTAAAATTGAAAATCTCCAGAAATGGCTTCACCTAATTCACGAACCTTCAACGCTTCAACCATTCAACGACTTAGCCGCGGCGAATCCATCGCTTGCCCGCCGTTGCCGACACTCGTAAACTCGGCGTATGGCCGTACAGGGAATGCAGCTGAGGCAAAGTCTCGCGTTGCAACACGTTCTGTCGCCGCAACTGCAACAAAGCCTGCTCGTCCTCCAGACCCCGCTACTCGAGCTGCGCAACCTGGTTCAGCAGGAGATGGAAACAAATCCGGTGCTGGAAGAGTTGTCAGAGGATCCCGCCGCTGACGACCGCGGCGAGGTTGAAGCCTCGGCGGACGAGAATTTCAAGGAGCAATTCGAGCAGCTCGCGAGTCTGGATGAGGAATGGCGTGATTACATGGCCCAGTCGGCCAGTTCCAGTCTCGACGGCCGGCGCGGCTCGAAGGAGGCGGACGAGAAACGCCAGTTTCTTTTCGATTCCATCCCAGTCCAGGAAACGCTTCAGCAAAATCTGATCGCGCAGTTGAACCAGACCGTGCTCAGCGCCGACGACCGCAAAGTTGCGGAGCTGATCATTGGTAATATCGACGACGACGGATTCCTCCGAAGCACGCCGGAGGAAATGGCGTTGAACTCAGGAATCCCACAGCCCGATTTCGAAAGAATACTGGCGTTGATTCAATCTTTTTATCCGGCGGGAGTTGGAGCGCGTGATTTGCGCGAGTGTTTGCTGATTCAACTGCGGCGGCAAGGAAAAGAACAGAGCCTCGAGTGCAAGGTTGTGTCGGAGCACATGGAAGAGCTCGCCAAGCACCGCTTTCCTGAGATTGCGCGCCGGATGGCAACCAGCGTTGAAGAGGTACAAAAGGCCGCCGACAACATCGCGCGCTTGAACCCGCGTCCGGGTCAGGTTTTCGCTGCCGCGCCGCAGAATTACGTGCTGCCGGACGTAATCGTCGAAAAAGTGGATAACGAATATCAGATCTCCCTCAACAACGAACAGATTCCGCATCTGCGGATCAGCAATCTTTACAAGGACATCATTGCTTCCGGAGACGCGCAAACCAGCGACGTCAAAGACTACATCCGCGACAAAATCCGCAGCGGCAAATTCCTGATCCGCTCGATCCATCAACGCCAGCAGACGATTCTAAACATCGCGCAGCAGATCGTTTCGCGGCAGCGGGATTTTTTCGAGCAAGGCGCGTCGCATTTGAAACCGATGACGATGGCAGAAGTTGCCGATGCCGTGGGAGTGCACGAAACCACGGTCAGCCGCGCTGTCTCCGGCAAATACATGGCCACGCCGCACGGCGTTTTCGAGATGAAATATTTTTTCACCTCCGGTTATGAAACTGCGACCGGTGAATCGCTAAGCAACACCAGCGTCAAACAAGCCGTTCTCGACCTCGTCAAGCACGAGAGCGGCAGCGCGCCATTGAGCGATCACGAGATCGTCGACATCCTGAGCGAGCGCGGGATTCCTATCGCGCGACGCACCGTGGCCAAGTATCGGAGCGAGCTTAACATTCTCCCAAGCCATATGCGGCGGAAATATTGAAGCTGACAGTGGTGTGATGGAAAAAGGGTAGCGCACCCGTCTCGGGTGCTGGTTTCGACGTCGCACCGAAACAGGCCTTTCCTTTGGCCTGGCAACAACTTAGATTTTCGTGCGATTACCATTGATTTCAGATGCCCGGCGAAACTCCGATCGATCCCGTGCCGGATTCGGCGACATCCGCTTTGACCGCGCCGCCGGAGCGGGCCGACGAAATCTTTCTCGAAGGTCCGCGCTCGCGGTTTGCCGAATTTTTTACGTTGTTGAGAGTCATGCGCGATTTCCTCCGCGGATTTCGAACGCTTCATTTCGTTGCTCCCTGCGTAACGGTCTTTGGCTCGGCCCGCGTAAAGCCCGACGATCCACATTACGAGCTGGCGCGAAAAATGGGCGCGGCGATTGCGCGGCTGGGATTCACTGTAATGACCGGCGGCGGTCCAGGAATCATGGAAGCGGCCAATCGCGGGGCGAAAGAAGCTGGTGGTCGCTCGGTCGGATGCAATATCGAGTTGCCGTTCGAGCAAGTGTCCAATGCGTATCTCGATCTCTGCGTCCGACTGCACTATTTTTTCGTCCGCAAAGCGTTGTTGATTAAATATTCCTATGCCTTCGTTGTGATGCCCGGCGGCGCCGGCACACTCGACGAGTTGTTCGAGGCGCTCACGCTCATTCAGAACGGGAAAATCAAGAATTTTCCGATTGTGATCATGGGCACCGATTACTGGAAAGAGCTGATCGATTTCATTGAGAAGATGGCGCAAAGGGCGATGATTGGTCCGAAGGATTCAAGCTTGATTTTCGCGACCGACTCTGTTGAAGAAGCCATCGCGCATATTCGCAGCAAGGCGATCGAGCCATTCGGACTCAAACGCGTCGCGCGCATGCGCCGGCATTTCCCGTGGCTCGGGGAGCGCGGTTTACCAGGCAAAGGTCCTGCTATTTGCTAGGAATTCGAGTTCAGTCCTCCGATGCCGCGCGGCGTTAGCGCTCCTGCTAAATCCGCAGTGTTGCTTTTACAGCGTGCAAAAAAAGCACGCATCCCCTTTGATGACTCAATTTCCAGGTTTGTTGCTCTTAACCTGCCGCAAGGTTATTTCGCCGGTTTCTTCTTGCTTTTCTTGGCGGCGGCGAGGCGCTCCATCTTTTTCCGGCGTCGTGCGCGTTTCTTAACATTATCTCTGCCGTGGTTGTGTCCCATAGGCGTCAATACTCGCCTTTTGCCCCGCGGTTCCCAAACTATTTCGCAGGTTCGCCTAAAGATTCGTTTTCAAAGTGGTTCGGCGATGCTGGGGCTCCTCTCTGATCCCATCAGCTTCATTGAGCTTTTCAGGATTCTAACTTTCGGCTTTCTTTTGATTCGATGCAGAAAGCCAAAGTTTCGCCACCGGGTAAGCGCCTCCATGGCGTGCTCGCCCCGGTCGTGACGCCCTTCAAGGCCGATCTTTCGCCTGACCCCGACCGGTTCATCAGGCATTGCCGATGGTTACTTTCGCAGAACTGCGGGCTGGCAGCGTTTGGCACCAACAGCGAGGCGAACTCGATGTCAGCCAAAGAACGAATGACGTTGCTCGATGCACTTGTCGCGGCCGGCATCGATCCGTCGCGCATGATGCCGGGCACCGGTTGCTGCTCGATCACCGAGACAGTCGAGCTCACTGCGCATGCGGTAAAACACGGTTGCGCCGGTGTGCTGATGTTGCCGCCTTTTTATTACAAGAACATCAGCGAAGAAGGCCTCTACCGTTATTTCAGCGAAGTCGTGCAACGGGTCGGCGACGCGCGCCTGAAAATTTACCTCTACCATATTCCATCCGTGGCGATCATTGGCATCACACCCAAATTGGTTGAGCGCCTCCTGAGCGTTTATCCAGACGCGATCGCCGGGATGAAAGACAGCTCCGGCGATTGGAATACCACCAAAACTTTTCTCGATGCGTTTGCAGAAACCGGCCGTCCAGCTCCAACTGCCCGTGCTGCTCGCACTTTCGATGTGTTTGTTGGCCGCGAATCGTTCCTGCTTGCCAATATGCGCAATGGCGGTGCGGGCACGATCTCAGCAACGGCCAACGTCAACCCGGCGGCGATCCACAAGCTTTACAGCGAGTGGAACACGGCAGATGACGCGGACCAACAGCAATCAAAGTTAAATGTGGTGCGCGAGGTGTTCAGTAGCAGGAAATTTCCGTCCATGATCGCTGCGCTAAAGCAGGCGCTGGCTATTTACGGGAACGACCCGGAGTGGACCAGGGTACGTCCGCCGCTCGTCGAGCTCACGCCAGAGCAGGCAAACTTACTTGGCGCGGAATTGAAAGCGATCGGGTTCGCGATGCCGGTCCAAAGGAGGAAGTAAGAATTGACCGCGTAGGACACGCGAGCCGCCTTCGCCGAGGCTCCGGCGTGCCAAGCATCGAAGGTGAAGTGACGGGAGAAGGGGCGAGTAGGCCGGGAGGTCGGCGAGTCTCAATGAAGAAGGAGGAAATCAGGAGATAGATGTTTAAACATTAGCGGGCAGAAAAGACATGAAGGCGAGTGATTATTGCCGGAAATCGTCAACCCTGAGTCCAGCCCCTTCGATAATGCTTTTCAATTTCCGATTGGTATCGGTTTGCTGCCGTGGATGGGCACGATCACTTATCGACCGTTCGTATGACGCCATTTCTGGTGACTGCCTTTTTGGCTGACCAAGCCGAAACCGTTTTGACGTAAAACGCGAATGACCTGTTTTGCTGTGCAAACCGGAGATCGCTCGCTCACGAGAGAGCAACTTCCAATACCTTTGCTCCCGCAGAGAGGTTGACTGGTGCCGGTTCAAACCAAAGCTCTAGCGCTTCTTTCGCGTTTTGGATCGCTTGTTCTTCGCTATCTCCTGCAGAAGCGCAACCTGGCAATTCCGGGAAAAATGCTGCCCATCGCTTTGTCTCGGGATCGTGTTCGACTACCAGGCGCAGTTTCATGGTTAAAATAATAAAGCAAATCGGATCGTCATGAAAGGTGACAATAGCGACCTCGAATAGCTATGTGGGCAACCCCTTCCTTTTGATCTGGCGGTTAACCTTTAGCCTTTGACCTCGGGCTCGGCGTATTCGACTCTCACCTTTCTGCAACGCAAGCGCTATCTCTTTGTCTGCATCAATCGTCGGGCTGAGGACAACCCGAAAGGATGCTGCGCCGCCAGGAACTCGGAAGAAGTGTATAGAGCGTTGAAAGAGGAGGTTGCCGCGCGTGGGCTCGCCAGGCTCGAGGCGCGCGTCTGCACGTCGAGCTGTCTGGATCAATGCGCCAGTGGCGTGACGGTTTTAGTCGAACCCGATCACTTTTTTTACGGGCACGTGACGGCCGCGGACATTCCGGAGATTGTGGATGGGCTCGTCAAGGGTCAACCTGTTAAACGTCTCGTGGTTACCGCGGATCAAGACGAGGTATAGATACATCCTTTGGTATCCATCTATTCATAAGTAACTATATTGTTTCAAGTGGTGCAGCGGAGTGGTTTTAGGGTGTGACTGAGGGCAATAATGCAGCAAATTACTTGTGGCAAAATCGATACCAACGCTCTTTGATGCAATAACCCTTTGAAAACCCAAACAAAGAAAGAACAATAATCCTATGAAACAGCTCAAAACGTCTCTGCTGCTAACAGCAGCGTTGTCTCTCGCCGCGGCTTCAGCTTATCCGCAGGCAGCCAAAAGCTCTCCTGCGGCCGGTGCGCCGGCGTCACCATTAACTCCACCCACCATCGCCTCAGCGATCGATCGCGAGATTAGTCTTGTTGAAAAGGAAGTCGTCGAAGTGGCCGAGGCGATGCCAGAGGAAAAGTACGATTTTTCCCCGGAAAAACTAAACCTTCCTGGCAGCAACTACAAAGGTGTGCGCACATTTGGCGAGCAACTGAAGCATATCGCCGCGTCGAACTATCTCATTTGGTCGCCGATTACGGGCGAGAAACCACCGGACACGGTTAACGAAGAGAAAGGCCCGGACAACATGAAATCCAAGGCCGAAATCATTAAGTTTGTGAAAGACTCCTTCGCGTTCGGCCACAAATCGGTCGCAACCCTCAACAGCTCGAACCTCGTCCAACCGATTACCTCGGCTAGTGGCAAGCCGACCACGCGCCTCTTCCTGGCAACGTTTGCCGCAGCTCATTGCTTCGATCACTACGGGCAGATGGTCGAGTATCTGCGCATGAACGGTATCGTTCCACCGGCGAGCCGCGGCCGGTAGTGCATGCAGATATCAACAGTTAATGAGCAAGCTGCTGCTCTTGCTTGGTCTGATTGCGGTAGAGGGAGGCTGGGATAACCGCTCAATGCTAATTGCGCAGACCGAATTAGAGGCGAAAGGTGCGCCGTCTGCAGCCGCAACGGCGGCCGTCGAGGACGAGAACAAACCGCAAGTGCTGAAGACGAGTCCGAGCGGGACGTTTCGTGTCGTCCGGGACGGCGAGGATTTTTGGATTGTCACGACAGCGGACGAAAAGCAACGGACAAAAATGCATTCGGCGGAACTGGTGATTCCGGAGGAATTTCGGTTTTCGCCGAATGAAAAGTGGTTGTACGTCGAGCTGCATCACGGGTCGTGTATGTCGGGCGCGGATCTCTACCGAAGAAGCGATAGCAAAGCTGCGGGATCTAACGACGTCGGACCGTTTCAGCCCGTCGAGCCATCACTGGAGGACGGCGCGTGGGCTGAAGCGCTGAAACAACGGTTGTTCACCGAGAATTTCGCCGACGAAGGACTGTGCGCCATGGTTCGCTTCGGCGTGTGGAGCGACGATTCAGGCCGGTTACTCCTCGTCATGCGTGGCGGCGAAGAGCGACGCAAAACGGTTGGGCGGTATCTCTATTACAACACACGCATCGGCGGATTCGAACTGACGCCTTATCTGCGCAAGGTCAACGCGGCGTCTGCGAAGTCGCATGAGATCGATGTCCTCGCCTGCGCGGAGCCCGTCGTGCCGTTACCCGATGAGGCGACGTTGAAACAGCAGTACGCCAGAGTCGATAAGAAACTGAACGAGAGTTATCAAAAGATGCTTGCCAAAGCGGAGAAGGAGGAAAAAGAGACCGTTGCCGAGCTGAGGCAATCGCAACGGGACTGGCTGAAAGCGCGTGATGCCGGGCTGCAGATTTACCTGGCGGCATTTTCGCCAGCGGAAAAGGAGCGGAGACGGTTGCAGTTCTTAATCGATGTGTCGCGAACCGAAGCGGAAGCAGACGAAGCTGCAGCCGCAGCGGGTCAGTAGTTCGGAATTTAGACGCGATCCCAATTCCTCCTTGCGGCATTACCCCGCTGTGGCTTTGTGATCGATGAACAAGCCACCGGGGAGAGCACCCGGTTTAACTCCGAACTCCCATTCGCGCTCTACTGCTGCTTGTCGTAGTAAGTCATGTCAGTGAACTTCTGTCCGTTCGCACCCGTGCCCGTGAGCATGACCACGCGCGACTTTCCGTCTTTCGCTACAGTGATGGTGCCCGTCATCACCACCTTGCCGGCTTTCGTGGCCGTCGTTCTATTGGTGCGGTCATTCACCGGCTTATAGGTCAGCGTGTCGAAGGATGGGCTCCCTTTAATTTGGTACGGTTTGCCATCGAATTTCCCGACCCAAGTCCAGTGAATGGGGTTACCATCCTTATCCACCCCAGCCACCGTGCACTTTATCATGTCACCTTTGGCTGGGGTGTATGTGACCGTAGTATTTTTGGTCGCGCCGGGCGCGAACTTCGATTTGCCTTCGTTGAGCTTCCACGCGCCCATCAGGGGATTAGCAGCAAAGGTTGCCGCGGTTGCTGTTAACAACACCGCCAGTACCGCTAACGTAGTGCGATTCGTTTTCACTGCGCGATGTGAACATTTTCTCCGATAGGCGTCAATCCAAACGGAGGAATCTGTTGATAGAGGCGGAATACCGCGCGGGTGTAAGCCGTCAGGAGCACCTTCATTAGCCTCCCGGCGGTCATCCATCGTAACCGGCTTGTATCTTGGAATTGGGCTTACGCTTGGTATAACTTATGATGAATAAGCAATTGGCTGTAGTGGGGGCTGTGTCAGCCGCAAGCGTAGCCGAGCCGGCTCTCCTGTTTTACTTCTTTTTAGACGACTTCATGACCCCTTCCGCGATGCACTCCCATTTGCCATTGCGCTCCATCCAGGCATCCACCCAAACGTAGGTGTGGGTAAACTCTTTACCCTCCTTGGTCTTACCCTTCTCCGTCGTCGTGCCGCAGACGGTGGCCAGGTTCGGCCCGTAGACATGAACATCCATGTTGTCGTTCGTTGCCGAACTCACGGTGTTGGGTTCGTTCTTCATCTCATCGAGGAGCTGGGACTTTCCAACATGTTTTCCGTCGGGATTAAATCCGGCAAAGTCGTCCGCTATCATGTTTCCGACGGCGGCCGAATCCTTGGCTACCAGCGCCTTGACCCAGGCGTCTTCCATCCCCTTGAGATTGGCTTGGACTGCGCTCGAGTCGGCAGCGTTTTCCTGAGCGTGCCCGCAGGGCGCGGCCGCTAAGCCGAGAAGTGTGATTGCCAGAACTGGCGTGAATAATTTCATAATAATTTTTTCAGGTTGAATTTAGGGCAGCTCGTCTCGAACCGGGAACCCTTTCAGGGCGAGCTACAACGATGTCAGCGCGCTCTGACGCGCGTGTCGATGCCGGAAGAGTGCGGCCCAGTCACCGAACCGTCAAGACATAATGAGCTTGGCCTCGACAATCATGACGAATGCGACTCACGAGCTGCGCACTTTAGAGGCGGCTGTCTCAGTCGCAAGCTTTGCGCGGCGAGCGGATTCGATTTCACTCACGCCACGATGCAATCTCAGACGCCGCGCTTACGCATTCTTGCCTCACTCGCGGTGGAAATTGCACTGGCTGTAGCGTGCGCTGTCTCAGCGCAGAATGAAATGAATTTTGGATTGACTCCGCTGAGGACAACGGAGTCTACAGCCCTATTCCTATTTCCTGGGTTCCAGATTAGATCCGTAATGTACAAACTGGCACCTCGCTGCCGGTCGTTGTCGAAGATTGAATGCTCTGCTCGCGAAGACTTTCGAATTTCGGAGTTTAGACGCGACCCCATTTCCTCCCCCCATCGATATTTCATTGATCACCGGGATACGGCTCATTGAGCGCTGTATCCAAGTCTACAAATCGCCCGGCTTCCGCATCGGCCATGCCTTGCTTGAAAGATTCAGGGATCCAGGAATCGTCATTTTCCACCACAAACTTGGCGACTTGTGCCCGTTCGCTGACGGGAAGGGCTTTGAACTGTTCGATAACTTCGGTGGCACTCATGGCGAAAACAATATCGCACCGGATTGATCGACACAAAATCGATCTTCTTCTGCGCGCAACCTCTCTCAATAGTGATTACGCACCCATCATAAGGCGCTTATGATGCATCAGCGCGCGCCGTAGTGGCGGCTGTGTCAGCTGGTAAGACATCCGATCGCATGAGCTGAAGACCTGTAGCGGCGGGCGTGTCGCCTGCGATCTGACCGTAGCCGCTGTCGCTGACTGCGGCTGAGCGCTCCTCGGGCGAAGATCACGGATGATGCAAGCTCGACATTGCGCCACTAATTAGTCCCGCAAACACTGTCATGGCGATCAGCCAGATGAAAATGACTACGGGCATCAAGCACAGGCCGACAATGAGACCTGCTGCCATCCATTTGAACATGATCTTTAGGACCGACCAGAACGGAATATCAAAATCCACAATCGAGATTCGTTGCGACAACTGCGACGACAATACTGGCGGTGGAATGGGAGGAACAGCTGGGACTTTAGTAGCCGGTGGCAATTGAGTTCCGTATTTCAACATCGGCAGATAATCATCGACTGTTTTCCAATCACCGCCGCTGATGGGCTTACACGCAGTGTTCCGATCGATACGCCCATCGGCGAACATCTGCGCGATCTGCGTTTCTTCGTATGGTCCTTCCTCGCGATCGGAAAACTTTACAAGGTACGATTTCAATGTAGCGCTCGGTCTTTAGGCGATGATCAGACGCGATTTTGAGAAACCAGACAAGATTATCTAACCGCCACATTGCAAAACCTGGAGACATATGAACGGCCGCAGGTCCCGAACGATTGCCGAATCGTCGGCTTGCCTCACGCATCAAAACCGGCTTACGATGGATCGTTGAAGATTGCATGACGGAAGGTCAAAAGCCAGTTCGCGAATGGAGCTCATGGGATCAGCGACATAGAACACGTCGCGATTGGGAATCGCGCGAGTAGACGGCAACGCAGCTAGGGTAGCTGGCGCAAGCACGGGGCAGTGCGAGTGATCAACGCAAAAGCAATGAGTGAGCGGGGCAGGCGAGCGAGTTTCAATGGAGCGAATGGGATGAATACGCCGTGTTGGGAAACCGGCGGATGGACTGCATTGGCCGCGTGGTGACGCGGCCGAGCGATCGGGAGTATCGAGAGTCAACGATCCCGCAGCCGCGGGACCGCGAGGGAAGCGTTCGAGCCGAGCGGGAGCGAGCGAGATACAATGTTGCTGGCGCTGGCCATCAATTGCCCGACGATGCACTCCAAGAATTGAACCACGTCGCAGGCTAAGACCACTCGAGCGCGGGCAAAATAATTAGTTCGAACCTGACTGCCTAAAAGATCTAAGCCGGCAGTTCCAGGCCGTAGAGGCGTTTAAATAGTTCCCGTCTTTGCTCCACCCTGGGCAAACCCGCCGGGAGCGACGCCTTCAATATTTCGATTGCAGCGTCGAACATTTGCGCGCCCATCACGAACCGCTCCTCCGGTGGTCGCGACATAATTAGCTCGCGGACCTTCTCCCTTATTTCTGGCGCAGTATCAGTCATGCAAACACTCTCGAAGTAAGCTATCCAGTCCCAACTGACGCGTCCAGCGCCTCAAGTATCCTTCATCGTAGCCGGTGGCGAGGAGATTTCTCACATCGCCGAGTTGAATCTCGGAGTGAGAATCTTTTGCCCAAAACAATTTTGAAATTATCAAGTCCTCCTTGCTCACAATATAAGTGGTGAAATCGAGAATAGACACCTTTTGCCGCCGCTCGAACTCGACCTTTCGGTATTCATTCTGCTTACGGACGATACAGTCCACTTTGATCACGCTTTCGTGGTGGATCAGATTGAAGATCGATTCGTGCTCGATCGACTCGAGAATGCTCTCTTTGCTCACATAATATTCCGGCTCAAACAGAGCCACGACTCGGTCCACGTCATTCGGTTTTATCGCGACTACAACGTCGATGTCGCGGGTCATCCGCGGCTGCGCGTAATAATTCATCGCCATCGAACCGGTGAGCATGTAATCGATTCTGGCCTGATCGAGTTTGTTCGAAACATCACGCACGATATCAATTTCGGTCGCCACTCCTTCACACTAAGCGAACGGAGCTTCTGGGAAAAGCGACATAGAAGGTAAAACTGCGAGGGAAGCAGCGAGCGAGCTGGGGAAGGAGCGAGTGTCAAATGGGCGGGAGCACATGAGTCAATTTCAATATCTTGCGAAGATTGGCCGCCGCGGAGGTCTCACCAGCCGACGTGAGCCCACATGATCGCCAAAGAAACTTAGGCCTTCCGTCGCGCCTCGGGTCGCGGCATCTTAAAAAACTATGACCGTCCAAAATCTTTCGGCCCAGTCGTCCTTTTATCACCAAAGACGGCTCGACTATTCGTTCGATTCTCGATCGCACTAATGCGCCGGTTCAAAACCAAAGCCTTGCGGAAGCGCGTGTCCCCGCGGGAGGCAGGACAGAGCGGCACTACCACAAGGTCGCGGAGGAGTTTTATTTCATCCTCGAGGGCGCGGGCGAGATAGAGCTCGATGGCGAACGTCGAATGGTCGGCCCGGGCGATGCGATCCTCATCCCTTCGGGAACCTGGCACACGATCATGGCTACAGAGCCGCTACGCTTTCTCTGTTGCTGCGCTCCCCCTTATACGCACGACGATACGTATTTTGAGTAACCGATAGGGCGATGGTTTCGGCCGACGTTCCTCATTGAACTGCGATTTCGGCGGCGATAACATCCGGATCGGAAAGGTTGGCGCTGTCTTCAAGGCTCTATCTTGTAAATCTGTCAA